>JBOFUV010000052.1:0-126269 GCA_051652765.1 Microcoleaceae cyanobacterium | reverse complement strand
GCCCTCGATTTTCTATAAATATCGCATCTCACTAACAATCTCTCAACCGTCCCCCAACCGAGAATTTACAACTATCCCACTATCGCCACTCACAGATAACTTTTCGCTACATCTCAATCAAGGACTAAGCGGCATAACGTTCCGCTTTACCCGCCGCTAGTCAACTTTCGGTCTCAACCAACCAACTCAATACGGTCGGCGTGCAAGTGGGTTGTTATCCTGCGATCGCTGATTCGCATGGTTTCTTTACCGCACTCTTCGCCAAACCCAAACTTCACCATCCTCTGGATCAACTCTACTCCCGTCTCTCATAAATTGATTCTTCTCCAAGACTCTCCCAGATGCTGAATTCATTGGCACCGTATAAGCCACAATCATTTGAATTTCAGCCTTTAAAAATCCCTCTTTAACCAACAAATCCACGGCTTGAGTTGCAAATCCTTGTCCTTGTTGAGAAGGTACTATTCCATATCCAATTTCAACCGAGCCATTACTGTCTGGAGGACTTTTAAATCCGATCATCCCAACCATTAACCGATCGACTACGATCGACCGAGGAGACCACCAAAAACTGTTTTTGGGGTCTTGATTTAATTGGTCATTAACAAACTCTATCCAGAACCTAGGAGCAACCTCTTCACTCTTAGGAAGTAGCAACCCATCTATGTCAGAGTGTTCGGGTTGCTCAAGGAGTGCAGATAACTGACTGCTTGTAGCTTGATGAAGAGTCAACATAGATAAAACATTGTCTGATCGCCGGGAGTTAATGATGAATGCTAACAGATTACTTCAGCACACCGACTGAATGACTTCACATTACTCTAATTTTGATGCCAACTGACACGTTTTAAAATACCGCCACAACCTGTGAATTAAGCAGAATAACTAGTTATTATGTTGAAATTTTCTGCATAACCAACACTTTTGGGATGATTACCCTGAAACTTTCCATATAATCCACACTGATACTGCAATTGTACTGAAACTTTCTGGGTATACATCCTAAATTTGAGGATTATCCCGAAACTTTCCGTATATTCTCCGATGAAACACAGCAATGTTTGGCCTAGCATCGATTTATTCGGAGCATTACCTTGAAATTTTCTGTATAACCCCAGATGGAACAACGCCCGAAAAAGCTACTGGATTAGGTGCGTGATCTGATTCGGCTCAAGCACTATGATAGAAGAAGCTATTTCTAGCTTGATTATTGAATAAATCTGTGGCGGGTTACGTTTAAGTTCAGATTGATTGCTCATCAAACCCGCGTTGATCTCACACTCAGATCAAGTTGATCTCAGAGCATTTGCCCGTTGATCTCAAACTAAACCCGCATTGATCTTATACCAAACCCGTCTTGATTGTCAGTAGTCGTACGAAACTAAGTACACAGCTTAATGTCTTGAGTTGGTAATTCTGTAGAGAAAAGCCGCCAATGACTCCAAACTAAAGCTGAAGGGTTATCGTCCAAATCGTTGTTTCACCTTCGCCGTTAGCAACTCAACTTCGGGCAAGCCCATTTTGGCAGTGAAGGCGGCAAAGATTCCCAAACCGACCAGGCTGGCCATTCCAAGTTCGATCACCAGAATCCAAAATCCTTCAGTTCCCCAAACCATTCGCAATCCCCAAGCTGTTCCATAGGCAGCCACTCCAGCCACAATACTGCCCAAGCTCAACCCCAGGAAGGGAAGACACCAGTCTTGCCAGGGCAAACCGTCCAATCGAATATGGAGTAGTCTCAATAAAATCACCATTGAAAATACATTGACTCCAACCGTTGCCAGAACCAAGCCAGGGGCCCCAAAGCGTTTAACCAGCAGAAAATCGAGCACGGCATTGAGGAAAATATTGAAAATACTGACTCGAAAGGGGGTTTCTGCGTCTCCCAAAGCATAAAACACTCGCACCAACACATCTCGTCCCAAGTAAACAAACATGCCTGTGCCATAGGCAACCAACAGGGAGGCAACGAACTGGGACGCAGCGCGATCAAAAGCATAGCGTTCGTAAACGACTCGCACAATCGGCAAAGATAGAGCAATCATCAAACTGCCTAAAGGCAACATGGTAATTGCCGTCAACATCAAGGCTTGACGAACCCGCCCCTTCAGTTCGGGCCAGTTTTCTGGGGCACTTAAGCGAGAAAAAACAGGTAGAAACGGGACTAGAATAACGTTGGAAATAATCCCCAAGGGCGTTTGAATTAACAATCCTGAATAGCCCATGGCGGCTGCGGCCTGAGGAATGTAAGAGGCGAAAAATAGATCCGTATAAACATTAATTTGCAACATTCCAGAGGAAAACGTTGCTGGAATCATGACTTTTAACACCTCCTGAACGCCAGGTTGCTTGAAATTAAACCGCAAGCGCAATGTCCCCAATCCGGCTCTCCACATGGCTGGAATCTGAACGAGCCATTGTAAAACGGCACCCCCTACAGTTCCCCATGCTAGGACTAACCCGCCCAACATCGCATAGTCAGAGGCCGTAATCTGCTCTCCCAAGGACAAAGCCAAAACGCCCAAACTCCCTACCAAAACAACGCTAGAAAACAAAGGACTAATAGAGGGCAGCCAATACATATCTCCAGCATTCAGTGTCCCAAATCCAATCCCAATGAGCCCCGCCAGTAAAGCCATTGGAGCCATGATTTTCAACTGTTGAACCGCGATCGCCCGAATCTCAAGTCCCTCTGGAGTTTGATTCAGTCCTGGGGCAACCAAACTGGTCAATGGATCGGCAAAAATAACAATGAGAATACTGGCCAAGAGCAAAATGCCACCCACTAAGGTTGTGATCGTCTCAACCAAAGGGGCTGCATCTTTCGCGTCACGCTTTGCTAAAGTACTGACAATCGCGCTATGGAATGGCCCATTAATGCCCCCCAGCAAGACCAGGAGAAATCCTGGGATGACATAAGCGTAGCTATAGGCATCAATCGCTGGGCCAACTCCAAAAGCTGCTGCGATGGCTTGTTGACGCACAAGCCCAAATATTTTGCTGAGTAGCGTCGCGATCGCCACAATCCCGGCGATTCGGGCTAAGGAACGAGAAGGTTTCGTTTCGTCGGACACAGGTTAGTTAGGAATTCTAGTTAAGAGATGCTGAAGAATCCACTCCTCAGTTTACCCTGACCTGACTTCGCTGATTTAGCTCTCTTTGTTTAGGGTATTTAGAGTTGAGTCACCGACAATGGCCTTCATTCCTTCTAGTGTTGCTGGAATACTCCGGGGGTCCATGAACAGAATCTTACTACTGTCACTCTTGCCAATGGTTGTGCCCATGTCAATATAGTGCTGAGCCATCAAAAACTGCAAGGCTTCCTGGGCTCTAGCATCACTGCCAAGAATCTTTGCCACAATCTGCAACGCTTCTGCTGTGGCATGGGCTTTTAGCACTTGAGTTTGGCGTTCGGCTTGCGCTTTTAGGATCAACGCTTTTTGATTGGCTTCAGCCTCTAGAACTTGAGCCTCCGCTCTACCCCGAGCAGAGTTAATCGCTGACTCCCGTTCTCCTTCAGAGTTTAGAATTGCAGCCCGTTTCTTCCGTTCTGCTGACATCTGCAACTCCATCGCATCCATGACTGCTTTGGCGGGGCAAATGTCTCGTAGTTCGACCCGCGTGACTTTTACACCCCAGGGATCAGTGGCAATATCCAGTTCCCGCAGCAGCAGTTCGTTGACTTCAGTGCGAGCAGTGAAGGTTTGATCCAATTCGAGTTGCCCCATCTCAGACCGAATTTGGGTGCGAACTAAGTTCTCCATCGCTGGAACGAGATTTGCAACCTTGTAACAGGCTTTTTCTAAATCCATGATCCGCCAATACACGATGGCATCAACGCTGATCGAAACGTTGTCGCGGGTGATACATTGCTGTGGGGGAATATCGAGAACCTGTTCTCGAATCGTTTGCTTGTACGCAAGGCGATCAATAAACGGAATCACGAAGTTGAGACCGGGCTTGAGTTTGCGGCCATTGTACTTTCCCAGGGTCTCAACCAATGCTTCATCTCCCTGATTCACAATCTTGACACCCCCGGCTAAAGCTGAACCGCCAAGGGCAAGAAAAAGTAGTAGAAAAAACTGTCCCATTTGAATGACCTCTCTAGGTGCTGGAGATAGTGTGAACAAGGTTTTGAACAAAACCAATCAATACAGTTAAAGCAAACAGTTAAAGTAAACAGTTAAAGCAAAACGCGGTTCTTAATCGCAGCTTGGGCTAACTACTCCTGATGCTCCGGGTTCCAACGCTCCAATTCAGCCCGGGAACCTAGCAATTTTTCGGGCACAATGATCAAGGTATTCCCCTCCCGCCCGACGATAATCACAGGTTGATGAGGCGCGATCGCCTGACCCATTCCTTCGTCCAACCGTGCTCGCCAGGAAATTCCTTCACACAGTACTCGACCCGCTTGACCTGGGATAATCTCTGTTAACGTTTCTGCCTCTTTGGCATCCTCAATCATTCTGACTGAACGATGGGGCATAAATCGTCGCATTGCTACAACTGACCCCACGGATAGCACTAGCCACAGGGCAACTTGCACATGGGGAGAGGGTAGGATCAGGGAAATCCCGGCTACCACAAATGCACTCAACCCCATCATGAACTCAACAAAAGCCGTTGGCACAAACAGTTCGAGCAGACAAAGTAGGACACCAGCGATTAACCAGAAAATTGTTAGGTTGAACAGCATAGGTTAGGGGTGAGGAGGAGACAGAAACAGGAGGCGTAGAGGGAAAGCCTGCTTGCTCAAAGATTTGATCCATTTGATTCAGTCGCATCAGTCCGATAGCAGTGTGTCACTCAGTACGAATTAGAAAGAACATCAGGCGCTACAATCATTCTATCTTTGAAATTTTATCTTTGAAATTTTGCAGGTCGAGTTTTTCAGCAACCGATTTTCAGAGTGTTTTAAGCAGTGTCTTTAGAAAAGCTAGTTCAAATTAGCAGTGCGTCCTCACCCTCGATTTACTGCACGAACCCTACCTGTGCTCAACCGCGCAATGATTTGGGGGATCAAGTTTGTGTGACTTGTCACACCCCCATCACTTACCGCTACCTTTGGGCACTTGGTTCAGAGGCAACCCAAATCCAGGCTGGACAGCTTGTGGGCAACCGCTACTATGTGACTAATCCTCAAGTTTGGCTGGACACCAAACCCGGTATTCTGCCCCTGATGCCGGATGCTTTATCCGAAAGCTTGCCCTATTTGTCTCTCTATTGCCATCGCCTTCACTTACCTGAAGTCTATGGAATTTATCATTTTGGTACGGTTCTAGATGGGGCAGATATCTTGCTCCTAGATAATGTTCCCGTTGATCGCAAAGGCTCACTCCTGCCTTCTTTAGTGGAGTCATGGCCTCAGGCAAAAGCAGTCCGTCAAGTCTATTGGCTGTGGCAAATGCTACAACTCTGGGTTCCTCTAGCTGAACAGGGAGCAACCTATAGCTTGTTTGTCAAAGATAACCTCAGGGTTGAAGGGTGGCGCATTCGGTTGCGGGAACTCCATCAAGGACGGGTACAACCCACCCTACGAGATTTGGCAGAAGCTTGGTCAGCTTTTATCGAAACCTCTCAAGCTCAAGTTCAAAAGCGGCTACAAGAGATTCAACACCTAATGCGAGGGAACCCTGACCCGTTGGAAGTGGTCAAGCCCCTGAACCAACTCCTGCTAGAACAGGCTGCTCAACTGCCGCTTCACTTGTCAGTTGCTGGGGCAACGGATGGAGGGCCGGGGCGATCGCACAACGAAGACAGTTGCTATCCGACCTCTGAAGATCTGGAGCCGAAAAAAAACCATCCCGATGATCGCCTGATTCCCTATCTCAGCATGGTTTGTGATGGAGTTGGGGGTCATGAGGGGGGAGAAATTGCTGCACAGTTAGCCGTACAGTCGATCAAGCCGTTGATCTATAGCTTTATCGAAGAGATTTCGATTCAGGATGAACTCTATCCCCCAGAGCTAGTCGTTAACCAACTGCAAGAAATTGCCCGTGTGGTCAACAACGTGATTTCAGCCCAAAATGATGAACAAGGGCGATCTGCTAAGAGTCGTATGGGGACTACCTTGGTCATGGCCCTTCAACTTCCCCAAACCGTGAAAGCCTCTGCCGATGCTGAGCGACGGAATGCCCACGAACTTTACATTATGAATGTAGGGGATAGCCGAGCCTATTGGATGACTCGCGAATCCTGCCAGTTGCTAACCGTGGATGATAGTGTGGCCGTGCGTCAAGTTCGCATGGGCCAGAGTCTCTATTGGTCAGCTCGCCAACGTCAGGATGCTGGCGCTTTAACCCAGGCGTTGGGAACCCGCGAGGCAGATTTTTTGCACCCTACAGTTCAGCGGTTAATCATTGAGGAAGACGGATTGTTGCTTCTCTGCTCCGACGGCCTCAGTGATCAGGATTGGGTTGAGAAATCTTGGGTAGAGTTTGCGCCAAAAATTCTTCAGGGAGAAAAATCTCTGCAAGCTGCCGTGAAAGAGTGGATTGACTTGGCCAATATTAAAAATGGCCGCGACAACGTTTCCGTCGTATTGACCTACTGTGGGGTTTCTCCGCAGAAGTTGGTCTTGGCTGAAGTCCGAGAAAAACCTCAAGTTCAGCAGCCCGACGCTGAACTGACAGAAGCTTCTAGAGCCTTGATGTACGACGATGAGTCTTCAGGAGATACGGTGGGAGTTCCTGTTCCTAAGGTTCAGACCAGAAAGCAACCTTGGACATTCATCCTTTTGGGACTCTTCTTATTGCTCTTGGGGATAGGGTTTGCGGTGTGGTGGCAGAGATATCGCTCCAATCAGTCCCCTGATCCATCGCGAGAAACCGTCGAAAGAAGAGTCAAGGTCTCCTCTGTTCAGGCTCTTCATTCCGCAGAAGTATGGGAAATAGATATTGTGAAGGGGATTGATTCCTTGGAGTGATCAACCTACAGGGTTCGTAAAACGCTTCGCTTCTGAAGCCGAACTCTAGCCTAGAAGTTGCTTCAAGAACGGGTGTAGCAGGACTCGAACCTGCGACAGGCTGCTTAGAAGGCAGCTACTCTATCCATCTGAGTTATACACCCAACGGAATTGATTATATCCTTAAAGCAACAGAGTGTCGAATATTTAATTCATTAATTCACAGTTTTAAATTATAAAAAGAACTGGATAATTCTGTTAAGCGTTACGTTTAATTTTTCAAGGTTGGCTGATGCCTTTAGCTCCAATATTTCCTTTGCTATATCCTATTTTAAAAACGGCTTTTCCAGCCTGTTTGTGGACGGGAGATCCTAAGCAATCTGAAATTGCTCTAACCTTTGATGATGGCCCCCATCCCCAATATACTCTCGAGCTTTTAGAAGTTCTAGAAAAACATCAAATTCGAGGGAGTTTCTTTTGGCTTGGAGTCTGTATTGAGCGATATCCAATAATTGCTCAAACCGTTTATCAACAGGGGCATTGGATTGGTTTACATGGATATGATCATCAGTCTTTCCCCTGCTTAAATATTGCTCAGCTCAAGCATGATTTAGCACGCACTCAAACTATGATTGCACAAACTTGTGGTTTGAGTCCGACTAGACTTCGAGATGTTCGCCCTCCTAACGGATTATTTACTCCTCAAACGTTAAAATTGCTAGATCAGTGGCAATATCGTGCCGTCATGTGGAGTGTTGTTCCAGAGGACTGGGTACTTCCAGGGGTGAATACCGTTGTGAATCGTGTGATTCAACAGACTCAGAACGGTTCAATGATTGTGTTGCATGATGGGTATTATGGGGGCTTAGATGTAGCTAAGTCTACGGATAAAATCATTGCTCAACTGTTGGATAAGGGATACAGATTTGTAACAGTTGATCGACTGTGGGAAACTGTAAATGGAAAACTGTAAAACTGCAAGTTCAGAGATATTGTCTGCAATTGTGAGTAGCACAAACAAACGTCCATGGCCTGTAAACTCGGCTATTTTACTCAAAAATGACTTGAGATTGCTATAATCGAAGCCTACTCTAAGTCTATTCCGGATAAAGGAAATCAAGGCATGAAGAATGAGACACTTGTTGCTGTTTCCTAAAATCCTGAAAGACTAGTATTGCAAGCTAGATGTGAATCCAGCAATTTAATCCCTTGTTGTGTCGGATCAGAGCAAACCCATGAGCATTCAAAACTAGAGCTTAGAAATTAGAGCTTAAAGATGGGATTACAACTTCAGTTTACTCAGTCGCTCTTAAGACTAATATTCAGTGTGATACTGATAAGCTCAGTGTCACCTGGTTACAGTCAGGAATCCGCTGAAAGCAAGTCACACTTCATCGATATTCAAGGACATTGGGCTCAGACTTGTTTGGAGGAATTAGAACAGCAAAACATTATTGACGGAGACTTTGAGATTAGTCGGTTTCGTCCTGACGATCCGATTAACCGTGTTGAACTAGCAATTCTACTGAACAGTGCTTTTCCCAAGCTTGAATCAATTCGAGATGCACTCAAGTTTGCTGATATTCCGAGTGACTATTGGGCTGGTGATGCCATTCAATCTGCCTATCAAAAAGGGTTTCTATCCAGTTATATTGCAGGTGTTTTCAATCCTATGCTTGAAGTCTCACGCTTACAAGTTATAGTTGCGTTAACTCAAGGTCTAGGGGTTAAATCTCAAGCCCTAGTTGATGATGCACAACTTTCATCCATTTTTGAAGACGTGAGTGAAATTCCACAAGAGTATAAAACAGTCATTCTAGCTGCAACTGAAAACTGGTTTATTGTCAGTTATCCGAATGTTCGTCGCCTCAATCCCAACAAAACTGCAACCCGTGCAGAGGTTGCTGCATTTCTCTGTCAGGCTATTCCCAGCATTCAGAAAATTCAATTAATTCCAGCTCAATATATTGCTCGGTTACCTTCTAGTAGCCCTTCTCCTACTTCACAACAATCCAATTCAATTCCTCCTAATTCTAAACTAACTCCAATCCAACCTACCTCTCCTGCCCTCTTAAAACAAGACAATAAAGTTTTTCCTTCATCTGGAGTGAAGTCAAGAACAACTGCTGAAGCTTTAGCTGAAACCTTAATAGAGCCCGATGTTTTAGCCGCAGAAATGGTAGTTACCGACAAGGTTGAAGCTGAGTTATTCTATCTCTTTCAAGATCAAGCTGATGATGTTAGAGAGGTGAGATTAAAAATTACTCGTAGAACAAAAGTTCGATTTGATGAGGTAATTTTATTAGTTCCCGATCAAGCCGACCAAAACTCTGCTCAAATCTTAGAATTGAAAGTTAAAGACTTGGATAATGACCAAGAAGATGAGGTCATTCTTGATATTAGAATATTTGATCAACGGCAGCAAGCTCTATCCTACTCCCTAATTTATCGTTATAGTCCCATTCGACAAACTTACGTGCCATCTCAGCAATTTCTGTAACCGATACAGAGTAGTTCTAAGCTATTTATGAGTAGGTATATTCCATGGGAAGCACTGATAGTAGGATCGACATCTAACAATTTTAATAAAGTTATTTCAAAATAATTTTATGGAATTACTTAATCAGATTGTCATACAGCAGTTTTTAAATCAGTGCAAGACATCTCAGCTATCAAGTTCTCCTCGTTAAGGGGATTTATGAGAATCACTCTGTATTACTACATCTAATCAAAAACGGCTATATCTTGCTTCCTGTTATAACCAAGCTTTCCCCCTCATCATATTATTCATCCTACTCAGTGGAATGCTATATTGCCATTCTGCATTGCCATTTTAAAAGAGATAAGCTAGAATGTAGTATAAGCATAATACAATCCATGTTTTACTTTCTCTCACCTGTTTATAGTTCCTTTACTTGTTAGTTTAGAGCATTGGATCAGGAATGAGCTATTCAAGATACTTTGGTAACAATCAATATAATTCAAACAGTTCTAACTCTCAATCAATCAGTTTATTGGGGACAGGATGGCGTCCTCTTAATCGAGAAGTTGATCTAGAATTTTTAACCCATCTGCTAACTCATGATACCCAAGAATTAACGCAGAAAACGCTGGATGCAGTGAGTGTATTAGCCAATACACTGGGGCGGCAGGACTATGCTTGGTGGGCAAATATTATGAAGCTCTTTTCCGAGGACACTCGCTATGATGTTGAATCCTTTTGGAATTATATTACTCCAGCTCCCCCTGTTCCAAGTCGCTTTCATCAAGAAAAACTAGTTACTGAAACTCCTCTAACTCCGGTAATCAACCGCAATAGTATCCCTATTGATGAAGTATTGAAACAACTTCAGGAAACAACTGTACTGAAAATTCTCGAGACTTTAGGTCGCCCTGACTCTATCACTCAATACTATTTGGATCGGTATTTCTATTATCCTTGCGATCACTTTATCAATTGGAAAAATATAGCGGTCTTTGGTGTAGCTTATGCCTATTGGTCAGAATATAACATTTGGCTTCAGATTGAAATTGGTCAGCAACAAAACAAATATTGGTATATTTTGTTGGCAGAAGACATTTCTTCTTTAACAAGCAAAGCAACTTATAATTTGGCCGTCATTGTGAGTGGTTATCAAAGTCGAGTTGGGCAAATTGCCAGCCAATTTTCTCTGGGTGAATTTCCTCAGGATATCCAGAACTTTACGGATTCTGTAGAGCAAGCAATTCTCGACCAGTCTCGGTTAGCTGCTCTTGTTCATGGGGAACCCGGCACTGGAAAAACAGCTTGGACTCAGGCGATCGCCAAAGAAATCCTAGCACCTTTAGGATATGTAATCTTTATCTTAGATCATGATGCTGTTGAGAATTTTGTCCCACCCAACTATTTGCAACAGATCTGTTTAATTATCAATGAAGCTGATAATCTCGCAAAAAATCGAGCCCTAGAAGTTGCACAAAATAACAGTAAAACGGAACGGATTTTAAGTCTGTTGGACGGAACATTATATCAAAGTATTATAAATGTCAATGGCATTGCTAGTGAACAGAAGTTAGTGATCCTCATGACTTGTAATACGACTGAACGCTTTGATCCAGCAATGCTAAGAAAAGGCCGAATTGATTTGATTTGCGAGTTTACTCACCGATTTGTTTAGGCTTATCATCTAATCTTGTTGTTTGGCATTAAACCTAGAGTAATAGCAGTTCAATAAAGTCATCTAAGCGATTCTGATATTGTTGTGTTTGCTCTTTACCCAGTTTTACAACTGCATCAAGGTTTGCTTGGGAAGTATCATCAATGGGCATCACACCGTGACTTCTTAGAATGGGATTGATTCGCAGATAACCTTGAGGATATTCAATTGCATTATAAATTTGAAGCAATTGATAATCAACTGTTTCCGCAGTTCCAGTCATGATAATATTAAATAATGGAGTCAACCATCTAATTTTCCCCCATTCTTTGGCTTTTTCATATGGATATGCTGTTTTTATATCTCCAGTTCCCAATGATAAAATAACCATTTCTCTTGCTGTTGGGCCACTTTCGTATCGTTGATCGATATTGGAGTGATGATTAAACTTATGCCGTGCCTCTGCATAGGAACAAAGAGCAGGATTATTTGCAAAGACTCCACCATCGATAAAAGTATAAACATCATTTCTTAAAGATCTAATCTGAGCAACTTCAAAAAAGGTAGGAGCTGCCGTTGTTGCACGAATCACATCCCGCACTAAGAAATCCTGTTTAGAATCCAAATAAGCATCATGTTGTGTGAAAAAAAAGGCTTTACGACGTTCAATTTCATAAGCCGTAATTAGACAGGGCTTTAATAGTTCACTCAGCCTTAAATCATCGAAAAAATTTCGGCCCAGTCGCTCTAAACTTCGAGAAGAATACTTTTCATTAAAAATCCCACCAAAGTTTAACAAGCTACTCCAAAATGACCGAGAAAAAATTTGATCGGCTTTGTTGTAGAAAAAGTCTGCAACTTCTTGAGCAGAAAGCCGAGGTCTAGTCGGCTCTCGATACTGAGGACAGAGATAGAGAGACGTTAAAATTCCACCAGCACTTGTGCCAGCAATCAAATCAAAATAGTCTGCGATTCTGACTTTTGAATCTCTTGCTCGTTGTTGTAGACGCTGCTCAACATAGATTAAAATTTGGGCGGGAATTAGTCCTCGAACACCACCTCCATCCAAGGCTAAAATCCGAGTAAACTTTGCCATTGCTATTATCCCCTCTAAAAAATAATAAACATCAATATTAATTGCAGTTCCAGTGTTGAGCTAGATAACTTTTGATATCAAAAAAATCCGTCCAAAGAACATAATTTTTCTGGCTTTCATCTAAGTACTTTGCCAGCCGGTCACGCGCAAATACCAATGGGGTAGTCAAGGCCATGTTCAGGTCAGTGATCGAATCTCCAATAGCAATTTTTTCATCTGCATGATATTGCTCCATGACTTGAACTTTTGCAATTAACTCAGTGCCTACTTCAAAGTTGGAATGAACCTGCCAGTATTCACCCCTCGTATCAATGTCAACTGCATAAATGCCAGCAATCCGATGCAGCAGTTCTTTTAAAACAGTCTCAATCATCCCTCGAATTCCTCCAGAAACAACAACGAAAGGAACATCTTGAGCTTCTAAAAACGTGATAAATTCTGCTAATCCAGGACGGATTGACTTTGTCCGAGCAAATTCAATGACTTCTGGGTAGCAACTAGATGGAATAGATTCCAGCATGGCTCTGACCCCTTGTCTGAGAGTCATCTGATGGGTATAGAGTAGGGGCATGATTTCGGCAGAAACCTCAGGAGCAAACCGCTTCAACATACCAACAAAGGTTTCCTCAGCAGTAATTGTGCCATCAAAATCACAAAAAACAATAGAACTCATCAATCAACCTACCACCTTAACTTTAATGTGCTGTAAATAATAATTTATAACAAGTAAAATTTATATAGCAGTCTTAGGGAATACTAGCATTAATTGTGAGTTATCAACGAATTCTGATTTGGTATCGTAATGATTTACGAGTTCATGATCACGAGCCTCTGCATCTAGCCATCAAAGCTCAGGCTGAAATTATTCCGGTTTACTGTTTTGATCCTCGGCAATTTGGCCAAACCTCCTTTGGTTTCCCTAAAACAGGGAATTTTCGTGGCCAATTTTTACTGGAAAGTGTGAAAGATTTACGCAATTCGCTGCAGGGATTGGGTAGTAACTTAGTCATTCGCCAAGGTTTGCCAGAGCAGATTATTCCAGAAATTGTTAAGTCTTTGACAATTGATACAGTGTATTACTATCAAGAAGTAACATCTGAGGAATTAGCAGTTGAACAGAAATTAAAAACCGCTCTGGAGTCTTTAAAGGTGGATCTAAAACCCTACTGGGGAGCAACTTTATATCATATTGATGACTTGCCTTTTCTAGTGAATCGAATTCCTGAAATCTTTACTCAATTTCGCAAGCAAGTTGAGCAGACTGGGACGATTTATCCAACCTTTCCTATCCCTAATAAACTACCAACTCTCCCGGATTTAGAAATGGGTGAACTCCCTACACTTCACAATTTAAGGCTAGAATCTCCCCTGATTGATAAACGAATGGTTCTGCAATTTCACGGAGGAGAAACAGCAGGACTAGAACGATTGCAGCAGTATATTTGGGAGAGAGATTGTTTGAAGCGATATAAAGAAACTCGCAATGGTCTGTTGGGCGCTGACTATTCTTCAAAGTTTTCATCATGGCTGGCCTTGGGCTGCTTGTCGCCTCGATTAATTTATAATCAGGTTCAGGATTATGAAACCCGACGAGTTAGAAATGATTCCACTTATTGGCTCATTTTTGAACTGATTTGGCGGGATTATTTCCGATTTATTAGTGCGAAACATGGCGATCGCATTTTCTATCAATCTGGATTGCAAGGGGTATCAATTCCTTGGAAAGAAGATTGGCAACAGTTTGAGCACTGGCAGGCTGGAACCACGGGCTTTCCATTTATTGATGCGAATATGCGAGAGTTGGCGGCAACGGGATTTATGTCCAATCGAGGCCGACAAAATGTCGCTAGCTTCCTAACTAAAAATCTAGGAATTAACTGGCAGATGGGCGCTGAATGGTTTGAGTCACTGTTAATTGATTACGATGTTTGTAGTAACTGGGGAAATTGGAACTATACTGCTGGTGTGGGGAACGATGCTAGAGGATTTCGCTATTTCAACATTCTGAAACAAGCCCAAGATTATGACCCAAATGGAGAGTATGTGAAGCATTGGCTGCCAGAATTATCAGAGTTGCCTGCTACAAAAATTCATACTCCGTGGAAGCTACTTCCGGTTGAACAAAAACGTTTTAATTTACGGCTAGGCGTAGATTATCCCAATCCAATAGTTGACTTGGAAAAGTCTGTCAAAGCAAATCAAAAGGTTTATGAAAGTAGTTATAAACGTAGTTTATTGAAGTAGTTTATTGAAATAGGGTATGGAAATAACTTTTTACAAAATTTTATAGATTTATAAAAATAGAAATAGATCTACAATACCTCAACTCATTTCATGGATTGGGGTCGTCTGTCAGCAAACGATGAAGTTTGCGGCCTTGTCCCCTCCCTAGGACTGGCCACAATCGGTAAAGTTTGGAATAATGAAGGGCAACTTACTAACGTCCGAGGGTCTATGTCGCTTACTACTGCTCAACCTGCTCTACTAGTTCTGGCTGACGGGACTTTCTATCAAGGCTACTCTTTTGGTGCGAGTGGAACCGTCGTCGGAGAAGTTGTTTTTAACACAGGTATGACGGGTTATCAGGAGGTGCTGACTGATCCGAGCTATTGTGGTCAGATTGTAACTTTTACCTATCCTGAACTCGGGAACACTGGGGTGAACTCAGAAGATGAAGAATCCAACCGACCTCAGGTCAAAGGAGCGATCGCCCGTAACATTTGTCGGACTCCCAGCAACTGGCGGTCTACGCAATCCTTGCCCGACTATCTTAAACAACACAACATTCCAGGGATCTATGGAATTGACACCCGCGCTCTCACCCGCAAGATTCGAACCGTTGGAGCGATGAATGGTGCCATCTCTACCGAAATTCTTGACCCCGCCCAGTTGCAAAATGTGGTAGACCGTTCCCCCTCCATGACGGGACTGAATCTGGTCAAAACCGTTACCACTCAAGCCGTCTATGAGTGGTCTGAACCCACGGCCCCAGCCTGGGAGTTTAGCCCTTCCCTGCAATCCTCTCTACCATTAGAGTCAGCCTCAACAGAATCAGCATCCGGGGAACTTCAACCCCGCTACACCGTTGTAGCCCTTGACTTTGGGATCAAACGAAATATTCTGCGCCGTCTAGCTAGTTATGGCTGTCGAGTGATTGTTGTCCCGGCCCACACCTCCGCAGAAGAAGTTTTACAGTACAACCCCGATGGTATCTTTTTGTCTAATGGCCCTGGTGACCCGGCGGTGGTAACAGAAGGCATTGCCACTGTAAAGGCACTATTGGAATCCGAAAAACCCATGTTTGGGATCTGCATGGGCCATCAAATTCTGGGGCTATCTGTGGGGGGAGATACCTTTAAGCTCAAGTTTGGTCATCGCGGCCTCAATCAACCCTGTGGACTCCAACATCAAGTAGAAATTACCAGCCAGAATCATGGCTTTGCTCTCAATTTGGACAGCGTCGCTGCTACCATGGAAGTTACACATCTGAATCTCAACGACCAAACCTTGGCGGGGTTGAAGCACAAGACCCTACCGATGTTCTCAGTCCAATATCACCCTGAAGCCAGTCCCGGCCCCCATGATGCAGACTATTTGTTTGAACAGTTTGTTAAGGCAATGGAACAGGCCAAGGCTTAGGGCAGCGGTCTGAGTCTGAACTTTGGGTTCATCCCGATTCCTATAAGGAATGTGCAAGAATGATCGAGCATATGCTTGAGACTTTTTGGTCTGTACTGTTTGACTGATGTTGTCTGATTGATATTGTCTGACTGATATTGTCTGACTGAATATTGTTTGAATCTGTCCTGCCTGGAGGGAGAACTGTGGAGTCCCGATATAATCCTGCATCCATTGAATCAAAGTGGCAACAAACCTGGACTGAACAAGGCTTATACAAAACCCCAACCGATATAACTCGGCCTAAGTTCTACGCACTGTCTATGTTTCCCTACCCTTCAGGGAACCTGCACATGGGACACGTTCGGAATTACACCATTACGGATGTGATTGCCCGATTGAAGCGGATGCAAGGTCATCGGGTGTTGCACCCCATGGGCTGGGATGCCTTTGGACTACCAGCGGAGAATGCTGCTATTGATCGAGGTATTCCCCCGGCGCAGTGGACTTACCAGAATATTGCCCAGATGCGGGAACAGTTGCAGAAATTGGGGTTTTCGATTGACTGGGAACGGGAAGTGGCCACCTGTTCCCCAGAGTACTACCGCTGGACTCAGTGGATTTTCTTACAATTTTTCAAGGCTGGATTGGCGTATCAAAAGGAAGCCGCTGTCAATTGGGACCCCATTGACCAAACGGTTTTGGCCAATGAGCAGGTCGATAGTGAAGGGCGTTCGTGGCGGTCGGGCGCAAAAGTGGAGCGAAAGTTGCTGCGCCAGTGGTTCTTCAAAATTACAGCCTATGCCGAGGAACTGTTGAATGACTTGGAAAAACTTCCCGGTTGGCCTGAACGGGTGAGGTTAATGCAGGCTAACTGGATTGGCAAGTCTGTGGGGGCGCGGTTGGAGTTTCCGATTGCTGGCCAGGATGAAAAAATTGCTGTATTTACCACTCGTCCCGATACCGTCTACGGCGTATCCTACCTAATCTTGGCTCCTGAACATCCCTTGGTGGCCAAGGTGACTACGTCCGAACGACAAGCCGAAGTTGAGACCTTTATCCAGGCGGTTGCTCAACAGAGCGAACTGGATCGGACTGCGGAGGACAGACCCAAACAGGGGGTTCCAACGGGGGGCAAAGTCATCAACCCCTTCAACCATCAAGAAATTCCCATCTGGATTGCGGATTACGTCCTGTATGAATACGGTACAGGGGCGGTGATGGGAGTTCCAGCCCATGATGTCCGGGATTTTGCCTTTGCTCAACAGTACGGTCTGCCGATTACCCAGGTGATTGTGCCCGATGATGCAGCGGAATATTTGACTGAGGCTTATACCGAACCCGGCATTATGATTAACTCCGGCCCTTTTAGTGGCGAGATGTCTGCAACGGGGAAGCAGAAGGTGATTGACTATGCCGAAGACGAGGGTTATGGAGAGGGCCGGGTGCAGTATCGGTTGCGGGATTGGTTGATTTCCCGTCAACGCTATTGGGGCGCGCCGATTCCGATGATTCACTGTCCTGATTGCGGCACGGTGCCTGTCCCGGAGGCGGATTTGCCAGTGAGGTTGCCGGAGAATATTGAGTTTTCGGGCCGAGGGCCATCCCCCTTGGCTCAGATCACAGACTGGGTGAACGTTCTCTGTCCAAGCTGTGGCACTCCAGCCCAGCGAGAAACGGACACTATGGATACCTTTATTGATTCTTCCTGGTATTTTCTTCGGTATCCTGATGCCCAGAACTCAGAGCAGGTTTTTGATCCTGCAATCACCAACGATTGGATGGCAGTTGATCAATATGTTGGCGGCATTGAACACGCGATTCTGCACTTGCTGTATTCCCGCTTTTTCACCAAAGTGCTGCGGGACTTTCCAGTCAGCACTGGAGTCACTAACCGGGGGTTGTTGACGATTGATGAGCCGTTTCAAAAATTGTTGACCCAGGGCATGGTGCAGGGAATTACCTATAAAAATCCAGTCACGGGAAAATATATTCCTTTAGCCCAGGTCAAGGCTGATAATCCCGTTGACCCAGCTACCGGGGACAAACTGGAAATGTTCTACGAGAAAATGTCCAAGTCCAAGTACAACGGAGTTGATCCTTTGGACGTGATGAGTAAGTATGGGGCAGATACCGCTCGCATGTTTATTTTGTTTAAGGCTCCTCCCGAAAAGGATTTGGAGTGGGATGATGCTGACGTAGAAGGACAGTTCAGATTTTTGAACCGGGTCTGGCGTTTGGTGGAAGAGGCGATCAGTCGTCAAGGATCACATCCTGGATTAAAAGCCGGATCACAAACTGCCCAGAATTCTAGACAGACCAAGCCCGAACAAGATCTGCGCCGAGCGATTCATATGGCCATCAAAGAGGTTTCAGAGGATTTGGCGGGAGACTATCAGTTCAATACGGCGATATCAGAATTGATGAAACTGAGCAACGCCCTGTCGGATTCAGACTGCAAATCCTCCTCCGCCTATCGAGCAGGCATTGAAACCCTGCTCAAGCTCTTGGCTCCGTTTGCGCCTCATATTTCTGAGGAACTATGGGCCAGGTTAGGGCATTCCGAATCAATTCATCTACAACCCTGGCCGATCTTTGATCCAGAGGCTTTAATCGTTGATGAAATCACCCTGGTGATCCAAGTCAATGGCAAAACTCGCGGAACCATTCAAGCTCCGGCTCAAGCTGATTCAGCAACTCTAGAACGGTTAGCAACGTACTCCGAAGTTGCCCAGAAACATACCGAAGGCAAGCAAGTTAAGAAAGTGATTGTTGTTCCGGGTAAGTTGGTGAATTTTGTTGTGGTTTAAACACTGGTTTAAACACTAACCAGGGTTGCCAAGGTTTGGCGAAGCTGCTCAACTTGCTGAGTTTGCTGTTGTTTGCTAGTCGTTAGCTGGTTGAGTTCAGCCGTTGCCCCTTCAATCTGTTGTCGAAGCTCATCCCAGTAATTCTGGGTGGGTTGAAGTATCTCCTGGTAGAGGGCAACTTGCCCTAAAAGCTCTGCTGTTTTGCAGCTCTTTTCTACCCAGGCTTGCTCTTGAGCCTCTATGGCTTGGCGCTGTTGCTGTTGTTCGGAGATTTGGCGGTTGAGAGTGTCCTGATCTTGGGCGATCGCTCTTTGCAGGGTTTGAATGTCTGTCTCTGAGGCTTGCAGTTCCTGTTGGTGTTGCTGCTGTCGTTCTATCACACTAGAGAGCACTAGTGCAAAGGTGACCGGGCCATTGGGCTGCAAATTGGAAGGCTGCCCTTGTCGTCGTCCCAAAATCACTTGATACTGATTCAGGATGGCTTCCCGTTCCCGCAGCGTCCGGAGCTGTCCCTCAATGGTACGATTCAACATTTCATAGGCATCTTGTTCATCAGCAAGCTCTTCTTCGAGCTGCGATCGCTCCTCTGCAGAGGCATGTTGAATTCTCTCCTGCAACGCTGTAATTTCTTCTTGTTTAGATTTCAGTTCTTCTTCTTCATCTCCTACAAGGCGAGTCCCTTTCTCCCATTCCTGACGCAGTTTTTCAGCGTCTCCCTTTAACTGTTCAATTGGCATAGACTCAAGCATCTGAGTATCAACTGTGACTGCAATGCCTCCTTGACCAACCTGGGTTGACAGGCGTTCCAAATGTTGGATCAGGGCTTGTTGAGCTTGAATCTGAACCTGAAGCAACTGTTTGCTGTTTTGTTGAGCTTGGAGCTGACTCTGCTTAGCTTTGAAATCAACCTGAGTTTGGGTCAAGGTTGTTTGAGCCGCGTTCCAAGTCTGCCGCTGGCTTTGGAGGGCTTGATAAAGGCTCTGGGTTTCCTGTTGGGCTTGATGAACGGCTGCCTGTTTTTCCTGGAGTTGTTGCCAGTAGGTTTGGAGGAGGGTTTGACCTGTTTGGAGTTTTTCCTGAGCCCGCTGGATTTGCCCCTGGAGGAGTTCGAGGGAAATTGGGGCAATCTGTGTCAACGCTTCCTGCAAGACTTGGGCCTGATCATAGCTTACGGTCGCAGAGGTCTTGAGTTCTGCTTGTTTGGACTCTAGTTCTTGAATCTGGGCTTGCAGACGATTTTGGGTCGTGGCGATTTCTTGACGGGCCTGCTCTAGTTCGGCCCGGAGGCGACTGCCTTCTTCCTGAGCAAGGGTAACTTCTTGACGCTGCTGTTCGAGGCGCTCAAACTCTGTCTCCAGTTGCTCAACTTGTTCCCGTTGGGCTTCCATTTCCATCTCGCGACGGTTCAGTTCCTGGCTTTGGTAAGTTAGGGATTCTTTCCATTGCTCGATTTCTTCCTGCTGCGTCTTGAATTTTTCTTGCAAGCGAGAAAACTCTTGAAGAATACTAACAAGCTGGCGAGAGGCTTCCTGGATGCGCTGCACTTGCTTGCCAGCATTGAGATCAACTAAGACCAAAGCCCCTTCCTTGAACCCACTGGCATCCTCTGCGGGAACAACATCGTCCCCTGGGACTGCAACCCAGTTGCTCTCACTCCGTTGACAAGCCAAGAGCTTCAGCTCAGACCGACCGCCACCCAGACCAAAACCACTTTTCTGCTTTTGTACTTCTGCTAAATACAGCACGGCAATTGCCCTCGTGAGGTGTCTCAGCTTGATTGTTAGGTCAGTACGATGTCGTAGATCTACTGTAGCACCTATGCCCCTGCTCAATTTTAGCCTACAGTTAACCGTCAGGGCGGACTGTTCTAATATACACTGCAAAAATTCTATCAAATTCATTCCGCTTCAACCGGGTTCTTTGACTCGGCATTCGGAATTCTTGAAAAGTTGCAGCAGATTACTGATGCGGTTGCCAGTGATAGAACTACAATATGAAGAGTGAAAGCTGACTGTTTTCAAGGTGTGGATCAGTAAAGTAGGGCTTTTGGACTACAACGGGATGGGAGGAAGCTTGCTACATGCAAGGCTCTTTAAGTGAAATTGATATTCGGAGTATCCTGCAACTGATTGAGCTAGGTCAGCGAACGGGAGAATTGATGGTGGAAGCCTACACTCCTTCGCAAAATGGAGCTGATTTAACTCGTCCTAAGCGTTTTCAAGAACCCTGTTGGCTGGTATTTTGCCTAACTGGCCAAATTATTTATGCGGGCCAGAGTGAGAATAATCTCTCCCGTCTGCGGGACTACCTGCGCCGTTATGATCTAGATACCGCCCTTGATCATCTGGAGATGCCTGCTCTTGCCACGCTAAACGCCCCAGAATATGGATATCTCTGGGTTTTGTTGGAGAAAAGTACGATTACGCCAGCCCAGGGTCGCAATATTATTCATGGGATGATTCATGAGACTCTATTTGACTTGTTAAGCCAGCATCAAGGGTCATTCATTTTTGAAATGGGGCCACCTCTTGTCCCTCAGCTCACAACTTTAGGCATTAGTCCCCTGCTGGCCAAGATCATGAAGCAAGTGCAGGAGTGGAAAACATTTCATCCTTACATTCAATCTCCTAACCAATGTCCCTTTATTCCTGATACGGATAGGCTTCGTCAAACCGTCAAGTCAAGTACGTTTGAAACCCTGAATCATTGGGTCGATGGCATCACGTCTTTTCGTCAGATTGCCCGTTACTTAAATCGAGATATTGTCACAGTGACTCGCGCGATCCATCCCTTTGTCCAAAAGGGGTTAGTTCACGTTTTGGCTCCTGATACTTCTTCTGAGCCATCTTTTCAGGGCAGGCTGGATTCAACGACTAAGATGCCCCGCATCCTTTGTTTGGATGATGATGGGGTTGTGAGGGAACTGGTGGAAGCAATTCTGCAACCCCATGGCTACGAGATCAAGACCGTTGGGCATCCTTTGGAAGCATTAAGTGTGGTTTTCCAATTTAAGCCGGATTTAATTCTTTGCGATATTGCCATGCCCGAACTTAACGGTTATGAAATCTGTGCGATGTTGCGAAGCTCAACTGCATTTCGCCAGACTCCGATTGTGATGTTAACTGGGATTGATGGATTTATCGATCGACTCAAAGCTCGGATGGTACGGGCAACAAATTACCTAACCAAGCCCTTCGGTGAACATGAACTTTTAACTTTAGTTGAAGCCTATGTTGGATCTGGGAACCCAAATTCTTTACTCCCCAAAGCTCTTGATCCCTTTGACTCCGGTCGGCTTCCTGCTTCGGACTCATTTGAGATTCAATCTTCTCCGATGAATTAATCACCATTGAATTTGGGTATACTTGAATCAAACAATACCATATCATTGTAGCCAAGCTCTCTTGTCATTCTACCTTGGGGTTCAGTCGATGAGTAATATATTATCGATCTAGGGTAGCCCTGTGGGCCGTTCAACTCTGTTCTATTAGGCTAGCTTGGTCTGAATCGACTCATTCGGAAAATTTATGAGTAAAGTTATGGTAGTTGAAGACAGTGTGACCCAACGGGAGATGATTTCAAATCTCTTGAGAGATAATGGTATGCAGGTCACTGTAGCCAGTGATGGTGTTGATGCCTTAGAGCAAGTTCAAAAGCACTGTCCAGACTTAGTTGTGCTTGATATTGTCATGCCCCGAATGAATGGATATGAATTGTGTCGGCGACTCAAGTCCGATCCTAAAACCCAGAATATTGCGATTGTAATGTGCTCGTCTAAGGGGGAAGAATTTGACCGTTACTGGGGAATGAAACAGGGAGCAGATGCTTATATTGCTAAACCGTTTCAGCCAACTGAATTGGTTGGAACCGTGAAGCAGTTGTTGCGGGGGTAAGGAGAAGTCATGATGGTTGGAAACCCTGATTTTTTAACGGGTCAGAACCCGGACAGTCCTGAGTTTCAGGAGCTTGAAACTCCAGAAGGGGAGTTGCATTTGCGCTTTTTCATCCCCTCTAGGTTTGAGTTGGCGCTGCCTGCCACTGGAATTAAAGAGGTCGTTTCTCAATCTCCGGATCGCATGACACCTATTCCAAACGTCTCGCCTTTGCTGTTGGGGACTCTCAATATGCGCGGTCGAGTGATCTGGGTTGCTGACCTCGGTCAGTTTTTAGGAGATACAGTTCCTCTAAACACTGATCGAACGGAGCTTCGTGTGATTGCAGTTGAAGATCAAGATACAATCCTAGGGCTTGCAGTTGACGATATTAACGAGATTGCTTGGTTGCCAGTGGAGAAAATGCAAATGCCAACTCAGATTCCAGACAGTATGGCTCCTTTTATTAAAGGGGAATGGGCAATGGGGGAAAGCAAGAAGCTGATTCGACTCCTTGATCCGATTGCGATTTTAAGGTCAGCCCGATGGGCTGCATAGGAGTTAAACAGTCGCCGAAGAGAAATTAGAATAGAGTGGATTTAAAAAAAGTAAACTTAAGATCTATTTTTTAACTTCTAACGTTGAACTACTCAGATTCATTGTCATCCAGACGCTAGGAACTAAAGGGGAATTGGCCATGGCACTAAGTGTAAACTTCAGACAAGAGTACGAACAGACCGAAAAAGCTTACACTGATGGAGATTATGAGAGAGCAGCAGCCCTCGTCTACCAACTGGTAGAGGAGTATCCTGAAGACCCCTCTGCTCGGTTACTCTGTGGTCACATCTATGGCTATGGCCTGCAGCAATATGATGTCGCCAAGCAGCAGTATCTGGCTGTTTTAGACTTGACAGTAGATCCTGAGTTAGTTGAACTCGCCCATCAATCTATTGAGGCAACGGATCAGTTCATTATAGATTCTGATTTGATTCTATCTGGCGGCAGTGAGGATGACCTAGAGAGAGATATCTATAGTTTCCCTTTGGATGATACTGCTGGACTGCATGGTTCAGGTGAGGATGACCCCTTGGACGAGGCTGTGGTAGAAACATTTTTAGAGAGTTCTGAGTTTGAAGAGTTGAATGGGGTGAGCCAGGGTTTGGTTGATGAGGAAGCAGAACTCAATTCTTTATTAGATGACTTGCCTGAACCAGACTTGGCAGATATTGGTCTAGAAGATGACTTTGATTTGGAGGAGTTGAACTCTTCTGCTACAGCCTCAGACAATTTTGGCAGGGTCGAAGCAGATTTAGACCCAGAAGTTCTTGAGCTAAACTCCCGTGATTTAGACTTTGCAAATGCCGGTGAGGATTCTGATTTAGAGAACATGCCGGAACTAGACTTACAGGAATGGGGCCTAGAAGATGACTTAAGTCTAGAAGAGGAGTTGGATTTGTCTCTAGGACAGGTTAATGCTGTGCAGCAAAAAGCTGTTGCCAATCCGTTTGGAGCGGAATTGGATTGGTCTGAGCCAGAACTCCCAGATCACTTGGAAAGTGAGGATTTGGCAGATGAGGTCAGTAACTTTCATACGCAACTTGAACTTCCTCGCCTCGATCACGCGGAGGAATTTGAGGCAGAAGATGATGACTTTTCTTTGAGTGCAGATCAGCTTCTAGCAGAGCTTAATCTTTCAGGAAACTTGATAGAGGAAGATGCCTTAGACCAGGCAGATGACCGCTACAGTTCGTTCAGAGCCGAACTCAACCTTGGTGAAGTCGATCTGGAGGCTGAACACCTTTTCTCCTCGAGAGACTTGCCTTCAGAAGAGAGCCCTCAGGTTCCCTCTCCTGTACCCTTGAGCACTGTAGCGTCGGCAGAAGACGATCTCGACGAGATCTTTGCGGCTCTGGATACCCCTTTAAACCTTGATTTAGATGCTGAATTTGATGCTGAAGTTCCCTACACGAATAATAACGGCAAGTCCAGGGCAACTGAGCCTGATCTGAACTTTGAAATGGGTTCCTTAGAGGGGGATTTTGATCCTGCTCCTCCCAATTCAGCAATTGAGACATTGTCACTGGGATCTCCTTTAGCACAGGGAAGACAAACTTCTCAAGGCAGTCTGGATGAGGACTTTGTCTTCGAAGACGAAATTCCAGATACCTTTGAATTTGCAGCAGTCGGGCAAGATAGACTTCCAAATGTTTTTGAATTTGAAGAAGAGGAAGCTCAAAATGAGAGTGAGGGAGCCTTTGGGGGTGCCTTAGAGTTAATTGAAGATTCTGACTTCTCTGCTGGGTTTAATATTCCTCAGCCTGAAAAAGCTACAGGTTCGGTAGACAGCGATTTTCTCAACGACTTTGAAGAATTTGAGGACTTCTCTGAAGAGGGTCTTGACAACTTTGCTGCTTTTGATGATGAGACTTCAGAGGTTCTGATTTCTGATGATACCTCTGGTTTTGACGAGGAAGATATTGATATTGATGGTGCTTTTATCGCTTCAAGCAGCTCTGTTGGGCAGGATTCTTCGGCCATTACCAATGATGACCTGTTTAATCCTGTGACTGATCGGGAAGCAATTTCATCTTTTGCAGCCTCTGGTGATGAACCCATTGAAACCATGCTGACGGTAGAGCAGGGGCCATTTGCCGCTTTTCTGGAAAATGTTCCCTTAAAAACCAAGTTCTTTTACACTGCGATCGGCACCGGAATTGCCTCACTCATTTTTGTTGCAGTTACGTTTTGGGCTTACGCCGATATGGCAGCTCGGCGACAGGATCGGGAGGTGTTCTATCAAGTGCGAAATGCTGGGATTGTCATGACTTTTGTTGCAGGAGTTACCGGGTTTTTGACAACCTGGGGCTTGGGCAGTATTGCCTCTCGTCAAGTGACTAAAGCAACCAATAACTTGCAGACTCAGTTTGATGCGATCGCCCACAACAACCTGAAGGCTAGAGCGACGGTCTATGCTACGGATGAGTTTGGTCAGATGGCAGCCAAATTCAATCATATGGCCCAATTTGTGGAAACCACAACGTATGAAGCCCAGCACAAAGCAGAGGAACAGGAAGAATCGAAGGAAAATCTCCAACGTCAGGTGATTCGTTTGCTGGATGATGTAGAAGGTGCAGCTCGAGGCGACCTTACTGTCTCTGCCGAGGTGACGGCAGACGTTCTCGGTGCGGTGGCCGACTCCTTTAACCTGACTATTCAAAATCTGCGGGAAATCGTTGTTCAGGTTAAGCAGGCAGCCCGTCAGGTCAGCCGAGGAGCAACGGATAGTTCGACGTTTGCGAAAGATGTTGCTGGAGATGCCCTGCGTCAGGCGGAGGAATTGGCAGCCACCTTGAACTCCGTGCAAGTGCTGACCGATGCAATTCAGCGGGTTGCAGACAGTGCCCGAGAGGCTGAAGAAGTGGCTCGTTCAGCGGCGGCAGTCGCCACCAAAGGGGGAGAGTCAGTCCAACTGACCGTGGCTGGAATCCTGAATATCCGGGAAACTGTAGCGGAGACGACCCGAGAAGTGAAGCGCTTGGCCGAATCTTCCCAGGAAATTTCTAAGATTGTGGCAATTATTTCTCAGATTGCTTCCCGAACCAACTTATTGGCGTTGAACGCCAGTATTGAGGCAGCTCGGGCGGGAGAAGCGGGCCGGGGATTTGCGATTGTGGCTGACGAAGTCCGTCAGCTTGCAGACCGTTCAGCCAAATCCTTGAAGGAGATCGAGCAGATTGTGATGCAAATTCAGAGCCAAACCAGTTCAGTCATGATGGCGATGGAGGAAGGCAACCAGCAGGTAATTGAAGGAACCCGTCTGGCAGAACAGGCCAAGCGATCGCTCGACGATATTATTCAAGTGACTAACCGGATTGATGTGTTAGTCCGTTCAATCACCGCAGATACCGTTGAGCAGAATGAAACAGCCCGAGCCGTTGCCAATGTCATGCAGACTGTTGAACACAGCGCTCAAGAAACCTCCCAAGAGGCTCACCGCGTGTCCTCTGCCCTGAGCAATCTGGTCGGAGTTGCCCGTGACATGTTAACTTCAGTAGAGCGTTTCCGAGTTGATGCGACAGACCGCAAGTAACGTTTAGCAAGTAACGTTTAGACTGAGTCAATTGTTCAGGGGATTCTTTCTCAGGGGCCCGCGACAAGGATATCGGCAATATAACTGCCTTACAGGCTCACAATTCAAATCAGATCGCTATAGAATTAACTTAGCCAAGAATTTAATGAATCATAAGCGTGAAAAGCTGTTAGATTTCCCTCAAGACGTTGAGTAAACTCACCCTATCGAACCGGAGCAAGGCGTGCCATGCAAGTTGAACAACAACAGCGAATCATGGGCTACTTTATCGAGGAAGCAAAAGATCACCTCGATACCATTGAGCAGGGGTTACTGAACTTACAGGCAACCATTGAAGATCCCGACCTGCTCTATGAAGTTTACCGGGCAGCCCACTCTGTGAAAGGAGGAGCGGCGATGCTCGGGCTGAACAGCATCCAAGCGACATCTCATCGTCTTGAGGACAGCTTTAAGATTCTTGAGAAAATTCAGGAAAAGTCTAGGGTTCAGGTTGATCAAAAGCTAGAATCCCTCTTTTTGGAGATTTCAGATACTCTGAAAGCTTTGATCGATAGTCTGTCGAGCCCCTACGGACTGACAGAAGATGTTGCTCAGTCTCTTTTGCGAGAGGCTGAGCCTATCTTTAGAGATCTCCATGTCCATTTGGGAACCTTAGCCAAGCAACATGATGTTACAGTCCCAGAACTAGCCCTGCCAACCGCCCCAACCCTTGGCCAACCGACCTTAGCTAAGACCGCCAAACCTTCTTCCACCTCAGGAACGGCTATGGTCGAAGAGGTAGAGAGCCCCCAAACGTTTTTCTTCCAGCATCAAGTCCCAGAACACTTGCGAGAGATGTTGCAAGTGTTCAAGCAACCCGAGAACCAGGGAAGTCGTCAGCAGTTGCGTAATCTCTGCACCGTCCTGGCTCAACGCGGCGAAGCCTTTGGTTTGTTGAGCTGGGTTGACTGTGTTCGTCAAGTTGAAGCCGCGATCGCCAATTCTTACAATAGTTATCAAGAGCTTGCCTTAGTTGTGATTCCCGTTCTCAAGCAAGCTAAGGAGCTTGTCCTCGCAGATCGGGAAGCAGAAATTGAAGTCAGGGCAGACATTCGGAACCTAGCCACCTTACCAACCCAGAAGGGTAGTGCTAGATCCAATTCATCTGTTGTCAAGTCCTCATCTTCAGGGACTCTATTCCCTTCCCCATCCTTGGTCGGCTCCCAGGAAGACTTTCCCCTGTCTTCAATTTTGGATGATTTTCCGTCTGCAGAATCCTCGTTCGACTCGGTCAACAAGCCTACTCCCAAAGGCCCTCAGATCGCCCCAGAGGAGCTGAAGAGTCTAGCTGATTTGTTTGAAGGGGAAGATCTAATGGAAGAAAGGTGGGGAAAAAGGACTTCTGCTCAAGCTCTAGAGGTGTCAACTTCAGCTAAGGTCACGATTGATCCGCACCAAGATTTCCTTGATCTATTTGGGGAAGAAAACCTGGTTTCAGAGTTCCAGAGCAGTGCTGTGGAGTCCACTGTGCCAAAGCAATCTATCGCTTTGGACTTCTCTGCATCTGAAGACTTGACTGACTTTGATGATTTATTGACTATTGGTACAACTTCGGGTTTGGGCCCTAGCGATTTACTCGATGAATTCTGGGATGGATCAACTCAGCAAACCTATGATGCAACCGGATCTGACTCAACCTTTGAGCTGTTAACGCCTCAAAGACCCCCTAAAGTCGAGCAAAAGCAGCCAGATTTTGCCTTTACTCAAGTTGATGCTGATTGGTTTGAGCAATTGGTGAGTGGAGATCTGGAAACAACTCTTTTGGCTACGGCAGCTCCAGATCGAAAGACCGATTCACACCAACCTGCACCTGCTGCAGAAGATTTGTTTAGTGAATTGTTTGGTTCCTCTGACTCTGAAGCAGTTCTCCCCCGACCTTCGCAAGCACCTCAAGCAGACGAATCAGCGGACTTTGCTGGTTTAGATGACTTGCTCAATCAACCGGAAGGAAGCCGATCGATTGATATTGAAACTAGTCTGTTCTCGGATTTAGATGCGGTTCTACACGCAGAAGAGGAGGACGAAAGGATTTCCCTAGATGAGGATGCCGATTTTGCAGATCTAGAAAGACTCTTGGGAGAAGAGGGTCAGACTGCCAGCGGATTCTCGGCAGGTCGCCCCCGGATCACCGCAAAAGGTCAACGGCTCTACGAACCCAGCGCTAAAGTTCCTGTCAAGCAACTAGACGATCTGAGTAACCTCATGGGTGAGTTGGTGGTTAACCGCAATAGCTTGGAGCAAGACCAAGAACGGATGCGTCAGTTCCTGGACAACCTGCTGGATCAAGTTTCTCTCTTGAGTGATGTTGGTCAGCGGATGCAAGATTTTTACGAGCGATCGCTACTGGAAATTTCTCTCCTCTCCAATCGCAAACATGCCTTGTGGCATATTAACAGCAGTAATCGAGTGACTGACGATCCTCTCCACCATGGTCTTGAATTTGAGTCAACTGAGCTTGACCGCTTTACCCCCTTCCATACCCTCTCCCAAGAGATTATCGAACTTGTTGTTCGAGTCAGAGAGTCGGCTGCCGATATTGAGTTCTTGGTTGAAGAGGCAGACCAAGTGACTCGACAGTTGCGGCAGGTTTCTACCCAGTTAGAGGAAGGATTGACCAAAGCCCGCATGGAATCCTTTGCTCAGGAAGCCGATCGCCTCAAGCGCCCCGTCCGAGATATTGCGATCAAATGTGGCAAGCAAGCGGATCTGTACGTCGAAGGGCGAGATACCCTGATTGACAAAATGTTACTGGGTAAGTTGCATGATCCGCTCATTCACTTGGTGAACAATGCCATCACCCACGGAATTGAAACCCCTGATGTCCGAGTTGCAACTGGAAAGCCCCCAGTCGGTAAAATCACATTGAAGATCTTTCATCAAGGAAACCAAACGGTGATCTCTGTCTCTGACGATGGAGCAGGCATCAACACCGACAAGGTGCGGGAAAAGGCGATGCGAAAAGGCTTGATTACCGCAGAGCAAGCCAAGGCGATGTCAAATCTCGATGTCTACGAGTTACTATTCCATCCTGGATTTAGTATGCGGGATCAGGCCGATGAGTTTGCCGGACGCGGCGTTGGTATGGATGTTGTGCGAACGAGCTTGATCGAGGTCAGGGGTTCCATTACAACTGACTCAGCCGTCGGTCGGGGGACAACCTTTACCATTCGTTTGCCCCTGAACATGAGTATTTCCAGGGCGTTGTGCTGCATTAGCGATCGCGCTCGGATTGCCTTCCCCATGGATGGGGTTGAGGATATGATTGATATTCCTCGGGAGCAAATTCGGGTTGGCCGTGATGGACAACAAACCCTGGAATGGCGGGGAACTCGGCTTCCCTTCCGCCATCTACGAGACTTGTTGGTATACAATCGACACCTAGGCCGGGGGAATGTCTATGGAGCAAACATGGATGATGACATGATCTCTGTGATCGTGTTGCGATCGACGGGCAGCTACTTGGCCGTTCAGGTGGATCAAGTGTTGATTGAACAGGAAATCGTGATCAAGCAACTAGAAAATCCTGTCCCAAAACCAATCGGTATCGCCGGTGCAACGGTACTGGGAGACGGTCAGATTGTGGCAATTGCTGATGTTTTAGAGCTGATTGACCTGGCCATGGGTCGAATTCGCCGGGATGGTGCTGGCAAGATCTGGCAAAGTGAACTTTCAGTGACTGAAGCTCGCACTCGTAAGAGTGAGCCAACCGTCCTGATTGTTGATGACTCCATTACTGTGCGATCGCTCCTCTCGATTACCTTTGAGAAATCTGGTTATCGTGTTGAAGAAGCCAGAGATGGTAAGGAAGCTTGGGAAAAACTCAAGTCGGGGTTGCCCTGCGATTTGGTTTTCTGCGACATTGAAATGCCGCGCATGGACGGATTGGAACTGCTCTCTCGGATGCAAAAAGATGCAACTCTTGTTGATCTCCCGATTGCAATGTTGACTTCTCGGGGTGCGGATCGCCATCGTCAAATGGCTTACCAACTTGGGGCTAGAGGTTACTTTACCAAGCCCTATTTAGAGGAACAACTCTTGGAAGCGGCCCAACGGATGCTGAAGGGAGAAATTATTGGCAAAACAACGGCTAGAACCTCAGCAGCCCCAGCTTAGTGGTTTGCTTAACTTAGGGATTAGGGATGAGTTGTGGTTGGTGTCAAGCTGGCAAGACCTCACGCTCTACCTTACAAGCCTTAGGGAATGTTGGGTAGAGCAACGTGAAACCCAGCCTACAAAATCATCATCGCCCAGATGAAAGTTAAGCAACTTTATCAGAAATTTGTCCCTGGGGAACCGACAACAGAGTGTTCAGTTTTAAGTTTGAGAGCTGGGGTAGGAATAGAAAATGATATTCAGGCCCAAGTTGGGAGTCCCCGCCAAATTCTTTTAGTCAGTCAGAGAACACTCTCAGAGTTTCAGGTGAATCCTGGTGCTCTGAGAGAAAATTTACTTGTTGATGACTCGATTGCAGGATTTAAATCGGGTCAAGTTTTACAAATTGGTTTAGATGCCTTAGTTCGGTTAACGTTTCATTGCGAACCCTGTAAAAATTTAGAAAAAATTCAGCCCGGATTGATGCAGCGGATTAAAACCCAACGGGGATTTCTAGGAATGATTGTGAACAGCGGTCGCATCGTTCTGGGGGATGAAATCGTCTTAACGTCCTCTCAATTTCCAGCCCTGGGTGATACTGCAAAAGCAAGGTTTTGGGAGTTTGTGCCGCGCATTCCTGAGGGAAAAGTAGTCAAGACTGCTGATCTCTTACTGGCATTGGGAGTCTCTGCGGCTTACTATCGAGCCATTCCTGGTTTTCTCAAGCAAGCGGTTCATGAACTGCCAATTCATCGAATTATCAAAGTCGATGGCGGTCTTTTAACTCGCTATATTCCTGACCAAGCTGAACAGTTAGTCGCCGAAGGCATTAAACTAGATCAGGCTCGCGTCACGAACCCAAACTACTTCTGGGCTCCCCAAAACTTCCATGAGTTAGGTCTTTCCCTCAATTTGCCCTAAACTTCAGACCCTGCCAATACTGCCAGTAAAGCGTCTCCCATGGCTCGACATCCAACTAATTTCATACCCTCGGACATAATATCTCCGGTTCGATAGCCCTGGTCAAGCACCTTGAGAACGGCTCGTTCGATCCGATCGGCTGCCCTAGGCTGGTCGAGACCGTAGCGCAACATCATGGCCGCACTCAGAACTTGGGCTAGAGGATTGGCCTTGTCCTGTCCGGCGATATCAGGGGCAGATCCATGAACGGGTTCAAATACCCCTGGCCCCGACTCTCCCAAACTGGCTGAGGGCAACATGCCGATACTTCCTGTTAACATCGCCGCTGCATCCGACAGAATATCCCCGAATAAATTCCCAGTTACGATGGTATCAAACTGTTTTGGCCATCGGACTAACTGCATAGCGGCATTGTCCACATAGAGGTGGGACAGTTCTACGTCTGGATACTGGGCAGAAAGAGTCATCATGCGATCGCGCCACAACTGAGACACATCCAATACATTCGCCTTATCCACAGAACACAACCGGCCTTGACGCTTGCGGGCCGTCTCAAAAGCAACTCGGCCAATGCGGTCAATCTCTGACTCTGTATAGGCCATGGTATTCACCCCGCGTTTTTCTCCAGTCTCTAGGGTAAAAATTCCTTTGGGTTGACCGAAGTAAATTCCCCCGGTCAATTCCCGAACTACCATAATATCTACCCCCTCAACCACCTCCCGTTTTAGGGTCGAGGCATCGATCAGATGGGGCAAAATAGTAGCGGGACGCAGATTCGCAAATAGTTCTAAGCCAGCTCTCAGCCCAAGCAAGCCTGTTTCTGGGCGCTGAGATCGAGGCAAGTTATCCCACTTATACCCCCCAATTGCGGCGAGCAAGACAGCATGGCTTCTCCGGCACTGTTCTAAAGACTCTACGGGAAGCGGTTCTCCTGTTGCATCAATGGCAGCCCCACCAATCAGCGCCTCCTGGAAGTCAAACTGCAAATCAAACTCCTGTTCCATCCCTTGAAGAACGTCCACCGCAACCTTGATAATTTCAGGGCCAATGCCATCTCCAGGAAGCAGGGTAATGCGACAGATTTGAGTCATGTTAACAAGGACAACGGCAGCTTAGTTTGAACAGCCTCTAATTCTAGCAGGCTACTATACTTTAGGGAACGAAAAAACTTAATCGGTAACTAACGCTTTATAAAGAGTGATTCATGATAGAACAACCGGCAATTTGCCTTGATCTCACTAATGCAAAACTTCTGGGTTACCCTGCCTTACAGCGGCTGGCAATTCGTCAGGGGAAAATTGCCCGTATTCAAGGGATGGCTGAGCCGCTCCGGCCTGACGTTGAGGAATTGGACTTGGGGGGAGACTGGGTATCTCCGGGAGGCGTGGACTTACAGATTAATGGAGCATTAGGACTGGCGTTTCCAGAAGTACAATCGGGGGATAGGGAAACGTTAGAAAAAATCTGTCAGTTTCTCTGGGCCCAGGGAGTAGATGGATTTTTGCCTACAATTGTGACCACAGGGATCGAAAATATTCGGCGATCGCTCCAAGTCTTGGCTGAGTTCATTCCTCAACAGCCGCCAAACACGGCTCAGATCTTGGGCGTTCATTTGGAGGGGCCTTTTCTCAATCCTGACAAACGGGGGGCCCATCCTCAAGCGGACTTATTGCCCCTAACCCTTGAGAACCTGAAACAAGTTCTGGGAGATTATGCCGACTGCATAAGAATTATCACCCTAGCCCCAGAGTTGGACGAGAGTGGAGAAACCTTGGAATATTTACAAAAGCTAGGAATTATTGTGAGTTTAGGTCATTCCCAGGCAACAGCAATTCAAGCACAACGGGCTTTTGATCAGGGAGCTTCCATGGTCACCCATGCTTTCAATGCAATGCCCAGTTTACACCACCGAGAACCGGGGCTTTTAGGAGCAGCCTTGGTTCATCCTCAGGTTCACTGCGGCTTGATTGCCGATGGTCAACACATTTGCCCCACGATGCTGGATGTTTCTATCCGAGTGGCACGAGGTCGGCCAGAGGCTACAGAAATCGGGTCAAAACTTTTCCTGGTTAGCGATGCCCTTGCCCCCTTAGGTTTGCCAGATGGAACCTATCCATGGGATCAGCGGCAAATTCAAGTGGCCCATGGGACAGCACGGCTGAACGATGGCACCCTCGTTGGAACTACCTTACCCCTGTTGGCCGGAGTTCAAAATTTGGCCACTTGGGGACTCTGCACCGTAGAAGAAGCTATTACCATAGCAACCCTGGCTCCTCGACAAGCGTTGGGCAAGTTTGACCTGATCGCTCAGCCTGTCAGCCAACTCTTGAGATGGCAAAAGAATTCAGGACAAGGGTTGACCTGGCAACGAATCCTGCCACAGTGCTGATCCAGCACAGCCTAATGGTTTGTCTCTGTGTAAATCAACTCAATCAGCTCAATCAACGAGGGAGATCTCAGCCCCGCAAGTCTTCTGTAAACAGGGGGATTTAGAGGGATCGTTCCGGATCGGATCTAAACCAAAACGGCTGTATGTTCTATCCGACTATGTTCTACCCAACCGACAAAATAGAGTTTACTTAAGTTAATATTAGTAGACGTTAATGCTCATTTAAAAGTAAATAATCTTTGAGTTAACTTGTTCAATTAGTAAATAGGATTTATATTAGAAATTGAAGCAGAAAAGCTTCACTGACAGATAGGAATTAAGGAGGTTTGTATACTGTTTCATCTCATGTGTACCCTGTCAAACAGTTGTCAAGACTCAATTTTGTTGATATTTCCTCTTGTTTAAATCAGGGAGTAAAGCAGATCTTGATTTTAGAGATCCAGTCTTAACCTTAAGAATATCTGGATTGAGGGTCGAGGGTGTAACTCCACTTCAAGTTGTTTAGTTAGAGGCGATCGCTCAACAAAATTTAGGAGGTCGAAATACTGTTTTACACAATATCTGTCTCATCTAGTTCGGTAACAGCATCCGCAACTTATTTTTATATTTCCTCAGTTTAAGGTCTGGGAGCAATGCAGTTAAGCTAGTCTTAGTGCATCTCTAAGTTACCCGAGTTAGAAGAGGAAGTCCCTGAAAGTAAGGTTAGGGTGCTGTTATTGTCGTTTGCATTAACGATGAACAATTATTTAAGCTATTAGTTGAAACTTAAGGGAACTTTCTAGACTGAAGAATCGACTCTTTAATTAAATCTGCCGGGGTATTATGGCCCTTTGACTACAAAAATTTTAGAAACCCAGGGAAAAGTAAGGTTTGCCGACATAGTGTTCGGGTAGAGCTTATCTTGTTCATGAGCAAAGTGCTATGGCTGAAATACTTCTTGGATTGTTGTCTACGTTATCATTGAAGTATGGAGCGGTCAATCTATCTCAGATCGACTGAGGAGGATCTATGAAATCGGTCTTAACAATTGTTACCCTTCTGATGGTTACAGGTTCAGTCCTTCCTACTATGGCTGCACCTGTCTATCCAAATCGCACTAACTCAATCCGTTCAGTCTCTGAATTGTCTCAAGGTCGAGGCGTTCTGGTGGCTGATGCTTGGGACGATTATCAGCGTCGCCGTCACCTGGAACTGGATCAGCAAATTAACAGTGAGATGAACCAGTCTCATAATCGTCGCTTATCTCAAAAGGAGAAAGAGCGCATTATCCGGGACGCTCACAAAGCCCTGGATAAAGAGCTTGATCGGGAAGAAGAGGACTGGAGAGAACGATACAGCGATAGTCGCGATCGTGATGATGACCGTTATGATCGCCGTCGTGATGATGATCGTTATGATCGCCGTCATGATGATGATCGTTACGATAATCGCAATGACGACCGTTATAACGATCGCTATAATGACCGAGAGGTCAGAGAGCGCTATCGTAACTTCGACGAGAATAACAACCGTGATCGCAGATTAAATGGCGATAACGGTCGCTATGATCGACGTTATGACCAGCGGGACTATGGACGGGGCAATCGCAACAACCGTAATATCAATTACTGTTCACCCCAAAACCCCTATGACTGCTACAACGAACGCTAGACTGGGATGTTTACTCGTGTAAAAGCTTTAAGAGCGCTGCTTGACGGCGCTTTTTTTAGCACTTTTTTAAGATTGAAGTAATCCTTGAACAAACTCACAAAATCCTGCTGCTTCTCGGTTGACCGTTACATAAGCCGGCAAATCAGTCAGGGTTTGGGCATAGTCCAAAATATTAGCAACCCCAACGGACTGAGGAAACAACGCTGGATTGAACAAAGATTCATCATTGGGGCTATCACCCATAGTGATCACGGTTTCGAGTTGGAGTGTTGAACCTAAAGTCGATAAGTGTTGAGATAAAACTTGTTGCAATCCCGTTGCTTTATCCTGTTTTAGCGGTTTTATGTGACACTGCACCGTGCTGTAGGTAAATCCCCAGCCTTGTTGGGCGCAGATTTCAGCTAGGGTTTGCAGATCGGTATATCTGATCTGATTGACATCAAATGTCCAATCTGTTAGGCGAAAGTCATTATCTGTTGATTCCTGTAGGTTGGGGTATTGCGATTGGAGCGTGTGAAAAGTTGATGCCAACTGTTGACGATGTTGAGCAAGGTTGGGAATTGGACTTAACACCTTTGCCACATCAGAGTCCTTGTGATAGAACACTCCGCCATTTTCGGCGATCGCCCCCAGGACTGGAAGATAATGGGCCAACCCTTGCACCCACCCCGCAGAGCGACCTGTAACCAGTAAGACCGCAATACCGGCCTCAGCTAATCGTTCTAAACTTTGAACCATCGTCGATGGAAACTGCTGTTGAGTAGTAAGAGTGCCATCAACATCGGTGGCCAGCAAACGCACCTTTTGCCAAGATTGCAAAACTTTGGACGTAATCGGCTGACAGCAGTTAACCCTACCCATGGTGTTGGGAAATGGTCAACTGAACAACGGGTTCCCATGCTAGAACGTCACTCAAGAGGGACTGATATCCAGCACTATTGGGATGTAATCCGTCAGCACAAAGGTGCGATCGCCACCAGGGTTCCCCTCGATCAATCCACTGTTGAAAAATATCAAGATAAGGAATGTTCCGATCCAAACAAGCCAGCCGCGTCACCTCTTTGTAGCGATGTTGATCGGCATGGGTGTAGAATAAGCATTCTTGAAACGGCATCTTGGCTTCATCCACGGGCACCATACCGACAAACAAAACTGGACAAAGCGGCTGAGCCTGATCCAAGAGGCCATTCATTAACGCCTGAAATTTTTCAAACTCTGTATATTCTCGCCCTTGTGGAGATTGTACCCGTGCAGAATCATTGATTCCAACGGAGAGAATAATGACATCAGGAACACGGTTCCGCAGTTCGCCACGATGACGAAATTCATGCTCCAGACGCTCGTAGACATGGGTAACTCGATTTCCCCGAACACCCAGGTTATACAGGACATGACCAGGAGACCCAGAGAGCATCCATTGCCGCCTGAGGCGCTCAACCCAACCTCCGCCGTCAGGATCACCGTAGCCATAAACCAGGCTATCACCCAAAGCAACAACTTTCAGGGGATGAGGTTGCGTTTTTGAAGACTTCAGAGCTGAGCTAGGAGCTTGGGAGATTATAACTTGCATGGATGAAGTAAATCAAATGTTTGAATTAAATATTCAATGACTATAACTATCTACCAGCATTTGTTACGAAAAATCAATAGTTGCTAACTATTGTAACCGACTCTTTCACTAGATACTCTCATTCCTATTGTGGCCGATGCCTTCAACGGATGCAAACCCATTCGAGGGCTATGGTGAACTTCCCCAAAACTTTGAGAGGCGTTGGTTCCAACGCCTCTCAAAGGTCTTAATGACTCTGGAAGTTAATTCAGCGTGAATTTCCCAGGAAGAACCTAGAACATTCTCTTCTTGCGGAATGCTCGCCTCTGACGCTGATTCGCAATTGCTTTACGCTTACGCTTCTCGGGAGGCGTTTCAAAATGACGCTTCTTTCGTACGTCCGCCAAGATTCCTGCTTTAGATACTTCTCGCTTAAATCGGCGCAGAGCAGACTCTAACTGTTCATTTTCACCCAGAATAACTTGGGTCATCTTCTCTCCTTTATAAAAAAACGGCTAACAACAAAAACTAAAGGTTCATCTTTCTCAACTCAAAAGACCTGCCCTAAAAGGACTGGTCTGAGATTCTCAAACACCGACTGTCAATTCTTTATGATAGCTTAGCCTGCTTGATTAGTCTACCTCTAAGCAATCTAGAGTTTTGAGTCAATTAACCTAATCAATTAACTTAATCAATTGATTAATGAAGGTATTGGGCTACCGGCTGACTTGGCTCAGAACACTAGCTGCAAAAGTGAGCAACAGCAATAACCAAAGAACTGCGCCTGGAAGAAAAGCCAAAACCCCTAGCCCTCTGAGAATCCAGATGGCCAATGTCAAACTGGCTAGCATCCAGAATAAGTGCGTAAACATTTGTTGATTAGATTGGGAAAATTGGGTCACAACTATCTGTCAGTGGTCTGTTAATAGTCTGTTGGTGAACTTGATGCAATCAGTAAACAGCGATCAGTATATAGCGTTTCTCCTATAAGTAAAGTCCATGGACTTTGGGACTGTGGTGTTATCAGATTGAAAATCGTGCCATAGAAGTTGCGGGCAGTAGCTTCTATGGCAATTTTCAAATGCCAGACCTAACCAGCGAAGGAGATGAAATTGTCTGACGTGAGAGAACTCACCTGAACCCCAGTCAACACCGCTAAATCTTGACCACCTGAACTGATCAGTGTAGAAGTGCCATTCTGAGTTAAAGTCAATTGCTCAAAGGTAAGGCTACCACCCAAAGCAATCAAATCGAGGTCAATTCGGAAGTCCGTCAGGGTATCAGTGCCATCTTCGAGGAAGAGAATAAAGCGATCGCCGCCTTCTCCCCCAGACATTGTGTCATTGCCTTGGTCACCCAGGAGCCAATCTTCACCGCTACCACCACTGAGGTTATCGGCACCCTGACCGCTGTATAAAGTGTCATTGCCACTGCCCCCACACAGTTCATCTTCGGCCTCGTTGCTAAGTAGCAAATCATTCCCTTCCCCGCCAGAAAGTGTATCTGGCCCTGTCCCAGGAGTCGCACTTGAACTAGGAACGTCCAAGTCTCCGAACAGGGTATCGTCTCCAGCATCTCCACAGAGATGATCAGCACCTAGATCTCCATACATCAGATCATTCCCAGTGTCGCCATGGAGAAGATCGTCTTCTTCACCACCGTACAGGGTATCTGCCCCATCTCCTCCACTGAGAGTATCATTGTCGCGGTTGCCACTGATCATGTCATCACCAGTGCCACCCAGCATAATATCTGGCCCTTCAAAGGTGAACTGTTCAGAGACCTTGTAATCCCCAAACAGGGTGTCATTTCCCTGATCCCCAAATAGTGTGTCGCTGCCAAAGTCACCCCACATTTGGTCATTGCCGCGACCTCCATAGGCAAAGTCATTGTCTTCACCTCCATAGATGAAGTCATTGCCGGGGCCACCTTGCATTAGATCATCGTTGTTGTTGCCGTGGATAACATCAACTTCCGTACCCACAGGAACGTCTGTGCCATTGCTGTTGCTGCCGATGATCGTGTCGTTGCCCGTTTCACCGAACAAGAGATCATTGCCACTATCCCCGAAGATCAGGTCATTTTCGCTGCCGCCAAAGACCCCGTCATTCCCATCTAAGGCAAGAACTAGGTCATTCCCGCCCAAGGCTGTCATTACCTCACCTGCAGCCGTTCCCAGTAAGGCATCATTTCCAACTGTGCCCAAGAGTCTAGGTATTTGGGTCGTATTTGGACGGGCAGGCAGGTCAATTCCCGGAATTACAGGGAACGGCGGGCAATCACAAGCGCCATTCCCACCCGGCTCATTCCTGGGAATCTCTGGCCCTTCAACCTCTAGGGTTACCGTGGCTGCGTTAGATCTGGCTCCGTCATTGTCCTTGGCCACGTAGGTGAACGAAATCTCCCCAGCAAAGTCATCAGCAGGTTGGAACTGCAGTTGACCCGTTTGCTCAGGGGTTAACTCTGCAACTTGCTCCAGGCTTGTGATTTCTTGTCCATCCAGTACCAAAACGCCTTCTGAAGGGTCAGGGAGATCGATAATAGCAAAAGAAACTACAGTACCATCCGGATCAGTCCCTGTTAGATTCGGGATATCAGCAGGATTGCCATTGTTCCCAATGGTTTGATCCAGATTCTCTGCAACAGGAGGTTGATTCGGAGTGGGTGTTGGAGTGGGCGTTGGGGTTGGGGTTGGAGTTGGAGTGGGTGTTGGGGTTGGAGTTGGAGTGGGTGTTGGGGTTGGAGTTGGAGTGGGTACAGGAGCCTGAACCGTAACAGCCAGTTGAGCAACATTGGACAGGTTAGCCAGATCATCCTGAACAACATAGTCTAACGTTGCCGTGCCCTGGAACCCTGGATTGGGGGTAAAGGTTACGGTTGTCCCATCGTCACCCACTGTGAAACGCCCCCCTGGAACCTCTCGGGTGCTATCTACTGCAGGAGTTGTTGGATCAAGGTCAATGGTTCCAAAGTTAACGGTGCCATCGGGATCGTTAACGTTATCTGTAAGATCCAGGGTAGTTGGCGTATTAGACGGAGTGTCAACACTTTCGTTTTGAACAGTCGGAGCCGCGTTTAACGTTACGGTTGCGGGAGTAGAGTTGGCACCCTGATTATCAGTAACCAGGTAGGTAAAGACTCCTCCATTGAACTCAGGGGAAGTCTGGAACTCAATTAGTCCCACCTCATTTAGGTTAAAGGTTTGGCCTTCGTTAACAGGATTTCCCTGGAACAACAACACTCCATCAGCAGGATCAGGCAAAGTCTCAACTGTAACATTCTCAATAGTTCCGTTAGGATCAACCCCGCGTAACAACCTTGGGCCATTTAGGCCAGTAGGGTCAGTAATCCCAGAAGGAATGTTAATCGGGAAATCTACGGCTACAGGAGGAACATTGGCCGGATTAACGGTGACTGAGATATTAGCGGGGTTGGAAACGGCTCCATCATCATCCGCAACGGTGTAAGGAATTGTCGAGGGGCCGGTAAACCCAGGAACTGGGGCAAAGGTAACCTCTCCATTAGCGGCAACTGTGAAAGTTCCTTCATTGGGAACCGTAAACGTGTTTTGTACACCCGCAGTTCCAGGGTCAAGGTCTACCGTAGCAGGCTGAACCGTACCATCAACATCGGTGTCATTCCCAATAACACTGAAAGTTACAGGCGTATCGAATGCTGTGATGTTGCCATCATTAACGGCTACAGGAGGAATGTTGCCAGGGGCATTAACGTTGATACTAACTGTGGCAATATCAGTCCCACCGTTGCCATCACTAATGGTATAGGTGAAGCTGGCAGGGCCATTGTACCCAGGAGCTGGGGCAAAGGTAATATTGCCGGTGATCGGGTCAAGAGTAACCGTTCCGTTTTGAGCAGATTGGACACTGGTAATCGTAAGTGGATTTCCCTCTGGGTCAGTGTCATTCCCTAACAACTGAGCTGAAGGAATCGGTAGACTAATATCCTGAGTAACATTCAGGGGGCCATCATTAATTGCATCTGGAGGTTGGTTGGGAGCTGGATCAAACCCGAAGTTAATATCTCCAGCACCTGCACTATTAACAGTTACTGGGATATCATTAGGCGTGCCCAGTATAAATCCTGCAGGAACTTGTGGGTCAGCCGTATCAACTTGGACAGTATAGCTACCGTTAGGAATCTCAGGAAAGGTGTAGTTGCCGCTAGCATCGGTCTCTACTGTGGCAACTACATTGCCATTTTGCAGTAGGTTAACAGTGATACCAATGGGCAAAACAGGTTCCGCCGGGTCACGGTCATCTCCGCTATCGGTATCCTCAAACAAGGTACCTGATATGGGGAACCCACCTAGAATTGTCGCCACGCCATTACCATCAGCTACCGCAGCGCCTACAACATTCGATAAGATGACATTGAGTGTTTCATTGGGCTCACTTAACACATCATTAGTGATAGGAACCGTAATCGTTGTGGTTGTTGATCCTGCCGCAATTATGCCTGCACCTGTTGTAGCGGTGTAATCTTCTGGAGCGATCGCTGTTCCATCTGTTGTTGCAAAATCAAAGTTGATGCCTGCTGCACCAGCGGGAGCAGAAGACGTTACCGTAAAGGTCGCTGTATTATCTGCTTCATTAACCGTAACATCACCAATTGAAATGCTCGTAAAGTTAATCACCCCGAACAGGCCAATCCCGTGATCACCTGGATTGTTAACAGCACCGGGGCCGTCTTGGAAGGTAATGATAACTTGAGTAATTGGAGCATTAAACTCAACTAGGGCTGTACCTTGATTAGAATCTGCAGGAGAATTAATATTTCCTTGGCCAAGGATACTTACTGTACTAGCAGCACTGTTGTCAATTGTCAGCGATGGATTCCCTGTTGTGTCCCCGCTAGTTACTGTTGGCTTAATCAGCAAACCATTGTTATCACCCCCAACAATAATCTGGTCTTGCCAGTTAGATGAATCATCGATATCAATCAGGAAAAAATTGACCCCAAACAGAGGCTCGCTGAAGTCAACTGTAACTGTGATCCCTTGACCTCTGCTCCTTGGATTGATGCTGATAAACAAGCTCTCTTGGTTATTGGCGATTCCTCCTGTGAATAGGCTTTGATCCCCAATATCAAGATTTACGCCAGGGTTTTCTGGGTCTGGAACATCAGGGTTGGGTAGAAGAATGGTTGGTGGTTGATTAGGGTCGATTGCAGCAAAGTCAAAATCAACACCTGTACCTCCGACATTGGCCTGTGAGAAAGTCCGATCACCACTGGGCCAGTCAAAATCATTGAAATTGAAAGTAGCAAGAACGTGATTGTAAGCATTCCTAACTTTAGGGTCTACTACAAGCAGAGCCTGAACGTTGCCAGTTTTGACGTTGAGGTTCCAATCCCCACCCAGGGCAGCGCAGCCTGTTAAACTAGCAGACGCAGCAATTTCAGCTCCGGTGAGTTGGTGAAGTTTTTCGATGAATTCAGTTCCGGCATCTCCCGCTGCAACGTTACAGCCGTAAATCAACAATTCTGACACCGACCAAGCTTGCAGTTCAGCCTTGTAGTCACAGAGAGTATTGAGGCTGAGGACGCTATTGCCTAGGTTCAGGCAACCGGGAGCTCCGTGGGAAATGAGGTGTAGAACAGAGACCTGCGTGAATTTACGGAGGATATCAGTGATTTGTCGAACACCATCCTGCATTGTTCCTAGAACAAATACTTCAACGCCTGAAGTAATGCCCTCGATCAAGCTAGAGAAGTCTGCTACGCCCGGATCGAGAATAACGACTGTTGCTCCATTGGTTCGAGAGTCAATCTGAATGTCACCCTGGTCAAAGTTAGACTTTCCGGAAACATTACTAGCAAAACCCAGAAGATCACAAGTTGTAAACATAGCTTTAGAAAATACCTACAAATGCCAAAATTAGACTGGTAGCGCACCTCAATACTTCACAGGGTTTTAAGAAAGCTGTAAGAGAACTCGCACTTTCTAGTAACTTGCTTTAAGCCAAGTCTAGTTACAAACTCTGCTTAGCATACCCAAACCAGGCTTGAAAATTTCATCCTTGGTCTGGAAGAAAATTTATTGAGGCTTAAAACATAAGAAATATGTGGCTTAATTAGAGCGATGACAAAGCCAGAAGTGTTTTTAGAAAGAGACTTCTGGCGTAAGTTCAAAGTAGTCTTGCAAAGAAAAGCATTTATCTAAATCTCCAAGCGGGTTTAGATAAAATCGTCACTCGAGCTTTAGTATGAAAACCAATTCAAGCTGGAAAATCTAACGAAAAGTACTTACTTTTACTTTCAGTCTCATGGGTTGACTGAGGCTTCAATCTGGATTCAATGTCTTTCTTGAATGCTGCTCTGCAACATCATCTTCCAACTGAAAACCTTGAGAAATCAGCGAAAGTTTGGAAAGCTTATCCGCTAGACAAACTCAGAGTGCTTAGATGGCCTAAACCCCCACGTAGCAACTAGCAACGATTGATAAAACACCTACAATTCAAGCCAAAGACTTGTACGAGCTAGATACCCACTCATTGTTTACACTTCAAACTAGATTACGATTACTCAAAAAGACACATCTACACGAGTTATTGGGTCTGAAAAAGCTGTATGCCTGCACGCGACTCACACACTCTACTAGTACGCTGCGCGTTGCTATTTTTCGTTTACTTCGGTGATATTACTTACAGGTATAGCTTCTTCCTGACCTCTGCTCAGTTTTTTTCTATGGAAGTTGATAAAGTGTCATGCTTTTACTTGACAAAATTAGCAAATTATGCAATGCAGAGCCATTTATGCAGAAAAATATATGGCTGATTATATTCCGAGAGTTTAATGCTGCTCAGCTACGTCTGACCGTTTACTGTTTGTTCTTTATTTTTATTGTTTTGAGGAATCCTGATCAGATAGCTCAACCTTGTAAAGATGAATAAAATCTCACACTTCATTACCCTATTCAGAGCAAATTATTCAAACAGTCTATGAACCTTTCTACAGTAACGCTTTTGACCTTAGCTGCCATTGCAGCCCAGGAGCATCCTAGCAACGCTCAGCCGATTGTTGCTGAAATTGACCAATCCGATGTTATGTTTGAAGAACCCAGGGAAAAACAACACCAAGCAGCCGCTCCCCTGCTCAATTCCGTTGTAAGTCCCCCTGAACAGATTTTAAGCCAAGGATTTACTGTAGGAATTACAAGTTCAGAGACTGTAGATTCAGCGATTACAGATTCAGCTCAGGTCGCCCAGTTCAATCTAACTGAAGCTACAGATTCCGAGTTTAATCCTACCGTTGCCCTGTTAAACAGTCTCCTTGTGATCGCAACCTTGTTGCCGATGCTAACCATGACCTTCTTTTGGTTGATTCGACGATCGGTGATCAAAGAACTTGTTGTTGAAGCCAGCAAACAATTGGATAAAGTTGAAGAATTAGAAAAACATTTGAGAACCTCTAATCAACGATCAAAGCGATTGGTTCAACAGCTAGAACTGCAGGTGAAAGCGGCTCAACAATCCATTGATTTTCTTAAGCAAGAAGCCGAAGCCTCTAGAACTTCTATTGATGAAATCAAAGACTTACAAGATCAATTTATTCATCGACTCCAAACGATTCTTCAAGATGTCCAAGCCTCCAAAGAAAAAGCAGTTCAAGAAATCGAGAATTTAGCTCGTTTAGAGACAAGTAATCATAGCTCTCAACAGAACGGCTCATCTTTATCATCGGTTCATTCTGATAGTTCTTCTACTCACGGTTATTCTGCTCAACTAAAGTCACCTTCACTCAACGGAAAACAGACATTAGATTGTTCGGACGCAGGATTTGTCAAGACGTTAGAGAACGGATTTTCAGTGCATCCACAGCCCTCTTTTATTGCGGACGATTATCTGAAGCAGGGCGAGGCATTTATGAATGAAAAACAGTATTCTGAAGCAGTTTCTGCCTTCAAACAAGCAGTTCAACTCAATTCTCAAATCGATTTGGCTTGGTATGGGCAAGGGAACGCCCTTGTCCGATTACAGTCCTATGTTGAAGCCCTCAAAGCTTACAATAGAACCCTTAAACTCAATCCGAACAAGTCAGAAGCCTGGTATAATCGCGGCAATGTTTTAGTAAAATTACAACGCTATCCTGAAGCATTAGAATCCTATGATCGGGCGTTAGCGATTCAACCGAATGATGACGAAGCTTGGCATAATCGGGGAGTCCTATTGAGACGATTCAAGCGTTATGCTGAAGCCATAGAATCCTACGATAAAGCCCTAGCAATTCAACCGAATAAGTATGAGACTTGGCATAATCGTGGGAATGCTTTAGGAAAACTTCAGCATTACGAAGACGCTGTAACATCTTACGATCGGGCGATCGCTATTCATCCCCAAAAATCCGAAGCTTGGCTCAATCGGGCTGTAGCCCTTTGTCGGTTAAAGCGATACACAGAAGCAGTTCAATCCTATGATAAAGCTCTAGCAATTCATCCCAATTCGGCTGAGTTGTGGAGTTATCGGGCCGCTGTTTTAGCCCAGTTGGGACATTCTACCGAAGCCATTGTCTCCTATGAAAATGCCATCCAAATTCAGCCTGACTGTTATAACGCTTGGCTAGGCAAGGCAGAAGTTTTGGATGCCTCTCAACAGCCTGAAGCAGCCATTGCAGCCTACGATCGAGCGATCCAGATCAAGGCAGATGTTCCTGAGGTTTGGTGTTGTCGGGGTAAGGCCCTAGAAAAACTGAATCAACTGTCCGATGCCTTGGCTGCCTACGACACTGCGATCGCCCTCAAACCTGATCATGTTGAAGCTTGGCGGTATCGGGGAGCCCTATTGTCTAAACTCAAAAACTATCAAGAGGCGATTTCGTCTCTTGGTAAGGCAATTTCTATTCAGAAAGAGTTGCGAACTGAAAAACAAGATGCAAATCAAGCCACCTTCCCTGAGCAACTCTCTGTAGCTTCTGTTTAAACTGTGGTTGGCCAAACTTGGTATAGTTTGCGTTGATTGATGTTGAGCCTTTGAGACGGTTTGATCTCAAAGGCTTGTTGGGTTTTACTTTGGTCTAATCTAATCTACCTGGTCTAATCTACAAAGTGTGTGGGCAAAGTTCAATTAGGCAAAGTCTATTTAGACAAAGTTCACCTAGACAAGCCACTAGGCTGATGCTCTCCTAGCAGGATTCCTTGGCTTTATCTAATGCGTTGTTCTAGCCAAGCTCGCATCTCTGACTCCGATAAATCAGAGATGGAGTCTCCAGTAATTGGGTCATAGGCATTCCAGAGTGGCATTCCATTTGAATCAGTGGAAGGCCAGACTCTCAATCGATTTGTTGCTGTTAACCACATACAGAACCGATTGCATAATGTTTTGAACTGAGACTGGGTATTGTTAAGTGCAGTCGAATAACCTTCACCTAAGTAAAGCCTCTCCAGATGTTCACGGTCTGAATCCGAGGTAAAATTAACCATTGATGCTGCCCTCAAATGAGTCATTAGCGCTCTCTAGAGCCCTAGCAATTTCAGTGACTCCCTCAATCTATCCCTGATTCAATATTCAATCAAAAGATTCTATCTATTGAATTTATCGATAAAATCGATAGATAGGAATTTATCCGATCTGGAGGGCTTTGCATTTCATGGTTCCTCAACGCTTAAAACTCTCTCAATTGCGGGCTCTACTGGCTGTGGCAGACTCTGGCAACTTTAGTGAGGCCGCCTTTCACTTGAACCTGTCTCAATCTACTGTCAGTCACGCGATCGCCACCCTAGAGGAAGAACTGGGTATTTCTCTGTTTCAGCGGGGACGTTATGGGGCTCATCTCACGTCGGTGGGAGAGCGGATTGTTGCCAAAGCCCTGCAAGTTCAGACCTTACTAGAACAAATTACAACTGAAGCCAATCGCGAAAAAGGGTTACATGGAGGCACGGTCAGAGTTGTTTCATTTCGGAGTGTTGCAACCCATATTTTACCCACCGTTATTGCCCAATTTTGCCAACAATTTCCAGAAATTTCGATTACTTTGATGGAAATGGATGGCACATCAGAAATGGAGCAATGTGTGCGGGAAGGCCGAGCAGATATCTGTTTCACTTATCTACCTACCAGTGAAGAATTTGAAACTTGGGAGTTTTTACGAGATGACTATATTGTGTTGCTGCCACCCAATCATGTTATTGAAAGTTCCCAGTTGAGTTGGGAACAACTCGCCTCTTTTCCGTTGGTGATGACCAATGTTAGTTGCTGTTCTCAGATTATTTACAACTATCTAAAACAGCTCAATAATTCGGTGAATATTGCCTATCAGGTGCGTGAAGATTCTACAATTGTGAGCATGGTGATGCAGGGATTGGGAATTGGCATCTTGCCACGCTTGGCAGCAGAGCCTGTTCCTCCTCAAATCAAAATTTGTAGCCTGCCATCCTATTTAGAACGAGTGATTGGTGTGGCTATTTTAAAGCAATCCCTACATTCTCCAGCAATTTATGCCTTTCTAGATGCGTTGAAAAAAAACAACTATTCTCACCCAAAAGCATCGTGAAATTCGTGAGTCTGCATCCCAATTTCTCTACTCATTACTTAACTTACCACTGACTTACTACAGATCGAAATTCCCTTTCTTCCAGCATCTCCCTAATTAAGCTACCGTGTACAGGGGCCTCCTGCTTACCTCATTTTCAAAACCTCTATTCAAAACCCCTATTCAAAACCCCTAGAATTAGGAGTTGGGGAGATGTTGTGGGATAGAGAAGCCTTGAACGATAGCAAACTTGACTTGTGTGTACGGCCTGACTGAGGGGGATCAATGTAAAAACTGATAGATTGTCCCATTTTTGGATTTTTTAACTGGGTATTTTTTTTAACTGGGTATTAGAGTGGGTATCAGCAGGCCCAAAGAAATGTCCTATCTCTTCTCAATACTGTCGTTCACAACTGTCGTTCACAGCACAGCATTGGACTGCCCCCAAGGAGAGTTAAAAGATTAAGAAGAACATTACGCACCCTAACCAATCATGTTAGAGTCTTGCCTAGTTTCGCATTTTCTGAGTTTCATCTCTAGCATGAAACTTTCAGTGAAACTTTAAAAGCTTGAATATACTGCACTTGACGACAAGGAGCTTCTTAACGATGACTTTTAAAGTAGCAATCAACGGATTTGGTCGGATTGGGCGAATGGTGGTTCGTTCTGCAATCAAAAACCCAGATATTGAATTTGTTGCTGTGAATGACCTTGTTCCTGCTGAAAATTTAGCTTATCTACTCAAGTACGACTCCACCCACGGTTCCTATGACGGCACAATTGAGGTCAAGGACGAGAACCTACTCGTTGATGGTCGCATGATTCGCTGTACAGCGATGAGAAATCCGGCTGAACTGCCCTGGAAAGCAGAGGGTGTTGACTATGTTGTGGAGTCCACAGGTCTATTTACAACTTACGACGATGCCTACAAGCATATCGAGGCTGGGGCAAAGCGGGTTGTGATTTCTGCACCCACAAAAGATCCAGAACGGGTGAAAACCCTAGTCGTTGGCGTGAACCACGAAGAATTTGATCCCAAAGAACACCTGATTGTATCCAATGCAAGTTGCACGACGAACTGTTTGGCCCCGATTACAAAAGTGATTAATGATACTTTTGGCCTGTCTGAAGGGTTGATGACAACGGTTCACTCAATGACTGCGACTCAGCCTACCGTTGATGGGCCTAGCAAGAAAGACTTTCGAGGGGGCCGAGGGGCAGCCCAGAATATTATTCCTTCTTCCACGGGTGCTGCCAAAGCTGTAACCTTGGTGATTCCGGCCTTGAAGGGCAAACTGACTGGGATGGCGTTTCGGGTTCCGACTCCCAATGTTTCAGTGGTGGATTTGACGTTCAAGACCGAAAAAGCGACCAGTTATGCAGAAATCTGTGAAGCGATGAAAGCCGCATCTGAAGGCCCGATGCAAGGAATTTTAGGCTACACTGATGAACCCGTTGTTTCCATGGACTTTAGAACCGATTCTCGCTCTAGTATTTTTGATGCAGATGCTGGAATTGAGTTGAATTCCAACTTCTTTAAAGTCGTTGCTTGGTACGACAACGAATGGGGTTACTCCTGTAGAGTGGTTGACCTGTTGATCCAAATGGCCAAAGAAGATGGACTGATCTAACGTCAGTGAAAATCTGTAGAAACGTTCGATTGAATGTTTGGCGTTGCTGAACTGTGGCATGAATCTGTCTGAGTTGTAAGTTTCCTTGCCCCCTAAATCCCCCAAGGTTGGGGGACTTTGAGAAATCCGGCTCCCCCAGAATTGGGGGCTGGGGGGCGAATTCGTCCCGCCATTTAGCAACGCCGAATGTTTCTACAGATCCCTACATTACCCAAAGTTTGATGCTCTAAAATCATGACTGAACGGCCTCCTTTGACAACAGAGACAATCTGGGACATCCTCAACGGAAAATTAGACGATACTACGGTGAATCAACTAGTCTGGAACTATCTGGGATATTGTTACAACCCTCAAATTCAAGCTTGGGAGATCACAACCGTTGAGTCGGATTGGCGCGAAGACTATCCGGAACCTCCAGACTTCATCAACAGTCGCCCAGCAACCGTCAAGTTGACTCGTTCAATTCCGCAGGAACATAAACAACTGCTGAAGGAAGAGCTAGGGTTTCAGGGCTATAAAATTGGGGAGTTTTCTCCGACTCAAGCCCGACGAGCGACTGCTGCTAATTGGTTGCTATCCAAGATGAAGGAATCACAGACGTAGTCAGGTTGAAGATGACTAGCATCAGCCATTCTAAGCCGTTTAATAATGCTGTCCGGCGATCGCCAAAACCACCCAAACTCATCAGTACAGCATCACAGAAGAGGCGCTGTTGCTAATTGCTCTAACTGAACAGATTGCAGCAGTTCTTGCCACTTAGCCAATGTCATTGGATCATCTGGCTGAGACTGGCGAAGGTTTGCTAAGGATTTTACACTATTAAACCAGATGCCATTCTGGGCATATAAAACTGCTTGTTCCAAGGGGCTCGCCTGTGCGAGCTGCTGCAGCAAGCCAGCATCAGGTTCAATTCGTTGGACTGCTCCAGTCACAAACATCACCTCCGAAGGAACATTGGGGTTCTGGGCTTCGCAGAGAATTCCAAAAGACCAGCGGTACGTCTGACCTACTTTCAGGGGTGAGATCTCAGGGGGCAACTGCACTTGCATTACCCCTGTTTTCTGCTCCGAGAGGGACAGAACTGTGGTGTAAACATCATTGTTGCTCTCGTCCTTGAGGCTGAATGCAACCTGCTGCATTCCCAAGCCTTCAACGTAAAAGAAAAAAGTCGGTAACGGATCAACCGTCAGACCCTCAATCTCTGGGGCGATCGCTCCAGGTATTGCTAAAGCAGGAACAAGAGCAACCAAGGGTGAACTACCCATCTCCACAGATGGACATTGTCCTCGGGATGCTCCTCCAGCCGTGGCAGCAGGCATTCCCCGACCCGGCAAAGGCTTAAAAGCAGCACTCCCTGTTCGACGTTGCTTGGATTGATTAGACTGATGTTGTCTAGGTTGAGGAGAAAATAGAGATCTAGACTGACTTCTAGTTGTGGAGTTTGGAGCTTGGGGTTTTTGAGGGGAAATAGAGCGCTGAGGCTCTGCCGCTAGGGTCGGGAATGCACAGATTCCGACACCAAAAACTGTCACAAGACTTAAAAATTCCTGAATAAAAAAAGATCGTCTTAACATAGTTAATTAACCCCCGAAAGCACAAGGAAACATTAAGCGTAAAAACCTGACATGCACCAAGAGATAGGAAAAATCTAAAAGTTGAAAGGAACTCCTATCTAAAGCTCTTAACTAAAAAACCGAAAAGGTACAACCTTTGTTACTCTTCTGCTACCCGGTTGAGGATAAAACCGGACAAAGTTGTGACTAACGATAAAGTTAGCCTTAACTCAAGCTCTGTGACCTAATTTCCAAGTTCCTAACCTTAAACCTCAGGAAGACTTGAAATAGATTTGGAAGTGACTAGCTACTGAACAATTATAACCAATTTCCCACCAGAAGGAAAGCAGCCCAGTAAAACGGATCACTGTACTTGGGTTGTTGTAGGAGTTGAAGCTGAGCTTGGCGCAGGGCTTCAGCTTTGTTGATACCCGGTTGAGTTAGAGCTTGGTAGAATTCAGCCATGAACAATGCAGTAGAAACATCATTCACCTGCCACAAGCTTGCCACAGTACTGCGCGCTCCTGAACCGACCGCAACTCCCGCTAGTCCTAGGGCGGCCTTGCGATCGCCTGCAGCCGTTTGGCAAGCACTGAGGACGAGCAGTTCGATGGGGGTTAGCGATCCCGCTGAGCGACTCCGAAGCAGTTGATCCAGATCCTTGACATTCACTCGACTGTCCCACGTCAGCAGGAATGTATCCTCAGCCCGAGAACTAAACTGCCCGTGAGTCGCCAAGTGAATTATGGGAAAATCGCCCTGTTGAATTTGGGCTGCCAGATTGCCCAGGGTAAACTGTTGATTGAGCAAAACAGTTGAGGGGATCTGTGCCTGAATTTGTTCAATCTCAAAGCCGACGGCAGGCAGGGCTACAAATCCCTGACGAGCTTCCGTTAACCCCATGGCTAACGTCTGAATTTGTGTTTGACCCAACTGGGGTTTCAACAGTTGCAACCCTGGAGTCACGACCAAATTGTAGGTTTCCAGCAAATATCGCTGGCCGTCAAACAAGACTGCCATGGGAAGATTTCGGAGTTCTCCATCCAGCACAAACACCAGAGTTTGAATCTGATGATCGTTTAGATCGGCTGCTGCTGGCTGGATCAACCAATTGTAGATTTGCTGAGACAGTTCTAATCGTTGTTGGGTAGAAAACACAGGTCTGAGGATTTGGCGCAGTTGGCGGGCGGTTGCCTCGACTTGAGCTTGGGGGACAGGAGTTGAATAAGACTGCAGCGGTTTTCCCGGCAAAGCCAGAATGACTTCTAGCCGATCGGCCAGAATAATCGGATAGAGGACGGCAGCCGTGGGGTCAATTTGGTCAATATTTTGGGGCTGAAGGCTTGCATCCAAGCAGGCTTCTCGAAAGAAGTTGTCGAGTTCAGCCAGTTGCAGGGATTCCATCAAGGCGCGAGCTTTTTCAAGATTTTTTTGATTGGGCTGCTGCCCTAACCCTTCAGGCTGCAAAATCAAACCGACTAACTCCCGGTAAACCGGTTCAACACTCTCTCGAAAGGAGAACTGCACCTCTGGATTGATGGCCACCAAGTCTGAACGTAGGGAATTCAGGGTGTTGACGGCTTCTGTGTAGGCAGCGATCGCCTCGACTGTTTTGCCCTGCACCTTCAGTAACCGTCCCAACTGCCACTGCCACTGGTAAGCAATATCCGAGGCTTGGATAGATTGGGCCAGCAATAGGGCTTGGGTGGTGAAGGTTTGAGCAATTGATCCCTGCTGATTTTGTTCATAAATCCGGCCCAAACTGCCGAGGGCATGGGCTTCTGCTCGGATATCTTGCAACGTTCTCGCCTCTTGCACAGCTAGGGTTAACAGGGTTATGGCCTGTGGTTGTAGAGCAGGAGTTCCTGGAATCTGAGCCAGACGATTTGCCAAATTCACGGCTGCATAAACCTTCAGACGACTGGGAGGCAACGTTAGCAACTGAGCTTGAACCTGGGAAATTAACTGACGGGCTGATGCCCATTGCTCTGTAGTAACCCACAGTTGCAATTGATTGAGTTGAGCTTGAACTTGGATTAAGTCAGATTCAGAAGTATTGATGGCGTTTTGGTAAAGTTCTAGGGCTGTTTCTGTCTGTCCTTGGGCTTGGGCCACATTCCCTAAACTCATGGAGAGTTCAGCCACAAGCTGGGACACCTCGGGCTGCGAAGGGTGAATTGTTTCCGCCAGGGTTAACCCTTGTTGTAAGACTGTTTCTGCCTGGTTTAAGTCTCCCACCACCCGCAGGGCATCCCCCAAACTTTTTAATCCCATGACTTTTAATTCAGAATTGGGTTGGGCACTTAAAACCCCTTGTAGATTTTGTAAGGTATGCAATCCCTGTCGATAAAGTCCTAGAGCTTGTAGGGCTTGAGCTTGGTTAATTTGACTGGCGATGCTCCCAGAGAGGTTGCCTGTTTCTTGATAATGTTTTGTTGCCTGTTTCCAGGTCGTGAGGGCTTGTTCTGGGTGTCCCTGAGCGAACTGAAGCTGACCCTGAATGTTGAGCACCTGGGCTAGAATTTCAGGGCGCTCCTGAACCCACTGCAAACTGATGTTAATTGCCAGGTTAACTGCTGATTCTGCCTGCTGCCATTCCCCCAAAGCTTGCCAAATGAGGGAGAGATTGGCAAGGGCGATCGCCTGATTCAGAGTATCTCCCTGGGCCGTTAATTCAGCGATCGCCTGTTGTAAAATTCTGGCAGCTTCAGTTAATTGTCCAGCCTGGTACAACTGCTTGCCCTGTTCAACTAGGGTTCTGGAATCAGAGTTCGCATCAGAGTTTGCAATTGCTGAAGTGATATTCTGCCCCTGAACCTCCAGCACAGGATACAGAATTCCCCAAGACAATCCCAGAGATAAAAGGCCAAGAATAACGAATCCTCCCCGATTTACCATAAGTTCTAGGGTGAAGTTTCTGAATCCGACATCCCCTGGGCTTGACAATCCTGCGGATTGAACCCTGAGCGTTGTAGTGTGGCTTGTTCTGGACGAGCCACAAGTTCAACGGTTCCGTCGGGTTGAAATACCCATCCCTGAGCTTCTATTAAGACTGATAAGGGTTTAAGGCTGGGGGATTGGGGATGAGGTTGGCTGTTCAGACTTAAAGAACGGTCTAAAGAACTGTCTGTTCCTGGGTGAGAAGATGGGTTAAAACCTGTTGGTTCCTGCTCCTGGTGCTCTGGCATCTGGCTATGTTCCCTTTCGACCCAGTCAATCCAGCCGATAACCAGTCCGCTACTGGTGAAGGCATCGTTAGGACTGGGGGGTAAGCCGCCCCGACCCACGAGGGTAAATTCACTTCCGGCGTAGCTGTCACAACTCGCAATCACCAACGTAGCTGGATCAATCACTTCGTCTGGCAAATCGACCAACCCTGCACTGGGATCGGCCTCAGGACGGTTGATCTCGACGATGCCACTGAATTCTGCTCCCAGTTCACTCGTGGCAGTGATATCGCTTGCAGGGGTTTGTTGCTCCTGAAACTGGGTTCCTAAAATGCCTTGAGCACTGATTACCACCCTTCCTCCCTGACCTTGCTCCGCATTGGCAGTGATATCGCTGTTTTCGAGGGCAAGAACTAGGTCAGTAGCCATTGTAATATTGCCCCCATTTGCTGTTCTAGAATTGGTGGAAATTCGGCTGCCCTGACGCAGTTCAACTTCTCTAGCCTGGAGAACGATATTTCCCTGGGTTCCTGAATTGGTGGCGGCACTGAGGGTTCCGGCATTACTCAAGCGAATTGAATTTGCGCTCACGGTCAAGTTTCCCGCCGATCCTATCCCTGTTCCCCGAACTCCAATCTCGGCTCCATCCCGAACCATTAACTGACCCGTTTGAATAGTTAAGTCTCCGGCAGTGCCTGATCCACTAGTGTTGGACTCAATCGCTGTGGGAATAATCCCATCCCCGATCACACCAAAGGAAACCTTTTCTACCGACGGGTCAACATTGGTCGCAAATCCACTGACTTCCAGGGATTCAGTGGCCCGAATCCTTAAGTCCCCGGCTTCCCCTTCTCCTCCCGTTGCTGCTGAAATTTGCGCTCCATTTTGCAGTACCAAACGGTTGGTATCAACCGTTAAGTTCCCTGCTCCCGCTGTTCCTCGTCGTCCTTGCACCGTAAGCAAAGAAGAAGACGTGAGCAACCCACTCAGAAATCGACCATCGGGAGACAATCCAGAGAGTTCAATGAACTCGGCATTAACCGTGAGGTTACCCCCCTGTCCAGCCCCCGAGGATGAGGCTGACACTTGCGCCCCATCGGCAACGGTTAACTGACGGGAATTGATCGTCAAATCTCCAGCATTTCCTAGCCCCAAAGTTGTGGCGAACACTCCTCCTGGAGTGATGGCTCCCCCAGGGGTTCCTCGCAGTTCAATCTGATCAGCATTGATGATAATATCTCCGCCTAGAGCTGGGTTGTCTTGGTTAATGGTGGCCGTTGTCAGAACAGTTCCATTTAACACCCAGAGTTGTGGGGTATTCAGCACAAAATTTCCAGAAGCCCCAGACCCTGCTGACCCTGTCAGTAGAATTGAACCGCCTTGTAGGTCTGCGACTTGGGCAATGTTTAATTGTAAGTTCCCACCCTGGCCCTCCAGCAGGGCCGTTGTTGCAATACCTGTCCCATTGCTGACAATTAATTGATTAGCATTAATCACGATGTCTCCAGCTTTTCCAGACCCCCCACTGAAACTATAAAGACCGTCTTGAGGCTGGGTTGGATCGAACCCTGTTCCGGCAGGATCAGGATTGACCAGGGAGAGCAACTGCTCAATCAACTGAAAGGGAGCAACGCCAATCAGCTCCACTCGGTTGGCGTTGACGGTAATTCCTCCAGCATCCCCAGAATCGAGGAAGGTTGAAGCTGAAACGAACGCTCGATTTTGCAGGCGGAGCCGGGAGGCTTGGATGTTAACCCCACCCCCACTGAATGGGCCAAAGGTATTAGCTGTGAAACTTGAGCCTTCGGTTAAAAAAACCGTGTCCCCCTGAACTCGAATTTCACCGCCACTTGCGCCACTGGTATTCACTTGACTGCCGCCAAAAAGCTGAATCTGTCCGGTTTGAGTCGGTTGCAGGTCTGAGGGTTGAAGAGAGTTAAATTGAATCTGAGTGGCTTGCACGGGCATCCCTGCATCTAACGGCCAGATTCCATTCTGCAACGCTCCCAATTCAATCCGACCATCAAAGGCCGTTAAGTACCCCCCCTCTAAACTGACATTGCCGCCAATCAGGACGATCGCCTGTCCCGGTTGCACCTGGAGTCCAGTTGTTGTGGGCATTCCGTCTAAACCGATGCCCATGGCTTGAGAGCGGTTAACAATGGTGGGTGATGTGGCCCCCAATTGGAGCCCCACAGGAACATTCACGGTCAGTAAGGGATTGGCTGAGGGATTGACCGCATTAAAGGTCGTCCCATCATTGAACAGAACTCGATCCGCCGTACTGCCGATGAAGGAACCGCCGATATTCAGTTGAGCATTGGGGCCGAAAATAATTCCATTCGGATTGAGTAGGTATAAATTCGCCATCCCATTGGCCTGAATCAAACCATCAATATTAGAAAGGTTACTTCCTGTGACTCGACTGATAATATTTTGAATTTCTGGAACATTATTAAAAAAGGCTGTGGTTCCTGTATTCACTGAAAATTCCTGAAAGCTATGAAACAAATTGCTTCCAGTTTGAGTACCCCCCTCAATTTTAATTAGAGTTCCATTAGGGGTAATAATTGTGTTGCTAGGGAGAGTGCGATCAGGCACAATTTGAGCGTGAGTCGGAACAGAAGTAATTCCTAAAACCCAACAAGATAGACCCCCTTGAAAGAGAAGTGAAAGTGGCGTCTGGTACTTTGTCTGAATCATGGCTTGAATAACGGTTTGCACTAATCCTGTTGTTACCATTGTTCCGCCTTCACTCATCCGATAAGGTGTATTATTCTAATCCGTAGTTTGATAGATAACCAGACTAATTTAGCTAGATTTATAGAAGTTTACATTTTTTATTCTAATGCAAAGCAACTGCTCACATAAACAGATTCTCATTTGCCAAAATCGAACCTGTCGAAAGCAGGGTTCGGTCAAAGTTTTAGAAACCTTTCAAGCACTATCAAGTCCAGATTTGACCGTTCAAGGAACCGGATGTTTGGGAAAATGTGGCAGTGGGCCAATGATTTTAATCTTGCCTGAAAAAGTCTGGTGCGATCGCGTTGATCCAAAAGAGATTCCAAGGTTAATTCAGCAGTTTATATAAACTTTAATCATGCCTTTTGGTAATAATTTTCAGTAATGTCTTAGGAGCTATTCTAAAGGATGATTGAGGTAAGGAACTTTAACTACTTCCCCAGAAACATCTCCAACGTCAACGCTCAGCCCAACTCCTCCTGCTTTAGTGCGAATATAACCGAGGCCAAAATGTCTTTGATCAATCTCTGTGTAACTCGTGAGCATTCCGACTTTTTCATCCCCAACTCGAATTACTGTTCCAGGGGAAACAGGAGCAGTTAACTGAATGCCAAATAGCCGCTGTTTAACCCCTTTGTACGTGTTCAATCGAGCAATAGTTTCCTGCCCAATATAACAGCCTTTGTCAAAGGAAATTGTGTGCCAAAGTCCAGCTTCTAGAGGATTATAATCTTCCGTCAGTTCAAGATCGGGCATCGGTCGCCCCTGTTGAATTCGCAGATTTTCCCAAACGTTTTCTCCTAGAGGAATTGCCCCTTGAGTTGTCAAGATCTCCCAAAAGATTCCGGCTTTTTCTACTTCAAGGATGATTGTATAGCCATCTATCGCTAAACCGTTGCCCGTAGCAACTCGAATGGGAATATTTTCAACGATAACAGTCTGATGACTGCCGTAGGATTTTTCCTCAAGATTAATTCCCAATTTTTCCAATAATTGAATACTATTGGAACCGATCAAATTGAATACAACATACGCTTGACTAACATCTTTGAGTTCAATTCGATCCATTGGAAAAATGTATTTGTCCAGTAGCTTTAAAAGCTGCTGCCGACGACTTTGTGAAACAAGGATTAACAGTGCTGTCTCAGTCACATAAACCGTTGCCAAATCAAGGGTTCGAGCAGTAGAGGTGACAAACACGGTGTCACAACCTTGCCCTGGTTTGAGGGTTTGAATTGCATTTGTGCTTTGATTGTGTAAAAATCGCAACCGATCTTCCCCGGAAATTTGTAATAGTCCGCCATGGGAGCGATCGCAGACTGTAACGCCAGATTGAACGGCTTGCATTGCCAACGGATCATTTCCAAAACTGATCGGAATGCCGCTGTTCTGATCAAAAATTGCTCCGGCTGAGGCTTGAAGTTCCTGTAGATTTTTTACCTGTAGATTTTTCATATTAGTGCAAGCTTTTTCCTAGGAACTGTAGACCATTGAAGGACAAGTGTCAAAACTGATGGGATAGTCGCTGCCCTTTCCCTGTGCCATGATGGAGCCTAGAACTGTTCATCAACATTGAAGCAATGCTAGCCAGGGTTTGGAGTGCCACAATTGTCGGCATTGACGCGGTTAAAGTTGGAGTGGAGGTCGATATCTCTGGAGGGCTACCTAAAATTGTGGTGCTTGGACTCCCAGACATGGCCATTCAAGAATCCAGGGAACGGGTCAAGGCCACCTTGAAGAACGCCGGATATGCCTTCCCCATGGGCAATATTGTGGTCAATCTGACTCCGGCAGACCTGCGAAAAGAGGGGCCAAGTTTTGATTTGCCGATTAGTGTTGGGATTCTAGCGGCCTCTGAACAGGTGAGTCATGAACTGCTCGGGGAGTTTCTATTTCTGGGGGAAGTTTCCCTCGATGGCGGCTTGCGCCCGGTAGCTGGAGTTTTGCCAATTGCTGCTGCTGCCCAACAACTGGGAATTTCTGGGATCATTGTTCCTGAAGATAATGCTCAGGAAGCAGCAGTTGTTCAGGGATTGTCGGTCTATGGCTTCAAAACAATTATTGAAGTGACCGATTTCCTCAACCATCCCCACCGTTGGCAGCCCTTGGCCTTTGATCGCCAAGTGTCTGCAACCCACCCTCAGCCCTTTAACCTGGATTTAAAGGACGTTAAAGGACAGAGCCACGGGCGACGGGCCTTGGAAATTGCGGCAACGGGGGGACACAATCTTGTTTTTGTGGGGCCTCCAGGCAGCGGCAAAACGATGTTGGCAAGGCGTTTGCCGGGGATTTTACCTCCCTTAACGTTTGATGAAGCCCTGGAAGTCACCCGCATTCATTCTGTGGCAGGACTACTGAAAAATCGGGGAACTCTGATGCGCGATCGCCCCTTTCGCAGTCCCCATCATTCAGCCTCTGGCCCATCTTTGGTAGGCGGAGGTACCTATCCCCGACCTGGAGAAATTTCTCTGTCCCATCGGGGCATTTTGTTCTTGGATGAGTTGACCGAATTTAAACGGGATGTGTTGGAGTTTCTCCGGCAGCCCTTGGAAGATGGTTTTGTGACCGTAACCCGTACCCGCCAATCCGTTGTGTTCCCCGCCCAATTTACCCTGGTTGCTAGCACCAATCCCTGTCCTTGTGGGTATTACGGTGATCCGATTCAAGCCTGTACCTGTTCTCCCCGCCAGCGAGTCCAATATTGGGCCAAGCTATCGGGGCCGTTGATGGATCGAATTGATTTACAAGTGGGGGTAAATCGCTTGAAGCCAGAGGAAATCACCCAAAACCTCCAAGGGGAAGACTCGACAACCATCCGAGAGCGAGTTCAACAGGGACGCGATCGCGCCCATGCTCGCTTTCAGCAGGAACCGGGTTTACAGTGCAATGCTGAAATGGGCAGTCGCCATATTCGTCGCTGGTGCCAACTCGACGATGCCAGTTGTCAACTGTTAGAAGCCGCGATTCGGAAGTTGGGACTCTCAGCACGGGCCAGCGATCGCATTCTTAAAGTGGCTCGGACGATTGCTGACCTAGTGGGGGAAGATCAAATTAAACCGTCTTACATTGCTGAGGCCATTCAATACCGCACCATTGATCGGTTGGCTTGACTAGAACTCAGCGTATTGATTTTATGCTTACAAAGATTCCGGTTCTTGACCAGAAATAACCGGAGCGATTGTTCTCAGGTCTAGTTCAGGATGTTCGCCTTCGACTTGCCGACAGTTCCACTCATTTCTGAAGAGTAGAACGGGCCTCCCCCAACTGTCCTTGACAGTAACTGTATTAAATAAACGCCCTACCTTTTCTAGCGCTTCCCAACTCCCCCCCACCCAACGAGCAACCGTATAGGGCAAAAGCTCTGTATGGGTTTCAACGCCATACTCATTCTGTAAACGGAATTGTACAACTTCAAACTGTAGCTGACCAATAGCCGCTAAAATCGGATCGCGCTTGGCCTCATCCACGGAATACATGATTTGAACTGCGCCTTCTTCTCGGAGTTCTGAAACACCCTTGCGAAACTGTTTAAATTTAGAAGGATTAGGATTTCTCAAGTAGGCAAAGAGTTCAGGAGAAAAGCAGGGAATTCCTTCGTACTCTAAATGTTTTCCATTGTAGATGGTGTCACCAATAGCAAAAACACCTGGGTTATTCAGTCCAATCACATCTCCTGGATAAGCAACCTCAACGGACTCCCGATCTTGAGCAAATAGCTTCTGCGGACGGGAGAGACGAACGGTTTTTCCAGTGCGGGCATGATTCACCGTCATGTCCTTTTCAAATCGGCCTGTACAGACCCGGACAAAGGCAACCCGGTCGCGGTGTTTAGGATCCATGTTGGCTTGGAGCTTGAAGATAAATCCGGTGAATTCTGGATAGTCTGGTTCAACGTCTCCAATGCTACTGCTGTGAACACCGGGTTTCAAAGCGTAATCTAAAAATGCTTCTAAAAATAATTTCACGCCAAAATTGGTCATGGCACTCCCGAAGAAAATCGGGGTCATTTTGCCTTGATGAACTTGGTCTAGATCTAATTCTGTCCCTAATTCATCCAAGAGTTCTAATTCTTCTTTGAGTTGATAGTAAAGATCCTGTTCTAACAACGCTTCAATCTTCGGATCTCCTAAACTAATAACCGTATCCAGTGCTGCTTTGGTGCCATGTTTAGACCGTTCAAATAGGTGAATTTGCTGACGGCGGCGATCAAAAACGCCCTTGAAGCGATCGCCCATACCAATAGGCCAATTCACGGCGTAGGGAATTAAACCCAGTTCTTTTTCAATCTCATCCAGTAGCTCCAGAGGATCTCGCCCCGGTCGATCCATCTTGTTGATAAAGGTAAAGATGGGCAAACCCCGCATTTTGCAGACTTCAAACAGTTTGCGAGTTTGAGGCTCTAATCCTTTTGCTGCATCTTCTAGCATCACTGCATTGTCGGCGGCAGCCAGGGTTCGGTAGGTGTCTTCACTAAAATCTTGGTGTCCAGGGGTATCGAGTAGATTAATCTGCTGACCCAAGTATTCGAACTGTAGCACCGTTGAGGTGATAGAAATTCCCCGCTGCTGTTCCATCGCCATCCAGTCTGAAGTAGCATGACGCTGGGCTCGTCGGGCTTTCACTGCTCCTGCCTCATGGATCGCGCCTCCGTAGAGCAGTAGCTTTTCCGTTAATGTCGTTTTCCCAGCATCCGGGTGAGAAATAATTGCAAAATTACGCCGCCGTTCAACTTCAGTTTGGAGTTCAGCTTGGATTTCTGTAGTCATTGATTGGCAGTTAGTCAAAAAAATTCACGAGCTATCACTAACAATAATGTTAGCGCACCATCGTGCCCTGGGTTGAGAGGAGTAGGTAAAAATGACCCACTACTACCATCGTGAGACGTTTTGAGTAACCTCGAAAAGGTACATGATCCTAAATCCACTTTGATTAGATCAAGGATTTTGCAGTTGAGGCTGCAATCTGAACCCTATCTAGTTGTAAAGCAAAGGGAGTAAAACCTCAAATTCAGTCCCTTTGCCAACTTTGGATTTGAGATTGATTCTGCCGTGATGCTTTTCAGCAATAATCTGATAGCTCATGCTTAAGCCCAACCCTGTTCCTCGACTTGGAGATTTTGTGGTAAAAAAGTTCTCAAAAATACGATGCTGAATTTCCGAGGGAATTCCTGGGCCATTATCCCGAATCTGCACTGAGATGCAACAGGAGTAATCTTTGGCAAGTTCAGCCTCTCGAGAAACGGATTGAGTTTGATGATCTACAGCAATATCAGAGGAATAGTCTCCATAGCTCTCTGACTGCGCCGCCATCAAGCTATTCATCTCTTCTACTAAAATAAGATTCATGCTCTCCTTTTCCTCAAGAGAAGAACTTCGCAACTCAGTCTTGATCCAAATCTTCCCTGATTTTTTCTGAGCTTTATCGGTTTCTTCCAAGGCATCTACGGCGTTGATAATCAAGTTCATAAAAACTTGACTCAATTGATTGGGATAGCAATAGAGCGTGGGAAGTTTGCCATAATCTCGATTGATCTTGACTCTGTCTTTGAGACGATTCTGTAAAATCAGCAGCGTATTGTCTAAACATTCATGAATATCGGTACGCTCTCGTTTGAGGGTATCTGGCCGAGAGAAAACCCGTAAGCTTTCAACCAAATGATTGAGCCGAGAAACTGAGACATTAATACTCTTTAAGACCTCGGGCAAGTCCTGCTTGAGTAAGTCAAACTCGATCTCTTCCTTGTATTCTAATACCTGGTCGTTAATTTCAGAGTGTGCGGTTTCATAAACTTGGGTTAGACCGACTAAGTCTTTGCAATAATTGGTTAAGCAAGTTGCATTTCCTGCAATACAAGACACCGGGTTTCTAATATCATGGGCAACTCCTGCTAAGAGCTGACCTAATGTTGCTAATTTCTCAGATTGAATCAGTTGAGCTTGAGTATGTTGACGCAGAAGTTCAGTCGCCAGTTGGTGAATACAGGACTGGGCAATGAGCACTTGCTGTGCGTCAATCAGTCGATAATCGTGATCTGAAAGTTGAACAACAATAGGTTCAGACAAAGCTGAAATGGGTCGCTGAATGACTCGCTCGGCTGCGGTAACAACTAAGATTGTTCCCGGTAAAATCAGTAAATCTGCCTGGGCAAACTGATAGAGAATATGCAGCGATCGCTTTAAAAAAACTTCTCGTCCATAGGGGCGACTTAATCGTTCTAAAAAGCGACGTTGAGAGATCATTCCCAGAAACTCCCCTTGGTTCATCAGGACTGCTCCTGGGGCGGAGGGACTCAACTCAAAAAGCTGCGCTAAAACCAAGCCAGGTTGCTCGGCATCCACTTGATAATCATAGAGAGATAAATCCTGTAAGGCTGATTCAAGATGTAAATTCTGGGGCGTAGGTCGGGAATTTGGTAAGTTCGAAGTGTTAGGGAACTGATCGAGATTCAGCATAAAATGGGTAGATCAAGGGTAACTTACATCAACATTCACGCAAAGCAATTGCTTGGATAACTCCAAGTACTTTGAGAAAGTAGATTCCACCCTGATAGCTCTTCAAAAGAATTGCTGTAAGTATCAGCACTCTTTGACAAGCCAACACTATTATATGAACCGATGCATCTCAATTTTAGCGGAGAAATCTTGTTCAAGAGACAGAACTAATAAATTTAACTATTACCTTAATTGCTTTAAAAATAAGCTGAGTATTTGAACTTAAGTTGCCAACTCAAAAATTCAGTATTTAACCTCGTTATAAAATTAACTCATTGTTAACCTATCATTAACCTTTGATCTGTGAAAATTAGCAATTCTTAGATGAGTAGACTGCCAAAAAGATAGGGAGTAGAGAATCAGAAAGCCAATTGACGCATACATCTTTACCCCTCATCCCTGAATCCCTTCTTCTACAAAAGTCTTGCAAAGCCTTGATCGGATGATCATAACAGCCCCTAATTCTCAATCCCTAACTTTGAACTACTTCAGAATAGTCTTAGAAACAATGCGGGTTTTTTTGCGATCGCTCTCGGATAATTCTTCCCCTGATTGCAGACGAGTAGCGCTTGTTTGTAGTACGGTTGCAGCGCCTTGATCGCCCATTTGTAGTGCTGTTTTTGCCGCCGTTTGCAGCATTGTGGCCGCACCAGCGCGATCGCCTTGTTGGAGCTTTGTTTCTGCAATTTGAGTTTGCCGATATTTTGCCAGGGCTAGAATATGGGGCTGAACTTGAGGATTTTGACTGGGTCGATAGTCCTGAATCACCTTTGCTTCGACTAATACCGGATCAGACAGGACTCCCTGTAATCCGAGGGCGGGATCGTCGTAACGGACTTGCAATTTGGCGATCGCTTGCTGACCCGGAGAGAGCTGTCCAATGTAGAGGTTTGCCAGCACCACCCGTTCCATGTCTCGCATTAGATCTCCCAACCGAACTACAAATTGCTCTCCTTCAGGTTGCACAGGTAATTCAATGGTATCTGGGGAAACTTGGGCAATGGGTTTGAGTTCTGCCAATCTGATTTTTGGCATTAAAGAAAACTGTAAGTAAGCATTGGTTAATCCCACAGATTGCATCCGATTAAACAACCGATTAAACTCATCAATTGCCTGCTCAGGATATTCGATATATGCAAGGGAACCGCCTGCTTGATCGGCAATTTTTTCGAGGACATCCTGATTCCAGTCATCCCCAAACCCTAAAGTGCTGACCGTTAAGTTGTACTCTGCGGCAAGTTGAGCTAACTTTAGGCAACGATTGTTGTCCCCATGTTCATTCTCACCATCGGTGAGCAGAAATGCCTGGGAAATTCGTTCTTGCTTGCCCTTATTCAGTTCCTCAATTCCCAGCTTTAAGCCTTCATCAATAGCAGTACCGCCAGAAGTTCTAAGTTTATTAATCTGCTGCTTAATTCGCTCTGGATCATCGATTTCTTGATTGGAAATCAACACCTTTGCCCGGTGATCAAATGTGACGATTGAAAGGCGATCGCCAGAACTGAGTCGATCAACCAATTCCCCCGCTGCCTGTTTCACCGTTTCTAAAGGTTTGCCATTCATCGAGCCACTATGATCAAGAATCAAACATAGATTCAAGGGAACATTGCGTTCCAAAGGATTAGCAACAGCGGATACTGAAATAGAAAGTTGCCGTTGGCTATTGCTTTGAGTCGCATCTAGGTTGGGATCGTTCAGCAGGGGCAGGAGACTAACGTTCATGAAGGTGATGGAGTATTGTTGACAGAATGTGATAAGCGGAGTGTTAACATCACTTACTTCTACATTAACGTGAAGGTGACTTCCTGAGAGCGTGGGAAACCGCCTTTTGCGAACTCACCCTGTATCGAATCCTACGGTACACTAATGTTTAAAGATTTGGCAATTCGTCCAACCCATAGACTCTGATTGAACCCTTTAACCTTAATCCTGAGAATAGATTGAATGGCGATCGCAATTGATTTTGGCACGAGTAACACTGTTATTGCCCGGTGGAATCCTGCAACCCAACAAGCTGAAACCCTGAAACTTCCAGGATTATCCCTGAGTTCAGCCCAGAATCCTGCCTTGATTCCAAGTCTGGTCTACGTTGAAAGTGCTGTTGAAAACCAGATCATTTCAGGTCAGCAGGTCAGAGACAAAGGCTACGATGCGAGTGGTGATCCACGATTTTTTCGCAACTTCAAACGGGGAATTGGGACAAACATCCAAGGGTTTTTGCCAGAACTAGATGGTCAAATAGTCAGCTTTGAACAAGTTGGGCAGTGGTTTCTGACCCAGGTAGTCAACGCAGTTCGGACAGTACCTTTGCCTGTAGATTCCTTAATTTTTACGGTTCCAGTCGATAGTTTTGAAACCTATCGCAATTGGCTTGGATCGGTCTGTCAATTTTTAGAGGTAGACCAAGTGCGGATACTGGATGAACCCACAGCGGCAGCATTGGGCTATGGATTGGCAGATCAGGAACTGTTGTTGGTAATTGATTTTGGGGGAGGAACCCTCGACTTATCCTTGGTTCGACTAGATGCGGGGAAAACCGCCCCGGTTGGATTTATTTTGCAATGGGGACAAAAATCCTTTGCTGAGTCTTCTGGACAACAGCCAAAAACAGCACGGGTTCTGGCAAAAGCAGGACAAAATTTAGGAGGTTCAGATCTGGATCATTGGCTAGTAGATTACTTTGTTGAAACCCAGGGATTACCCAAGACTGTTTTAACGACTCGTCTGGCGGAACGACTCAAAATTCAATTATCCCGTTACCCTAAAGCCACAGAAGTTTATTTTAATGATGAAACTTTAGAGAGTTATGAATTGGAGTTAACTCGACCTCAATTTGAAGCCATTCTCAACCAACATCAATTTTTTGAGCGGTTGGATACTGCTATGGATCAAGTGCTGCAGCAAGCCCGTCGTCAAGGCATTGAAGTCGCTGATATTAACGCAGTCTTACTCGTTGGCGGAACCGTACAAATTCCAGCCGTTCAAACCTGGATCAACCAATATTTTGATGCGAGTAAAATTCGGTGTGAAAAACCCTTTGAGGCGATTTCCCATGGCGCACTTCAACTGAGTTTGGGGACACAAATTCAAGATTTTCTGTACCACAGTTATGGTATTCGTTACTGGAATCGGCGGGACAATTGTCACAGTTGGCATCCGATTGTTAAATCAGGTCAACCCTATCCAATGACTGACCCAACTGAAATTGTGTTGGGTGCATCGCGGGAAAATCAGCCCAGCATTGAACTGATTATTGGGGAATTAGGGGCGGAGGTGGGAGGCACAGAGGTCTATTTTGAGGGTGATCGCCTGATTACTCGCAATCTGGCCCAAGGTCAAACCGTTGTTCAGACCTTGAACGATACTGATGCAGGACGCAGCATTGCTCAATTAACGCCACCCGGAAGTCCAGGGCGCGATCGCGTGAAGGTTCTATTCACTGTAGATCAGCAGCGATTTCTCAAAATTACTGTCGAAGATTTGTTAACCCATGAAACGTTATTTCAGGAGCAACCTGTGGTACAACTAAATTGAATCAATGTGTATTCAGACTGTTTAGCTTTTAGTTAAGTTTCAAGTTAGTTTTCAAGTTGAACTTTAGGAGAGCAATCCATGGACACAGAGTTAACCATTGCTGATGTTGTTGCTGCCAAACGGATCAAGTTTCAAGATCATGATGGCGCGATTCGCTATGCTAGTCCCATGGGGTTTTCGGAAGAGGAAGAAATGATTATTATTGCTGCCGAAGATACTCCAGAAGGTCAATGGGAACAAATCGAACTCAGCCAAGTGATTGAGGTTGAACAATTTGCTTAATTAACTAATGCTTAATTGACCAATACTTAATTGACTAATGCTTAATTGATCCAGGAGTTAGTTGGAGAGCGATGGCAAGAATTCTCAAGGAAACTTTGTCTCCAGGATGCTCCTGGTTTTTTTGTAATTAATTTACAGTAGTAACTAAAACCGACCTTATATTAAGGACTGATGGATTAGGACTTACGAAAGCGTATATCCCGTCGTACGTTCAACATAATCCTGGACTTTTTGATAGGCTTCTGCATAGCTTTGGGAATTTAAAATAATGGGTTCTACTCCATCGGGCAGCCAGAACGTAATGCGTTTGCCTTGGTCATAGGAAAAAGCATAAACTCGATCCAGATTAATAATGTAGTCTCGGCGTTCGTAGTGAATTTTCAGCCAATATGTTGGAGAAGTTTGGTCTGTGATGAGAGCAAGATAATGCCAGAGTTTCTGATATTCCTCCGGGTTACTTTGATTATTGACAATAATAGGTTGACCAATATCAGGGAGCCAAAATTTAATCCGTTTATTGAATTCAGTACAAAATGCACCTACCTGCTCTAGGTTAACAAAGTACTGCTTTTGATCATCAGTGATTTTAACCCAGTAAGCCACAAAAGTTCCTCAGAGGATGTTTGAAAAGGGTATCAATCGATGCCAGTGAACTAGACTCTGAATGCAAACCCAGGGGGTTTGGATGACGCAGCCTAACCCATCGGGGAATAAATCCGACTTTTCAACTATCCTCTTAACCCTAATGAGCGAGCATACACAAAGTGTTTTTAACCCCATAATTTATAATCTAAAGCATCATTATTTAAGCAGAATCTGAAGTGGAAATTCAGAGTGGATTGTGAGTTGGCTGTTCAGCAGAATCAATCGCCACATGAACTGACTCTAAAGCATCCATCTGAGGGGGCTCCAAAGGAAAACTTTTTCGACTAATGGCCTCGATAAATCCTTTAAACAAGGGATGAGGACTATTGGGTCGAGATTGAAATTCAGGGTGGAATTGAGTGGCAATGAAAAATGGATGATTGGGTAACTCGATAATCTCAACCAAGCGACTGTCGGGGGATGTACCACTGATTAAATAGCCTGTCTCCAAAAACAAATTGCGGTAGGCGTTATTGAACTCGTAGCGATGACGATGACGTTCGTAAATTACCTCTTGCTGATACAGCTTGAAGGTCAATGTATTCCGTTGCAAACGGCAGGGATACAACCCCAGACGCATCGTACCGCCCAAGTCTACAATATCCTGCTGTTCGGGCAAGAGATTGATCACAGGATTTGGCGTTTTAGGGTCAAATTCAGCACTGTTTGGCCGATCCAAGTTTGCAATGTGACGAGCCCAATCAATCACAGCACACTGCATTCCTAGACATAGTCCTAGAAACGGAATCTGGCGTTCCCGAACATATTGAATAGCAGCAATTTTGCCGTGAATTCCTCGGGAGCCAAACCCTCCCGGAACCACGATCCCATGCACATCTAGTAACTCAGCTTCAGGCCCAGTTGTTTCTATGGCTTCAGAGTTGACCCAGTGAAGAATTAGCTCAACACCCACTTCAACAGCAGCATGGCGCAGGGCCTCCACAACTGAAAGATAGGCATCCCCAAGCTGAACATACTTGCCCACAATCGCAATCTTAACCTTGGGAGGGGGTGAAGTTCTCTCCCGTTGGTAGAGGCGACTGACTAAGGTTTGCCATGCCGTTAGGTCAGGTTGCCGAGGCTCCAAATGCAACAATTCCAAGGTCTGCTGGGCTAAACCTTCGCGTTCCAGAATGAGCGGAACTTCATAAATGCTAACGGCATCGGGGGCTGTGATCACAGAATTGACTTCTACGTCACAAAATTCTGCCACCTTTTCCTTGATCCCTGAAGCCAAGGGGCGATCGCACCGACAGACCAAAATATCCGGTTGGATACCAATGGATCGCAACTCCTTGACTGAGTGTTGAGTCGGTTTCGTTTTCATTTCCCCCGCTGCGGCAATGTAGGGAACCAAGGTCACATGCAAATAAATTGCATTCTGCCGTCCCACATCCTTACGAAACTGCCGAATCGCCTCTAGAAACGGCAAAGACTCAATATCTCCAACGGTTCCCCCAACTTCGGTAATGACGACATCAGGAGTTGTATCTTTCGCAACACGATGAATCCGCTCCTTACACTCATGGGTAATGTGGGGAATTACCTGCACCGTACTCCCTTGATAGTCACCCCGACGTTCCTTATTGATCACGGCTTGATAGATAGACCCTGCCGTAACACTATTGAGACGCGACATGGAGGTGTCTGTAAACCGTTCGTAGTGACCCAAATCCAAATCCGTCTCAGCCCCATCTTGGGTCACAAATACCTCTCCATGCTGAAACGGACTCATCGTACCCGGATCAACATTAATGTAAGGATCGAGCTTGAGAATAGAAACTGAGTAATCCCGAGACTTTAGCAAGCGTCCCAGACTGGCTGCAACAATTCCTTTGCCAATGCTGGAAACTACTCCACCTGTGATAAAAACAAATTTGGTCATACAAATCAGCAAATTTAATGCTGGGGTGGATACTCCCTAACCATTCTGCCACAACAGGAATGACCTCTTTCAGCTTTTGGAGAAGAGAGAGAGACCTCAAGGCTATTAGCAGTTATTTTGCAATTGAAATTCTAGAGTGAGAAATTCTAGACTGAGAACTGTTGGGATTTCCAGACATAAGTTGCAACCTGGAGAAACTCCCTTTAGAATCTTAGGACTTATGACCTTAACTTCAAGGGATGTCACCATGAAGCTAGCCGCACGAATCGAACAGGTTCCGCCCTCTCTCACCCTTGCGATCTCGGCAAAAGCCAAGACCCTGAAGAGTCAGGGAATTGATGTTTTGGATTTCAGCGTGGGGGAACCAGATTTCGATACGCCAAAACATATTGTGGCTGCCGTAAAACAGGCATTGGATCAGGGCAAAACCCGCTATGGCCCTGCCGCAGGAGAACCACAACTCAGACAAGCGATCGCCCGCAGCTTAACTCAAGAGATTGGCATTGAGTATGGGGTTGAAAACGTGATCGTGACCAACGGGGGCAAGCATTCACTCTACAATCTGATCATGGTGGTGATTGATCCAGGAGATGAGGTGATTATCCCTGCACCATACTGGGTCAGCTATCCGGAAATGGTGAAGTTGGCCACAGGAACGCCAGTAATTGTTCCAACCGATGCCAGTACCGGATACAAAATCACACCCGAACTGCTGCGCCAATCTATCACTCCAAAAACAAAGTTATTTGTGCTCAATTCTCCTTCCAATCCTACGGGGATGGTTTATACACCAGCGGAAGTTAAAGCCCTAGCAGAAGTTGTGGTCGAGACTGGAATTTATGTTGTTTCAGATGAGATTTATGCAAAGATTGTCTACGATCAGATCACTCATCTCAGCATTGCGGCTGCCCATCCAGAGAGTGCAAAATTTACATTTATTAGCAGTGGTTTCGCCAAAGCCTATGCGATGACGGGTTGGCGACTGGGGTATCTTGCGGGAGATGCTGACGTGATCAAGGGACTGATTCGACTTCAAGGTCACAGCACCTCCAATGTTTGCACTTTTGCTCAGTATGGAGCGATCGCTGCCTTAGAATATCCCCAAGATTGTGTTGAAACAATGCGGCTAGCGTTTGCCAAGCGGCGGGAAGTGATGTATGAAAAGTTAAACGCCATTCCTGGAATTCATTGTCTGAAGCCAGACGGGGCATTTTATATGTACCTTAATATTAGTCAGACGGGTCTGAATTCAATGGCGTTTTGTGATGCCTTGCTAGAAGAACAGCAGATGGCGGCAATTCCTGGAATTGCCTTTGGTGATGACGATCATATTCGGTTATCCTATGCCACGGATCTAGCCACCATTGATACTGGGATGGAACGGCTAGAGGCGTTTGTGAAGTCTCGGCTTTAAGTCAGATCTTGGTTTAAGATTCTGATTCTCGGCGTGTGATTTTGAATCCCTGAATTCCCTCAGGTTCTTCATATTCAACGATCACAGTCTGAGGAATTGCCCCAGGTGGCCCTTGGCGACACCACTGAATCATCGCTTCAATTTGGAGGCGATTGCCCTCACATACTGCTTCCACCCGACCATCGGAGAGATTTCTCACCCAACCTTGAAGATTGTGTTGTATTGCTATTGCCTGGGTTGCAATCCGAAAGCCAACTCCCTGTACTTGTCCAGAGATAAAAATATGGGCACGAAGGAGGGAACTTTCTGTGGACTTTGTCATTGATGATGGTCAAGGGCAAGAGCTATTGTTGAAAATTATACTGAGATCCAACTTGAGATCCAACTTGAGATCCAACTTGAGATCCAAAAGATCTATACTCTAAGATTCAAAGCGCCCTGGTCTCTGTTCCACTCGATCCAGATTCCGGAGCACTCACGGATGACGAGCTGTTACGACTGGAGAAGGTCATGGAAGTGATGAATCTATTGCTGATGATAGTTGCAGCTTTGGCTGCGGGGTTTGGTTGTGGCTATTGGCTGTGGGAACGGCGATCACTTCAGCAACGACGGGCCTACGAAACCAAAATTCGGAATCAGGCTGAGGAACTGGAAAAAAGTCACCAGTCACGAATTCAGGAGATGGTTCAGTCTTTACGACAGGAGCATCAACTGCAACTCGGGCAGCAGACAGAAGCAACCAAGCGCTTTTATGAGGATCGACTTGACGCGACCCATCGTGCTCTCAAACAAGAGTTTGGCCAAGAGCGGGAAGAATTAGCGACTCAACTGACTACCCGCGAGCTTGAATTAGATCAAGCCCATCGCACCCTAGGGATTTATGAAAATCGCCTGATGGCAGTGACCCAACGACTTGCAACCAGTGAGGCGCGGGTTCAGAACATGACCGAATCTTTGGCCCAGTACGACGTTAATCTGGGAGAGGTGCGGCAAGACGTTGAGGTCAGCAAATCTCAAGTGGAGCAACTGAATCAAGAATTGGGTCGATATGAGTTCCAACTTCAAGACCTGGCAACCACAACAGCAGCCAGTCAAACTGAGCTACAGAACCGCTTAGATGTTTTAGAACAGCGGCATGACGCTCAGATTCAAGACATTCGGCAGGATTTGACGGAGAAGTCTGAAGCCCAAATTCAGGGAGCGATCCTCAACCTAGAGCAAGAATACTATCAGCGGATTCGGGAAGGGACAACAGAGTTGGTTCAGTTTATGCAAGATCCAACCCAGGTTGAGACGAGTTCGTCAACTTTTGTCCCGAATCTGAGTCAACCTAGGGTCTATCAATCCCGACAATCCACTGAACAAACTCCGGATGCCCCGTCGGCAGTGCAACCGTTCTTCTCGTCTGACCCGGCTGACTTAGACCCTGAACTTTCAGCAAGCCAGGAGACTGAATGGATTACCCAGGAACCAGGGGTTACTCTAGGTGTTGACAGGCCAGAATCCATTAGTTCAGTCATCGGTGAGGCTCAAGCGCTGAGCCAAGAACCAGAAGTTGATTCAGACCTTGGCTACGACGCTGAACCCACCCTGCTACAACAGGAACGAGTGCTACCCAGAGTCTATGAACTGCCAGATCACCTGTATCGTCCCTCGGTGGAGCCTGAAGATTCAGCCGTTGGCGAAGAGGAATCGGATATTTAACAATCTATTAAGAATCCCATCAAGAACCTCATCAATCAGTCATCGTGCTACGGCAATCAGAGATCAAGCATGAGAACCCTAAAAAGGGGTTTGGGGACTTTGTCTCTGAGAAGGGTCAACATCCCTCTACCCCCTACTCACAAATGATTACTTCTTGCTGTAGTTTACAGCAACTTTCAATTAGAGCAATGATGAAATGAACGGCATGGCTTGAAGGTCATTCTTTCTAACACAGCTAGTTTAATACAGCTAGCGATAACAGATGTATTTTTTATACTAAGTGTTAGATTTTGACTTGGCATACAATGGACGAATGAGGTTGCACGGTCGGGTTAAGGTTCTATACAGACCATTTAGAAATCAGGACTGATTTGCGGCTTCAGCAATTTATGTCTAGTCGTAATTTCAGAGAAACGTTATGTTAATTCAACCACTCAGTCATAAACTCACTAGAGGGATTCGGCATTTACCCCTCCGTCCCATCTTGATTGTGCCTTTTGTATTGCAATTGGTAACTGCCGTTGGGCTAGTAGGTTATATTTCTTTTCGCAATGGTCAAAAAGCGGTTAATGATCTGGCGACACAATTGCGGGGTGAAGTAACGGCCCGGATTGAAGATCGCTTAGACAATTATGTGCAACAGGCCCAATTGGTGAATCAGATGATGGCTCATCAAATTCGAGATGGCCAACTCAATTTGCAGGATGCTGCCTCTCGGGAAAAGAGCTTTCTCGGGTTGATCCAGACTTTCCCAAATATTGTCCATGCCTATTTTGGGACTGAGCAAGGAGAATTTTATGGAGTGGCCCGCCTGTTTCCAGAAAGCCCCTACCAAATTAGTCTACGCAGTCAGTGGACGGAGGGGAATCTAAATTTTTATGCCACGGATGCTCAAGGCCAATTCACTGGCCGAATGATCGATGCCGTTGAAGGCTACGATCCTCGTGCTCGACCCTGGTACAAAGCTGCTGTTGCTATCGGGAAGCCCACTTGGAGTGAGGTCTACACCGATGCGGCGAGTACCAAAGCTTTGATGATCACTCCTTCCCAACCTGTGTTTGACTCAAACAATCAGTTAGTCGGAGTCCTGGGTTTGGATGTAACCTTGGAAGCAATCAGTAACTTTCTCAGCACCCTCAACATTGGGAAGACTGGAAAGACTTTTATTGTAGAGCCTTCTGGTTTGTTGGTGGCTAGCTCCTCTACTGAACTTCCGTTTACTCCGAACAATGAGCGGGTTAAGGCAACAGAGTTTGGTGACCCCCTGATTCGGGCCACAGCTCAATACTTAACAGAACACTTTGGGGGACTGGATCAAATTCAAACCCTGACAAAACTAGACTTCACAACTCCAGATGGACAACGACAGTTTGTTCAGGTTTTGCCTTATCAAGATGAGTTAGGACTGAACTGGCTGATTGCTGTTGTGGTTCCTGAAGCGGACTTCATGGAGCAAATTCACAAAAATACTAAAATAACGCTGTTGCTATGTTTGGCGGCTCTAACTACGGCGATCGCCCTAGGGATGATGACGGCTCGATGGGTGGTACAGCCCATTCTCCAACTGAATGAAGCCGCAAAGGATATCGCCAAAGGCAACTGGGATAAAACCGTTGTTCTAGATCGCCAAGATGAACTGGGTCAGTTAGCCAATTCCTTCAATAGCATGGCCGATCAACTGCAGGATTCCTTTGAAACCCTAGAACACCGGGTTGCCCAACGAACGGCTGAACTGGCAGAGGCTAAGCAAAGAGCAGAAGTGGCCAATGAAGCGAAAAGTGCCTTTCTTGCGAATATGAGCCATGAATTGCGATCGCCCCTCAATGCCATTCTGGGATTTGCTCAACTGATCACTCGCAGTCGCACCTTATCTTCGGAGCAACAGGAAAACCTCAGTATTATTTCCCGCAGTGGAGAACATTTACTCACCCTGATCAATCAAGTTTTAGACCTATCCAAGATTGAAGCTGGACGGTTAGTGTTAAATGAAACCAGATTTGACCTCTATCAGTTGCTGGATGATCTAGAAGATATGTTTCATCTCAAGGCAGAAGAAAAGCAGTTGCAACTGATCTTTGAGCGGTCTGAGGCAGTTCCTCGCTACATCCAGGCCGATCAGGTCAAACTCCGTCAAGTGTTAATTAACTTGCTCAACAATGCATTGAAGTTTACTCACACCGGGGGAGTGGCCGTTAGGACAAGTCTAACAAACTCAACAAACCCAATCAATCCAGAGAATTGGGAACAGGAACTTGAGAATCAGACCATGCCATCTCCGAATACGCCAATCACAATTCACTTTGAGGTTGAAGACACGGGAGTTGGCATTGCCGCTGAAGAACTCGATCATCTGTTTGAAGCCTTTGTCCAAACGGAATCAGGTCGGCTCTCTCATGAAGGCACAGGGTTAGGCTTGCCGATTAGTCGCAGATTTGTGCAGTTGATGGGGGGTAATATTCAAGTTGCCTCTACTGTTGGCCAGAGAGCAGTATTTATGTTTGATATTCAAGCTACCATTGCTGACGGGAGTGATGTGGAACAAACTCATTCTACCCATCGTGTTGTTGCCCTAGAGCCGGGTCAACCTCGTTATCGTTTATTGGTGGTAGATGATAAAGCCATTAACCGCCAGCTTTTAGTTAAACTCTTAGCCCCTCTGGGATTTGAAATGAAAGAAGCTGCTAATGGTCAAGAAGCGGTAGATCTTTGGCATCAATGGGAACCCCATCTGATCTGGATGGACATGCGAATGCCGATTATGGATGGTTATGCAGCAACCCAGAAAATTAAGGCAACGACTCGAGGGCAAGCCACCGCAATTATTGCCCTCACAGCCAGTGTTTTGGAAGAAGAGCGAGCAGTTATCTTATCGGCTGGATGTGATGACTTTATGCGAAAACCGTTTCGAAATGAAGATATCTTTATAGCCCTGAACAAACATCTGGGCGTAAAGTTTGTCTATGAAAATATTGCCTCTTATGACTCAGCTACTTCGCTTTCTTATACCCTCAATGCTAATGACTTCAAACAATTACCCCGAGAATGGATTGAACATTTAAATCAAGGCTTTCAAATTGGAGACTTGGATTTAATCACAACTACGATTGAACAGATTCAGACCCGGAATCCCTCCTTGGCGAAGATTTTAAAAGATTATACTGATCAATTTGAGTTTGACAAAATTCTTAGCTTTATCGCTTCACTCTGAAATTAAACCCGTTACACCATGGATTCTACTCAAGATTACCTGCTTTATAAAGGGCATATTCTGGTCATTGACGACACTCCAGCCAATCTTCGACTCCTAGTTAACCTCCTCAAAAACAAAGGTTACAATGTTAGAGCATTACCCAATGGAAAGCTGGCCTTGGCAGCCATCAAGAACTCTCCCCCTGACCTAGTTTTGCTCGATATTATGATGCCGGAAATGGATGGCTATGAAGTCTGCGAACAATTGAAAGCAGATGAAACAACCCGTGACATTCCCGTGATTTTTATTAGTGCAATTAATGATGTCATAGACAAAGTCAAAGCATTTACAATAGGAGGCATTGACTACGTTACCAAGCCTTTTCAAGTTGAGGAGGTACTTGCACGAGTTGAGACTCACTTGGAAAATCGGATGCTCCATCGTAGTTTACAACAGAAAAATGATGATCTGGCTCGAGCCTTGGCCGAACTACAATCCACCCAAAATCAACTGATTCAGTCTGAGAAAATGGCAGCTTTGGGTCAGTTAATTGCGAGTATTGCCCACGAAATCAATACTCCTTTGGGTGCGATTCGAGCTTCTAGTGAAAATACTAAGTTGGCACTGCAAGAATTTCTGCAAGATCTACCCCAATTACTTAATCTAAGTGAAGATCAACAGATTCATTTATTCACACTATTGGGGCAAGCAACTCAACACAATCTGCAACTCTCAACTAAAGAACAGCGACAGTTAAAGCGACAGTTAACTGAACAACTTGTCCTGTATCAAATTGACTCTGTTCGAAATGTGGCTGAGATGTTAGCAGATCTCCAAATCTACAATAATCTTGAACCATTGTTGCCCTGGTTGCGATCGCCCAATCGAGACTGGATCTTTCAAGTTGTCTACAATCTCACGCGCTTGCAGAGTAATAGCCAAAATACTCTCATGGCCGTAGAACGGGCTGCAAAAACAGTTTTTGCCCTCAAGAGTTACTCCCGATACAACCAAAATAATGAAAAACAGCTTGCTCAACTGTCTGAGAGCATTGAAACTGTTTTACAACTGTATCGGAGTCAACTTCAACAAGGTGTTGAAGTTGTGCGAACCTACGATTCTGTCGGCCCAATTCTATGTCATCCCAATGAATTAGATCAGGTGTGGATTAATTTAATTCATAACGCGATTCAAGCTATGGAAGGGAAAGGAATTTTAGAAATCAATGTATCTGAACAAAATCGTTATCAGGTGGTATCCATCACAGATTCCGGGTGTGGGATTCCAGTCAGTATTCAGGACAAAATTTTTGAACCTTTCTTCACCACCAAATCGGTAGGGGAGGGCAGTGGTCTAGGTCTAGATATTGTGCGTAAAATTGTCGAAAAACATCAAGGTAAAATTAATTTTGAAAGTGTCTCAGGTCAGACAACCTTTAAGGTTTGGCTGCCGATAACCGTTACACAAGCCCCTAGTTTAGAATCAAAACTTTCGATCTAAAAGTCAGTTCTGGCCCGAGATTGTAGAGACTTCATCGGTTTCAAATCCAGTTTGGTGTGCTCCTACCTACATTCACTCAACATCAACATAAAGGGCGATATACTATAGCAATCAGTAATGAATCAGTAATGATTTATGAGATATCTGTGGTGCAGGTTTCTAGCCTTTTCTAGCCTGGGTGGGCAAGAGTCCAATCCACGTTCACAGTTCAAATGAGATTGTTATAGAAAGCTGAAGGTCAGCAATGTATCTTTAGAATTAAACCCTCGATCGTTATGGTAGACCAAGCAATTTTGTGTGTTGATGATGAGTCAATTATTCTAGAAAGTCTAAAGGAACAACTGAAACGAAGATTTGGGAATCAGTATCTCTATGAAATCGCAGAAAGTGTTGAAGAAGCCTGGGAAATTATTGAGGACTTACAAAATCATCAAATTGAGATCTTACTGATTATTTCGGACTGGTTGATGCCGAATATCAAAGGAGATGAATTTTTGGTTGAGGTACATCAAAAATATCCAAAAGTTGTGACCGTGATGTTAACAGGTCAAGCGGATGAGGCTGCGGTCAAACGCGCTCAACAGCAGGCAAATCTCTACAGTTGCATTTACAAGCCTTGGTCAGAGGATGAACTCGTTAACCTGATTTCTGCTGCCCTGCCGTAACTAAAAAATCAGCCTAGAGTCTGACTAGGCTGACGATATCACTTGAGCTACGATGTTTTAGATGAGACCTTCACAATTCAAGGCGACACCCGGATTTGAACCGGGGGTGGAGATTTTGCAGACCTCTGCCTTACCACTTGGCTATGTCGCCGCACCTACAAACATTTATTGTAGCAAAACAATTGAGATATTTTCAATAGGCAAACCATAGTTTCTTGATTCCCTTCTTCTTCGGGAGAAGGGAATGAAACTTAACGCCGCCGTCTGCCGCCGCCACTATAGGAGGGTCGCCGACGAGTCGTCCCACTGCTACCAAAGCTGGGTGATCGTGGCTTGGCCGTTTGAGTTGGGCGCGTGGTCTGACTAGGCTTTCGCAGATCACTGGAACCCACGCCTGAACCGGTTGAACGATTTGTTGTCTTGCGCTGAGGCGAAGTTGAAGTCGATGGAGAACGAACTGCACCGGTTGTCCGCAGCACTTGACGGTTCTTCACTGCAGCCGGAGGAGCGTTGTTGCGAGAGCGGTAATTATCAACTGCGCCGCCGTAGGAGTTGCCATAGCCGCCATAGCCCACTAAGCGTCCACCAGATTGATAGACTGGAGGAATATAATAACGGGGTGCGAACAAAGAGTTGGCGATCACTGTTCCAGCAAGAGACCCAGCAAAGGGACTCCAGAAGTTGGACTCTCGCCGCACAACGACGGTCTCAGTTTGTCCAGTTTGGGGATCAACCTGGTTTTCAGTGACGTTATGGACGTAGCCAATCTTAAAATCTTCTGCCAGGTGTAGAACGGCCTGATCTCCGTTGATCGTTACATAACTCTGTTTTCCAGCCTGAAGCTCCTCATCGGTCAGTCGAGCCATTTGGAGATCTACAGTCCGATAAATCGGTGGCGTGCTGCCTAACAACATCAGTGTATATTCTCCTGTTGCATCATCGTATTCGGCTTGTTGCAGAGAATACTCTCCTGGGCTGACCGAGTTGGAATTGGCAATGGGATTGGTAAGTTGATCAGGGGTTTTGGTCTGAGTTTGATTGGCTGTCATTCCACTTGGGGAACTACAAGAAAAGCTTGTCCAGCACAAGGCCAGAGACAGAACAAGAATAGTGAATTTTCGAAGCATATTGCCTTATTAGGAATTAACTATCAGTGCTGGGTAATTTGGTTTTCTAGGTTGGCTGACTAAAGTGGAACCAGTTCAGGAAAATTGAGCAAAAGTTGATCTTCCGTCAATTCATCCCCGAACTGAGCTGGAGAGAAGTGAATCTGAATGGCTCTCAGCCGTTCCTGATAGTGTAATGTAATCAACGCTTGTAAAGCTGCTTCCATCGCTTCTAAGCCGGTCAAATCAGCTTCCAAGCTGGGAGCCTCTCCCTCACAAGCTATTGTAAGCATGACAACTAAATTTTGTGTAGCGGGGAGAGAAAGCAGTTCATCTTCGTCCTCTTCAGGGGTGAAACTCGGTTGACTGAGATAACGCTGGGCAGAGTCAGTAAACAGTTCATCTACATAGTCAGCCGCCTCATCTTCGTTCCACAGGACATCTCCCTCATTTGCTGCCGAGCGCCAATAGAGGTTATATTGCAGCAAGTTTTGGCTGATTTCAACCAATCCTTCCCCTAAAACTTTCAGATCTCCCTCGGACTCGATTGAACTTCGAGCAACTTGATTGAGGATGCCCAACAAGGGAGCAACCTCAGCCCCTCCCAAGTGCAGAAAAATCCGACAGACCATCAGTCGAGTCTTGCCGAGAAACTGATTAAATTGATTGCCCAGCGCAGCCATAGGTCGGGTTTAGGATGATAAATACTATTGTTCTACAGTATAAGTTTTAGGATAGCGTGTCTAACAGTTGCCAGAGATTGGGTTGAAGTTCGGATTACCCAAACTCCATCGAACCAGTAGCATTACTTCAGGGTCAATGCAGCAAACTCAAGACGTTCCTAAACGGTTCACTGCCGCCTGTAACAGAATGTAAACAAAGTTTGAGTCCGGGTTAAAGTTCATTACGAGGCGGCGAAGGCATAGGGCGGGTGTGATAGCCTGTTACAGGGAACCGTAAGTACTGCAACTTTACATAAAGCGTAGAGCTTTACCTTCAGAAATGAACCAGAATTTAACTCATTCCTTCTCTCACGGAGTTAGCGAGTACGTCGCTGATCTTCAGCTTCACATGACACTACAAGCTCGTAACTTAGTTCCCTCTCTGATTCAAATTAAGGATAGTCGTGATCAACTTCTCCAGCAAACCCAAGCTCACTTGGAAAAGCTAGCATCTCGGCAAGGAATCTAGTGGGTCAACATCTTTTTCAGTTGAGTTGATTCCAGATCAATCTGACAAGAAAGTAGATACTAGAGATAAAAGATTAGAGATAAAAACGCTCTCCCATGTCCTCAGGCAAAGACCTCAACAGACTGGGAGAGCAAATTTATTGTCCTGCCCCTCTTAAAGCCCAAGCCCGTGGGCTTTAAGAGGGTGTGGGTGCAGTTCTCCAACACCCCCGATAGCAGAGCAGGCAAAGCAGCAAATAAACTACCAGGTTGTAGCCAGCTTAAAGTTTCTCAAACACCAAGCTGCAATGGCTCCAGCCGACAAAAGCTTTAGCATTTCTAAGCTCCAGTATTGGAAATGCAGTTGGTTCATGCCTTCAGGAAGGACGGCACTGTTTTCAAACAGATCAAGTGACAGACCTAAACTTGCCATTTGAGGGGTCAAACTGTAGGTATAAATCAAGGTCACTGCGAATAAAAACAGAGACAGGATTAGAATTGTCCGAACCCGATTGCTAAAGCCCTCGGGTAATATCGTGCCTAATGCCAGCGCACCGGTTAACCCTATTGCCGCACAGAGAACTTCAACTCGGTTAAACCAAGAGAACATAAAGGAGCCTGCAGAGACAAAATCAGATTGGGTCATCATACCTGTAACGTACATACTAGGCATCACAACGAAATCCAAAATCAAGCTACCGCCAATCCAAAATGCTAGAGTTCCCAAAATAATGACCAGCCAGCGACTGGTCTGAAATTCAGAATGAGATCTAGCTTCAGAGGATGAAATCATAAAATAGTAATGCCAAATAATAATGCCTCAACACGTTTGCGTGTCTTATCTCTAGTTTAACGAAATTTGTTGAGGTTAAACATAAAGTTATGTTTGCAAACTTGACATTAATTAATTAGGTTTAGGAAACCTTAAAGTTGAGGGAGAGACGAATCAACCTTGACGAAATCCAAACCCTGAAAGTCTTGCTGAGACGAAAACTCTCCCCAGATTATTGATTTTTTTCAGGACAAAAACAAATGGATTTTTTCTCGGTATTTTTACTTAAAAGTCTTGAACTGTAACGTTAGGTCTTGGTTCTTTACAAATCTTTTCAGAAAGTGTCTTCTCGGGAACTGCTTTTTAAGAACTGCTTTTTAAGAACTGTTTTTTTAAGAAAAATATTACAATCAATACGAATAGAATAGCGAACATCAATTTTCTCTGTAAAGTTTCTGCAAAATCTCGATTGTGAAAGCGGTTATCTTGTTGTCAGGGGGTCTGGATTCCTCCACGGTCTTGTTCCAAGCAAAAGCCGAGGGTTGCATCTGTTACGCTCTCTCGTTTGACTACCAACAGCGCCATCAGCGAGAACTGGACTCTGCAACAAAGCTGGCTCAGAGGGCCGAAGTTGCAGAACATCAGATGATCAACTTTGACCTAAGGCTCTGGGGTGGATCTGCGCTCACAGACAACCAGATTGAGTTGCCTAGCGATCGCTCTTTAGATGAAATGGCTCAAACTATTCCACTGACTTACGTTCCCGCCCGCAACACGATCTTTCTAAGCTTTGCCCTCGCCTATGCAGAAGCGTTGGCCGCCAGCCGAGTTTACATTGGGGTGAATGCATTGGATTACTCTGGCTATCCAGATTGTCGTCCTGACTACATTCAAGCTATGCAGGAAGTCTTTTGCCTGGGGACAAAACAGGGGCGGGAGGGAGACGCGATTGAGATTCACGCACCTTTAATTCAGCTCAAGAAGACAGAAATTATTCAGCTTGGCAATCAATTGAATGTTCCCTGGGAACTAACTTGGTCTTGTTATGCTGGATCAGAAAAAGCCTGTGGGATTTGTGACTCCTGTCGGCTGCGACTGGCTGCGTTTGCAGAACTGGGCCTTCAAGATCCCTTGCCCTATGATTGAGTGATATCAAGCTGTTGGCTGGGATGAGAAATAATGCTCATAATATAAAAGGCTGAGTCACACTTAGCCTTTTGTTGCTAGGGACTAAATGCGTTACGATGACTTCTACTCTTCCCCTGAACAGTTCAGTTAATCTGAGTCAAATTCGTTTAGGCATTCGCGATTTGCACCCTCGGCTGGTGTATTGGCGACGTCAGTTGCACCAACGTCCTGAACTCGCCTTTCAGGAAAAGTTGACGGCTGAGTTTGTGGCTCATCACCTCAGTCAATGGGGGATTGATTTTCAAGCGGGCGTTGCTCAAACGGGCATTGTTGCTACGATTGAAGGGGTTCAACCAGGGCCTGTGCTGGCAATTCGGGCTGATATGGATGCCTTGCCGATTCAGGAAGAGAACGAAGTTCCTTACAAGTCGCTGCACGATGGGGTGATGCACGCCTGTGGCCATGATGGTCATACGGCGATCGCCCTCGGAACTGCCCATTATTTAGCGAACCATCGACAGCACTTCAAAGGCACGGTGAAGTTCATCTTTCAGCCTGCGGAAGAAGGGCCGGGGGGAGCTAAGCCGATGATTGCAGCGGGAGTCTTGAGAAATCCTGATGTCGATGCCATTATTGGTCTGCATCTATGGAATAACTTGCCCTTGGGAACCGTAGGTGTTCGAACTGGGGCCCTGATGGCTGCGGTGGAACAGTTTGAATGCACGATTTTGGGTAAGGGTGGTCATGGTGCGATGCCTCATCAAACGGTTGATCCGATTGTTGTTGCAGCTCAAATTATCACTGCGCTCCAAAGTATTGTGAGTCGTAATGTCAACCCGATTCAGTCTGCGGTTGTGACCGTAGGTTCGCTCCATGCTGGACATGCTCATAATGTGATTCCAGGAAAAGCGACCATGGAAGGAACGGTTCGCTATTTTGATCCAAGTTATGAAGGCTTTTTCCATCAACGGATTGAGCAGATAATTGCTGGAATTTGTCAGACCTATGGGGCAACTTATGACCTCAATTACCGTTCCTTGTATCCGCCGTTAGTCAACAATGCTCAGATGGCAAATTTAGTGCAGAGTGTGGCTGAAACAGTCGTTGAAACTCCTGCGGGAATTGTTCCAGACTGTCAAACCATGGGAGGAGAGGATATGGCTTTTTTCCTTCAACAAGTTCCTGGTTGTTACTTCTTCCTGGGTTCAGCCAATGTTGAGAAAAATCTGGCCTATCCCCATCATCATCCCTGTTTTGACTTTGATGAAACTGCCCTAGCGATGGGGGTAGAGCTGTTTGTTCGCTGTGTGGAGAAGTTTTTATCCTGAGTTCTACGATGAAACAGGTGTTTATTCTGCCGATTCGAGGCTATAAGCTGTTTATTTCTCCGCTGTTGCCTCGTGCTTGTCGCTTTCACCCGACTTGCTCGGAATATATGATAGAAGCGATTGATCGATTTGGGGCTCTACGGGGTGGGCGGCTAGGCGTTGAGCGGATCTTGAGATGTCATCCCTTTCACCCAGGAGGTTATGATCCGGTTCCCACAAGGTTGGGAGAACAAGAGGATCAGCCGTGAGTCTTGCCTGGGTTGTGGGGTTTAGCTTGTCCAGACGGTATGTCTTTTGGATCAATCAGATCAGTACCCGGCGTTTGACGAGTGACTTTTAACGTCACATTCATCCCCTCATTGGATTGCTCTAGAACTAACATGGGCGTTGGTTTGGCTTTTTGATCCCACTTAATACTGGCTAATCTTCCCTGAATGGTGGGTTGCCAGGTGTCATGATCTTCTGAAGGGCTGAGATAGGTTTCGAGACAGTCAATAATCTGATCAATTGTCTTCGAGGTTGATTGCGTTGGCAACCTCATCAACCGAATCTGGATGCGAAATAAAACTCGCTTCTTTGTGATTGATCCTTCCCCAGTTTCATACTCTACATCAAACGTCGAGTCAACTTGGCGAGCCGTTCCAGCAGTAGGTTCCTCTCCAACGGCAACTTGCTTGGGTCGAAGGGCTAGAGCAATTTGTTGTTTTACTTTCATTTTGATCTGCACCAGAATTGCGTAATGGAAAACATCCTCTGCCATTCGCATTCTGAGATAATCTAAGTTGAAATCCCGAGAGTGAATTAAATCAGGATTCTTCTCCATTTTTGAAATCGTGGAGAGGGCAAGTTTATATTTTTTTTCTAACTCTTTGTTTCTAAAGACTTCTTTCTTTAGCTCTTTAGTCATTTTCTGACTCTTAGCATTAAAGAGCAGGGAAGATAGAAGGAGCAACAGCAATAACAGCCCTGACGCGCCCATCCAAATGGTCTCAGGAGGGAGAGACTTCGGTAGCCCCAAGCTTGGACTGGTAGGGGTTTGGGCAAGTTGGGGTTCTGTCAAGAATATGGGGACAGCCATAAGCCTTCACTGAAAAAAAACGGCAGATCGTACCGGGTTCTGGAGATCAAACTCAAGGGGAGTGAACTATTTCTATCCTGGCCCAAGCCAAGTAACCTAACTCAATCTATCAAATCAATCTATCGACCTAGATGAATTCTAGCTTTGTCTCAAGTTTATTGTAATCTGACCTTTCCAGAGATTTGACTTGATTTTCCCAATTTCAGTCTTGGTTTCAAGATTCACAGGGGGCTCAAGCCCTTAGCCAAGGTCAGAACAGACTTCTAACTACGCTATCATAGATTCGTTGTCCAAAGCCGATCTGAACTGTGGCCTACGAACCTCTCCATCACAAGTATCGCCCCCAAACCTTTGCACAACTTGTCGGTCAAGACGCGATCGCCGCAACATTGATCAGCGCTTTGAACACCAATCGGATTGCCCCAGCCTATTTGTTCACTGGGCCACGGGGAACGGGAAAAACCTCCAGTGCCCGGATCTTGGCAAAGTCTCTAAACTGCCTCAAGAGCGATCGCCCCACGGAATACCCCTGCGGCGAGTGCGAAGTCTGCCGAGGGATTGTCAACGGTTCGGCCCTGGATGTGATTGAAATTGATGCTGCGAGCAATACAGGGGTAGACAACATTCGAGATCTGATTGAACGCGCTCAATTTGCCCCTGTTCAATGTCGATATAAAGTGTATGTGATTGACGAATGTCACATGCTGAGTACGGCAGCTTTTAATGCTCTCTTAAAAACCTTGGAGGAGCCCCCTGATCGGATTGTTTTTGTCCTGGCAACCACTGATTTACAACGGGTTTTACCGACTATTATTTCTCGCTGTCAAAAGTTTGATTTCTGTCGAATTCCCCTGAATCCAATGATCAATCATTTACAGGATATTGCTCAGAAAGAAACGATTAGAATTACCCCTGAAGCCATTCAAATGGTCGCTCAAATTGCCCAGGGAGGATTGCGAGATGCCGAAAGTTTATTAGATCAATTGAGTCTGTTTGAGGAAGAAGTTACCGTAGAAAAAGTTTGGGATTTGGTGGGAATCATTCCAGAACGAGACTTGATGGAATTATTGAGAGTGATCGCCAGCGAAAACCCTACGGCGGTTTTGGACTGTACTCGTCAACTCTTGGATCGCGGTCGAGAACCGATTGTTCTGCTGCAAAACTTAGCAGAGTTTTATCGGGATTTACTGATTGCAAAAACGGCTCCCAGTCGAGGAGATTTAGTCAGACTGACTCCACCCACTTGGAAGGAATTGTGTGACTTTTCCCAGGTTTGGGAGACTCAAATTATGCTCAAGGGTCAGCAACATTTACGCAGCAGTGAAGTACAGATCAAAAATACAACTCAACCCCGATTGTGGCTAGAGGTCACGTTGTTGGGATTATTGCCTTCAAGTCTGGTTCCGGTTCATTCATCAGTGACAGCTCAACCTCAAGCGTTGCCAGTTCGGCCCTTACCTTCTCGGGTTCAAGGGTCTCAGGTGACAGGGAAGCCAGAGTCTGAACCGTTTGAGTCCCAATCTGGAGTTGAATCTAGTCTTGAGTCTAAGGTTCAACCTCAAGCTCAGCCTCAGGTTCAGCTTCAGCCGACGGTTCCTTCACCCCCTGAAGTGAAGACTTCACACCCTGCGGTGACTGCGCCATGGCCAACACCAGAATCAAAGTTTGTTCAAGCGTTAGACCCGACCTTAACCTCTGAGATGGAATACGACCTGGAATCTATTTGGCAACAGGTTCTGGCTCAAGCGTCTAGTTCACTTCAAACCGTTTTGCGATTGCATGGTCGATTGGCGAGATTTAATGGCCAAGTAGCTAACATTGAAATTGATGACCTGCAAAAAATTCGGATGGTTCGAGCGACCAAAGTTGAAGAAGCCTTTCAACGGGCCTTGAACTGTTCCGTCAAAGTTTTGCTAGATGTTCCTGACCCGAAGTTGACCTCGAAGTCCACGACGCAGCGGGTTCGGGAAAGTTGTCCTCCAAGCTTTGTCACTCCTCCAGAACAGTCTTCAGAACGGGTAGAACCTTCTCCAACAATATCCCCAGAACAGTTCAGTCAGTCTGTTGAACCTTCTCACACGCATCCCTTGCCGGAACAAAATCCCGAGCTCAATCTACACCCCAATCTACAGCCCGAGGGGAAGAGTCTGTCTATGGTATTAGACCCTGAAGTTGATCCCCCATCAGAACAATACTCACAATCACAACTGCAAGCGGATGCTGACGTTGTTGCTCAAGCAGCCCAACGACTGGTTGCCATGTTTGATGGGCAAATTGTGGATGCATCGGGTGACGTTCACACTTCAGACTCCCCCACTACCCACTTGAATTTCAAACCGTCTACTCCGTCGCAGAAGATGACTAAAAGTAGTAATGATGACGTGCCATTTTAACCTAATCCATCTAACCCATTGAATCGATGAAGACCGATTGAACGCTTGTAGTAAAGATCTTAGCCTATGCAGATATCTGAACATTGTTCAAGCCCACTCGTAAAGTTGGACTTAAATTGGATCACGATATGTTTCAGGAATCAAGAATTATGGTTCTGGAGTTAACGGTGCAGTCCTCCACTCAATCCCCCGAACTCAATGAATGAATTTGTTCAGAACTACCGCAGCGATCGCCCGTTTCGGACTTTAATTCAACTTTATCGCCACGATGTTCCTCGGATTGCGCTATCTGTGGTGTTTTACATTATCAAGCACAGTCCTGAGTGGATTCGACCCTTAGTGATTGCCAATATCATTGATATCATTGCCCGTCCGGAGCAACACACGCTGTCAGAATTGTGGTGGAATGGAGCGATTTTGGCGGTGTCAATTTTACAGAATGTGCCAACCCATTACCTGCACATTCGGTTGTTGAGTGAAGCCACTCACCAAATGGAATTTAACCTCCGATCTGCCCTCACCCGCCAGTTACAATATCTCTCGATTGGCTTTCACCAGCAGCAAAATTCTGGAGCTTTGCAAAATAAGCTATTGCGAGATGTGGAATCCGTCTCAATGCTGACGAACTATGTGTTTCAGTTCCTGCCGTCCACGGTTTTAACGATCATCATTGCCGTGACTATAACGGCAATGCGGGCTCCTTGGTTTTTGCTGTTTTTTGTGGGAACGGTACCTGTGAGCGCGTACCTCACTCGACGGCTACGGGGGCCAATTCGGGTGAGAAACCAGGACTATCGCCAACACATGGAGCTTACCTCGGCTTACCTAATTGATATGTTGAAGTTGGTTCCCGTCACCCGTGCCCATGGAGCCGAAGAAACGGAAATTATTCGCACGGAAGCCAAACTAAAAACCCTACAACGGTCGGGCGTGCGGCTAGATACGATTAACGCGATCGCCAACGCCTCTGCCTGGATGAGCTTGCGCTCCTTTAACCTGATGTGTTTGATCACCTCCGCCACTTTGGCCTACACCGGAAGATGGAACATTACCCCCGGAGATGTGGTGCTATTGACCGGATACTTTGATTCCCTCACCGGTTCCGTTGTGCAAATTCTCACTGTGTTGCCTCAGATTGGCAAAGGGTTTGAAGCCCTGCGGAGCATTGGAGAAGTGTTGGAGAGTCCCGATATGGAACACAACGAAGGCAAACGCCGGGTTGAGGAAGTGCAGGGAGCTTTTGAATTTGAATCTGTCAGTTTTTCCTATCCAGAGATTGAACAGTGGGCCGTCCAGAAGTTTTCCTTTCAGGTTGAACCTGGAGAAACCATTGCGATCGTTGGGCCTTCCGGGTCAGGCAAATCAACCTTGCTGAATTTAATCATTGGCTTTCTCCGTCCAACGGCTGGGGTAATGCGCCTAGATGGCATTGATATGAACACCCTAGATTTACGCACCTATCGCCAATTTCTATCCGTTGTTTCCCAGGAAACGATTTTGTTTGAGGGCACCGTGCGGGACAATATCCTATATGGGTCAGAGAACGTCAGTGAAGCCCGCCTTCAGCAAGCCATTCAAGAGGCCAATGCGGCGGAATTCATTTGCCAATTGCCCCATACCCTGGACACGGAAATTGGCGAGAACGGGGTGCGGCTTTCCGGAGGCCAACGACAGCGAATCGCGATCGCCCGTGCCCTGATTCGCGATCCACGGGTGTTAATTCTCGACGAAGCCACTTCTGCCCTCGATACCGTTTCAGAAGCCTTGATTCAAGCTGCCCTAGAGCACCTGATGACAAATCGCACCACCTTTGTGGTGGCCCATCGGCTGTCAACCATTCGTCAGGCTGACCGGATTATTGTGCTTGAGAAAGGACAAATTGTTGAAGTCGGAACCCACCGGCAACTCCTCGACAATCGGGGACTGTTTGCAACCCTACACACCTTACAAATCTAGAGCTGGTCATGGCTGGGTAAAGCCCTAGAGTTCACCGTGATTTTGAGCTACCCTAGGGTGTAACAAAGCAGATTGTTTTGTATAGTGGAGGCGGATATACGCTAAGGTCGATGCAGTCCGGTATATTAAATGCTTGATAGAGTACACCTGTAAGGAAGGCGAGTATGGAAGGTTGCACCATTACTGATCTCAAAGTTGACAGCAAGCAGAACTGCTACGTGTTGGGTTCTGATGCAATGCAAAAAATTCAAAATGAAACAGCGGTTTCAAGTACCTTAGAACCCGGAACCTACGTTGTTAAAATTCGTGACGGTTCTTTTAACTATCGTAACGGCGTAGAACGTTGGGGTGAACCGCTGGTAATGTTGTGGATTTATGGCGGAAAATTTATTAATAAAAAAACCAATATTGAAGTTGAAGCAACCTGGTCAACTTTAAATGGGGAAGATGACACCCTAACCTTAGAGGTTTTGGAAACGGCTTACCTCTGTGCATTTTTCTTTGATACCTATCTCGAAGACAACGAGGGTGAAGTCACGATTTCTGTAGTGAAAATTTAACAAGCATCCTCCGAACAACCCCGATCACAAACCTTTGCCACCTCCTCCTCAGTTCGCTTGCATCCAGATTTTTGTCCACCCTAGAAATCTTAAAACAATGTCTCGTTCAAGTAGAACCTTTCTTCACCTCGCAGCCATTGCCCTGGCGATGGCAACCGCTCCAAAGTTCCTAACGGCCCCCATAACGCTGCCCCTCAACTCCGGCGAAGTGATGGAAGGTCAAGCATTTTCCTGGCTTGAGCCTGCTTTAGCTGAAGCTCCTGCAAAATTTCCTCTGCCTAACACGTTGCCTGACAATGCCATCGTCAAAATTGATGGCACCAGCAGCATGATTGTATTGAATCAGGCCCTCAGACAGCAGTTTACCGAAAAGTTTCCCAGCGCTCAGGTGGAAGCCACAACCCAAGATAGCCAAAAAGCCATCAATGCTCTGCTCAAAGGAGATATTGATATTGCTGCCGTTGGTCGTCCCCTGACTGATGCCCAAAAAGCTCAAGGACTCGTTGAAGTTCCGATTGACCGGGGAAAAATCGCCGTGATTGTGAGTCCTGAAAATCCCTTCAAGGGCAATGTTTCCTTCGAACAATTTGCCAAAATGTTTCGAGGTGAGATCACCAACTGGTCAGAAGTTGGCGGAGAGTCTGCCAAGGTTAACTTTGTCGATCGTCCTGAATCCAGCGATACTCGACGGGCCCTGGGTGGCTACAAAGTCTTTGAAGGAACTCCCTTCAGGTCGGGCTCTACCACAACTCGGGTGAATGAAGATGAAACCGATGCTGTGATTAAAGCCTTGGGGAAGGATGGCATTGGCTATGCGATCGCCGATCAAGTCCTGGATCAAAATAACGTCCGGATTATCGCCATGCACAAGACCCTACCGGATGATCCGCGCTATCCCTATTCTCAATATCGCGGCTATGTCTACCACAAGGACAAAGCAACTCCAGAAACCCTGGCTTTTCTGGGGGTGATGACCTCGGATGCTGGAAAAACAGCGATTAAAACCGCAACTGCAGCTAGTGTTGCTGCTGCGGCCACTGCTCCAAAGCCAGCCCCCCAACCAACTTCCTCTCCTTCTCCGAAGGCAGAATCATCTCCTCCACAGGCTGTGACTACCCCTGCTGCTTCTCCAGAGGTTGTAACTCCCCCTGAAGCCGTGCCAGATTCAACAGGAACAGCGGAGACCTCCCAGGCAACCACTACCCAAACTCGTGAAGTCAATAGTGCTAGGAGTAATTTTCCCTGGTGGCTACTGTGGTTGTTGGGACTGCCTGTGTTAGGAGCAGGACTGTGGTGGTTGCTGCGGGGCCAGGATGAAGAACCCGTCGAGGCTAGACCTGTTCCTCCGGCTCGCCCTGAACCCCGAACAACAGATCAAATCATTCCACCAGCACCAAGAGTGGCCCCAACAGATAATGCCACTGTCACGACTCAGGCGGAAACTGCCCTTCCTCCCGAGTTTGCTGTTACTCCAACGGTTGAGGAATTACCTGTTGCGGACTTGCCCCTTGAGGACTTACCTACTGGGGAATTACCCATTGAGACCTCTGCCGGGATTTCAGATGGTGGTTTCTCCTCAACGTCCGGAGTCAATTCTGGCATTCCTACGATCAATTCTGGACTGGTAGGAACGGCTGGTTTGGCCGGGATAGCGGGAGCGGCTGGGTTGGCCACTTGGGCCTTGCGCGATCGCAATAGCCGTCTGAACCTTTCTCCTGGTAAGGGCCAAACAGTCAATGCTTATTGGACGGCGGCAGACGCAGATAAATTGGCAGCTAGAGACTATGGTGGCCGTGATTTCCAATTGCGAGTTTATGATGTCACTGAAATTGACTTTGACACCCAGCCCGCCCACTATATGGAGTCCTATGATTGCGATGTCTTGGATCGAGAAGGGCAAATTACAGTTGCAAATCCAGAGCGAGACTATCTAGCCGAAATTGGTTACTTAGCGGAAGATGGAACTTGGTTACCTTTGGCTCGTTCTAATTCAATGCGAGTTCTTTCAGGTATCACCGGCCCAACGGAGGCTGTAGATCCACAGATTTCATCTGTAGAATCAGGCCCAGGTATTCCAGGGGGAGCCTTGGGCGGAGCTGCAATTGGTGCAGGTATTGTGGGTGCAGGTATTGTGGGTTCAGGCATCATTGGTTCAGCAGCTTCAGGAGCAACTTCAGGAACAACTTCAGGAACAATAACTGGTTCAGGAACAATAACTGGAACTGAACCAGGCACTTTAGTTGGAGCGGCTATCGATACGGGGCTCGTTGGGGCGACCACAGACGCTTTCTTGCTCAAGCATGAATTGATCGAGTCTGATTGTCGGATGACTTTGCAAACCCAGGATGAGCAGAGTGTTTGCGCCCGTTGGCATCTCCCTCAATCTCAGCGAGATGCAGCCAAACAGCAGGGCGGCCAGCAGTTGCAGTTGCGGGTTTATGATATCGACCATGTTGATGTTGATATCCAGGCCCCCAACAGTGTTCAGGTCTATGACTGTGATGAATTCAATGATGATGTGGATCAAGAATGGCAAGTTCCGGTTCCCCATCTGGATCACTATTACATTTCAGAAATTGGCTACACCACGATTGAACATGAGTGGATGCCTCTAGCTCGCTCCAATTCGGTTCGGGTTCCAGAGTTGTCTCCAGCAGTCTCATGGAGCCCTGATTTTCCTCCCGCAACAGTTCCTCTGAATACGAACGCAGCAGTGATGGCGGCGATCGCCCCTCTGGGTTCTGCTTCTCTGTCAACCCAAAGCCAAGTGAGAATTATTGACTCACAGTCTTCTGCAGCAGATCCGGATCTGATGTCAGTTTCCTGGATGGTGCCTGCCAGTGAACGGGAGCAGGCCAAAACACAAGCCGAACAACAGTTTCAACTGCGGGTTCATGATATTACGGGCATTGACCCTGAAACCCAACCTGCCCACAGTATTTATTACTATGACTGTGATGAGGTGGTGCAAGAAATCACGGTGCCAGTCCCGGTGAGCGATCGCGACTACATTGCAGAAATTGGTTACCTCTCTCCAGACAGCCAGTGGGTGCAGCTTGCTTATTCTAAGTCTATGCGACTGCCTCCTACAGGTGACCTCTCAGACCCTAATCTCTTAGGGCTTAATCTCTCAGAGTCTAGTCTCTCAGAACCTGGTGTTTCGGGGACTACTCAACTGGATAGAATGGGCTTGGCAGGAGCGGCAACAGGGGCAGCGACAGGGGCAACAATCCCTGGAAGTGTTTGGTCTCGTCCAGCAGAGCAGGCTACTACGGCTCGTTCTTATCCCATTGAGCAAGCAACCCAACGGGAAGGATGTAAGATCGAGCATCTCACGGTCAATAGCCAGAACAATTGCTACGTCTTGAGCCCAGAGCAAGTCCGAGAACTCCAGGAAACTGCAGTTGCTAAAACCTTGGAACCCGGCATTTACTTATTACGGATCAAGGCAGGTAAATTTAGTTACGGTTCGAGTCAACGTTATTCTGGGGAGCCCGTGGTTTTACTCTGGATTAATGGGGGAAGAGTGATGAACCAGAAAACTAATATGCCTGTCCCTGGAACTTGGTCAAGCTTAAATGGATACAGTGAAGCATTGACTTTGAAGGTGTTGGAAACCACGACCCTTTATGCCTTCTTTATTGATACTTACAAGGAGGACAACTTGGGGGAGATTACGCTTTCAGTCGCTCGACTGTATCCTAATTCCTAGGATATTGTTTTGTGGTTGAATTTCTGCTCTAAATAACTGTCCTTGTCTACAAAACTTCCACTACTCTTAAGGAAACTGCCTTAGCAGAAAATGTATCACTTTTCTGGCTAGCAGCCTCCAACTTCAGAGTAGTGGATATTTTATATTTGGCTTATGTTCAGTATTCCTGGCAACGTTTGAGGATTGATTCCTTGACCTAGGTAGAACTTGATGGAGAGCTTGCTAAGGCTTCTACTTTTTCAGCTTGAATCTTCTGATCTTGGTGTGAGGTCAGTTGAACAACTAAGACAGAACAAGCAGCATGGTGAGTGACATAGCTACTGACACTGCCCAACAACAGCTCACTCAAGCCTGAATATCCCCGTCTTCCCACTAGGATTAAATCGGCATTCCAGTTTTGAGCTTGGTCACAAATCGCTCGGCTTGGTCTGCCGGGAGTTTGAGTGAATTCTGCAATTACCCCTACCTCTGAAGCCGCTTCAACAAAAGATTTAAGCTGTTCTAAGCTGTAGTCGATATAGGTTTGCCAGCGTTCCTGATAATATTTTAAGGTTTCTAACCTCAGTGATCCATAGTAGTAACCGACACTAGCCATTCCCTCCAAGGAAGGCACTCCCTGTTCCTCACCCGATAGAATATGCAAGAGCATGAGCCTCGCATCCATTGCTTTTGCAATAGAAAGAGCTTGCTTGAAGACCTCTTGACTAATGCTTGATAAATCTAGCGCCACTAAAATTTTCTTAAACATTGTAATAACTCCTGAAACTGACTTCAAGGAACAGCAAAACAGCTTAGAAGGGTAGACTGCCTCACATTCAAACCTACAGTTCTTAAGCCTACAGTTCCTAACCCTAGAGAACTCAAGTCACGGGTTTCGATCAGCTAAAACAATCTAGAATTAAAAGCTTTTTAGTGGGGATCGATTCCCTTAATGCCAGACTTAACTTTTTGGTCTGAGCATTCTTTTTTCCCTTACTAAGAATTGTACTCTGGGTAACCTCAGACCAGAAGATTCTGTAAGTTTTCTTAAAGGATGCGGCAACAACAAATGATCCCACATCACCCATCTCTAAACTTTTTTGGTTGACCTAAAACTATTTCAAGCTTTACAACCATTGATTTAAGTCTATGGAAAGCGTAGGATTAAACTGAGCAGAAAAATAGATTTTATTGATTTACAGCACTGATGTACCGCAGGTTTCGTTTGGCTGATTTGAAGACCGCTGTAAGTTGAACTAGGAATGGCAAACCTAGACTTAATGACTAGACTTAGTTAAAGGAGATTTCGTGATTCAGGCAACCTTACACCAACTGAAAGTGTTCGAGGCCGTTGCCCGTCATGGGAGCTTTACTCGGGCGGCAGAGGAACTAATGATCACTCAACCCACTGTTTCTGCTCAAGTCAAGCACCTCAGCCAAGCCATTGATTTACCCCTGTTCGAACAAATTGGTAAACAACTCTATCTCACAGAAGTGGGTCAGGAATTACTCACAACCTGTCAAGAAATCTTTGAACAGCTCGACTTCTTCGAGATGAAGGTTGCAAACTTGAAAGGGGTAAAACGAGGACGATTAAAGTTGGCAGTCGTCACCACCGCAAAATACTTCGTGCCTCGATTGCTCGGGTCTTTTTGCCAGCACTATCCAGAAATTGATATTGCTCTGCAAGTGACCAACCACCAAGACTTGACCCAGCGAATCCAGTCAAATCTTGATGATCTGTATATTCTTAGCCAACCCCCTGAGGATTTTGAACTGTGCAGTAAACCTTTCCTCGATAACCCGTTAGTTGTTGTCGCTCGGCGAGATCATCCCTTGGCGGGTCAGACTCAGATTCCGATCAAAGCCTTGAAGGGAGAATTTTTCATCATGCGGGAAGCGGGTTCGGGAACGCGACGATGCATCCGGGCGCTGTTTGAAAAATACAAGGTCACCGTTCAAGTTCGCTTAGAGCTTGGCAGTAATGAAGCCATTAAACAGGCGATCGCCGGAGGTCTAGGGATTTCTATCTTGTCTCAACACACGTTGATCTCTGAAGGCAATAACGGTGAGCTAGTCGTTCTTGATGTGCAGCACTTCCCGATTCAACAGCAATGGTATGTGGTGCATCATGTTGGCAAGCAACTCTCTGTGGTTGCCCAAACTTTCTATCAATATCTCCTCGAAGAAAGTCAAACCCTGGCCTCAGGCATGTTCCCAGGATCAACCTTACGGTGATGTTCAAAAGAGAACTACTGCCCATGTAACATTAAAATAGTCTGAAAAATAGTCTAACAAAAAATTCTTTGCGAGGCACTGGGCTGAGATGAAAGCTGTTGTCATGATTAAATCGGGAAAGCCTGAGGTGCTAGAGCTGCAGGACGTTCCCCAGCCTCAAATCAGAACAGCGACTGAAGTCCTCGTGAGACTGAGGGCAGCAGGAGTTAATCCCATTGATACTAAGCTGCGGAGTCGAGGAACGTTCTATCCCGAAAAAATGCCCGCTATTTTGGGTTGCGACGGTGCCGGAATGATTACAGCAGTCGGCTCATCCGTTGAAAAGTTTCGGGTTGGAGATGAAGTTTATTTTTGTGATGGCGGTTTGGGGGATGAAGTGGGGAACTATGCCGAGTTCACGGTGGTCGATGAAAGATTCATCAGCCCAAAACCCAAGTCCCTCAGTTTCACGGAAGCTGCTGCTGCTCCTTTGGTCTTGATCACAGCATGGGAATCCTTGTATGATCGGGGGAAGCTCCAGCCGGGACAGCGAGTGTTAATTCATGGCGGGGCCGGAGGTGTGGGTCATATTGCAATTCAGTTGGCTAAATTGCAGGGAGCAGAAGTCGCAACAACGGTTGGGTCGCCGGAAAATCAGGAATTCGTTCGCTCACTGGGGGCGGACTTGGTGATTAACTACAGACAAACTGATTTCGTTGAGGCAGTTCTAGAATGGACAGAGGGAGAAGGGGTAGATTTGGCCTTCGATACGGTTGGCAAGGAGATTTTCTTTAAAACTGTGGATGCAGTTAAGATTTACGGAGATCTCGTCACAGTGCTAGAACCAGATATTCGTCTGGGAGATCTCAAACAAGCCCGCACCCGCAATCTCAGGATTGGGTTAGAGCTGATGCTAACCCCGATGTTACAAAAGTTAGTGGAGGAACAAACCGATCAAGCGAAGATTCTCAAGCAATGTGCTCGCCTGATTGATGAGGGAAAACTCAGAATTCATGTCAGTCAGATTTTTCCCCTAGCAGAAGCCGCCGCCGCTCATGCAGCCTTAGAAATGGGTGGTAGGGTCGGAAAAATCGTTCTAGCCATTGGTTAAGTGTTCAGCGTTCCTACGAGGTGAAGTGAGACAAAGTCCCCCAGCCCTGCTTGAGGATTTTAACGCTTAATTTAATGCATTCTTAGTACACTCTTAGTACACTAAAAATTAATATGTACTTTTAATGCTTTTTAATGCGTAGTGTTAAGGATAATTACGTTCCGACCTTGGCCTTATTCCTTGTTCCCTCTGTGCGATAGTCTAGAACCATTGATTTAATCCTGTTCGAGATTCTACGCGATCGCATCGACAACAATGACAGCAACTGTATCTGCTCCAACTCATACTGTTCGGATCGGTTCCCGCAAAAGTCAATTGGCCTTGGTTCAAACCTACTGGGTGCAAGAAGAACTTCAAAAACATTTCCCAGAAATCACGTTTGAAATTCATACTATGGCAACCCAGGGCGATAAAATCCTGGATGTTGCCTTAGCCAAAATTGGGGACAAGGGCTTGTTCACTAAAGAACTGGAAGTCGGAATGCTCAGCCATGAGACCGATATGGCAGTTCATTCCCTCAAAGATTTACCCACAAACCTACCTGAAGGGCTGATGCTAGGGTGCGTCACAGAACGGGAAGATCCAGCAGATGCCCTCGTAATGCATAGCAATCACAAAGACAAACAACTGCATACTCTACCGCCGGGTGCAGTCATTGGAACATCTTCCCTGCGACGATTAGCCCAATTGCGTCATCACTTTCCTCACCTAGAGTTCAAAGATATTCGCGGCAATCTCAACACACGCTTGCAGAAACTCGATGAAGGAGGTTACGATGCTCTGGTTTTGGCCGTAGCTGGCTTGAAACGCTTGGGCATGGATGATCGCATTGATCAAGTCATTTCCTCCGAAATTTCTCTCCATGCCGTTGGTCAGGGAGCCTTGGGAATTGAGTGTCGGTCAGGAGATGAGCGAATTTTAGAGGTTGTTAAAGCCCTAGAGCATACGCCAACAGCTCAACGGTGCCACGCAGAACGGTCGTTCTTGCGAGAGTTGGAGGGAGGCTGTCAAGTTCCGATTGGGGTGAATACTACCCTGGAGGCTGATCAGCTCACTATGGTTGGGATGGTTGCTAGCTTGGATGGTCAGCGACTGATCAAAGATTCTGTTACCGGCAGTGCAACGAATGCAGAACAATTGGGTAAAGATCTGGCCCATCATCTAAAGCAGCAGGGAGCCCAGGAAATCCTCAGCGAAATTTTTGCAACGATTCAACGTGGATCGACGCTTTAATTAACTCATGAGTCGCTTAAACATCCAATCAAACCGAGTTCCAGCGATCGCCATTGTTTCCAGCACGGCAAAGTCCAGTTCCTGATGATTCTCTGAGGAGTTGAGTACAAGGGCAGTCCCGTTCGGGGAAATTTGTCCCAGCTTATAGCTACAGAGCTGGGTGCGGAGTCGGTCTGCCAGGATTGTGGCGATCGCCAGATAAAACCGCATACAAAACCCCTGATCCTGCTGCATTTTTTCCATCAGCAGTTCTTGCGGCAAGGTGAGTAAGAGCGAGTCTTCCAACGCTTTAACCGTTGCCGAAGCTTTCTTGGTTTCGACAAAGGACATTTCTCCCAGAATTTCTCCAGGAACAGACTTGGCGATCGCAAGATCTAAGCGCTTTTCATCAACCGTTGTTGGAATAAAAATTCCCAGGCTGCCTTCCAACAAAATCGAAATCGATTCGACTACCTGACCTGCCTCAATAATTGGGGTTCCTGTTCCTACAGCTTCTCGAGTTCCATAGGTAATCATCCAATCTAAGTCGCTATCGTTGAGAATCGCAAATACAAACAACACTTTTTGCAGAGAAGGACTAGACGCGATTCGATTCCGAGCTAATAAATCTGACAACGCTCGTAACTTGCTCGAGAGATGGCTCGCCAGGGTTTGATAAAATGCGGTCGCAAAGGTGATGTCAACCCTCAGCTTGTTTGAAAGTTCTAACTGAGGCAAGGCGAGAATCTGAGAGGTGCTCAGGGCTTTGACTGTAATTGCTGCTGGCTTGCGGTCAATGAAGCATAGATCTCCAATCAATTCTCCAGGAGAGAGTTGCGTAAACTCTTGGCCTTGAGTATGAATAGAAGTGGATGGGACTTGAATCACTAAACTGCCATCCAGCAGGATGTACAATGCCTCAAATTGAGTGCTAGCTTCAACTAAAGTCTGGCCCTCATATAAATTTACAATTTGGCCCGTTGTGATCATCCAGTCAATATCATGGGCTTGAAAGGCGGCAAGATGGGAGAGGATATTTTTCATGAGATGCCCTAGGGGGAGATTTAGTAATGTCAGTAGTAGAGATTGCAGAATTCACCCCGATCTGGATTTACTCAACATAGAAGAGTAGCGGCCAGAAGTCAATTTTGACAATCATCTATCCACTCACTGCCTTGAATAGGGTTTCCCAAAAGAATTGTCCCAAAAGAATTGAGACCGCTTACAACCAAGCTTGCTGCCGCAAGAGTTTTTAAGTTCATTCGTTTCACGTCTCTTGCCGTCCGGATAGATTTAGAAGTTCCTCAGTGTCATCACAATTGTTGATCAGTAGGGGGAATTAATCAATTTAAACACAAAGCCTTTGCCTAGCCTTTGCCTAATCCCAGGCGATCGCCGAGGGTCTTCTAATTAATTATGCCTACTGACATCCCTTTTATCAAAAGCAATAATTATAAACAGCAATAAATCGACTGGTTTTCTTTCCGGATTTCCTAGAAATCGAGATGTAGAACTGTTTAAACTGTACTTAATTCAAGGCTCATAACTCTAGGTTGAAACTTGCACATTGGTAAAATGGTAGACAAGGGTTATTTGGTATCACCGACTTGGATGACTCCGTTGAAGGATATCAAATGCCGAGTAGATCTTGCATGATTGAGTCAAAGTACAAGCTTTGTCTAAGGTAGGAGAAGGAATAATGAGAAATACTGGATTGGCTTATTTGCTTTGGTGTAGCTGCTTCTTTGGAGTTTGTGGTCTGCATCGGTTTTATTCAAAAAAATATATTTCAGGCATAATCTGGCTGGTAACTGGGGGGTTCTTGGGCATTGGCCAATTTCTGGATTTGTTTTTCATTCCAGGGATGGTAGACAAGGAAAATCTAAAATATCAACTGGCTCAAACACAAGTGGGTCAGAGCTATTTAACCCATGAATTGGTTCTAGATCAGGTCGAAGATCTAAAGCAAAAAATCCCTCCCAACGTTCAAAAATCAGACACGTATAAAATTCTCAAGCTTGCGAAAGATCATCCTCAAGGAGTCTCTGTAGCCGAGTGTGTTTTGGCCACAGAAAAGCCGATTCAGGAAGTCAAGCAGCTTTTAAGTCGGCTCTATAAAGACGGGCTCCTGGATATGGGGAATGACCAGGAAACGGGTACAATCCTTTATCATTTGGTTTGATTGATTTGAACTTCTAGTAATCAACACTCTCTAGCGATCGCCGAATCATAATCCGGGCAAGTTCTGATTTTGGTTTGCCAGAATCTAAAGAGAGTTGATTCAATCGACGATGCAAGGCTCGGGGAAGATCAACGGTTAATCGGATGGTTGGCTCTTCTGCTGTCAGATTGCCAAGCAGTTCAGTGCGGAGAGACTCTTCCGAGGATTCTGGCTGAACTGCTTCAGATGCAACGACGGTTGGATTGACATCAGACAGATTTGAACCCATAAGATTTGAACCCATAAACTGTGGGGCAACCTGGCTCATTTTTTTGCGATCGCTAGTCATCTTAGTCCAGCCTCCTTAAATAATTTTTCATAGCAACGACTCATTGCAGTTGCATTGCGATCGCCCTTGTAGTCAAACAGAGTTTTATTCTGCCCCATAGCATCAGCAACCACCTGACGTTGGGGAATTGTTGTAGACAGCAAGGGAATGTCCTGATAGGACTGTAAAATTTCTTGAGCTTCTTCCAAAAGTATGCTCTTGGGAGTGACTCGAACTAAAAAAGTGAAGGCTTTAAGGGGATTTCTGCGGACTTGCCGAGCATGACGAACAGCTTGCAGGGTTTGGTGAGTTGCTGAAATATCCAAAATACTGGGTTGCAAAGGAATTAATCCTAAATCTACTGCTTGTAAAATGGCCTGCTGAATCTCGATTGACCCGCTCACACTGTCAATCACAATGGTGTTGAATTCTCCCACTAGCCTGGGCAACTCCTGCAACAAAACCTGTGGATCAGTCATCTGAAATACTTTGGGCTGAGCAATATCTTCCTCTAGATGTTCAATCCAGCTAGAGCTAGTCACCAGGGGATCAGTGTCAATCAAGGCTACCGCACGTTCAGACCCCTGTTCAGCACTCAGCAACCATCGACTTAAATGCACTGCACTCGTGGATTTTGCACATCCTCCCTTTAGATTAATGAATGAAACAATCATGTCTTTAGTGTTTTGATCTCTGTTAAAGATTAAATCAAGTTTTTCAGGCAGTCAATCAGTTTTTACTGAGGTCAGTACCTAACCGTCATAAAATCGAAGGGTTATGTCAGTTGGTAGGAACCCTTCCAGCTCGGTATACACCGCAGTAGCAGGGTGTAATCTTGCTTTAGCGACAGGATTTGGTATGATTCAATCCTCACAATTCAGTTTGTAATTTCTCAGTCTGTAATTTCACCATGACCTATTTTCGTCCTGCCATTGAAGCCATGAAGGGCTATATTCCAGGGGAGCAACCCAAACCTGGAACAACCGTCATTAAGCTGAACACCAATGAAAATCCCTATCCTCCGTCTCCAAAGGCGATGGAGGTGCTGCGGAGCCTAGATAGTGAAGGGTTGAGACGGTACCCCGATCCCTTTGCCGAAGCGTTTTGTCAGGCCATTAGCGATGTGCTAGATATTCCAGCCGATTGGGTGATTGTGGGCAACGGCAGTGATGAACTATTGAATGTACTGATCCGCGCCTGTGCTGAAGGGCAGAATCGCAAGGTAGTTTATCCGATGCCCACCTATGTGTTGTATCGGACTCTGGCTGCAATCCAGCCCGCAACGGTGGTTGAAATTCCCTATCCTGCTAACTTTCAACTCCCAATCCCAGAATTAATTGCCGCACAAGGAGCCGTGACGTTTATTGCTTCTCCCAATAGTCCTTCCGGTCATGTTGTACCCCTGGAAGACTTGCGGGAACTGGCTCAGAACGTTTCAGGCATAGTTGTAGTGGATGAAGCCTATGTTGATTTTGCTGAAACCTCTGCCCTGTCTTTGGTTCAGGAATCAGAAAATGTGATAGTGCTCAGAACCCTGTCTAAAGGCTATTCGTTGGCCGGTCTGCGAATGGGGTTTGGGATTGCCAATCCGCAGTTACTGACCGGGCTATTCAAAGTCAAGGACAGCTACAACATTGATGCGATCGCGATCGCCGTTGGAACCGCTGCAATGCGAGATCAAGCCTATAAAAATGCCTGTGTGGAGCAGGTCAAACAATCCAGAAGAGCCTTAACCCAGAGCCTCAGGAAGCTTGGATTTACTGTCCTTGAATCCCAGGGTAACTTTGTGTTGGCGACCCCTCCCAGAGGCAATGCAGAGTTCCTGCATCAAGCCTTGAAAGCACGGGGGATTTTAGTGCGTTACTTCCAGCAACCAGGATTGGCAGACAAGCTCCGAATTACCGTGGGAACCGAGGATCAGAACCAGTGCTTGCTAGAGCAATTGGCTAGAGAAATTTGCTGAGACAGCCCAACAAAATCCTTAGGAGCTTGACACCTGTGAATGCCTTAATCCCTCAGATTGAACTGCAGCAGCCATCATCTTGGGAGACGAAAGACTCTCTGAAACAGGATTGCGATCCTCAATCAACCGAATAGCCCGACTCACACTTTCAGGCAAAATCACGACTAGTCCGCCAGTTTGGGCTCGATCCAGCCCCGTATTGATCGCTTCAATTTCATTCAGAATAATCTCATAGCTCACCCTTGGCTCTGGAACTTGATTTAGTACCTGCTGAATTCCTTCACAAATCAAGCTTGCCCCTGTCCCCCGAACCCTGCCTCGATTATCATCGTCTTCCTTAACTAGGATTTCATCAAATATTTCGGCTGACAACTGTCCCAGGGTGACAAAATCTTCGTCTCGGCGATCGCCCGGCCCCCCAATCACGCCGATCCGATGTCCCGGCCAATTTTTGACGAATCCTCCCAGGGCTTCATAGCTTGCGGGGTTGTGGGCGTAGTCAATCAGAGCATGGTAGTCACCCATGTTGAACAAGTTCATGCGACCGGGGGTTTGAGCTGTAGAAGCCACAAACGTCGCCAAACCCTGTTGAATGTGTTCAATTTTCACGCCTTGGGCAAAGGCCGTTAGGCAAGCGGCTAGAGCGTTCGCAATCATAAAGGGAGCTTTACCCGCCATCGTAATTGGAACATTGACAGCTTGTTCGATGCGGAGTGTCCAGTCCCCTTTCAAAATCGAGAGATAGCCATTCTCATAAACCGCCGCCAGTCCCCCCGCAGCAGTATGCCGGAGAATAATTTCATTCTCTGGATTCATCGAAAAATAGGCCACCTGAGCTTTGACTCGTTCCGCCATGGGAGCCACTAGGGGATCGTCCGCATTCAGGACAGCATAGCCCTTGGGCATCACTGTTTCTGCCACAACACTTTTAACTTTGGCCATCTGTTCAATGGTGTCAATATCACCCAGACCCAAATGATCCGCCGCAACGTTCAAGACCACCCCGATATCACAGGTATCGAATCCCAGGCCAGAGCGTAGAATCCCACCCCGCGCCGCCTCTAACACCGCGATTTCCACGGTGGGATCAGACAAAATCAGATGGGCACTCTGGGGGCCTGTGTTATCCCCTGGTTCTGCTAAATAATCCCCAATGTAAGTTCCATCCGTGGTGGTGTAGCCGACAACTTTACCCGTTTGCTTGATGATGTGAGCCAGCAATCGAGTGGTTGTAGTTTTGCCATTGGTGCCGGTAATGGCCAAAATCGGGATACGAACGGGTTGACCATTGGAGAACAGCATATCCATCACAGCTCCCGCCACATTCCGAGGCAGTCCTTCACTGGGAGCCACATGCATTCGGAAGCCCGGGGCGGCGTTAACCTCGACAATCACCCCATCAACTTCCCGCAGGGGTTGGGTAATGTCCGGGGTAATCACATCAATTCCAGCAATATCCAAGCCAATAATTTTGGCAACCCGGCTGAATAGCCAGAGATTCTCAGGATGAACAAGATCGGTTCGATCAATCGCACTGCCCCCCGTGCTCAAATTGGCCGTTGCCCGCAGAAAACACCGTTCTCCAATGGGGAGAACTGAGTCTAGGCCATAGCCTTGCTCTGCCATCAGGGAAAGGACTGTTTTATCCACCTCAATTCGAGTTAACACATTGTCATGGCCATCTCCTCGGCGGGGATCGCGATTGGTGATTTCAATCAATTCTCCAATTGTGGAGCGGCCATCGCCGACAACATGGGCTGGGGTTCGTTCTGCAACGGCGACGACTGTACCGTTCACCACCAGAACTCGGTAGTCATTCCCTTGATAAAAGCGCTCAACGATCACGCTGCGGGTTTTGGACGCAACACTAGCTTGATCATAGGCAGACTCTGCCGTTTCCCAGAGCGTCACATCTAACGTGATCCCGCGACCATGATTGCCATCTAACGGTTTAATCGCAACGGGATATCCTCCGACATAATCAATGGCTTCTTGCAACTCTTCGTGATAATGAATTACCGTGCCGACGGGAACTGGAATCCCAGCTTTACGGAGAATTTTCTTGGTTCCTTCCTTATCACAGGCCAACTCCACCCCTAGCACTCCAGTCTGACCCGTCAGGGTTGCCTGAATCCGCTTTTGATAGATGCCATAGCCAAACTGCAACATATACCGTGTGTCTAATTCCAGGTAAGGAATGCCCCTAGCCTCCGCTTCTCTGACAATTGCTTCCGTACTGGGGCCCTGTGCTGCCTGAGCTTTCAACTCTTTCAAATCCTCTAGGTCTTGGGTCAGATCCTGCTGGGAGTAACCCCCAACTTCCACAAGGTTCTGACAGAGCCGCACCGCATAGCGACCCGCATACTGACCTGCCCGTTCACTCTCGTACTGGTAAACAACTTGGAAGACTCCAGGCGTTGATGTTTCCCGAGTTCGGCCAAAGTTTACAGGCATCCCAGCCAGGGTTTGGATCTCTAAGGCCACATGTTCAATCACATGACCCATGAGGGTTCCCCGCTGCACCCGAGTTAAAAATCCTCCCCGAACCCCTAGAGAACATTGGTGTTCAACCAAGCTGGGTAATACTTGAATCAACCCTTCATAGAAACCGGGGATATCTGACGTGTAGCGCTCCGTCAAATTTTCCAAATCAAGTCGCATTACAATCAGTTTGCGTCGTCTAATGCTCCAGTAGTTTGGGCCACGTAAAGTCTGAACTCGAAGGATTTTCATGCTGCACTGGGTGAGTATTGCTGAATAAGTTTGGGGGTAGCTGGCTGGGACACCGGGCTACTCTATTCAATGTCAACCTTGAAATCCAATAAAACTGTTCGCTGTAAACAGTTTTACGATCAACTAATCACCGGGTTGCACATCTAGTCTTGCACTCGGCTCTACCTTGCTCTCAGTCAACTTCTCAGGTTAGAAACTGAGCCCATTGTTTGAAGAAAACTTCAGGCAATCGCTGTCTGTAACTATAACGTATGTGCTCATCCAAGTATTTTACTTGCACGAGCATAGCCTTCCTGATGGAACATGTAAAAGCAAATCTCCATTGATTCTTACTGCTACTCCCTTGGAGAAGACATACAATATAATACAAACATTACAGATCAATATGCGAAGACCTTGATTCAGGCAGAAACCCTAGACCTCCTCGAATGGCAACGTTTATGTCAACACTTGTCAACCTTTACCTCAACTAAGTTAGGGGCAATCGTCGCCCGTCAACTCCAGATTCCGACAGTGGCCTCAGAAACCTTAGAGCTATTGGCCCAAACAAGGGAAGCTTATCAGTTGGAATTGCGGTTGGTCAAGGGGCTGACATTCGAGGGGATTCAGGACATTGGGGCGGCCCTAGACCGCACTGAACATCAAGGCATTTTGTCAGGGGAAGAATTGCTAGCCCTAGCAACCACCTTGGCAGGAGCAAGACAATTGCGCCGAACAATTGATGCCCAGGAAGACGTGCCTGTCCTGGATGCCTTAGTGGAAGAGCTCAGAACTTACCCTGAACTCGAGCAAGAAATTCACCGCTGCATCGATGATCGGGGAGATGTCACGGATCGGGCCAATCCCAAACTCACGGACATTCGCAACAAGCTCCGGCAATTTCGGGATCGCATCTATCAAGTGTTACAGCGGATCTTGCAACAGCAAGCCAATGCCATTCAACAGCCCTTGATCACTCAGCGGGGCGATCGCTTTGTGATTCCGGTTAAAGCCCCTCAAAAAGATGCCATTCCGGGTATTGTTCATGATACTTCTTCAACGGGGTCAACCCTCTACATCGAACCTAAGGCGATCATCGAACTCAACAACCAACTGCGCCAACTCCAGCGCCAAGAGCAACGGGAGGAGGAAGCTGTCCGACGAGTCCTGAGTGAACAGGTTGCAGTGGTGAAGCCAGATCTAGAAGAGTTGCTGGTGATCTGCACCAAAATCGATCTGGCGGTTGCCAAAGCCCGTTACAGCCTGTGGCTAGAAGCCAATCCCCCCAGCTTTACCAATTTGAAAGCAACCCCAGAACTGGGGAATGGCATTCCTCCCGTCCAGACCCCTACAACGGATGGTCATATTACCCTGCGGCAACTGCGTCATCCCCTATTGGTTTGGCAGTATCAGCATGAACAGGACATCGCAGTCGTTCCGATTGATGTGACCGTTCGGCCTCAGATTCGAGTCGTTGCAATTACTGGGCCCAATACAGGCGGCAAAACAGTCACCCTGAAAACGCTGGGTTTAGTGGCTTTGATGGCCAAAGTAGGGCTGTTTATCCCCGCCAGGGAACCTGTGGAATTGCCCTGGTTCGACCAGGTTTTAGCGGATATCGGGGATGAACAATCCATCGAACAAAATCTGTCCACCTTTTCAGGTCATATTCGTCGGATCAGCCGAATTCTAGCAGCAATTCCCGCCGATGACACACCAAATTTTAACGAAGCCCTAGTCCTGCTAGATGAAGTTGGGGCCGGAACTGATCCCTCAGAGGGCAGTGCCCTAGCGATCGCCCTGCTCCAACACCTAGCCAGCCTGACGCGGCTAACCATTGCCACCACTCACTTTGGAGAACTTAAAGCCCTAAAGTACCAGGATGAACGCTTTGAAAATGCCTCCGTTGAGTTTGATGAAGCCTCCTTGCAACCGACCTATCGGCTGTTGTGGGGAATTCCAGGGCGCTCCAATGCCTTAACCATTGCCAAACGTCTGGGGTTAAGCACCGTTGTCCTAGATCAGGCGGTATCCTATGTGGGAGGCGCTTCCCAGGATGTGAATCAGGTCATTGCTGGGTTAGAGGCCCAACGACAACAGCAGGAAACTCGGGCCACGGCAGCCGGAAAGTTACTCCAGGAAACAGAACGGCTCCATCAAGAGCTGACTCGAAAAGCGGCCTCGTTGCAACAGCGGGAACAGGACTTGAAACATGCCCAGGAACAGGCAGTTCAAGAAGCTCTCTTGCAGGCTAAAACCGAGATTGCCCAGGTGATTCGTCGCCTCCAACAGGGTGAACCCACAGCCCAAGATGCCCAAGCTGCTACAGGAGCCATTAACCAAATTGCGGAGAAATATCTGCCTTCCCAGAAAAAGGCTGCAAAGCCCAAGCCAGGATTTCTGCCGAAGGTGGGCGATCGCATTCGGATTCCGAGCCTCGGTCAGACCGCAGAAGTGTTGACGGAACCTGATGAGACGGGTCAACTGACTGTCCGGTTTGGCATCATGAAAATGAACGTGGGGTTGGCAGAGATTGAGTCTTTGGATGGCCAAAAAGCCGAGTTGCCACCCTCTAGTCGCAAGGGCGAGGTTAAAGGAGGAAATTCAGACAGGAATTCAGACAGGCATTCAGACAGGAATACTGTTCCAGTCCCGAGCCGACCTCTAGTTCGAACCTCCCAGAACACGGTTGATCTGAGGGGGAAACGGATCTCGGATGCAGAAATCGAGTTAGATCGGGCACTCGGTCAGGTGATAGACTTTGGAGCATTATGGATCATCCATGGGAAAGGAACCGGACAATTGCGACGAGGGATTCAGGAGTTCCTCGGACAACATCCTCAGATCGAACGCTTTGAGCTGGCAACTCAAGCTGATGGGGGTTCAGGGGTGACAATTGCTTACTTAAAATAGACATTTGCATCCGCAGCAGAGACTCGGTTTTTAGTTTCAGGCCAGATGCTTGTTCCACTGGATTGCTATTCTTGCTAACTCATGACTCATGACCCCTTGCTTAACTGGCAAAAGTTGCAGCTCACGGCTGAACCGGAATTGCAACAGTTAACCCAGATCACTCGTCAATTAGAGTTGACCCTGGTTGCCCTTTTGGCCATTATCGAAATCACCCTAGAGGAGTTGCAAGCAATTGCCACCCAAGGGAACCTGACCCTGAAAGATAGGCTAGAACCGGACGGTAAGATGGAAACAGTCTTAACTGTAGATGAAGCGCGATCGCTGGCGTTATTGATTTGTCATGTTGCCAATCAGCGCCAGCCTCAGATTCGTCAGGCAGTGACCTTGCTGGAACAACATACCCAACAAGGAAATGACCTCAGCCAATCTGCTTTGCTGCAAAACTATCTAGTAAGGTTTCAGCAGAGCTGGAAGCATCAGTCTCCTCTCAGTTCTATAGACCTGTTAGAACCTTTAGCACTCAAGCTTCTCATTGACCTATTATTTTGTAGCAGCTTAGAAAGTCCACCATGGTTTTGGTCAGCCCTAGTCGAACGTCAACTCCAAGCATAAAGCACGAGGCATCATGATTACGCGCCAGTACACTCCTCCCACTTGCACTTTGGAAGTCACTGCCCGGTCTCCTCTGATCCCCCGGTTGCTAAAGCGCCCGGTACTGGAAAATTTTGGGTTCAAACTGCGTTTTGATGATCCGCGCTTGACGGAGGAGAACTATGTGACGGTTAAGGGCGATCGCCCTCAGCTTGACCAACTCTATCAAGCCGTAATTTCCTGTGTGAAGACCCTGCTGCGGTTTCCCCCCCAACTGCAATCTGTTTTAGAGCCGTCCCCAGAATCTTCAGGGGTGTTGGTTACAGTTCCTGAACAAACAGTATTCCAAGAGTCTTCAGAACAGTCTTTAAGACAGTTTCCGAAACAATTGTCCAACGGTTTATTCCATGATTCTTCAGAAGGTCTCTGTGACTCACCCAAAGATTCTCTAGCAGCCTCCTGGAAAGACCTGAATCCCAACCTCAGATCCTCCCAACCCACTTCTGATATTTATCTCAAGCCAGACGGATTGCTATATCACAACTTATTTTTAGGGTCGCTGGCGGATGAACAGTCTGGCCCCTATGTTCAACTGAGCGCCGTACAACTGTTCGATTTGGTCACGGCGTTAGAAGAATTTACCCACGATTTGGCCCTAGTGCCCCTGCGAGAGACTGCAAGTATCTCAGGAAAGCAGTTGTTCTTGTCGGGACTCCGAACGGCCTTAACGATTCTAATGGGGATTGGGGCTTCAACTGGTTTGATTAAGTTGGTTGCTCATCATCAACAGTCTGGAGACTTAACTGCAACTCAAAAGCTGGAATCCCCTGCCTTATCTCCGCCTAATCTGGTTGCTGAACCTGCCATCCCCTCCTGGCAAACCCCACTTCCAGCGCCCCCAGCAGCTCCTCCAGTGAACGTTGCGCCAAATTTGCCCCCGGTGAATACGGCTCCTTTGGCGGTTCCTCCCCCGCTGTTTTCCGTACCCCCAACCCTCCCCCCCGCGAATTCAATTCCTAACGTTGCGCTAGGAACTGATGGAACCATGGTGATTTCCACTAACCCAACTCCTCTGGCTGCGGTTTCTGCTCCGCCTCCTGAACCTATTCTGCCTTCCCAGGCGATCGCGCCAACTCCTGTCCCAGGTACGCTAAATCCAGGTACACCAAACCCAGGCACACTTTCTCCCCGCATCATCCAATTACCAACGCTGGAAAGTACTGATCCCCCCGCAATTCTGCAAATTCCTACCTCGGAGACCCAGGCGATCGCCGCAGCTCAAGAGCGGGCAGGAGTTAATGCCTTGAAAGACTCTGATGAAAGTGTTCAGGGTGTTCAGGGTGATCCAACAGAAACCCCTGAGGCTGAGTCTCAAGGGTCTCTAGAGCAACTGGAGAAACGTCCCCAGACAGTAGCGGCTCAACGACAGGAGAATACTGCCCTCCTTGATCAGATTCCTCAGGTAGAAGAGGTCAGAAGTTATTTTCAACAAGCTTGGTATCCCCCGAAGCACATCAGCCGAGCGTTGCAGTACACCCTAAAGCTCAATGCTGACGGTTCGATTCAGAGTATTACTCCTGTTGGTCAAGCTTCCCTGAATCGACTGCCTCAACTCACTCTCCCTTCTGCTGGAGAGCCGTTTGTCTCTCCTACCCAAAACAGTACAACCCCCAAAATTCGAGTTGTCCTAGAACCTAGTGGCCGGGTTCGGACATTTTTAGAATCTCTAAATTAGAATCTCTAGATTAGAACCTCTAAGTTAGAATCTCTAAACTAGACGAGCAGGTAACCTTCGAGCATGTTCCACTCTTTGTCTGTCAGGCTGCTTGCATCCTTCATTTTTTCAGTCTTGCTTCTCTAACCAACATACCAAATAGGTTCTGTAGTTTTTTCATGATTGATTTAGGATACTATATTGGCCAATTCCGATGAAAACTAGCAAGATTCACCATGTTGCAATTATTTGTTCAGACTATAAAATCTCGAAGCGGTTTTATACAGAAGTTTTAGGGTTTTCAGTGATTCAAGAAACCTTTCGAGCGGCTCGAAATTCCTATAAGTTAGATCTAAGGGTCGGCGATCACGATCAGATTGAACTGTTTTCATTTCCCAATCCACCCCAACGTCCCAATCGACCAGAAGCTTGCGGTTTACGCCACCTCGCATTTGAGGTCGAAAATCTAGGGGAATCAGTCTCTCAGTTGATTGATCAAGGGATTGAGGTGGAACCTATTCGAGTAGATGAACTAACCGGAAAACAGTTTACTTTTTTCAAAGATCCGGACGGCTTGCCCCTAGAAATTTATCAGCATTAACAATCCCCCCAGTAAAATCGGGGGATTCTGGGTTCCCGGATCTCATTGGCTGAGGAGACCGTGACTCAAACCCAAGCCATTGTTGCGGCTTGGCTGAACGTTTGAAGATATTAAGGTTCCTCGGCACACCCTTGAACGAAGTCGTTGTCCTTGCCGCCGTGGAGGGTGTCATTGCCATCATCTCCGAACAACAAGTCGTTGCCTTGGCCTCCGGTCAAACTTCTAGAGATGAGTTCAAAAGCATCAAGTAAAAGAGGTCTAGGGAGAAAGCTTCCTATTGGCCTGCTTCTGTCAACTTTTCCTTGTAGTAATACTGTATCCAAGGAGACATCAGTACGGCAATAGAAAATTTACCTAAACTTGTTATACAGTATGTGATGATCACCCGTAAATTTACTGAAGTCAAACTAAAATCAATCAGCTGGCTCTCTGGGCCACTTTAGTTCTCACAAGTGATACTCAGTCTAGTTAAAGTTAAACTAGAGGTGACCCGAACTCAACAGCACAAACTCACCCAAGCAAACCCCCAGAGAATGTCTACTTATGACAAGATTTACGAGATTGTGCGGCAAATTCCAGCAGGAAAAGTGGCAACCTACGGGCAGGTTGCTGACTTAGCTAATTTGTATGGCAAGGCTCGTCTAGTGGGCTATGCCTTATATCAGGTTGCCCCTGAAGACCTAGATACTCCCTGGCAACGAGTTGTGAATGCTAAGGGAGAGGTCTCTCACTCTACCGTGCGCCAAGGTTCTGATTATCTACAGCGATCGCTCCTAGAGCAAGAAGGCATCAAGTTCAATACCGAGAACAAAATCGATCTGGATCAATACCGCTGGCATCCCCCAATTCCCAAGGTTAGTGAGGAGGAGTGATACAAGTATAGCCTTAGAACGGAATCGGATCGTAATCGGGATCTTCCGGTTCGTCAAAGTTCGGGTTCAAAGGCTGGGCGGCTGGAGTCGGTTGAGCCAATGGTGTGGGTTCAGCAGGGCCTCGACTGCGACTACTGAGTGGAACGACATTGCTTGGGGATGAATAATCTGGGGTGGAATAACTTGACTCCATCGATTCTGAAGGGACTGCTGTCATGGTTGAGCCCGTCATGGTTGAGCTTGGAGTAACCGTTCCTAACGGATAAATTTTTTGCACCGTTAGTTCGGCTCGTTTTTCTTTAAATCCTTCCGGACGTTCAACCATATTCATGCCTAACCGACCTTCAATGACAACTTGATCGCCCTGATGATAGGTTGCACTAATCTCTTGAGCCAGACTTCCCCAACCCACAACTTTGAGGGTGCCCGGAGGATCGGTGGCCCGCAGCCCGGAAAACTGCACCATCATTTCGGCAATTGGAGTCTGATTGTCAGCGGTATAACGGAGTTGAGGCTCTTGAAGAATCTCTACCATTAAAATGCAGCTATTCATAAGTGTAACTACTCTATAAAGATTGACAGCTAAAGGTTGACAGCTAAAGATTGATAACGCTTGAAAACGACTAATGGCATCCAAACTGAAAATTTGTCACTCCGTTTAACTCCTGAGCTTAATCATTGATAGCGGTCTGATTTGAAGTGTGAACGGGACGCAGGTATCTCATAGATCACGACTGATTGCCGCAGGCAGTCTAGCTCGCAGCTTGCTTTAGACAGGTTGACCTTCAATTCTAGGTTTCCACAGAGAAACTGTCAAATGGTTGTGCATCCCCTCAGCAATTCCTTCTACGGAAAGAATCTGTTGGATTCCAGGAATTCAGGTTGCCAGCAGAAACTGCTGTGACGAAACGATACATTCACGCCGGATGTCAACGCTGGCGCAATTCTCCCGGCAGACCAGAACTTGAGCAATGATCTAGAAACCCGTGAAGCACCTACCTAGCAAGAACAGGGGATTTATTTCTCAGTGATTGATAATCCGTTTTAGAGGTGAGTTCCTGTGAAAACCGTATCCTATTTTCAGAAACGCTTACAATTAAGAATATTGAATCACTCAAATTGAAGTTAGATTCAGTAGTGATATCATTTTCATTTGTACGAATCTACCTGTGTCATACTCTACCCAGAGCCAGTCAGAACAAAATCTTTCAAAGCTTTTTCCATTTCAACTCGATCCATTTCAACTTGAGGCGATCGCCGCACTAAATGCTGGAAAATCTGTGGTTGTCTGTGCCCCCACAGGTTCCGGGAAAACCTTGATTGGAGAATATGCCATTTACCGGGCCTTGGAGCAAGGACGGCGAGTCTTTTACACCACACCGTTGAAAGCGTTGTCCAATCAGAAATTGCGAGATTTTCGCAAACAGTTTGGCCATGAGAACGTGGGGTTGCTCACGGGAGATATGTCCATGAACCGGGAAGCTCCGATTGTGGTGATGACCACCGAGATTTTCCGCAACATGCTCTATGGAACTCCGATCGGCGAGGTGGGAACCTCCTTGGAAGGCTTGGAAACCGTTGTCCTTGACGAGTGCCACTACATGAATGATCGTCAACGAGGAACGGTGTGGGAGGAATCGATCATCTACTGTCCGCGAGAAATTCAACTGGTGGCGCTCTCTGCCACGATTTCCAATAGCGACCAATTAACGGACTGGATTGGCGACGTTCATGGCCCGACGGAGTTGATTTACTCGGATTATCGTCCTGTTCCCTTGGATTTTCATTTTTGTACTCGCACCGGGAAAGAGGAGACCTTATTGCCCCTGTTGCAAAATGAAGGCACTCGAATTAACTCCCGACTGATTCGTCGTCGTCCCATCAGTTATCCGCTGAATGTAACCGAAGTGGTCAGTCAACTCAAAGATGATGACTTGCTACCCGCAATTTACTTTATTTTTAGTCGGCGAGGGTGCGATCGCGCCGTTGATGATTTGATGCAAGCGGATTTGCCTCTGGTGAATGAGACAGAAGCAGCTCGGTTAAAACAGTACATTGGTCAATTTTTAGAAAACAATCCCAATCTCGAAAGTTCCCGTCCTGAACTCTTGAATTCCCTGCACCGGGGGATTGCTTCCCATCATGCGGGTATTCTTCCGGCTTGGAAAGCCCTAGTTGAAGAACTATTCCAGCAAGCTTTAATCAAAGTTGTTTTTGCCACAGAAACCCTGGCGACGGGGATTAATATGCCTGCCCGTACCACGGTGATTTCCAGTCTGTACAAGCGGACTGACGAAGGGTTTCGGCTGTTGAAAGCTTCAGAGTTTTTGCAGATGGCAGGTCGAGGGGGTCGTCGGGGAATGGATGTGATTGGTCACAGTATTGTTGTCAATGTGCCCCTAGACCAGAAGCGCACCAAAAATTACATGGCCTACCTGGAACGGATTGCCACCGCTGGGGCCGAACCGTTGGAAAGTCGCTTCACGCCAAGTTACGGCATGGTGCTAAACCTCCTGCAAAAACACACGATTGAAGAAGCCAAGGAGCTGGTGGAGCGCAGTTTTGGCCAGTATTTATCGACCTTGGATCTAAAGCCCAAACTCCAGGAAATCCAACTGTTGCAGGCAGAAGTCACAGACCTAGAGCAAACCTTCAATCGGTCTGAAACCCAGACTCTGGAAGCGCTGAATGAAACATTAAACCAGTATACCAAGCTCCAAGAACGGCTCCGTCAAGAAAAAAATCTCCTGCGAATTCTCCAGCAACAATCTGAAGATACCCGAGCCCATCAGATGGTAGCAGCCCTTTCCTCAGTTCCTGAAGGAACGATTGTGAGTTTGCAAGGGAAGCATGTTTCCCCCAAAACTGCCCCGCCGCTAGCTGGGGTTTTAGTGGCTCAAATGCCCAGCCCTGGACAAGCTCCCTATTTTCTCTGTTTAGCAAAAGATAACCGTTGGTATGTATTGGCCGCGTCTGATGTGGTGGAATTACACGGTTCCTTACCCCGGTTGACGGCTGTAGATTATTTGGAAGTTCCCGAGATTCCCGCAAGGCTGGGGCAACGTCGTCGAGGAGATGCCCTGTCAGAATCCATTGCTCAACAGCTTCCTGAGGTGGGAATGCCTGCGATCGCCCCGGAAGTTCTGACTCAACAACAGGTCATTGACACCCTAGAAACCCAACTGGATAATCACCCAATTAATACCTGGGGAGATCCCCGCAAACTGATGAAACGTTGGGAGCGTTGGCAGGAACTTCAGGAGCAGATTCGACGGACTGAAGCCGAACTCAACAAAAATCGACAGCGTTATTGGAGTGAATTTCTGAATGTAATCGCTGTGTTGAAGCAGTTCGGATGCTTGGAAGATCCGGTGAGTTGGTGGCTGAGGCTCAATTGCCAATGTTCTAACCTGGAACATCCTCTATGTTTTGAGATCACCTATGCCCTGATCGAACTGAGTTTGTCTTACGAAATTACTCACTACACTGTTCTGCCTTTGGGACAGGCAACTGCAGCCCTGCGGGGAGATAACGAACTCTGGCTAGGATTGGCCCTAATGTCAGGAGAGTTTAATCAACTGGAACCTGCCCATCTGGCAGCAGCTTGTGCGGCCTTAGTCACAGAAATTTCTCGGGCTGACGCTTCCGTCTATTATCGGCTGTCTGAACCTGCCCAGAATGCCCTCAATCGGTTGTGGACACCCCGAAAAACCTTGCTCAAAGTTCAACGGCGCTTCGGGGTTGAGTGCTTGATTTTGCCGGAACGGTGGGAAGATCGACGGATGAGTGCGTTGGTAGAACAGTGGGCCTTGGGGATTGAGTGGCGGGACATGGTGGCAAAAACTAGCCTGGATGAAGGAGATATTGTCCGAATGCTGCGCCGTACCCTGGACTTCCTCTCTCAAATTCCCCATGTGCCTCGCCTGAGTCATCGCTTCAAGCGCAATGCCGCCATTGCCAAACATCTCCTCGACCGTTTCCCGGTGAATGAAGACGGATAGCCTTATGATGGGCAATAGAACATCCCCATCCAAATTCGCGGTTATTCAAAGTTATAAATTCAAAGCTATAGAATGGAAAGTAAATACAGAGTGAACGGGTGAGGAGGCTATCAACATTGGATGAACTGAGAACTGCGCTGGAATTGGCCACAGAAGACGAACTGCAGCAATTGACAGAGCTGCTGTTCAGCCGTCGGTTCAACCCCTTGGACTACATCAATACCCCTGATCCCATGGATATCCAGGGCCTAGATCAAGAAGCATGGCTAGATGCTTTAGAGGATCGGTTTCGGTATCTCGCAGCGGATGGTTTAACGGTTCTACGAGGCTGTACCCATCAAGTCACCTACCGTCAGGCGCTGAGTCAGGTCTGCCGTCACCTGAAGATTTCCTACTCCAAAACCTTGTCAACCACTGATTTAGAGGCAGAAATTTTTCTCTTCTTGTTGGGTCGAGCCTGGAAACGGCTACCCAGTTCTGAACAAGCAGCTTTGGTTCAAGGTGTGCAGAATGCGTTAGCAAAATTTGGCGCAACCAAACCCCTGCCGATCTCCCTTGAGAAAGATCCCTTGGGCTTTCTGTTCAAGGCAGGGGGCGCACTTGCTGTAGGTTCGATTTTGCGCCCGATTATCTTACAACAGCTTGCCCGTCAGTTTGCCTTGCAGTTTGCCAAGTATCAGGTTGCCAAGCAGGCCATGGTTCAAGGTGGGGCGATCGCCGCAACTCAGATGCAAAACCATGTCACGGCACAAATGGCCCAGCGAGGGATGGCGATTAGTGCGGCCCGCTATGGCGCAACCCGCAGCGTTTTTGCATTTCTTGGCCCAGTCCTGTGGACATGGTTTTTGGCAGATGTAAGCTGGCGAACGATTTCAACGAGCTATAGCCGAATTATTCCGATGATTTTTGCTCTGGCTCAGATTCGCCTAACCCGCGCCGAGTTGGAATGGGAGATGGTTTAAACCCGTGGGAAAGATTTCCCTGAGACGATTCCTCCTGACTCCCCATCCTGAGCATTCGCTTCAAGCAGCTTGGAACTGTATTCAAGTTGGAGTTTTTATCTTTTTCCTATTGCCAACTTGGGGAGGAGTTTTAATTGTTCTAGGGGTTTTGATGACCTTGAAGCAACGGTTTAGAAGTATTATTCGCCAACCTGTTAATCAGGGATTAGCTAGTTTAAGTTTGTTATTGGCCCTAGTCAGTTGTGGGTCAGTTAGTCCTGCAACAGCCTTTGTGGGATTGTTGAATTTTATTCCTTATTTCCTGGTCTTTGCTGGTTTAAGTGTTTTAATTCAAACGCCCAATCAACTGCGACACTTGGCTAGATTAATCATTATTCCTGCAGTTTTAATTATTCTATTAGGACTGGGTCAACTGTTTTTGAATTGGTCGGGTGTAGAACTGCTTCACGAAATTTTGGGTTGGGTTCTAGAACCCGGTGGCAATCCTTCCGGTCGCATGTCTACAGTGTTCATGTATGCGAATATATTAGCCGCTTATTTGGTGGTTGTATTCAGCTTGAGCTTAGGATTATTACTAGAACAAACTTTATCAAACCAAACTTTATCAAACCAATATTTACTCAAACAACCCTTATCAAACCAACCCTTACTGGAACAAGCTTTACTGCAACAATCACGATCTCAAAATTTACCCAAAACCTTATCTCAAGATCAGAAAAAGTCAAGTGCAATTCTCAGGTCAAAACTCAAGTATCTGCCAACTCTTTTTTGGGGAGTTGCTGTGATTATTACTGGCATCGGATTGATTTTAACCCACTCCCGAAATGCCTGGGGATTGGCTGTTTTTATTGGACTCACCTATGCAGTCTATCTGGGTTGGAATTGGTTACTTCAATTGGTCATTGCAATCGTTATTTTAACCTTTGGTGCTGCCTTTGCCCCTGCTCCGATTCATCAACCTTTACGCACAATTATTCCAGCTTATTTTTGGCAGCGACTAACGGATCAAAACTTTGATCGCCCTGTCGAAATCCTGCGGATAACCCAATGGAAATTTGCCTGGAATTTATCTCAGGATCGCCCTTGGACAGGATGGGGTTTGAGAAATTTTACTCCCCTTTACGAAGCACAAATGAAGGTTTGGCTGGGGCATCCCCACAATTTGTTTGTGATGATGATAGCTGAGGTTGGCATTCCGATTACAGTGTTATTTTCTAGTCTGGTTGGATGGATTTTGGTCAGAGCAATCAAGGCTTGGATCACTGGGTTGGGGAACTCTGAAAATCGTCTGGTTATATTGAGTTATTTAACGGCATTTACCGCATTAACCCTGTTTAATTTATTTGACGTGACTCTGTTTGATTTGAGAGTGAATACCTTAGGATGGTTACTTCTTAGTGGGATTAATGGCACGGCACACCAAGATTTCTGCACTCAACGCAATCCAGATTGAACCCGCCACAAGCCTGCATAAACGCCCTGATATTTGAGCAATTCTTCATGTTTTCCCTGTTCAACCAGGCTCCCTTTTTCCATCACATAAATACAGTCAGCATAGCGAACCGTGGATAAGCGATGAGCGATCGCAATAGTTGTGCGGTTTTGCGTAATCTTTTCTAAAGATCGTTGAATGGCCGCTTCAGTTTCATTATCAACCGATGAAGTCGCTTCATCCAGAATTAAGATTGGTGGATCTTTCAAAACGGCTCTCGCGATCGCAATCCGTTGGCGTTGTCCTCCAGATAGCTTTTGCCCTCTTTCCCCGACAATAGTGTCATAACCTTGAGGTAATTCATGGATAAAATCATCAGCCTCTGCAACTTTTGCTGCTTCAATAATTTCTGTTAAAGTTGCATCAAAAGTCCCGTAACTGATATTTTCAGCCACAGTTCCATGGAATAGAAATACGTCTTGACTCACCAGTCCAATCGCTCCCCTTAAATCATGAAGTTGTAATTGATTAATTTCTATACCTTCTAACGTGATCACACCTGATTGAACTTCATAGAGGCGCAGCAACAACTTCACTAACGTACTCTTGCCTGAACCTGTAGACCCTACAATTGCAATCGTTTTCCCAGCCGGAATTTCTAGGGATAAATTTTGAATCACAGGAACCCGATTTCGATAGGCAAAAGTAATATTTTGAATTGCAATTTCTCCTTGAATAGAGGCAACAGGCAAGGCAATATTCCCCGAATGAATTTCAATCGGCGTATCTAGTAGATTCATCACCCGGTGAATCGAAGCCATTGCCCTTTGATACTGATCAAAGGTCTCTCCAAGTCGTGTCAGAGGCCAGAGTAAACGCTGGGTAATAAAGACTAAAACGCTATAGGTTCCAACAGCTAAGCGCCCTGCGATCGCCTCCAATCCTCCTAACAGTAAGGTGGCGATAAAGCCAAATAGAATAATAATCCGAATCAGGGGAACAAATGCGGAAGACAAAGCGATCGCCCGTCGGTTACTTTGTCGATAAGCTTCACTATGCTGTTGAATGCGTTGAATTTCATGGGCTTCAGCCGTGAAACTTTTTATTGTTGTAATTCCGGTTAAATTATTGGACAACTGACCATTCAGTAAACCAACTTTTTCCCGGACATCTGCATAGCGAGGAGCTAGCCGATTCTGAAACAGTAAAGATCCCACAACAATAAATGGCATGGGTAACATGGCTAACCAAGCCACACGGGGAGCCACAATAAAAAAACCACCTCCCACCACTAAAACAGTAGTAATCACCTGTAAAATTTCATTGGCTCCAACATCTAAAAATCGTTCGAGCTGATTGACATCATCATTCAAAATTGACATCAAACTGCCTGTACTACTGTCTTCAAAGTAGGCTAATTCTAGGTCTTGTAGATGACTGTAAGTATCCAACCGCAACTCATGTTGAATGGTTTGGGCTAGATTACGCCACAATAACTTGTAAGCATATTCAAAGGCAGATTCCAATCCCCAGATAATTAAGCTTAAAAACGATAATATCCACAGTTGAACCACGACATTTTTCACTCCCCAACTGGCAATAAAAGAATCTTGTTGGTTGACAACAACATCTACAGCGGCACCAATTAAAACCGGCGGGGCTAAATCAAAAATTTTATTCAGCACTGAACAGGCCGAAGCCAGCCAAATTCGAGGACGATGGCGGTGAGAATATTGAATTAATCGAGCAAGCGGGGACTTAGACGAAATAACTTTAGACACGTTTAAGGGTTAATCTATAGAGTTTTAATCGGTACAAATTCAGGATTTGACAGTCTTAGTTCAGGCAATTGGGGGAGATTAAATTCACCTACTTTGGTGAAGTTCTAAATCGAGTAGTCAATTATTCTAGGTCTTGTTCAAATCTAATCTGTTCAAGGACAGAAACTCTGGAGGGAAGTTCACTATGCTCAACTCAAATGACTACTCAAATAACCACTCTCAATTTACGTCTAAAACAGCTAGAAAAATGAGCACCTATGAACTACATAGTCGAGCCGAAAAGTTAATTCAATCTTCACCCAATCGCTATCAAGTCTCTGTACAGGTTGCTCGTCGGGCTCAACGGATCAAAGCAGAACTCTTTGAGAGCGATGAAAATCTGGTGGTCAGACCTGTGATTCAAGCGATTATTGAAATTTCAGATGAGTTGACTTTACCAAAATTGATTTCAGACGATTAGCTTACTGTATACGTTACCCTAAACTTATCTCTGAATCTATCCTACAGAATTTTTTCTGATTTCAGCCTGTGAATTTCAACGAGCCTTCCCTGCCAAAACCGCTGCCAAACCCAGTGTCAACATCTGCTTATATACACATTCCCTTCTGTCGTCGTCGCTGCTACTACTGTGACTTTGCAGTGTCTGTGGTGGGCGATCGCAGGCACGGCGAGAATTTCAGTCCGATTCAACGGTATGTGGATGTTTTATGTCAGGAGATTCGTCAGGAAGGGAGTCAAGACATTCCTCAAGAACTGAACCATATAACAGGGTTACAGACCATTTTTTTCGGCGGAGGAACCCCGTCTTTGCTGTCTGTTGGGCAGTTGAACCAGATTCTGACCACACTTAACCAACGGTTTGGGATTGCACGGGATGCAGAAATCTCAATTGAAATCGACCCAGGAACATTTGATCAGGAAAAACTACAGGGATTCATCCAAGCCGGAATTAACCGAGTGAGCCTAGGAGTGCAAGCGTTTCAGGATGAGTTGCTTCAACTGTGTGGGCGTTCCCACACGGTTGCTGAAATTTATACCGCGCTTGATCTGATTCATCAGGTTGGGATATCTAATTTCAGCTTGGATTTAATTTCAGGTCTCCCCACCCAAACTCTAGAACATTGGCAAGCATCCCTGGAGAAAGCTCTGGTGATCGCCCCCCCGCACCTGTCTCACTATGACTTGATTGTAGAGCCTGTGACTGCCTTCGGACGGTCTTATCAACCGGGAGAATCCCCCCTCCCCAGCGATCAAATGACAGCCCAAATGTATTGTTTGGCTCAACAGACCTTAACCCAAGCAGGATATCACCACTATGAAGTGTCTAACTACGCCAAACCTGGGTATCACTGTCGTCATAACTTGGTCTATTGGCATAACTTTCAATATTACGGCTTTGGGATGGGAGCCGCTAGTCACCTCCAAGGCGATCGCCTAATCCGACCACGCCAAACCCAACTCTATTTTGACTGGGTAGAGGCAGGGGATCGGCTAGCTGGGGCAGAGTGGGTGGGGTCACCTCAGGATCGGTTGCTAGAAACGTTAATGTTGGGATTACGACTATCAGAAGGGTTGAATCTATTTGCGCTTGCTCAAGACTTTGGCGAGAAAACAGTCGAGCAGATTTTAACTTGCCTAGACCCTTATCACCAGAAAGGGTGGGTTGAGTGCCTGGAGGTAGAAGGCAAACCTTTCGCAAGAAGTTCCTTAGTAGATATTTCAGGGAGAGAACCAGAGTTAACGGGGGACAAACCTATGACCTATTCAGGCAAGATTCGGCTCACTGATCCAGAAGGGTTTCTATTTTCAAACACAGTTCTAGCCAGTTTATTTCATCAATTCAGCAATTTTGAGGATGGGAGTGTTCAGGTCAACTCCTCCGAACCCCTTTTGATGTAAGGGCGAGGTCACCTCGCCCATCTTTATAACTTACTGAATAACTCACTGAACCAGCAATTACTGAACGAGCACAACCTGTTCCGCACTTTCATTGGCCATGCGATCTACGGCTCGGATGGCATAGGTTCCCGGCGCTACTCGCACAGCAGTGGTATCAACGTTGAAAACTTGGCGCAAAGCCCATGTATTCCCCATCAGTTGATACAAGGCCCAGGAGCGAGTTTCTGTAGAGTTGGGCGGATTCCAAGTCAGAATCCCTGCACTAGCCTGGACTCCAGTGGGCGGATCTGGCGGAGTGTTATCCAGCCAGGGCATCGGTGGAACTAAAGCTGGAGAAGGATATACCGAAGTCTTAAACACTTCGTTGACTCCTTTGGAATTATCCCGGAAAACTTTCATGCTAAAGAATATATTCCCCAGGGACAATTTGCCTGCGCCTTGGCGAGAAATCGCAACCTGACGCTCAATTTCTGAAATTGGCCATTCAGTATTAATTTTGCTCAGAAAGTTCCCGGTATAGATATGTCGTCCGACGGGATTGTGACCCAACCACCAGTTCAGCAACACGGGGTAGCTTTGCTGAGGAGGATCAATGGGCCAATACAATTGAGGCGCAAGGTAGTCAACCCAGCCTTGCTCCATCCAGAGCTTAACGTCAGCGTAAATTGCACTGTATTGATCCATTCCTTCAATCCCAGGAGCCTGACCTGGACGGTAGATTCCAAAGGGGCTAATACCAAACTTGACATAAGGCTTAATGCTCTTGATGCCATTGGCAATCTGCTGAATCATGACGTTAACATTCTGTCGTCGCCAATCTGCCAAGGATAACGTTCCTCCAGCGGCTCGATAGGCCCCATAGGTTTGAGAATCAGGGAAATCAACTCCAGCGACCGGATAGGGATAAAAATAGTCATCCAGGTGAATCCCATCTACGTCGTAGCGCTGGACTACATCTAGAATGACCTGATAGGTGCGCTCCTGAATTTCCCTGGCTCCTGGGTCCATCCAGATGAGATCCCCATAACGGTAGGCATATTGCGGATATTGCACCGCCATGTGATTGGCCGCAAAGGGAGAGGTTTCACGCTTCAGCCGAGCCCGATAAGGATTGAACCAGGCATGAAGTTCAATATTGCGCTTGTGGCACTCTTCAATCGCAAATTGCAGCGGGTCGTAATAGGGTTCAGGGGGTTTGCCTTGGGTTCCTGTCAGCCAACTGCTCCAGGGTTCAATGGTAGAGGCATAGAGGGCATCGCCATTTGGTCTGATTTGCAAGACCAGGGCGTTCAAGTTCAGCTCGGTCATCCGATTCAACAGGGCCAAAAGTTCAAACTTCTGTTGGGTGACAGGTAAACCCGCTTTAGAGGGCCAATCAATATTCACCACAGAAGCTGCCCAAACGCCCCGAAATTCCCGTTGATGGGTAATGGGATGTGAATTGGCAAAGCTGGCTTGGGATAGGGTCGATAAGTTTGCTAGCTCCAGGGATTCAACGATGGGTGCAGGAGATTGTAACGCTTGACTCACATGTTGCAGTTTTTGCTCAAGGTCAACATCCTGACTCCGAATCGCCTGCAACCGCTCGCCCAGGCTATTCAGCCGTTGCCAAAATAGTGTTTTGCGCTCTGCCAGGGTGGACTGAGTTTGGTTGAGCAAGACCTGTAGATCGGGGTTGTCAGCAGCAGATTGGGAGAGTTCGGCCAGACCAAACTGAACCCGATTGAGAATTTCTTCACTTTGGATTCGGGTATCAGACTGAGCGACATTGTCCAAGGTCGGTTGAGCTTGGTTAAGAAAATCCTGAACCGCTTGAGAAACTTGGGGGGAAGGGTAGGTTGGCGCTGAGTCAATGCGAATTGGAGGGTGCTCAGGGGTTGGGACAGAAACAGCGTGAACCTGAGCCACGGCAAATCCCAATAGCAGCCAACACACCAAACCTGCTGCCCGACGAGAAAAGCGCTCTATTACTAATTTTGAGAAGTTTTTTGGGAACAAAAAAAGTGATTGAACCTGTCTGAGAAACCCATTCATAACCCCGCTCCGTGAAGAGTCTGTGCCTAAGATCGACAACTTACCAGGGTATCAGAACCAGGTGGCAAGTTGTACGCTAAATCCTATCGTCTAGCAAGTTTCTCTCAAACTTGTATTCACCTTTAATGTATTCACCTTCAATGCATTCATTATTAAAAACTGTCTTACAAAATCCCGAGGTGTTATAACCCGAGGTGTTATGAAACGTCGGCTGCGATGACTCACAACTTGTTTTGTTAGTTTGCCGATTACCAGGGGGATTTTGCCCCACCTGACTTTGATGGCAAAACTTGCTTGTAAGACTTACTTGCAAGACTTACTTGCAAAACTTACTTGCAAAACTTGATGGCACAACCCCAATTTTTATAACACTCTCAAAAAACTGGGAATTCCTACAACAACAGCCAAATGTTTCATCTCCCCTAGGGCTTGGTGGAAGTTGCCTTCCCGCACATTATGGGTGACAACAACAATTTCTGCCAACTCGCCGTGAGAATCAATTTGGACAATGGATTCAAGGCTCACGTCATGGTTGCCAAAACAAGTCCCAAGCTTGCCAATTACCCCTGGACAATCCTGAGTAATAAATCGGGCGTAGAACCGGGTTCTCAGATCCTCCAGAGGGGTCATCTTGCAGTAATCCTGATGCATACAACCCATTAACGGATGCATTACCTTACTGCCTGCAAGACTAGATGTCTGAGCTTTAAGGATGGCCGCAATATTGAGAATGTCAGAAACGACCGCACTCGCCGTTGGGCCTGCTCCTGCTCCTGGCCCAAAAAACATCACCTGTCCAATCGGTTCTCCCTCAATCAAAATCGCATTGTACACATGGTTGATGCTGGCGAGAGGGTGATCCTTGGGAACCAAGGTGGGATGGACTCGAACTGAGAGCAAACTATTTTCTAGGTTGGCCTGGTCGTCCCGTTTGGCGATCGCCAGTAACTTAATCACGAATCCCAATTGAGTTGCATAAGCAATATCGGTCGCCGTGATATTTCGAATTCCTTCGCAGTAAATATCTTCCAGTTTGATCCGGCCATTGAAAGCCAGAGCGGATAAAATTGCAATTTTATCCGCCGCATCTAACCCATCTATGTCTGCTGTGGGATCAGCTTCTGCATAGCCGAGTTGTTGAGCCTCGGCCAGCACGTCGGCAAAATCCGCTCCCTCCAGTTGCATCCGGGTGAGGATGTAGTTGGTTGTCCCATTGACAATGCCCATCACCTGATGAATTCGATTGGCTCCCAGGGACTGCTTTAACGGCTGAATGACAGGGATTCCCCCGCCAACTGCTGCCTCCAATAAGACATACACGCCCTGAGCGTTTGCTGCGGTGAAGATTTCATCGCTGTAACGAGAAATCACGGCTTTGTTGGCAGTCACAACATGTTTCCCGGTTTCAATCGCCTTAAGAATTAGGGATCGGGCAGGTTCCAACCCTCCAATCAGTTCGACAACAATATCAACGTCTGGATCGGTAACAATGCTTTCCAGGTCAGTTGTCAACAGGTTCTCTGGCAACTCAACCTGACGGGGTTTTTCCAGGGAACGGACTCCCACCCGATGCAACGTAATCTCTTGAAGTAAGGGCTGTCTTCCCTGCGGATTGAGTAGAATTTGCAGGGTTCCTGTCCCAACAGTGCCAAGTCCAAGTACACCAATCTTGAAAGCCACAATACCAACTTTTTCATCAAAGGTTATTGATCCTCATTTTGACATTGTTGGACTGAATTTCAGATCCCGAAATTCTCAGGGTCAAATCGCGAGGACTGATTGTACATTTCCTGACGGAGCCCATCTCAAAAAACATCGATTACCCTGCTGCTCAGTAATTTCTGCACCCAACCGACGATAAAAGCTCAGCCCACGGGTATTTCGAGCATCCGCATTCCAAGCAAGATGGGTACAGTCATTTTCCTTGGCAATTTGAGTCAGTTGAGCCATGAGTGATGTTCCTGCCCCTTGACTTCTCCTCTCGTCGTCCACGTACAGATCATCGAGCCAAATACTGGGCTGACCTGCAAATGATGAGTACCTGAATCCATAAAGTGCAAAGCCGACCTCGTGCCCTGAAAACTCTGCAAATAAAACGTAAGAAAAGGGAATTATGCCAAACAGTGTTTTGTGTATCTTGTCTTCAGAGACGTGCAATACGCCGGAGAATGCGCCAATGTTTCGGTCAAATTCTGATTTCTTTTGGATAAATGAGAGAATCAAAGATACATCATTAGGAGTGGCAGATCGAACTTTCATGGATTAAATTAGTCTGGATTAAATTAGTCTGGATTAAATTAATTTTGCGATCGCTTCAGAATTTCCCTTAGAATTTCCCTCGATTAAGCCACCATACCGATATGAGCAGCGACGATCTGCCAAGTTCTATCTGAAGAGACAGCCCAAACTCGCGTGAAACGAAAATCACCCTTTGCAGGGCTGCCGTTGTAACGACCAGACAACTGCATTCGGACTGAAACGATTGCCACTCCTTGATGAATTTGAATATGCTGCTCAGAAGGTTGCAACT
>JBOFUV010000051.1:0-10497 GCA_051652765.1 Microcoleaceae cyanobacterium | reverse complement strand
AGAGATTGAACTACACAATAGTTGCAATTGGAGGAGCCGTATTGCTGCTAGGTATAGACAAAATTTTAGGAGCCTCAGTCCCAGTACTAGAAAATTTCTGTAGGAATCTCTAAATCTGAACGCTGAAGTAAGTCTAACGTTCCCGTTCACCCGCCGCCAGCAATTTTTCGGACTCACCGATCAGCTTGATTCGGTCGGTGTGCAACGGGGTTGTTAGGCATGATTTTTACTATGTGAGATTTAGCCCTCCGTCTGAAATTATAATTTCTCCCGTAAGATAGTGGCTTGAAACAATCATAAAAGCTATCTGTGCTATCTCTTCTGGTTGCGCTCCTCGTCCCATCGGAGATCGTTCTTCCCAGAGCTTTCGTGCGGCTGTCCAATCTTTGCTCATCGGGGTGTCAACCAAACCTGGCGCGATCGCATTCACACGAATCTGTGGTGCTAGACTCATCGCAAGTAGCTTTGTCATGTGATTCAGAGCAGCTTTGGTAGCAGAGTAAGGAATTGAAGCTCCTTTAGGGCGAATACCTGCATGAGAGCTAATGTTGAGAATACAACTAGGACATTCACTCCTTGATGACTGGCGTAGCGCAATCTCAGCCTCTGAAATTAGTGTCCAAGGTGCTATGACATTGACTTCATACAAACTCCGCCAGATCTCCGGTGATGCTTCCTTAAGAGATGTATGTGGAATCGTGGCGCTAATACCTGCATTATTGACCAATACATCCAACCGACCGTGATGCGACAATACTTCGGCGATCAGATTACGAGACTGGCTCTGGTCGGACAAATCAGCCTGAAAATAAGATGATCCTGGATGTGCTTCCGCTAATGACTCTCCAATTAGTACTGAAGACCTGGAATGAAAAGCAACATTAAATCCCTCTTCAGCAAGACGCTTTGCAATCGCCATCCCAATCCCAGATGTTGAACCCGTGACAAGCGCAACTCTCTTTTTGCCTTTATCTTCAGTCACAGTTTTAATTTCTCACTTTCCTTAAGTTTAATTCTGCCTAACTAGTTATTATGTTGAAATTTTCTGCATAACCAACGCTTTTGGGATGATTACCCTGAAACTTTCCATATAATCTACCCTGATGCTGAAATTATACTGAAACTTTCTGGGTATACATCCTAAATTTGAGGATTATCCTGAAATTTTCAGTATATTCTCCGATGAAACACAGCAATGTTCGGCCTAACATCGATTTATTCGGAGGATTACCTTGAAATTTTCTGCATAAACCCCAAATGGAACAACGCCCGAAAAAGCTGCTGGATCAGGTGCGCGATGCGATTCGGCTCAAGCACTATTCCTGCAGAATTTATTGCTTCCAGAACTTTACTGCACGATCTTTGCCGCCACTCGCTAGAACTCTTCCATCCGGGCTAAATGCAACCGTATCAACTTCATTGGTATGGCCAGTCAGGGTGTTTAGTAATTCACCGGTTTCTAGACTCCAAACTTTCACCGTTCGATCGGCACTCCCACTCGCAACTGAGCGCCCATCGGGGCTAATAGCAACGGAGAGAACGTCTCCAGAATGTCCTGACAATGTCTGCAACAACTTGCCCGTTTCTAGACTCCAAATTTTGACCGTATCGTCGAACCCTCCACTCACGATCTTTTGACCATCGGGGCTAACGGCCAAGGTACGAACCCCCCCTGAATGCGCGTCTAAACTCTTGAGAACCTCTCCCGTTTCCAGGCTAATGATTTTAATCGTTTGATCCTGGGAGCCACTGACTAATTGAGTGCCATCGGGGGTAAAAGCAACGGCATAAACGATATCAGTATGAACCGGGAAATCAAACAAAACCAGCCCACTTTGTCGATCCCAAACTCGCACCGTTAAATCACTACTGGCACTGGCAATTGTTTGTTCATTAGGGCTAATATCTACTGACCAAATTGCCCCAGCATGTTCTAACGGCACAAACAATTCTTTGTTCGCCAAGTTCCACTCTAGAATTCTCCAAAGGTCACTTCCTGTCGCCAATTCTTGTCCATCTGGGCTAAAATTGACCGCCCAAATGGGCGATGAATCCCCTTCAAAGGTTTCTAATAGCTCCCCTGTTACGGCATCCCAAATTTTCACCAAACCTTCTTGGCTGCCACTGGCCAAATATTTGCCATCGGGACTAAAGGCGATCGCATTCACTTCACTGGGAACCTGGGCAAAATCCTGAACTTTAGGAACTCTCCAGCTTAAAGCATCTTGACACTGCTGTAACAGACTTTTGGCTTCAACAAATTGACTAGAGGTTTCCGGAATTTTAGTCGCTTCGTTAATACAAAGTTCATAACTTCCCCGGCCAGAAATTTGTTTGATCCGACTTAATGCTTGCTGATCAAGCTGTTGTTGTTGCAGTCGAGTCACCTGTAGATCTTGTCGTCTTTGAAACTCGAAAATTGCCAGTCCCAGGGCTAACAAAGCAGCCAAACTGGTTCCCACTAAAATCCAGGGATTGGGTGAAGTTCTCCGGGGCAAGTAAGCCGTGGGAGAACTTCGATGGGGCTGTAAACGTTTTAAGGACTTGGACTTTAACCCCGGAATACTTTCCGCTAATTTGTCCCAAAACGATTTGGGTAAAACCTGTTGTTCGAGCACTGCAACGTCATCATCACTAATGCCTAAAATTTGTTGCAGTCGCTTCAACTCTTCAATAGTTTCGGGGCTGAAGGGGTATTCCTGACGAATTGCGGCAGCCAAGGCTTGTTCGTACCGTTCCCCTTTTTGATGATATTTCCGATAAGGGTTTAAAATCTCATCTTCAATCGGTTCAATTTCTTCTGGATCAAGCTCCAAACTCAAGCGCATTTCATCTAGAATCTTTCGACCCACCACAGAAATATCTCCGCGATGGTCAGCGCAGCGTCGAACCTCACTGCGATACACTTCTAGTTTGGCTGCAGTGGTTTGGGGGCGATCGCTCAACCGTCTCAACGCTGCCAAAACTTCCCCAGCAGACTGATAGCGTTGGCGGTGATCATAGCGCACCATTTTGTCTAGAATATCGCCCAACTCCTGACTGACAATGGCTAAATGTCGCCAAGCAATTTCTCGTCCATTCGATTGATTGCCTTCTCGTAAGCGGCGCAATTCATAAATTGGCAATCCCGTTAGGGCCTGAACTCCAATCATCCCCAAAGCGTAGATATCACTGTTCAGTTGAGGATGACCTTCGAACTGTTCCACAGGCATATATTCCAGGGTTCCTACCCTAGCGGTGCGAGGACTATAGTTCTCATGCAGGTTAATCTCTTTGACTACCCCAAAATCCAGCAGGATTAATTTTCCATCTGAATTTCGGCGGGATAAATTGCTGGGTTTAATATCCCGATGAATCACCCCATGCCCGTGGACAAAAATCAACACCTCTAAAACTTCAATCAGAATTTTAATCAGTTGATGTTCCGGCAACGGCTGCCCAGGTTGAATCTCATTGGCTAAGGACTGACCCTCAACGTAGGATTCCACCAGATAAAATTCTCTATTTTCCTCAAAATAAGCCAGCAGGTGAGGAATTTGATCATGTTCGGATAGCTTTTCTAGGGTTTGGGCTTCCTGTTGAAAGCGACGGCGGACAATTTCGACAAATTCAGGCTCCTCGGCAGCCAAGAGCAAATGCTTTACAAAGCAGAGAGAATCTCCAGGACGACGAGTATCCTTGGCTAAATAGGTTTTCCCGATGTCCGTGGACTCGAGGATTTCCATGATTTGATAGCGTCGATCGAGAAGCTGGCTAGTAACCATAGGAGCCTGACCCTGCAGATTGACAATTGACTATGTCATTCATTCTAAGCGTTGACGGTCTTCTAGACTTGAACGGGTGACTTTTCCTCTACTTTTTCTTGATTGGTAATCAGCCGCGCCCCGCCTTCCCCGGTGAAATATCGCCATCCCCACTGAATCAGCACTAGCAGCTTGTTATCAAACTCAATGATGAATAAAAGATGCACAAATACCCAAGCAAACCAAGCCAGCGGCCCTGAAAACTGAGTAAACCTTAAATTTACCACCGCTTGATTTCGGCCAATGACTGCCAAGTTGCCATAGTCTTTGTAGTGGAAGGGGGGCAAGGTTTGGGCTTTTAGTCGCTTTTGGATCAGCTTGGCCACATAAACCCCCTGTTGGATGGCCACGGGGGCAACTCCTGGCAACGGTCTCTCGTCTTGATGGGGAAAATTTGCCAAGTCTCCAATCACAAAAATATTCGGATGATGCTTGACGCTCAAATCGGGTTCAACGATGACACGACCCGATCGATCTAGCTCTACGCCGGTGTGTTCCGCGATCGCTTTACCCAAGGGAGATGCCTGGACACCAGCCGCCCACATCACCGTCTTGGCTATAATCTGTTCGACTTGATCTCCCGACTTAACCGTGACAACGTCGTTTTCGATATTAGTCACCATAGTTTTCGTTCGTACCATCACCCCCAATGCGACCAAGGCGGCTTCTGCTTTGACCGACAATTCAGGCGGATAGGGCGGCAGGACTCGATCCATCCCTTCCAACAACAAAATCCGAGTTTCCCTAGTATTAATGCAGCGGAAGTCCTCCCGCAAAATGCGGTAGGCAATCTCTGCCAACGCCCCTGCCAGTTCAACCCCAGTTGGGCCTGCTCCAACAATCACAAAGGTCAACAATGCTTGTCGTTTTTCGGGGTCAGGTTCTTTTTCGGCCTGTTCAAAGGCTGCAAAAATCCGCGTTCGAATGTCTAGGGCATTTTCTACTGTTTTGAGACCAGGGGCTAGGGGTTCCCAATGTTCATTCCCAAAGTAGTGATGGCTCACCCCTGCAGCAATAATCAACGTGTCATAGGTCAATCTCCGATCTTTCAGAACCAATTGATTCTGATCCGGGGCAAAGCCAGTCGCTTCTTCCATCAAGACCTGAGTATTTTTGTTCCGATTTAAAACCATGCGAATCGGGGAGGCAATATCTCCAGGGGATAAGCTGCCCGTTGCAACCTGATACAGTAACGGTTGAAAGAGATGAAAGTTGCGCTTATCGACTAATGTCACCTTCACGGGAGCACGACCCAGATCCTTGGCGGCATGAAGTCCAGCAAAACCACCACCCACAATAACAACGTGATGGGGAGTTTGAGAGTTAGGGCTATCTAACATTGGATTAGTGTCCTTGATGATTTATGGGATTTAGATCACTGAGAAAGCCGTAAGACCTTCCCAAGGAGGACGCAACCAATTCCTCAACACTTGACATTGGCTTCCTGAAGTCTCAGGATTCACACTTTGCATTCTGGCACAATTAATTATTACAAAACTCCTGAAAGAGAGTTGGTCCTCTGAGATACAACGGCTGATAGAGAACAACTACCGATTGCAATCTGGCTGGAATAAAAGTGGAGCGGGCTTTTTAAGCTAAATTCGATTTTCCAAAGGCACATTACTGAATAAACACTGGATAAACACTCAATGAATAGTTGAGTCGGTGGTGTTGAGTTGGCGAACCCCAACATTCCAATGGAATGTTGGGGTTCGCTGATTCTTCCCAACCTACTATTTTTCTATTGGTTAACTGCCCCCAATCCGGGCCACATCGCGGGCATTGGCTTCAAACGCAGCCGTTAATGCCTCGTCCCCACTTAACCCAGAAGCCAAAGCAGCCTTTAAAGCTTGCAGCACCCGTTTGTAATCCCGTGGCATTACCTTGACAAACTGAGAAACAACCTGATCCCAGGTGTCTAGCAGCCTTTGACCCTTGGGGCTGCGAGTATAGGCAACGTGCTTTTGCACCATTTCCCGAACAGTTGCAACATCTTCCTCATCTAGGGGTTCAATGTCCGCCATCTGGGTATTGCAGCGGCTGGCAAAGTCTCCCATCTCATCCAGAATATAAGCCACACCGCCACTCATTCCGGCAGCAAAGTTTCGTCCCGTGGGGCCGAGAATCAGCACTTTGCCTCCGGTCATATATTCGCAACCATGATCGCCAACGGATTCCACTACCGTCTGAACCCCAGAATTTCGCACACAGAACCGTTCTCCAGCTATGCCGTTGATGTACGCTTCCCCATTAGTGGCTCCGTAGAAGGCAACATTGCCAATGATGATGTTATCTTCGGGGACAAAAGTAGATTGGGCTGAAGGGTAGACCATCAGCTTGCCGCCGCTTAATCCTTTGCCAAAGTAGTCATTGGCATCTCCTTCCAGTTCTAACGTCACACCCTTGGGGACAAATGCTCCGAAACTCTGGCCAGCACTACCCTGGAAATGCAGATGAACCGTGTCTTCAGGTAGCCCATGCCAATGACGCTTGGTGATTTCATTGCCGAGAATTGTGCCGACGACTCGGTTAGTATTCTTGATCGGCAAGGTGGCAGTCACTTTCTCGCCCTGCTCAATTGCAGGTTTGCACAAACTCAGTAAGGTCGTCATGTCCAGGGATTTCTCCAACCCGTGATCCTGGGGAATTTGACAGTAACGTCCAACTTCTGGCCCAACTTCCGGTTGATAGAGCAGCTTTGACAGGTCAATCCCCTTAGCTTTCCAGTGGTCAACAGCTTGCTTCGCCTCCAACAGATCCGTGCGGCCAATCATTTCGTTAAAGCTACGGAAGCCCAGACTGGCCATGATTTCCCGAATATCCTGAGCGATGAACTTCATGAAGTTCACCGTGTATTCGGGATCACCAATGAAGTTCTTGCGAAGTTCCGGGTTCTGAGTGGCCACCCCAGCAGGACAGGTATTCAGATGGCAGACCCGCATCATGATACAACCCAGGGTTACGAGGGGTGCAGTGGAGAACCCAAATTCTTCTGCCCCCAAGAGAGCGGCGATCACAATATCCCGGCCTGTTTTCATCTGACCGTCAGTTTCTACCACAACGCGCGATCGCAGGTTGTTCAGCACCAGGGTTTGATGAGTTTCGGCCAGTCCCAATTCCCAGGGCAATCCTGCGTGTTTGATTGAGGTTTGGGGAGAGGCCCCCGTACCCCCATCAAAGCCAGAAATTAAAATCACATCGGCATGGGCCTTGGCAACTCCAGCGGCAATGGTTCCAACTCCTACTTCGGAGACGAGCTTGACGTTAATCCGAGCTTCGCGGTTCGCGTTTTTCAGGTCATGAATTAACTCTGCTAGGTCTTCAATTGAGTAAATGTCATGGTGGGGCGGCGGAGAAATCAGGCCCACCCCCGGAGTAGAGTGGCGCACCTTAGCAATCCAGGGATAAACCTTCAATCCCGGCAACTGACCGCCTTCCCCTGGTTTTGCTCCCTGAGCCATTTTAATTTGCAGTTCTTTGGCTTTTGATAGATACAGACTGGTGACTCCGAACCGACCCGATGCCACTTGTTTGATGGCGCTGTTTTTTGAGTCGCCCTGCTCATTTGTCCAAGTGTACCGTTCTGGGTCTTCGCCCCCTTCTCCGGTGTTGGACTTGCCGCCAATCCGGTTCATGGCGATCGCCAAGGATTCATGGGCTTCCTTGGAAATTGACCCGTAGCTCATGGCCCCGGTTTTGAATCGTTTCAGAATGGATTCAATCGGCTCTACCTCCTCCAGTGACACAGGTTCACGGGATTTTAGATCCAGCAACCCCCGCAGGGTAAAGTGATGCTTACTTTGGTCATTGACTAAAGCAGCATACTTTTTGTACAGGTCGTAATTGCCGTTGCGGGTGGCCTGTTGTAGAGTGTGAATCGTTTCCGGGCTGAATAGGTGCCGTTCCCCATCCTTGCGCCATTGATATTCACCGCCCACATCCAAGGTGTGACCGTTCACCTCCCGATCTGGGAAGCCATGGTGATGACGCAGAATCGCTTCCTGGGTAATCACGGCTAAATCTGCCCCCTCAATCCGAGAGGCTGTCCAGGTGAAGTACTGGTCAACAACGGCTTGATTCAGACCAATCGCCTCAAAAATTTGTGCGCCTCGGTAGCTTTGTAGGGTGGAAATGCCAATTTTAGAGGCAATTTTAATCACGCCCTTGGTGGCTGCTTTGATGTAGTTCTTGCAAGCCGTTTTGTGATCTATCTCCGTTAAAGAACCCTGCTGAATCATGTCATCCAAGGTTTCAAAGGCGAGGTAAGGGTTAATCGCGCAGCAACCATAGCCGATCAAGACCGCAAAATGATGCACTTCACGGGGTTCCCCCGATTCCAATACGATCCCAACACGGGTTCGAGTCCCCTGCCGAATCAAGTGATGATGCAGGCCAGCAGTTGCTAGTAGGGCCGGAATCGGGGCATAACTTTGATTGATCTCGCGGTCGGACAGGATGATAATGCTAGCCCCTGCGTGAATCGCCTGATCCACTTGGCCAAACAGAATCTCTAGTGCCTGCTTCAAGCCCTGAACCCCTTGGGTAGGATCAAACAGAATCGGTAAGGTAATGGACTTGAAGCCGCCCTGGTTAACCTGCTTGAGTTTGGCGAGTTCGGCATTACTGAGAATAGGAGTTTTCAGCTCAATCAGTTGGCAACTTTCAGGTTCCGGCTTGAGCAGGTTTCTTTCGGCTCCAAGAGTAGTGAGCGGGGAGGTAATAATCTCTTCCCGAATCGAGTCAATCGGGGGGTTTGTGACCTGGGCAAATAACTGTTGGAAGTAGTCGTAGAGCAGTTTAGGGCGATCAGACAGAACTGCTAAGGGTGTGTCCGTTCCCATAGAGCCGACCGCTTCCACGCCATTCTTGGCCATGGGAGCCAGCAACATCCGCAACTCTTCAAAGGTATAGCCAAAGGCACTCTGGCGCTGGATCAAGGAAGGGGGTAAGGTTTCACTGTCCGCGAACGGCTGGGGTTCAGGAGTTTGCGGTAAATCGGTGGGGACATCCGGGAGTTGCTCTAGCTCAACATAGTGCTGGGTTAACCACTCTCTGTAGGGATATTCAGTTGCAATCTGGTTTTTAATTTCTTCGTCAGCCACGATTCGGCCTTCTTCCATATTGACCAGGAACATCCGTCCCGGCTGCAACCGACCTTTCAAGGCCACCCGTTCAGGTTCTACAGGCAATACCCCAGCTTCAGAGGCCATGATCACCAAATCATCCTTGGTAACGTAATACCGGGAAGGGCGCAAGCCGTTGCGATCTAAGACGGCCCCAATCATTGTGCCATCGGTAAAGGCAATGGAGGCGGGGCCATCCCAGGGTTCCATTAGACAAGAGTGGTATTTGTAGAAATCTTTTTTCTCCTGGCTCATCGATTCATGGGCCGTCCAGGGTTCAGGAATCATCATCATCACGGCATGGGGCAAGGAACGGCCTGCCAAGGTCATCAACTCTAAAGCATTGTCGAAAATTAACGAGTCGCTGCCGTCGATATTGATCACAGGCCGAATTTTGTGAATATCCTCCCCAAATAGTTCCGATTCAAATAGGGCTTGGCGAGCGTTCATCCAGTTAATATTGCCCCGCATCGTATTGATTTCGCCGTTGTGGGCAATGTAGCGATACGGGTGCGATCGCTCCCAACTAGGAAAAGTATTGGTGCTGAAGCGAGAATGCACCATGGCTAGGGCACTTTCTAAATTGGGATCATGCAGTTCGGGATAGTATTCTCCCACTTGAACCGGCATCAACATCCCTTTATAGACAATCGTGCGGCAGGAAAGACTGCTGGGATACCAATAAGAGTCAACGGAGTTCCGAATTGTCATGTGAGAACGCTTGCGAATCACGTAGAGTTTGCGCTCAAAGGCTAGCTCGTCAGTTAATTCGGGATTCCGTTGAATGAAAACTTGTTGGACAAAAGGTTCACTGGCTTTAGCCGTTTCTCCCAGGGAAGCGTGATCAGTCGGAACATCTCGCCATCCCAAAACAGTTTGGCCTTCGTCTGTGACGACTTGTTCAAAGGCTTTGCGGCTCTGGGCTCTGATATTTGCATCAGGAGAACAGTAAATCATGCCAACGCCGTATTGCCCTGGCTGGGGCAAGGGGAGTCCAGAAACGTTTCGCAGAAATTTGTGAGGAATCTGGATCAAAATTCCGGCCCCGTCCCCCGTGTTGGCCTCACAACCACAGGCACCTCGATGATCAAGGTTCAAAAGAATCGTCAATGCCTGCTCTACAATTTCATGGGACTTTTCCCCCTTCATCTGCACAATAAAACCGACCCCACAAGCATCATGCTCAAATTGTGGATCGTAGAGCCCCTGTTTAATTGGCATTGCGTTCTGATTCATAATGAGTAACCTGAAAGTGGCAAAGAAATTAACAAATTACAACTCAGTTCGCTTCAGTGGGAGAACTGAGTCCTATCTATTATGGTGAATTTTCTACCCAAAAAAACTCTGGGCCACTTGATCTTAAGGAAATCTTAGGTCTAGCTCAACAATTTTCAATCTTTTTAGATTTTGTCTGGATTTATACAGTACTTTTTCAGCAAAGTTGTCAAAGTCTTAAGCTTCAAGACTGCACAAAATAATAATTTGCTAAGAATTGTCGAGTTTTGTAGAGTATATGTTTCAAATTCTACGGTTTTTGCAAACCGTATCTAACTTTACAGTTCTCCCTTCTT
>JBOFUV010000050.1:0-50593 GCA_051652765.1 Microcoleaceae cyanobacterium | reverse complement strand
GACCTACCCGTGCTATCTCTTGAGGAGGTTGATGCTCAAATAGCAAAGCAGGAAACTAGAAAATCATTGGATCACAGCAAAAATATTTCTTTGAAGCAAGTTATTGCCAAACTATCCACTGATGCTGATCCAGTCAGTCAATTTTAGGCAAATGAGCAAGTTTCTGAATGTAGAGGAAGCGTTTGGCACGGTCGAACCAATCGTTGGAGCCGACCGCCGAGAGGTTAGCTGTGGGAGTCAAAGCTTGTCTGCGGCGGCTCAACTTCACCGTTATCTTGCCAGCGCACCACAGTTTTCCTGTTGAGTTGAACCGAAGAGTTACTGACTATAGAACCCATTTAGTATCTATTTAAGCCGTAGCAAGTCTTTTGAGCATCAACTGGACAAAGCAAAGATTAACCTTGGCTGTGGCATGGTCGGGGGTTCTCTCAAAGTTCTTGACTAGACTTTTGCATCTTTCCATCCAAGCATTAGTTCTCTCTACAACCCATCGGGTTTGAACCGGGACAAAACCCTGTTTCCCCTGCTTCTCTTTTTGAGCTTTTGATGGCTTGGGTGAGAGTACAAAAGCTCAGCAGAGCAGCGAAAGCGCAAAATGGTAAACTCTTTAACAGAAAACTCTTCCCTGCTGACACCAACTGGCCTGTTCGGTGCTGTCTTCAAGCTTGGTTGCAAACTGTATTATCCAGTATTATTCAGTATTTTTTATGAGTAGCCCGACTTTAGCCCGTTCCTCAATCGGTCAGAATCATCCCAAGTTCGGGGCTTATGCCCCCATCGAACCGTTTGGTTGGCCCATCGCCCTTTATGCCCTCGGCGCACACTATGATGGGCAAAACGTTACCTTTGCGGTGTATTCCAAAAATGCAACTCGCATCCTGCTGGAAATTTACGATCACGCCATGGGGGCAGATGCCAAGTATGATTACTGGCTGCAAAAAAATCCACAGGATAATATTTGGCGAGCCAAGCTTGGGAATATACCACCCGGAACCTTCTATAGTTTTCGGTGTTGGGGGCCGAATTGGGACTATCAGGACGGTTGGCAGCTTGGCAATAGCGCGATCGGTTTCAAGGCCGATGTAGACAATCAAGGCAATCGGTTCAATCCGAACAAGGTTCTGTTCGATCCCTATGCCAGAGAACTCTCCCACGACAAAGAAACCCCCGCCATGTTTCAAGCCGGAGAAAATGGGGGCATGTATGCCACAGGAGGTGGGGACTATCAGGGTGTAGTCAGTCGAGAGTTCGATACCGGAAGATGGGTTCCTAAAGGGATTGTGGTTGTCAAAGACCAAACCTCCACAGGAACTCGACCCCACATTCCTCCCGAAACATCCATGATTTACGAAGCCCACGCGCGGGGATTGACCCAACATGCTTCGTCATCGAACTTACAACAAATTTTGCAGGGGTTCCCAGGCTTTGAACAAGTTGCCAATGTTCCTGAAGCCTGCCGGGGGACTTATGCTGGAGCCGCCTACATGGCGAAGTATATCAAAGCGCTGGGATTCACAACAATTGAGTTCTTGCCTGTGCACGAGAGTGGGAACGATATCAATCCAGACGATCGCCCCGGTGGGAATTATTGGGGTTATATGACCTTTGGCTATTTTGCTCCAGATCGTCGCTATGCCTGCGATAAATCCCCCGGTGGGCCTACTCGTGAATTCAAACAGATGGTTAAAGCCTTCCATGATGAAGGGCTGGAAGTTTACCTGGATGTCGTCTTCAATCATACCGGAGAAGGCGGAAACTGGGGCAACAACGACATCACGGACTTTGTTTCCTTCGGCGGGTTTGATGCTCCGGAGTATTACCAATTGACTGACAGCCACTATTTAGTAGATGGAGCAACGGGTTGCGGCAACCAATTGAATTTTTCCCACGACGTTACCCGGAACCTGGTATTGGATTCCCTCACTTACTGGCTAGAAGAAATGGGGGTAGATGGTTTCCGCTTTGATTTGGCTCCGGTATTGGGGAGAACCCCAAACAAATTTGAGCGCGAGAACTGGGGTGCACAACGGCAATTTTTCTCCCGGCATTCTTTGCTAGACAAGATTCAACAGTTGGGAGAGCAATATGATGCTGAAATGATCGCTGAAGCCTGGGATATCTGGGGCTATGAAGTTGGGAATTTTCCAGCAGGTTGGAGCGAATGGAATGGTCGTTACCGAGATGCAGTGCGTTGCTTTCTGAAGGGAGACGGCAATACCATCAGCTTCATCGAACAGGTGAACGGTGATTATCATAATTTTAATGACCAAGGCGGCCCTCAGCGGTCGGTCAATTTCCTGGTCGCTCATGATGGCTTTACCTTGATGGATTTGGTGAGCTACAACACCAAGAATAACTATGTGCCTTGGCCCTTTGGCCCTTCAGATGGGGGCAACAGCAACAATGATTCCTGGGATTCCAGCGGGAATCAAGCTCTCCGTCGGCAACGCCTCCGGAATTTCTGGACGATTCAGTTCTTCTCCCGAGGAGTTCCAATGACGGTCTGGGGCGATGAAATGGGCCGCACTCAAAACGGCAACAATAATCCCTACAACATTGATAGCGTAGCGACTTGGAACAATTACAACATGATCGCGACTCATGCGCCGACAAAGGTTTCGACAGGATATTCAGAGGGCTATCACGACAATTTTGGCACTGCGACCAATCCCGATGCCCGTAATCCCCTGTTTTCGTTTGTTACCTACGTTGCTCATTTGCGAGGACAGCATCCTGCGTTGAAGCAACGGAGCTACGGGGACTTTGAGATGGACTCGGGCAATGATGTTACTTACCTGTTCAAGAAAACGGACGGCTACCGTCAGTTGGATCGGAATGACCGTTGTGTTTGGCTTCGCATTGATGGCAGCGAAGTTGGAGATCATGATTTCCTGTTGTTGATCAATATGCACTCCCAAACGGTACGGTTCTCGATTCCACCAGACGATCGCTATCGTTGGGTGCGTTTGATTGACACAGCAGCTTGGGCAGAGTCGCAATTAAATTATTGGGCCCTAGACCAGGCTGACACTATGGTCAATCACTATGATGTCAATCCCTTTTCAATCGTGGTTTTGGAAGAGATCGATGCCTGACGTTGACTGATCGGATTATTAAAGCCTTTCTTTGTGGGGACGAGGTCACCTCGCCCCTACTGAACGCCTCTACTGGAAGGAACCGGGGTTGGGCGAGAGAACTGGGTAAAGTAGGGACTTGGATCTTCCGCAATCCAGCCAAAATCGGAGTTGTAGCGAATCTCAAAATGAAGATGGGGTTGATTGCTGTCCGGTTGACCCGTTATCCCAACAGTGCCAATCGTTTCCCCTGGCCGAACGGTTTGGCCTGTTTTCACCGTCATGTTCTTGAGGTGAGCATAGCGAGTCTGTTTTCCCGCAGGATGGTTGACGACGACTAAATTCCCATACTCTTGCCGCTCTCCAGCAAACGCCACAACGCCTTCGCCTACGGACAGGACGGACGTTCCTACTGTGGCATCAAAGTCTATCCCACTATGAAATACAACCACATTTTTCACTGGATGGAGTTGCCAACCATAACTCAATTGAACTAAGGCTAAGTTGGGCAAAGGGTAGCCGGATAAAACCGTTAAAGCGGGTGTAACCTGCTCTGCCGGTGTCCAATTCACTCCAGGAATAAACACCATCCTGGGTTGCAGTTGACAGCCATTCACTTCAAATAAAACATCTGCTTGGGCATTGTAACGTTTGGCAATCTCTTGCCAGGTGCTTCCGGCTGGAACTTCAACTTGAATGCCATTGTAGGGGGGGATTAGAAGTTCCTGTCCAATCAAAAGCCGACCGGTGCGAAGATCGGAATTCATGCCCAGCAAGGTGGCCGGGATCAGATTGTACTGGCGAGCAATCGTCTCTAAAGTTTCTCCTTCGGTAACGCGATGACGCTGCAAACGGCTCAGGGCGGGCTGGGGGCAAACGTCCTGAGCGTCTTTGAGTAAAGCTTCATTGGCGAGGGTCGGTAATCCTAAACTTAACCCCATTCCCAGTAAGATCAGCAAGGTTCCGTGCGCTATACTCATCCATTGTGTTTGCATTGCATCGAAAACATTAAGAATTGTCAAGGAAAACTCTTAAGAAAACTGTTAAAAATCTATCGGTTTGAAAGCTGAGAATCAGCTAATCTACTATTACCTCAAAATCATAACAGCCCAAACTCAGATTCGAAGTTATGAGTTAAATTGAGTAATAGGCATTCAAACCTTATCGACTGTTTAGTTTTAGTGAATAGGGCTTGCCATGAAGTCTAAGCCATGGCTGCTTCATGGCTACTGAGAACAGGTTGTTTGCCGATAGAGCTTCCCATTTTTCATCCAGGCTGTCAAGTCGGCAACGGTTTTTCAATCCTGATTGATGGGTTAGTGTAATTCAGTGTTAGAACAGATGGAATTATCGTTTAAGCAATTTACAATCTATCTGACTCTCCTTTCCATTGGGGGCGGCACAGGTTGGCTAGGGAGTCGCTATTTGCAAGCTCAAGAGCAAGCAGACAACGCCCCAGCAATTCCAGTGGTTCGACCTTTGCCTGCAAATTCTCTGCCATCGTTTCCGGAGAATCGGGTTGTTGAGCAAGGGAGTCCCAACTTTATTGCCGAAGCTGCTGAACAAGTTGGGGCATCAGTGGTGCGAATTGATGCCACCCGAAAAGTGGCTAGTGAGGAGTCTGGCGCTTTTAACAATCCTCTGCTCAAGCGTTTTTTTGGTGATCGCCTGCCTGAGCCCAACGAACGGACTCGTCAAGGGACTGGATCTGGGTTTATTTTGAGTGCTGATGGTCGCTTAATTACAAACGCCCATGTTGTCAATGGGGCAGATACGGTTCAGGTGACGTTGAATGACGGTCGTACCTATGAGGGCAAGGTCAAAGGGGTAGATGACTTGACAGACATTGCGGTGGTCAAAATCGAGGCTAAAGATCCCTTCCCAACGGCTCCCATCGGTCGCTCAGATGACATTGTTGCAGGGCAGTGGGCGATCGCCATCGGCAATCCGCTCGGATTAGACAATACCGTTACTGTTGGCATTATTAGCGCTACGGGCCGTTCCAGCTCTCAGGTTGGGATTCCGGACAAGCGAGTCCGCTTTATTCAAACCGATGCCGCTATTAATCCAGGGAATTCTGGTGGGCCACTATTGAACGATCAAGGAAAAGTCATTGGCATTAACACAGCAATTCGCGCAAATGCTCAAGGACTCGGCTTTGCTATTCCGATTGAGACCGCCTTGCGAGTTGCTGACCAACTGTTTGCCAAGGGAAAAGTGGATCATCCCTTCCTCGGGGTGCAAATGGTTGAACTGAATCCTACAATTCAGCAAGAGATGGCAGAACAGCTTGAAGTAGAACTGCCTCAGGATCGGGGAGTGCTAATTGTCCGAGTTGTTGAAAACTCTCCTGCAGCCAAGGGCGGTTTACTCAAAGGAGATATTCTACAAAAAATTGGGGGAGTTACGGTGAGTACCCCATCTCAGGTTCAGGAGCAAGTAGAAATGGGGGAGGTTGGGAAAGAACTCCCCATAGACGTGAATCGAGGGGGGGTGATCCAAAGCCTCAAAGTTAAAACAGAATCGTTCCCAGCATCGGCACTCTCCGGGGAGAACTAATCAGAGGAAAACTCTTTTATTTTAAAGAGATCTTATTTAGAAGCTACAGCTAGATGCTACAGCCGTTTTTGCTCAGATGCAATCTAGAGCAATTTCTTAAATCCCGTTACTCTAACGGGAAGCCGCTTCCCGTCTAGAAAAAGGGACTTGAGTAGGGGGTGGAGGAGGCAAAACACCTTCCTCAGGGACTTTGTGCCACCCCTCTCTAAGATCTCTCATGCTTGATTTAAGATGGCTATAGTTTTTAAACAGTTTAAGCTGTTTAGAATGTTCATCAAGCTGACTAGACTCACTCAACTCAGCACCTGGACTGAATCAATCCTTCATATCAGGTTTAGGAGAGGGTCTGATTGAAGTAATTTGAGTAAAGGTGGAATCTAAGTGCATCCGTTGCTCCATCTGACGCAGAAAATACCCCGTCATCATTGCTGAGGCCAACAAGCCCGCAAGATTTTCTCGATTCGTTGTAATCTGAACATCAAAGTCGTCAGAGGGCAACACTCCAATTAAACCTTGAACATTCTTGGAGATAATTTCTTTGATTTCTGGACTGGCAGACTGAGCAACCTGTGCCAGAATGTCGGGATGCTGATGCTGCAAGTAGCTCAGTAAAGGGTTTTCTGAAGCCTCGGTGTCATTGGATTTAAGAAAGTCAGAGTTAAAAACCATTAGGTACGTCTGAATGTCTAGCCTTGTATTACTTGTATTAATAGTGTATCGCATGAACTAGACTACGGAGTGTGACAAACTTAGGTCTTACCCCTCTCCATGTTTTCCATACAAGACTATCAAAACGTTCTGAAGGGTTTGTGCTTTGATAGGAATAAAGTCAGTTACTAGGGAAATTAGTGGGTGAGATAATTTAAGTATGACTCCTCAATATGGAATTGTTTTCGTGACAGCAGGAACCCATCTTGAAGCTGAAACCATTGCCAGGAATCTAGTTGAGGCCAAACTTGCAGCCTGTGTCAGTCTGACCCCAATTCACTCGATCTATACTTGGCAGGACAAAATCTGTTCAGAGCAGGAGTGGCAGCTTGTAATCAAGACAGACCTCGCCCTACTCGATCAGATCATTCTAAACATTCAAGCAACTCACTCCTACGAAGTTCCTGAAATAATTGCCTTGCCAATCGCCGCCGGAAGCAGCTCATACCTCAATTGGATCAGTGAGCAGGTGGGGTCAAAATAACTAGAAACAGCAACAAGGCTTGATATCAACTTTGCTATCTCAACTGTTGCCCGATAACCGACCTGACTCAAGAGTAGATGGCTTGCCCCGTCTCAACCTGAGGCTTGATCAGGGACAGACTCTCCCCAAGATAAATGGCCCGGATATCATCTGGCAAACTGTGATGCAAATGCTGGTAGCCTTGACTCAAAAGGGCCTTGACTTCATTGGGTGAAATGGATTCTCCCTCAGCTTGCAAGTAAGCTGCAATCCGAGTCTCACTCCAACGAAACGTCTGCGCCATCAACAGGACTAACCGCTCTAGCCCGTCCATTCGATCCAATACTTGCCCCACATAACACCAAAGGGGTGGGGGAGCCGCCTCTAGAGAATAATGAATTGATTCGACTTGGGGTAACTCAGCTCGATTGATACAAGCTGCAGCAACATTAATTAACCAATTTTGCAGCGTCAACACCCCGCCCTGAAGATGAAGATCATCACTCCGCAGGTTTAACCCCCGCATCTCGTAGAAGATATGCCGCCAAGTCTGGGAAAACAAAAAGTCAGCTTGGACAGGCGATCGCACGGAGTGGCTGATCAGAGTATGAACAATCAGCGCATACCGACAAAAAATTGTGACAAAATACCTTCCCTGATCAAGGTGATTTTGAAACAGTGTGAGTAGCTCTTGGTCATTGTGATGGGAGAGAGACGTGACCAAGGGATGATTTGATTCTGGCAGATTTATGGCTTGCACTGATCTCAATCCAGGGAGCTGGTGTTAACTTTGTTGCATCATAGCGGATCTTTAGGAATCAATCAACTCTAGAACAATTTTTAGATCGATAGACCGCTAACGAGATCGGGAGTCGGAAGTCAGGAGCAGAACAATCAGTAGCTAAACCAGTCAAAAACGGTTGTGTTCTGGACTTGCAAGTCAACCTGTCCTGAAACTCACTCAGTCCTTAGCGAGATCAAGTCCCTTTAGATTTTGATTCAGAATGTACAATTCTGCGGAGAGTTTGTACAATCTGAGGGTAATTTTTAACACCCCAAAAGGATTGCTATGTCAACAGTTGCATATGACGAATCCCCCAATTCCATTAAGGGTGAAGCAGATGTCAACGCCAAGGCCCGTCTGTTATTAACACTGTGGGCCTTGGGAGGGATTGTGACCAAGGTCAAAAAGAGTGAACTTACCAGCAAAGTTAAACAGAAACGCCAAGGCAAGAAGGTGGGTGTCTATCAGGGCCTCTATGACGAACTCAAAACTGCAGGTGCAATTCGGATTGAAAAAGAAAACCAGATTCCTGTCATCTCGATGACAGAGGTTGGTAAGCAAATGTTGGTTGAAGCGTTAAGCAGTTCTGAGTTTGAATTTGATGGTACCGTTGTTGCAGTTAGAATTGCCAATGGATTAGTTGAACTGATTCGAGATCTAAGTGGTCATGGGACGGCTTTTGACCAGCAAAATTCTTCCCATGAGGCAATTGATCCAGCGGCCAGTGAGTTTTAACCTCAGACCAAAGTGGGTGTCGTTAAGAATATTACCTCGGGTGATTTTGACCTGTTAATGTGCCATTCAGTTAGAGTTCTAAGCTGATTAAAACCTGTTGCTCCTCACACTTCCGACAGCTCCAAAATTCACAATTCTAACTGTAGAAGTATTCTGGGTTAAGAGTATTTCCTCTCCAATTTAGTGCCAGTTTTATTAAGTCCATCTCCTGACTCAGTCCTCACTAAACTCATTATTCCCATCAGTTTTTCAAGATAAGTACTAGCCCTCTGCAAATTTCTAGAATTCCCTTGATATTCCACCTTGAACTTGACCTTAACTCTCTGGGTAAGGGCGAAGTGACCTCGCCCCTATCGATCCAAATCTTAACTGTCCAACATGGGTTTTTCTCGGATCTAAACTGACTAATCAAGTTTGAGCTGAGATATCGATCTGCAATCCCTGAATGCAACAAAATTTATTGATTGGTAGCATCTTTTTTTATTGGGTTGCATGTAAACTAGAGGTTAATATATCAATTTTTCTTGAAATGAAGTTTGTTTTTCCTTTTATTTACGAGGTGATTGTCATGAGAAAAGTTAAAATGCCTCTGCTCAAAAATGTGAAAACAGCTACTCTGACTCTGGGAGTAGCTGCTGTACTTGCTGCCTGTGTTGGGAGTCCCACTCCATCAGCCGATGAACAGTTTCTTAAAATTGACGGCTCTAGCACGGTTTATCCCATCACTGAGGCAATGATGGAGAAGTTCAATCAAGAAAAAGGGCCAAACGTTGAACTAGAGTCTAGCTTTTCTGGTACAGGAGGCGGTTTCAAAAAATTCTGTACTGGAGAGACTGATATCAACAATGCTTCTCGGCCCATTTTGAAAAGTGAAATGGAGCTATGCAAGCAAAACAAGATCCCTTATATCGAGCTTCCTATCGCTTTCGACGCTTTAACAGTAGTGGTTCATCCCCAAAATACTTGGGCCTCTGAAATTACCACGGCAGAACTGAAGAAAATCTGGGAACCTACAGCTCAGCTAAAAATTACCCAGTGGGATCAAATTCGATCCTCGTGGCCCAATAAACCCCTTGTACTGTTTGGCCCTGGTACAAACTCTGGAACCTATGACTACTTCACCGATGCAATTGTTGGCGAGGTGGGAGCTAGTCGGAGTGACTACACAGCTAGTGAAGATGATGAAATTTTAGCAGCGGGTGTAAGCGCCAATCCCAATGCTTTGGGTTACTTTGGTTATGCTTACTATATTGAACATCAAGGTAAATTAAAAGCTTTGGCAGTAGATAGTGGTGGAGGCCCTGTATCGCCTACTGCATCTGCAGTCGAAAAGGCAGAATATCAACCCCTAGCGCGACCTCTATTCATTTACGTAAATGCGATCGCGGCACAAAAAAATCCACTCATGGTTAGCTTTTTGGATTTCTACATGAGGAATGCCAAAGAAGTCGTGAGTTCTGTCGGTTACATTCCCTTTGGAGAGGATGACTATATCAAGCTTTATCGCAACTTTCACAGTACTAAAGTGGGAACTGTTTTCGGGGGTAAACCTCAGTTTAATCTGACAATTGATGAAGTTTTGACTCGGCGGACTGAATATTAGAACCCTGGTAACCTGAAGATACTATTAAATCAACCATGCTGCATCTCAACAACGAGCCTCAAAATGTTTCTCCAACCTCAAGCAGGAGAACTCTGAGAAAAATGATCTGGAAATCTATCACCCAAAGTTGGCGAGAAGCGATGGTTGAAGGAATTAGCACATTTATTTTGGTATTTGCAGGGACAGGGGCAGTCATGGTTGACCAACTTACGGGCGGCAGCCTGACCCATTTGGGAGTTAGTTTCGTCTTTGGGGCGGTGGTTGCAGCCTTGATCTATGCGACTGGACATATTAGCCAAGCTCATATTAATCCTGCCGTGACTTTGGCATTCTGGGTCAGCGGCTTCTTTCCAAAACAAAAAGTATTGCCTTACATTCTGGCTCAGTGTGTTGGGGCAGTGATGGCTTCCAGTTTACTGGTTCTAACGCTGGGATCAGTTGGGAACTTGGGAGCAACTTTGCCGTTAAACGGAAATTGGTCACAGGCGTTGGTTTTGGAAATAGTTCTGACGTTTATTCTCATGTTCATTATCTTGGGTTCAGGACTGGATCGCCGAGCACCTTCTGGTTTTGCGGGATTGGCCATTGGTTTAACGGTTGGGTTGGAAGCTGCGTTTCTAGGGCCAATTACTGGAGCTAGCATGAATCCAGCGCGATCACTTGGCCCAGCTTTAGTTGCCGGAGTCTGGCAACATCATTGGGTGTATTGGATCGCACCCATTGTTGGTTCTCAGTTAGCAGTATTGATTTACAGACTCGTGTCTTGTAATTTTCGAGATTTAGAATGACAGCTTGAACCTGAGCCGTTGGTTTTTCTCGAATGGCATAGGGCAAGTCTTGCCTACCCGCTCTATCAGCGATCGCCCATCCCCCAGCAATATATTAAATTGCACAACAATAGTCAATTCCACAGAAGAAAAGATTTAAAATTTCTGTATTGAGAAATACAGAATGAGGGTTTTATGAAACCAAATCTCCCAACCGCTCAGAATACAATTGCTCCAGTCGATACATTTATTCCCCGGGCCAATGACTGGGTACAATTGCGCGATTCTCTCTCCGATTACAGCGCCGATCAAGCCCTGCTTCTTTGTGAAACCAGCAATGACCGTTGGGTTGCATGGGTTCCCGACTATGGTGAAGCAGTTTTGAAGCGAGGGCAATTCCTAAAAGGTTAACCTTAGGTTCGGGCAGCCAAATGGCTAGTTTTCTGTACTAAACGGTGACTTGCCCGCCTTATATTGCCGTACCGAACCATCTGATTCGATCCCAGCCATACGGAAGCGCCGATCCAAATCAGAGGGTTCAGGAGAGGCCGCCTCTGCTTCTTCCATTGTGATCCGGCCTGCCACGACTTGTTCAAAGATGGCCTGGTTAATCAGTTGCATTCCCTCGTAGGTGTCAGATTCCATCAGATGACGGGCACCATCATCCTCACCTCTAAGCAGGAAGTCGCTCATTGCAGGAGTATTGACGAGAATATCATGAACCGCAGTTCGGGTATCGTCAACCGTTGGCACCAATAACTGAGCAATCACCGCAACTAAAGAGTCACAAATTTGAATCCGCATGGCAACTTGTTCGTCTACATCAAATAAGTTGAGGAGACGATTAACGGAGTTAATCGCGTTGCGGGTGTGCAAGGTTCCCAAAACTAAGTGACCGGTTTGAGCAGCCTGAAGAGCTGTATTGACCGTAACGCGATCGCGCATTTCCCCAATCAGAATGACATCAGGATCTTCCCGTAAAACAGCCCGCAAGGCACTGTGAAACTCTAAAGTATGAATCCCCACCTCCCGTTGACTGACTAAGCACTTTTTGGAAGGGTGAACAAATTCAATCGGGTCTTCAATCGTCACAACGTGGCGTTTAGCGGTTTCATTCAGGTAGTTAATCATTGCGGCCAGGGTCGTTGACTTCCCTGATCCTGTTGGCCCCGTGATCAAAATCAATCCCTGAGGCTGGCTGATAATTCGCTTGAGCACCTGAGGTAAACTCAGCTCATCAATCGTCGGGATCTTCAGGCTGATGAGTCGTAGAACAATCGCCCCTCCACTTAAGCTTTCAAAGCAGTTAACCCGGCAGCGGATAAACCCAGGGTAAAAAATTGCGGTGTCGAGTTCCTTGGTTTCGGTAAACTGCTTACGCTGATGGGGATTCAGCATTTCAGCCAAAAACTGATCGAAGATTTCAGGGGTAATCTTGACTTGATCCTTGAGTCGTACCATTTCCCCCTGAATCCGAAAACGAGTCGGCTGTCCAACCCGAATATGGATATCTGATGCTTTCATGCTGAAGGCATCTTTGACCATTTGCTTAATCGTTGGCATTGCCTGACCTTGAGGCAATTCCTGTACCTTACTGGGCGGAGGAGGCATTTGAGGGACTGGGTGGTCAGTCGAATGGGATAAAACAGGGTTTGTCATCGGTTGAGTTCTCCTGGCTGCTAAAACAGAACAGACTACAACGAAATAGTTGAATTATAAAGAATCTGGGGATAAGGAGACGGACTTTCTCAATGTTTTGCAATCAACCTACATGTCTTGATTTTGACAAAGCTAGCCCTGTGACCATAGCCCTCAATCAACTAAAGCTCAGATCAACTATAGCTTAGGATTCTGACTTAAGCGGAGGTTTGCCGAGGATTTAATGGGTTGGTGTAGCCACCCTGAATCAGCAGAAGTGACGGACTGGATGCTGAACCTACGCCCCCTGAAAGATCTTCGCTTCACTTCCTTCAGTTGGAGGGGGAATCGCCTTCAATCAAACTGGGCAATTTCGAGAGCTTGAGCGGGCAACTGCGCCTGTCGTTGTCCTTGGGCACGAGCCTGAACATTTAACAATCCAATCGGGGTACTCAGCAAGTCCACCCAATCGGCTTGGCCTGAAATCATCTTCACACCTGTGGTTGGTACCTCTTTGAGTAACCAACGTCCTAGGCGATAAAGATACTCCTTGACCTCCAGTTCTGGCATGAGGGCAACGCTGTGAAGTTCGTGGAGATAGCGATTGGATTCTCCATACCGTCGCCACTGACTGCGAAGCGCTTTGAGGGTTGTGCGATGGTGATGCTTGACGATCGCCTGTTCTGCAAAGTGGAGTTTACAAGTTGTTTGGCGTTGAATCCGCCAACACAAGTCTGCATCTCCTCCAGTCGTCAGATAGGGTCTGAATAATCCCACCTGTTCTAAGATTGACCGCCGAATGGCTAAGTTTGCGGTTTGTCCGTAGGGATAGAACGAATGAGCCAAGGTGTGTTTTTGAGACAGGGTATCTTGACGATCGGCGTGTTGCTCCAAGAGAGTCGAACCAGGTAGGGCAACTATTTCTCCGACAACAATCCCTAAATTCGGGTCAATTGCAAAAGGTTTGATCAGTTCAGCTAGCCACTGGGGTTCTGGACGACAGTCGGCATCTGTGAAGGCCAAAAATTCCCCTTGGGCAGCGCGAATTCCAGTATTGCGAGCGGCGTAGGAGCTTTGGATCTGATTTTCGACCAGAGGAGTCAATTGAATCTGAGACTCTGTTTCAGCAATTTCCTGGAGGATTTTAGCGGTTCGATCTTGACTGTTGTTGTCCACTAATAAATACTCAACCTGATTGCTAGGACAGGTTTGCGATCGCAGGCAACTGATCAATTCAGGCAAGTCATCCTCACCGTTGTAAATCGGCACAATGACTGAAATAGATCCCATAATTCCAACTTCAACAGCTCTAGTTGATCAGTTCCAATTTATCAGTTTCAATTTATCAGTTTCAATTTAATGTAGCAGTTCTAATGATTGGTAAGAAGGGGGCAAACGGGCAATGCTCCTCCTTGGGGACGAAGTTCCACCCCTTTAGTGTGTCAGAAACCATGTCTCCCTATCAAACTCATCACTTGGGGTCAAGTTTGAACATAAACTCAGATTGGATCTGCCAGATCTGTCCCGATAAAATCAGCAGTGTTAGTTCAGAAACAATGAACTCAGCCTGAAATTCTTGCTGCTTGAACTTTGGCCAAGCAATCTTGAAATTATCTTGAGTTAAATCCCGATAGGCAACTGTCATGTGAGGAGAAAAAGGCCGTTTCTGAGCGGGTTCATCGACAAGACTCAACTCTGTTTCCAGGCATTCCATCAGATCTTGTTGAAGCTGGAGTAACTCCGGTGTTTTCACAACATTGAGATAAATTACCCGAGGAGGAAAGGCTCCAAACCCAGACAGCGCTATAGAAATTGCTTCTCGAGTTTGAACAAATTTCTGCAAACAGTCTGCCAAACGTTGCCAATCCTTCTGCAACCACTTGAATGGCGGATATAGCGTCACATGGGGCGGCGACTTGAGAGCACCCCGACTTTGATAGTGCTGAACAAACTCCTGTTGGATTTGGATCGCTTGCCCTTGAATCCCCTGAGGTGGGAGGAGAGCAATATAGAAGAGATGCTCGGTGTCGGAATCAGTGCCAGAAATCACCATAGATTTGTTAGAATGATAATCATTACCAATATTACATTCAGCACTCCCCAGTCATTGACGAGAGTGCAGATTTGATATTCCTCCCCGCAGGATATTACCAGAACCCATGACTCCTAACCGAACTTATCGTGCTCTCTTCTGGACTCTCAGTGTCGTCGTTGCTGTATCCGCTGGAAGTTGTACAAAAGCGCCCGAGTCAGCGTCAGAATTAGTGCCAGAACGCATTCAGACTGCTGCCCCCGAACCAGAATCGACTCAAACTACCCCGGCAACCTCCGATCCCAAAATTGTTGTCACGATCCTGCCGATGTATTTTTTTACCAGAGGCGTTGCCGGAACCGAGGCTCAGATTGAGTTGTTGGTGCCTCCTAGCATTAGCTTCCATGATTATCAAGCTTCCCCCAATAGCACTGCTGCCCTGGCTCAAGCTCAGGTTCTGATCAAAAATGGTTTGGGCGCAGAAGAATTTTTGGATCAACTGATTGCCAATGCCGGAAACCCTCAACTGCAACAGATTGATGCCAGCAAAGGAATTGCACCTCTCCAGGGAGATCATGATCATGGGCACACCGAAGACGAACCCACCGAAGGCGAACAGACTGAGGGCGAACACAGTGCAGGTGAGGGCCATTCCCATGAAGCAGGCAACCCTCATATTTGGCTTGATCCCGTCCTGGCTCAACAACAAGTGATTAACATTCGTGAGGGTTTAATTGCGGCAGATCCGGCCAACGCCGAACGCTATCGAAAAAATGCCGAGGACTATCTCCAAAAACTGCAACAACTCGACCAAGACTTTAAAACTCGCTTGGCCTCAAATCCAGGCTGTCGGTTTATTGCGCTCCATGATGCCTATCCCTACCTGGCCAAACGGTATGACTTGCAACAGATGGCGGTTGTTGAGCTACCAGAAGACAGCTTTACTCCACAAGATCTCCAGCGGGTGGTCAATGCGGTTAACGAATATCAAGTCAAGGCGTTGGTGTCAGAAATTGGCGTAGATGATAGCCGATTAAATCAAATTTCCAATGATGTTGGACTCCCGATCAAAACCCTAGATCCGCTTGAAACAGGCCCTCTAGATCCACAATATTATTTCACTGCGATGCAAAGCAATCTGCAAAATTTAGAGGATGTATGCAAGTCAGGGAGTTAGAGCATTTTATGGCTCAACCTATTCTTAGTGTTAGCCATTTAACCGTTGTTCGAGGAACGTACACTGCAGTTGAAGATGTTTGTTTTCAACTTTTTTCAGGTGCAAATGTAGCAATTGTCGGGCCAAATGGAGCCGGAAAAAGTACATTAATTCAAGCAATCTTAGGATTAATTCCCTATCAATCTGGCGAGGTTGAAATTCTGGGAAGAAGGATTAACCAATTGGGAAAGTATCAGCAAAGTATTGGCTATCTCCCCCAGAGATTTACCTTTGAACGGAGCTTTCCCTTAACTGTTGCAGAACTTGTGAGTTTGGCCCTTCCTAGACAGCTCTTTTTTCAAGGTAGACAGCGACAAATTGCTGTTCAAACGGCCTTAGTGAATGCAAATTTAGAGCATCAAGCTAAGCAACCGATTGGTACTTTAAGTGGTGGAGAATTAAAGCGAGTTTTGCTGGCGTATTGTTTGGTTATTCCCCGTCAATTATTGATTCTTGATGAAGCAATGTCTGAAGTTGATATAGCTGGAGAAGCAGAATTTTCAAAGCTATTGATTCAACTACAGAAAGAACAAAGATTTGCGATTCTACAAATTTCCCATGATTTAGATATGGTGAGTCGCTATTGTGATCATGTCTTATGTTTGAATCGTCGAATTATCTGTCAAGGAGAACCGGGTACGATTTTGTCAGATCAAAACTTGAGTCGAGTTTATGGTGCTACATCGACTCGATATTTTCATCATCATCTTGGGATGAATAACTACCTGGAATTATGATTCATTTAGAGTGGTTAGAACTCTTTAGTTTTCCCTTTATGCAGCGGGCGATCGCTGGGGGGATTCTCTTAGGTGCGCTGGGGGGATTACTGGGTGCTTTTGTGGTTTTGCGGCAGTTTTCAATGTTTGGAAACTGTCTGGGTCATACGGCCTTGATTGCAGTCATTCTGAGTGTGTTATTTCAGATTCCAATGACTATTTCCTTGATTGTCTTTTTGGTTTTCACTGGAGTCGTTGTTTTATATCTGATCGATAATACTGACCTGGGTAGTGATACGGTTTTGGGCGTGATTGTTGCTGGATCAGTGGCAATTGGAACGATTGGATTTACTTTAATTCAAGGGTATCGAGGCAATCTTTTATCTATTTTGTTTGGAGATATTTTAGCAATTAGCAACTTGGATCTGGCTTTATTAGGTGTATTATTGAGTCTAGTTGTTTTCGGTTTACTCTGGACGCTTCCAGAACAAATTTTACTGACATTTAATCCAGATCTCGCAAAGGTTCAAGGGATTTTAGTTCAGAGACATCGCTATATTTTCATCATTTTATTATCTCTAACTGTGGCTTTAACCATCCGATCAGTAGGGGTTTTACTAGGTAATTCATTTCTAGTACTTCCGGCTGCAACTGCTCGTTTAGTCTGTCATCAATTTGTCCCTTTTTTAATCCTTTCAGCGAGTCTAGGAGCATTCAGTGGAGTTGTCGGAATGATTGTCTCTGGCATTTGGGATTTGCCATCGGGGCCAAGTATTGTTTTAGTTCAATTAATTAGTTTTCTGGCAGCAGCTCTATTGACTCAACGCAATCTTTAAAGAAGCTGTAGAAATCTGATTTAAGGCTGAACTTTGAGATCTGAACTTTAAGGTGTAAACTTTGAAGTAGGAATCTTGTCCGCGCAAGTTAGCAGCCTGAATTACAGACATTCCATCAGTTATTCTTGATGGCTATATAAAGTTTTATGGGTTACTCTTTTCTCTTTCAAAAAGTATGTAATCATGTTTCCCTTGCCTTTTATGTAAATCATTCCTCTACATTCAAATTGATAGTTTTGCGTTAAATGTTTATAGGTGGTCTCAGTGACTTGAATTTCATTGGCAATTCCATGGGATTCCATGCGGCTGGCAATATTAACAGTATCGCCCCAGAGATCATAAATAAACTTTTTAATCCCAATTACTCCTGCAATCACAGGCCCAATTGCAATCCCAATTCGCATCTGAAAATTCTGCCCGGTTTCAGCATTAAACTGAGTTAATGTTTGTTTCATATCTAAGGCCATATCAGCGATCGACTCAGCATAATCTATCCGGGGAATTGGCAATCCAGCTACTACCATATAGGCATCACCAATGGTTTTTATTTTCTCGAGTTTATGTTGGTCAGCGAGGTGATCGAAGCGGGAAAAAATTTGGTTGAGCAAATGCACTAATTGATCGGGTGCCATCTTTCCAGAGAGTTCGGTAAAGCCAACAATATCTCCAAATAAAACGGCGGCATGGGTAAAACTGTCGGCAATAGTAGTCGGTTGTTGTTTTAAGCGTTGGGCAATAGAATGAGGCAGAATATTCAGCAATAAAGACTCGGATCGTTCTTGTTCGATCTTGACTTGATCATAGGCTGTTTCTAATTGTTCATAAGCAGTTTCTAAAGCATGGTTCGAGTTGAATTGAACTCGAGCTAATCGGTCATAGAGGTAAACTGATAAATTACTAATGGAACAAATCCAGAAAAAATACAATTTTAAAAAACCAGGAGTCATCCACGGAGTCGGGAGTTCTAGAGGTAAATTCAGAATGATTTGAGTGCTGAGATAGTAGACGAAAACACCGAGTTGTGAGATCAAATGTAATTGCCAATGAATCGGAACCAAGGTGGCTTGGGCGAAAAACATTAAGGGCCATTCAATAATTGAAGGTCGGGCAACACCATCAAATGTTGCCCGAACTTGGGAACTGAGGGTGACAATCCAGGAAAACAATAGAAAAATGACACCCGGATGCTTTCGACCCCAGGAACTATGCAACAATCCTTGGGTAATGAGCAACAAACACTCCACTGAAACTTGGGTTATTAACCAGCCTGATCGAAAGTCTTCTGGATAGAATAACCCATTGAATAATTGGTTGAGGGTAAAGGTCAGATAAGAGGCGATCGCCAGCCACAATCCCAATTTCAGCCGTTGATACATAAATTGATGTTGCCACAGATCGTAATCAGCAACGCCGCGACTATCCGGAGTTTGCAGTAACGGCTGCAATCGATTCCGCATGAAGGATTTCAGCCATTGCCTGCTTAGAATGTTGTGCATTATTGTTTGCCTAATGCTAAATGTCTCACCTTCATATTTTCCCTTGTCAAAAACGCTTGTGGTGTGGGCTTTAACCCGCGCTGGCACATTGCTGTTTTAAATCAGGGGATGCCGGAGGTCGGGAGATTTTGATCTGAATCGAGGCATGACTCTTGACTGAGATGAAGATTAGCACGGGCATTGCGCCGCCACATTTCTGGCTTGATCCGTCGTAGGGCAGAGGCCGGAAACCGTTGATTCCAGTCTGCTTCAGAAAGTTCGGCGAGTTCTGTTAAGGTTGAGGTTAAGTTCCAAGGATAGGGTTGAAAGGCTTCAACATCAGTTTCTTGAGCAAAGCGTTGGTTCCAGGGACAGACCTCCTGGCAAATATCGCACCCCGCAACCCAACCGCTTAGGTCTAAATCTTTGGGCAATTCCTCGGCTCGGTTCTCAATGGTGTGATAGGCAATACAGCGATTGGCATCGACAACAAAGGGTTGGACAATTGCCTGGGTTGGACAAGCCTCTAAACAGCGGGTGCAGGTGCCGCAGTGTTGAGTATGGGGCGAATCTGGGGTGAGGCAAAGGTTGGTTAAGACTTCTCCCAAAAATATCCAGGAACCATATTCACGGCTAATTACATTACTATTTTTAGCGATCCAACCAATTCCGGCCCGCTGGGCCCAGACCTTGTCCTGAATTGGCCCTGTATCCGCATAGTATCGGGCTTGAACCTCTTCTCCTTGAGCTTGTAACCAGATTGCCAAAGCCTTCAACTTCTGATGCATGACCCGGTGATAATCCCGTCCCCAACTGTAGCGAGAAATTTTGGCGGATTCAGGCTCTTGTGGGGGTTGATGGGGAGTGTAGTAATTGAGGGCCACACAAATCACAGACTGAACTTCAGGCATCACTTGACGGATCTCCTGGCGCTTGGGATGTTCCATCCATGCCATCTCGGCCTGATACCCTTGATCGAGCCAAGTTTGTAGATTGTTTTGGGAATCCTGCTCCCAACCATCAACCCTGGCAATCCCAACTTTGTGAAATCCCAGTGCTTGAGCCTGCTGCTTAACCTGATCTGCTGAAACTGACATCGGGCATCTTGTGTAAGAAGTCGTGGTCTAAGAAGTACTGGTCTAAGAAGTACTGGGATAGCCTTGCTTGAGAGTAGCCTCTAGTCGTAAACAGTTGCGGCCATCAATCTGAAGACAGTAGTTGACTCGATCCATCAAACGATTCATAATCAGCCAGCCATAGCCATTTTCTTGCTTATCCTCTGGATTGGGAGGACTGTACCCCTCCAAGGCATAGCCTTGTCCATAGTCCCAAACTTCCAGGGAGACATCTTGCTCTTGGAGTTCTAAGCGGATCACAATGGGTAACTGGGGCTGATCTTTGTGGGCGTGGCGGATCACGTTGGAGTAGGCTTCCGCCAAAACTAAACGAAATCGATTGGACTGTCGGGGCCAGTCAATATGTTCGCCGAGTTCAACCTCTAAACTACTCAGAAGCCAATTCTCAACGACAGGTAAAAATCGAATATCACTGGGAATGTGAAGCTCAGTTTTCATCGGTTAGTAAAACCTCCAATGAAAGAATAGTTTGATCATCCTCTTGAACCGGGTTATGGGCACGGATCGCAGACAACAGTTGGTCTAAATCGAGGGAATCTGGTTGTTGACAAAGAAGCTGCCATAATCCTTGCTGATGCAGCAGTTTGGGCGCACCTTTAGGAGCGGAACTGTCTTGTTGGATGACGGACTCTGTAATCCCATCACTGGTTAAGAGAAACACATCCCCCGGTAGGAGGTTCAGGCTGCCTCCCAGACCCCGCCAAATCGGTAAAATCCCCAGGGGAATTCCCCGCGTTTTCAAGTAGCTCGGCTCTAAGTCCAGATTTTTAGAGGAACGAAGCTTTGTCTTTAAAAGGGTTTGAGACCAAACCATTGGGTAGATATGTCCAGCATTGGTATAGGCAAGCTCGCCCGTTGACGGCGTGTAACGAGCCAAGACCATTGTAATAAACCGATTATTACTGATCAGGTCATCGGACAACAGGCGGTTGAGATTGTGCATCACCTGTTCTGGCTCAGGGGAAACCTCCTGAGACAGTTCTCGCCGAATCACAGAGATCGTACTCGCCATGAACAGGGCAGCAGGAACCCCTTTCCCCGATACATCCCCGAGTGCTAACCAGATGTCGCCCTGAGGATGAATGTAAACTTCAAAAAAATCACCCCCAACGGCCATGGCCGGATGACAGTAGGCTTGAATTTTTACAGTATCAAACTCCGGCCAGCTCTGACGCAACAAGTTTGTTTGAATCTGGCGAGCAACCTCAAGTTCGCTCTGCATCTGTTCTGCCAGTTCAACCGTGCGTTTGTAGAGTTTGGCTTGGGATAACGCTAGGGCAACTTGCTCAGAAATAGTTTGAAGCAGTTGAATATCTTCTTGCGTCCAAGGGTCAGCATCTTCGGCTCGATAGAGCGCTAAAACAGCCAACAGTTGATTTTGATAGGTAAGAGGCACAATGATCTGGGAAGAGAACCGTGCTTCCGAGCCTTGAATAATTTGAGTCTCCTGACAGCACAATACAGAGTCCATTGATGTATGAAAGTGGGACAGCCAAGTGTTTCGATCGGTTTTCACAGTTGAATAGGTGAAAACTTCTGACGATCGCCTCTCTCCCTCAACCCCACAAATACAGCACCCGGTCGCTTCAAAGATGTCTCCCAAGGTTTGAGCCGTGGTCTGCAACATACTCGAATAGTCAAGAGACTCTCGCAATGCCCTAACGACCTCGTTATAGAGGGATTCCCGTCGCAATGCCCGTCGCAGGGAATAAGTCCGCTGTTTGGAGAATTGATAGGTTTCAGACGCTTGTTGCACAATATTTTTGAGCGCTTCTGGACTCCAAGGCTTAGTAATATACTTAAACACCTGACCTGCATTGATCGCATCCACTAGATCTTCAACGTCCGTATATCCAGTCAGCAAAATCCGAATGGTATCCGGAAACCGATCCACGATCTGACTCAGAAACTCTGTGCCATACATCTCAGGCATTCGTTGATCCGAGATGATCACCGCCATCTCACCAGACTCATCTAGAACTTTGAGGGCAGCGATCGCGCTCTCAGCGGAGTAAACCTGAAAGTCTCGACGAAAAGTGCGGAATAGTAAATCAAGATTATCAGGTTCGTCATCGACAATCATTAACTTCAGCTTGGAGTTATTGTCCGGATTCATACTATCCGCTTAAGGTTAGATGCTCAGCTAGCCTGAGTTTAGCAGAACGAGCCCGAGGATTTTGGACAATTTCATCATTGGTGGGTTGAATCGGTTTCTTCGTCAGAATCTTCAACCCTTCAGAGTTTTTAAATGCCTGCTTCACCAGTCGATCTTCTAGACTATGAAAGCTAATGATGCCAATTTTCCCGCCCGGTCTTAACCACTGGGGGGCCGTTTGCAAGAACGTTTCTAAAGCTTTCAACTCCTGATTCACTGCAATTCTTAGGGATTGAAACACACGGGTTGCCGGATGAATGCGACCGTAGCGATACTTCGGGGGAACACAGCGAGAAATGGCCTCTGCCAGCTCCGTGGTGGTTTGAAATGGGCGCTGGGCTAGCACTTGTCGCGCAATCCGTCGCGATAATCGTTCCTCGCCGTAGGTGTAGAATAAATTCGCTAATTTCACCTCGTCCCAGGTATTCACAATTTCCGCTGCGGTCAATGCTTGCTGTTGGTTCATCCGCATATCCAAGGGAGCAGTATGCCGGAAACTAAACCCCCGCTCCGGTGTGTTCAACTGATTTGAGTTCACTCCCAAGTCCGCAATAATTCCACTAAACCGGACGGCCCCCGGCTGGTAACTGGCAAAATTCCCCTGCCAGAACTGAATGCGTTCTAATAACTTGGGATCAACGGTTTCAAGCCGTTGACGAGTCGCCGCGATCGCTTGTTCATCTTGGTCAAGAGCCATGACTTGAACCCCCGGTGCAGCCTGAAGCATTAACAAACTATGGCCTCCGCCCCCAACTGTTGCATCTAGATAATGCCCTCCAGGTTGAATCTCTAGCCCTGCAATCAATTCTTGACTCAGGACTGGAATATGAAAGGTTGACGAGACTGAGGATTCAGGCATGATTTGAAGAATAGAAGACCGTGAACTAAGTCGGCAACATCTACCAAGTTGATTCAAGGGAGATTGGATGTCAATAGAGCCAGACTTTAAAGATTGAATTTCAGGATTGAATTAAAGATTGAATTTCCCGCGATCGCTCTGAGTTTGAGTCAGTTTTTCCGCCAACGCGGGCCAGTTTTCCTGTTCAATCTGCTCAGTGATTTGATCCAACGCTTGACGATAGGCCGAGAGCGATCGCAACACAGCCTGCCGATTGTATTGAGCCATCATCATCCCCAATTCAGGATTGCCCCCGCCCACCCGACTCGTATCTCGAAATCCTGAACTTGCCAGTTGACAGGCAAGCTGCATAACCGAGGGCTGTTGTTCGGTCTGAGTTGCCGCGATCAGACTGGCACTGACCATCACAGGCAGGTGGGAAATCCAAGCAACTGCTTGATCATGGTCAGCCGCCGAACACTGAATGACATTGGCTCCCAAGACCTGGGCTAAATGGGTAACAGCTTGAGTTGCAGCCGTGGGGGTACTTTCACTGGGCGTGATCACATAGGGCCTGTTCACAAATAAATTCAGCAGTGCCGCGTCAATGCCCTGTTCGGCAGTTCCAGCCATCGGATGTCCCCCGACAAAATTGGGCCAAAGTTGGTCAATGGACTCAACAATAGGCTGTTTAACAGAGCCCACGTCAGTGATAATCGCATTCGGTTGGAGGATGGGAACTAACTGTTCAATAGTCGGTTGAATCAGCCCAATAGGAGTACAGATTAACACGATGTCTGCTTCAGCCAAGGACGCTAGATTCTCACTGGCTGTATCAACGGCCCCAAGGGCCACCGCTCGTTCACAGGTCTGTTGGCGACGGCTGACCCCAAGAATCTGGGTGTTGAGCCAGGGTTCTGAAGGCGCGATCGCCTGAAACCGATGGGAAAAATGGGTGGGACTATTCCGCACGGTTGACAATTCCAAGCCAATCGAACCCCCAATCAAGCCCAAACCAACTATTCCGATCTTCATGTAATTGCCCGGTTCACAAATGACCTTGCTCAAATCTACAGAAAAACATTACAGTATTGATGAGGTTAAGTTTTGTAAAAGCCATTGACTGCTAGTTTAGAGAAAGTATCTGAACCCTTAAAACAGCCAGCCCCTTGGCACCGTCTCAATTCTCACTGGCACGGGGATGAATCTATTGTTCGCAGAGGGTTGCCTCATGGTCAACTGGCGCCAGCTTGGCAGATCTTGCTGCTAGGGGACGGCTCTCCCACTCGCCATTTGCAACTGTTGACTGGAGAATCCACAGAAGTTGATGTAATTGATATGTCTGCCATCGACATGGACACGGATGGAGCCCCCGACCTAATTCAAGCTGTTCCGGGGCCGAGATTGCGTCGCCAGGTTTGGCTGCGAACCTCATCAGGTCAGCGGTTGGCTTATGCGACTTCCTGGTGGGAGGCAAGTCATGTGGATGAATATCTACAGAACCGGGCTCTGCCGATCTGGGCAAGTTTAGCTCGCTTGCGAACCGAACTCTATCGTGATGTTCAAGGGATTTACTATGGAAGTTCTAGAGCCTTGGAGGCATCTTTTGGGGAAACTGGGCCTTTTTGGGGACGGCATTATTTATTTTGGCATCATGGCAAGCCTCTAACCTTGATTTATGAAGTCTTTTCTCCTTATCTCGCAAAGTACTTGGGGCCGACGCAACTCCTAGAAAAATAGCCTTTCAGTTAATTGGGAATGTAGAGACTGAAGCTGTATCCAGCGACTGAGCTGCCAACTCAGTCCCAAGCCTGCAAAGGGTAATAGCGTTAAGAGGACAAATGCCAGACAACTACTGTGTTTAGCATTTTGCAGTTCCATACGAGCCAGCAGCGTGGCAGACATAACCAGCAAAAATGTTACAAAGAGTTGCAGAAGCGTAAACATAATCACGATTGTTACAGATCCGCCAAGCACCGAAATAAATGTGCCGATATCAGACTGAAACCATTTAAAAATGGGTCTTTTGAGAACGGTCGTTGGAGTCGTCACCAGAACAGCTAGCAAGACAATTGTTAAAGCAATCACGCCCCAAACGTGGGGTTCAAATTGAAGCTTCAATAGGTCACAGCCAACCACAAAGTAGGTCAGAGTAAGTAGCAATAAAGCCAGCCCAGTGAAAAGATTCACAAGATAATCAACTTAAAGTTGGCGATAAAAAAGGAATTGAGAAACTAATATCTCAATCCCTTTTTCAATCAATTTCCAAGCACCAAACTTACCACAGACCTCTAACCGGAGGTATAGGAGCAGGAGCAGGTGGTGGAACTACTGGGGGCCGGGGCTGAGGGGGCGGAGGCGTAGGTCTAACAGGAGCGGGAGCAGGATCTGGAAAATCCACCTCTTGGACGGTACAGCCTCCCTTGCCGTACTTGGTTGCATCTTTCAGAAACTTGTCCACGTCTCCAGCCAAGCTTTGCAGCCGATCAACGGTTTCAGGAATGTTGCCAACATCTACATACAATCCTGGAACAGGATATTTTTCCAGAAAATCGATGAAGGAAATCTTGCCATCATCACTAACCGCGTTAATCATGGCAGCGTGGATTGCGGCCATATTTTCAACACGACGATGGGTACGAACTGTTAGGGCCATCTCCTTAATCAGTTCAACACCAGTAGGGCTACAGATCAGACAGGAAAAAGGCACAAGATCAAAGCCGATTTCCAAAGTCATCAGTCCCCGCAGAGTGTCTTCCTCAACCCCAGAGAATCCGACAATTTGACTAATTGTCTTGGTCTTCTCTCCGGTCTCCGCAAATTCTTTTAGGTCACTGACATTGATAGGAGCCTGGAATGGGCCGTAGGTCAGAACTACGCGATCTGCAGCAACTGCGCTAGCACCAGTAAATAGTACTCCAGCAATTGCGCTGAGCATCAACCCAGGACGAAACCGTTTAAATACTTGCAATTTCATCTTTAAATTTAGTGAAATGAAACACTTTAGTGCTGCATACAGCTTAAATGGAGTCGCTGCGTTGCACAAGATCACAAAGATAATTTTTTTGAATCTTTGGAATCTATAGCAGTGTTAAATGATTTGTAAGACAGGGATGGCGGGCGTTCCCCTCCTTAGAGACACAGTCCCTAAACCCCTCTCTGGTTTTCTCAGAATTGATTTAGGATCGCTCTTATAGAAATCTGTCCCTCTAACTCGCGCTAATCTGGAAGCAAAATCAACAAGGAAGTCAACGCTTGAACCAGTAGGAAGACCACCACACTGCCTGCGGCGAGGAGACTCACTGGAATCAAAATCCCTTGGAGGAGTCGGAGGGTACGTTCCAGTTCTCGATCATAGTACTCTCTCAGTTTGTGTAGTGCCATGCTCAAATTTCCTGTTTCCTCCCCCGTCCGAATCATTTGCAGGGCAATTGGGGGCAATCGACCCTCTAGACTCTGGCTTAAGGTTTGACCTGCGGGAATTTGACCCAGGGCGACAGACAATGAGAGAGACAAATCTGAACGGGGCAGGCGATCGCGCATCAACTCCAGTGCTTGCAGGAGAGGAACTCCCCAGTTTAATGGCAACTCCAAATCTGCCAGTTTCAGCATAGAACGGGCCGTCAAAATTCTATTCACCACAGGAAGTCGAGGAACGAGTTCTGGGGAAACCAAACTCACCAGCACAATTAGAATCCCGAGGGATAAGAGTCCCTTTTGAGAAAAACGGGACATTAGTACTAGGGCGGCCAAGAGCACGAGAACACAGAATAAAGTCGTTAGCCCTGCAAGTTGTACAGACCGATAAAGCTGATGCCTTCGGTGTTGTTGTTGGGCAACTTCTGCAATAGAATCACACATCTCTGCCAGGGCTCCCTTTGACTCTGCCACCTGAATCAAGCCAATCGTCCATTGATCCAACATTCTGGGAACTTGGGCTAGGGAAGTCGAAAAGCTATCTCCCAGGGACATTGAAACGGCCACTCGGTTGAGCTGACGTTCTAACTGCGGCGAACATCCCTGCATTACTTTCTCTAGACTTCTTGGCACGGTCAAGCCAGAATCAAGCAAAGTTGCAAGTTGGGAAAAAAATTGAGCCTGTTGGTAAGGAGTCATCCATCCTGAACCTCAACTCCCATAGTGTGTCATAGAGAGTTAAACCAAGGCAAGCGCTAAAAAATCGTTTCATTCTACTTAAGCTTTTTTGATCCGGCAGGCGAAGCACTTGTAAGCTTGCTGACCGGACAAAGTGTCATAAAATTGGTCATCTAACAACTGGTTCACCGATTCGTAGAAGGGAACACCTAGTTCTTCATCTTGATTTTTGAAGAGTTAAAAACTCATGATTCATTGCTTTTTTCAAACTTCTATCCAAGAAATCTTGATTTGACTCACTGGTTTGTAGCAAGTTGAGCTACGTCAGTTTGGAAATGCTCTGTTTATTTCCAATCCTGAAACAGAAGCGGGTTTCATACTAGAGGGCTGGGGTAACGCTATTGATAATTCAGATCTACTTAACCAGATGTTCTCAGGAATCGATGTTGATTTCATTGAAGCCAGCCTGGGTGATGCATATTTAGGTATTAAAGTTAAAATTGTTCAAGATGAGCTACTGACTGACAGTATTACTCCCCGTGAAGTTATTGACGGAGTGACGCAAATTGATGATTTGAACAACTTTGATAAGCGAATTTTTGTAACAACTGAAAGTGCCAAAGATATTCTGTTAGTCAATGGTGGATTTACTCTAGAAAATACTGTATTTCTACCTGATGCCACCTTTAACATTGAGATCCCAATACCTAAAGAATTTCAGACAATCATAGCAACGGAGAATTACAGGATGGAAACTGAAGTGGGATTAAACGCTGTACTTGAAAGCTTCAGTTCAAGATTACTCTCACTCGAACAACTTTAGATCAAACCCAAGCCAGATAATCTAAAGAAATCTTAGATTATTTGGGGTTTTTGAAAGTGCGCTAGAACTAAAAAGAACTTTGGCTTTCTCGATATATGACTGTTATTGCGTTACCTGTTTCGCCTGGGGGCTATGTTATTCCTGGGACTGTCCAAATTGACCCAAGAGCAGATCTGATTTTGGTAGGGGAAGGCGAATTTGTCGGTGATGATGATTCATTGGACTATGTGACTGACGATGGACTATTCAAGCTTATTTATGGGAAAGGGGGCAATGATTCGGTAACTAACTATGGTTTAGGATCAGTCAATTTTAACGGCAACCAGGGAGATGATACTTTCACAGGCAGTATTGGAGATGATACCTTCCTGGGTGGCTTAGGAAAAGATATTGGTCAAGGGGGCTTAGGTAATGACCTATTAATAGGCGGATTAGGTGATGATACAGCAATAGGGGGTGATGGAAATGATACTTTTGAAGGTTCGGAAGGGGTTGGAGATATTGATTACTCCTATGGAGGCGACGGTAACGATGTATTTTTCGGTGGCCTCAGTAACGAATTTATGTTTGGAGATAGTGGAAATGACAATTTACTTGGAGGTAAAGGGTCAGATTTTCTCAGTGGGGGAAATGGTTATGACGTACTAATTGGAGGTATTGTGGGCGAACCACCGGAGGTTGATAGAAGCTCTGGAACCCTATTTACTGGAGATGGTGAACCCGATGTCTTTGTTATCAGTGTGAACTTTGGGCTTGATCGAATCGTCGATTTTGAGGACGGCATTGACAAGCTTGGATTGCAGTTTGATCCCGCTGTTGAAGCGTTAGGATTAGATTCCGGACTCAGCCCAGATGAACTGCTGATTAGTCGATATGGAAACACATTTAATTTTGACTTCAGTTTGAGCAACGGAGAAATGGTCACGGTTAACCCTACAGGTCTTAATCCCGACGACATCATAATTAGCATTGCTTTAACAAGTCAAATCCTGGCTGTGATTTCTAGTGCGGTGGGTGGGGATGGAATAACTCCAGTTTTAACCCCTGATCAGATTACATCAGAAGACTTTATCAGCACTTCACAACGAAGATGACTGTTCATCAATTCAGCGAATTTTCTAAAGAGAATTAAAGCAACTCCACTGGGGCATCCGCATCGACCTGAGGTTGGATCTCAGGAGCATAGGCATCGGGTAGCAACCGTCCAACTTGTTTGACCCAGTAGATGACCGTGACTCGGAACAGTTTCACCTGCTTGGGTTTCGGAAAGCCTCAACGGTTTATGGGGGTGTGACCCGCTTGAAGTTGAGGATCTAAAGTTGAGGATCGCTGCAATCCAGTTGAAGTACAATCTAAATTTCTATCTGCGATCGCGATGTTTTTTCGGCACTCAATTAGGCTTTCCGCCTCACTGACTACAACGACCCTCTAAAGGTTAGCGTTCTAATTCTGAATAAGATGGAAAATCAATATATCCTGTTGGACTAAAGGAATACCAATCTTTCATCTCTGCTGGAGGATTTAATGGCCAATGATTCGTAAACCGTTCGACTAAATCAGGATTGCTGATATAGGGCCGTCCGAAGGCAATTAAGTCTGCATCTCCGGCCTGAATCGCAGCTTCTGCAGTGTCTTCGGTGTAGCCACAGTTCCCCATCAGCGGCCCGGAGAATACGTTACGAAATTCTGCTAAGGTCATTGGTTCTCCTAATTCATGAAATCCAAAGGCGAGACCATCCACTAAATGTAAATAGGCCAGTCCATAGAGATTCAACTGTTCAGCAATATAGAGAAAAGCTTCTCGATAGTCTGGGGAACCCATGTCATTGAATACACCATTGGGAGAGAGTCGGACTGCAACTTGATTGGCTGGAAAAACAGTGAGAATTGCTTCTGTAATTTCTTTCAGAAACCGATAGCGATTCTCCACACTGCCGCCATATTGATCCGGGCGGTGATTAGTTTTGGACTGAAGAAATTCATCAATTAAGTAACCGTTTGCCCCATGAATTTCTATCCCGTCAAATCCGGCGACCTTGGCTCGTTCGGCGGCTTGGCGATAATCCTCCACAATGCTGGCGACCTCTTCTGTTGCCAACGCCCTCGGGGTTTCGTAGGCTTCCTTGCCCTTGGGGGTATGAATGTAGTCCCCGTTCAACTTAAGGGCAGAGGGGGCCACGGGCAGTTGTCCATTAAGTTGAAAACTACTGTGGGAGGCCCGTCCACAATGCCAAAGCTGCATAAAAATCGGAGTTCCTTTGGCATGAACTGCCTCAACCACAGGTTTCCAAGCTTCTGTATGTTCATCGGAGTAGATTCCGGGGGTCTGTTCCCAACCGTTTGCTTGGGCTGAAATGACTGTGGCCTCTGTAATGATCAATCCTGCCGATGACCGTTGGGCATAATACTCAGCCATCAGGCTATTGGGGGTTCGTTCTACTCCGGCACGAGAACGGGTCATCGGAGCCAGTACGACTCGGTTTTTGAGGGTTAAGTTGCCAAGCTGGAAGGAGCTTAACAGATGAGTTAATGATCTGGCTTGAGGCTGTGTATTGGTTGTTGTCATGCTCAATCCTTCGTTTATCGGGTTGGATTACTCAAGAATTGTGTCATGGTTAGTAATGCTAATACCAGAGAGTATTTATACTGGTACAAATTCTACTAGACGGATTCTCACTAGGGCTTTTAAATTGACTTAAAGCGTAGAGTGAAGGGTTGGCAGAATCTCATGAAGACCCACGACTGAACCAATGATCGCGATCGCAGGAGCCTCAAACCCTACTTGTTCAACCTGTTGGACAATCGTTCCCAACTCTCCCTTCAGAGCCTCCTGTTCTGGGCGCGTTCCCCACCGCACTAGGGCAATGGGAGTACTTGGGGTTAGCCCTGCGGTCAATAGTTCTGTCGTAATGTGAGCTAAATTATGAAGGCCCATATAGACCACAATGGTCTCTGAGCCGTGGGCGATCGCCTGCCAGTTAACTTGAGGTCGATATTTCCCCGTCGCCTCATGACCCGTGACAAACGTGACTGAGGAACTATAACGGCGATGGGTTAAGGGAATTCCTAAATAAGCTGGCGCGGCAATTCCAGAGGTGATTCCCGGAACTATCTCAACAGCAATCCCCGCTGCAACCAGATCTTCCATTTCTTCTCCACCACGCCCAAAGATAAAGGGATCACCTCCTTTGAGCCGCACGACAATGGCATGATGCTTAGCTTTCTCGATTAAAAGTTGAGTCGTTTCAGTTTGCAACAGGGAGTGACGACCTCGACGTTTTCCCGCATGAATCTGTTCAGCCTGGGGATTGATCATCGCCAAAATGGGCAAACTGACCAAAGCATCATAGACAACCACATCAGCACATTGCAGTAGTCCTTTGCCTTTCAGGGTCATGAGTCCAGGATCTCCCGGCCCTGCTCCAACCAAATAAACTTTGCCCCAGCAACCCTGCTCCTGACTTTCACCGAACTTCGCTTGATTCATGTTGATTGATTTGGCTCCAGCCAAAGGTTGGTTCATTCGGCTGCAGCCAAAGGTTATTGATTTGGCTACAGCCAAAAAATTCTTTTTAGTGTAACGTAACTTAGCAACTCTCTGGGTACACTTCAGCGAGATTGGCTACAGTTTTTTGGATTGGATCTACTTTAGGATTGGCCCTGGTAGATGGTCAACAGTGCTGCTGCCAACTGTTCGTACTGCGACAAGGTGTTGTAAATTTGGGCCGAAATTCGCAGCCATTGTTGACTGGTGTTCTGTTGGCTAGAGCTTCCCCAAGGAATGATCGGGACTTCAATCCGAAACCTTTGCCAAAGTTGCTCTTGTAAGTCAGGCACGAATCGCCACTTTGCGGTGAGTGGAATTGAAGCCATTGCGCCCATCCAGTCATCGGGACAAGGCTGAGGAATGTCGAGCCGATCACAGAGGAGGCGACGAGCGGCTACAGCAAGCTGATGATTCTGGGCCATCAGACTTGGCCAACCTCCAGGCAAGACTGAACCCATGAACTGAATCGCTGCAGCCACTGACAAGACTGCCGTGGGGTCATCTGTGCCCATCCAATCAAACTCCAACAAAAAGCGAGGGCGATCGCTCCGGAGCGAATTGGCCCCATGACTGATGGTCAGGGGACGAATCTGGGCTTGTTTGTCCGGTCGCACATACAAAAATGCCGCCCCTTTTGGCGCACAGAGCCATTTGTGACAGTTGCCTGTGTAGTAAGCCGCCCCAAGATCAGTCAAGTTCAAGGGCAACATCCCAGGAGCGTGAGCCCCATCCACTAAGGTATCGACTCCTCGTTGGGCCAATTCGTGAACCAGGGATTGAATCGGTAAAATCAAACCCGTTTGACTGGTCACATGGTCAAGCAGCACGAGCCGAGTTTGAGGGGTCAACCGGTTTAAAATCGTTTCAACTCCTTGATTGTCAGAGGTCAAAGGAAAGGGAATTTCAGCAACCGTAACCTTGGCCCCACTGCTCTGAGCGACGAAATCTAAAGCATTGCGACAGGCATTATACTCATGATTTGTGGTGAGCAACTCATCCCGGCCTGAAAAGGGTAGCGATCGCAAAACACAGTTGACTCCTGTGGTGGCGTTGGGGACAAAGGCTAACGTTGTAGGCTCTGCCCCGACAAATTGAGCTAGTGCGCTCCGGGCCTGATCCAATAACGGCTCAAACTCCCGCACAAAAAAGTGAACCGGATTACGTTCCAGTTGAGTTCGCAAGTCTTGTTGATAGTTCAGCACTGGAATGGGACAGGCCCCAAACGATCCATGATTGAGATAAGTAGTGTCTGCATCCAGCAGCCAGTATTGAGAAAGTTCAGCAGCAGTCAGATCGAAATCCCTAGCCTTGACACCTGTGTCGATCATTTTGCTTTTCCATGTCAACTCCCCGGGTAGGATTCGAACCTACGACCAATCGATTAACAGTCGATCGCTCTACCACTGAGCTACCGAGGATTGCAACTTTTCAATTAGTCACATTTATTAATCCTAATTTGGGTGTGGCTATTCTGTCAAGTCCAGAATTAGATTTACAGCAGTTCTTAATATCTGAACCTTTTTCTGCCTAATCAAAATTTCTGCCCAATCAGAAAATAGGTCGCCATCTCCCCCTTGCCTTTAATCGGAATCAGTCCCCGTTCCTCAAAGATATACTTTTCTTTAATTCGTTTGTAGGTTATTTCTGTCACCTGGATCTTGCCCGGTACACCATGGGATTCCATGCGATTGGCTGTATTGACCGTGTCTCCCCAGAGATCATAAGCAATTTTTTTCGTGCCAATGACTCCCGCTTCAACAGGGCCCGTACTGATCCCAATTCGCATGGTAAGGGGTTCTCCGGGTTTCAAACTGAACTGGCCAATAGCGGCTTGCATCTCTAAGGCCATATTTGCGATCGCCTCTACGTGTTCAGGAAACGGGGTTGGTAGGCCACCCACCACCATGTAAGCATCACCTAAAGTTTTGATTTTCTCTAGCTTGTACTTATCGGCAAGTTCATCAAATTTGGAGAAAATTTGACTGAGAATACTCACGAGTTTTGTGGGGGAAAGATCAACTGAAAGTTCAGTAAAATTAGTAATATCTCCAAACAGAACTGTAACGTCTTCAAAGCTATCAGCAATTGTACTTTCGCCACGTTTTAGGCGCTCAGCAATTGCTTTTGGCAAGATATTCAAGAGTAATTGCTCTGATTTTTCTTGTTCAGCAGCAAGCTGCTTTAAGTAGCGCTTTTTTTCGAGACAAGCATTGATTCTAGCCCGCAGTAACACTGGATTAAAAGGCTTGGGCAAGTAGTCTTCTGCTCCGAGTTCAATACATCGAATCACACTCTCAATGTCAGTGACAGCCGAGATCATGACCACGGGAACATAGCGCAGTTTGACATCTTGTTTCATGGTTTCTAACACCTGATACCCGTTCATTCCAGGCATCATAATATCCAGAAGAACTAAATCAGGCTCCTGAGACTGCATCATTTCGAGGGCCTCAAAGCCATTGACCGCAACTTTAACTTGATACCCTTCACGCTTTACCCGACGAGACAGGAGATCCCGATTTACCTCATTGTCGTCAACAATTAGCACATAGCTCGGATCAGCGTTCATTTAACCAACTTTTTAACAGGGGCCTTCATGGAATATCTTGGATCAGGACGTTGTAGCCTGTTGCAGCAGGGTTTCAATCTTTTCAAGCAGGCGAGGAAATTCTACTGGCTTCGTATCATAATCATCACATCCTGCCGCTAAACATTTTTCGCGATCGCCCGCCATTGCGTGGGCCGTGAGGGCAATAATTGGAATGTGCTGGGTTTGAGGATTGGCTTTAACTTCCCGTGTTGCCTGCCAACCATCCTTCACCGGCAAACTCATGTCCATCAAGATCAGATCAGGTCGCTCCAGTTGAGTCAGTTCAACCCCTTCAGCCCCATCTACCGCAATCAAAACGTTGTATCCCTTGCGAGCAAGGCGACGCTTTAGCATATCTCGATTCATTTCATTATCTTCAACTAGCAGAATCTTTGCCATAATCTCCAGCTTTAAATAGAGGGTTCAGAGGTTAGATTTAGGGTCTAGATCAGGGTTTAAATTCGGAGTTGATCTGGGGAGCAACCCAAGACAGGGGTTCTAAGGTCGCTCGAATCAACTGATGAACTTCCTCTAACAGCTCGCTACTGCTATAGCTGCCTTTTTGAAGAACCTGCTCAACCGATGCTCGTAACTGAGACTGTTCTGAAACAGTAAGATCCATGGCAGTTGTGACAATGACAGGAATTTTTGCCCAATCTGGAACTTGCCGCAATTCAGCGATGAGTTCACAACCACTCATCTGAGGCAAGATTAAATCCAGTAAAATCAACCTCGGTTGGGTCTGGGTTAACTGTTTCTGCTTTAAATAGTTTAGGGCAACTTGCCCGTCCTCTGCCTCTACAACCTGCCAGCCATCCTGCTCTAGAATCCCCCGCAGTAAGCGGGAAGTGTCCTTGTGATCCTCAACGATGAGAATCTCCCCTGGAGAAGCATCAGACTGAGGGTAGTCTCTAAGGCGTTGATGCCTGCTCACCAGGGTTGCCAACCGTTTCCTATCGACTGGTTTTGACAAGTAGTCGGAGGCTCCAAGCGCAAATCCCCTGGCCCTATCCCCGACAAAAGACAGTACGATGACCGGGATCTCAGCCAGTTGGGGGTTGGCTTTGAGGGCCGAAAGCACAGTCCACCCATCCATGCTGGGCATCATAATATCCAGGGTGATCACATCAGGACTGTACTTCTGGGCGTAGTGCAGCCCTTCTTCTCCAGTCGTTGCGATGATGGCTTGCAATCCAACTTGACTCAGCGATCGCACCACCAAGTCCCGTGACACTGGATCATCATCAATCACCAGAACAGTTTTGGATGGAGAGTTGTTTGCTTCAAGCAGGTCTGTGAATGCAGGTAAGTCTGGGCTGATATCAGTTTCTAGGTGTTCAGAGGAGATCAAAATCCTAGAAGCCTCCTCTTCTGAAGTTCTAGAGATAACGGTCTGGGGCAAAATCACGGTAAAGGTTGACCCTTGACCGAGTTGACTTTCCGCCAGAATACATCCCCCCATCATTTGACAAAATCGCTGACTAATGGCCAGACCTAACCCCGTTCCTCCATAGCGTCGAGTCATAGAGGCATCGCCTTGGGTAAAGGGCTGGAACAATAGATCCTGTTGGTCTAGGCTCATGCCAATCCCGGTGTCACTCACCTGAAAGCGAATACAGGCTTGGGGAATGCTTTCAACAGTCTCATCCCTAGTCTCAACCTGCGGGAGGGACAGTAGACAAACTTCAGCTTTTAAGTGAATTTGGCCCGCTGTGGTAAACTTTGCGGCGTTACTGAGCAGATTCAGCAAAATTTGCCGAACCTTTGTCATATCAGCCTGCATCGTGGACACCTGGTCGTCCCATTCCACCGTTAGGGTATTCCCGTTTCGATCCACTAGGGGTTGGGCCGTTGATATGACCAGTTCAATCAGACTGGGAATACTGAAGGTTTCTAGATACAAGTCCATCCGGCCCGCTTCAATCTTGGAAATATCGAGAATATCGTTGATTAAGGCGAGAAGATCCCGTCCTGCGGAGCAGATGCGTTCTAAATCAGGAACCAGATCGGTGTATCCCAAGTCGGCGACTTCCTCGGCCAGGATTTCGCTATAACCAATGATCGCATTCAAGGGGGTTCGCAGTTCATGGCTCATATTGGCTAAAAAGGTACTCTTGGCTCGGCTCGCAGCAATTGCAGATTCCTTCGCCTGTTTTAACGCTTCTGCGGCCTGTTTACTCTGGGTAATATCTTCAACCGTGCCTTCGTAGCAGAGAATTTGTCCAGTTCGATCATGAACGGCCCGAGAGTTCTCCGAGATCCAAATGAGGCTGCCATCCTTGCGATAGACCTGGGACTCAAACCCAGATACCGCGCCTTCAGCCTGAATTTTCTGAATGAATTCAGCCCGTTGATTGGGTTTAACGTAGAGTTGCTGACTAATGTCAGACAGGGTTTGCATCAAGTCCTCGGGAGACTGATATCCCAAGATCCTCGCTAGAGCTGGGTTTGCGCTTAAGTATTGACCTTGAGGGGTAGTTTGACAAATCCCTTCTGCGGCGTTTTCAAAAATACTACGGTATTTAGCCTCGGTTCGTCGCAGGGCTTCCTCCGTTCGCTGCCGCTCCAGGGTGTTTGAGAACATTTCTGCAACCATTTTGAGCAAACTGATATTGTCAGATGACCAGCTATAGCTAGAGTGGGTCGCATCAAATCGCAGAAATCCGACTAGAGATTGGCGACAGACTAAGGGAATGAGGATCAGGAACCGGATGTCTTGGGAAGAATGGGCTTGGCTATAAGCGGATTGGTGATTAGAGGGATGAAACTGACTCAGGGTCAACAGGTCGCGGTGGGCAGCATCAGCAATATCACTGTTGGGCAGACAAATGCTTTGTAGTTGACCCAATTGCTGAATAATCCAAGGCACCGTCGTGGGCATCAATACGTTGGACATAATCTGAATTCGGTTTTCAATGACTCGGATCAATCGCTCTTGAGGAGTTGCAGAGTTTCTTGAAAATTCCGAAGTCGGCTCAGACAGTTTTAAGTCAGATGTTTTGATTGGGGCTAGCCACTCATAGCAGGTTCTTGCTGAGATGTTGGTTGAGACGATGGAGTCCAATGCACTAGAGTCGGCAAATAGATAAAGAAAGCCTCGACTCACGCCAATGAACTTGCTGATTTTTTCTAGAGCTTCTTGAATGCCTTGATCAATTCCGTCAGTACTCAAGCTAATAAAGTGAGTTGAGAGACTGGTAATTAATTGTTCAAAGTCTACGCGATGTTGTAAAGCCCGTTCGACCCGCCGACGTTCGGTCACATCTCGGAAACTCCAAACCCGTCCAACCAGCTTCTCGCCAATTTTAGAGGGATGAGAGGAGACCTCAAAGGTGCGGCTATCTCTAAATTCCACAATGTCATAGGTGGGGATCTGAGGCTCAGCCGAGAGGCGCATAACCGTTTTGAGAAATTGAGGCGGATATCTCAGTTGGCGCAGGACAAATGCCAGGACAGACTGCCCTTGAGGGTGAGTTAACATGGACTCTGGAATCTGCCAGAGATCAACAAATTTCCGATTAAAATTGCAGACCTCTCCTGCTTTATCTAGGGCCAAAATCCCAGCATCCGTGGCGTTGAACGTGGCCTGTAATAATGAGAGCGACTGTTGAACCTCTAGGTCGGGCGATCGCGCTGTTGATGCTTGCTCCCTTCCATCCTGCTCTATCAAACCTGCAGCTTGCTCCGCCTCTCGGTAACTGCGACTCACTTGTTCTAAAAATTCTTGCCAAGCCGAGGGGTCAGATGGCAACATCTGCTGAGTGAGATTGAGCTGATCAAGTTGACGTTGGAGCCAAGGATGCATTATTTCAAAGAGCCACAGGAGGCTGAAGTTCTAGTTCCTTTAAGATAACCAGGATTATCTGATTCTGTAATGGGCAAAGTAAAGCAATCGAATCGAACCGATAAATCACTAGAATCCCCAATCATAGCCCTTCCCTAAAAATCAGAGTTGAGCAGTCGGAGAACGATTCTGGTCAAGATCAAACTTTCCTGTATCCTATTTTGCCACAGGTGAAATTCGGTTCTAGGAATTTGCCTGTTATTCTCAAGGAACTGCCAACTCTTGGCTGAGAATTGCCTTCTGTCTCTGCTCTTCTTGAAGTTTAGGCTACAAGTACAAATTTTCAACGAGAGCGGCAGCTCCAGCAAACCACGGCGGAACAAATGCGCCAAGAATACCTAAACCTTGAACCCCTCCCACAACCGAGAGGAACTGAAATAGAGGATGAACCCCAACGGAGCTTCCCACCAATCAGGGATCGAGACTGTAGGCTTCTACATTTTGGACAAAGGCATACAGCAACAACACCCAAACCACTAAAAACCCGCCTTTTGCTAAGGTAATAATTCAAGCTGGAATCGCTCCCAAAAATGGGCCGAGGAACGGAATAAGATTTGTGAAGCCAGCGATCGCCAAGCCCAACCGTCTTAATCCAGTCGTAATCACAACCCCCCAAACGGCAGAGACCAGCAACCCTTGCTATAAAATAGGGCTGCTGAACAAGTTAACGAACCATGTCTGTCACCCCCTGTCCGTTCTCCCCCGAAGAAATTGCCGATGAGGGTTTGAAGCCCGATGAATACATAGAAATTGTTAACCGTTTGGGTCGCCATCCCAACAAAGCCGAACTGGGAATGTTTGGGGTGATGTGGAGCGAACACTGCTGCTACAAGAACTCTCGACCCTTGCTCAAACAGTTTCCAACAACGGGGGAACGGGTTCTGGTGGGTCCCGGAGAGAATGCCGGGGTGGTAGATTTTGGCGATGGCTTGCGACTTGCCTTCAAGATTGAATCTCACAATCATCCCTCTGCCGTGGAGCCGTTTCAGGGAGCGGCAACAGGAGTTGGAGGAATCCTGCGGGATATCTTTACCATGGGAGCCCGTCCCATTGCCGTATTGAACTCGTTGCGGTTCGGTTCCCTAGACGATGCCCGCACCCGTCAAATCTTTCAAGGCGTTGTCGGGGGAATCTCTCACTATGGCAACTGTTTCGGGGTTCCGACTGTGGGAGGTGAGGTTTACTTTGATGCCGCCTACAGCGGGAATCCCTTAGTGAATGCCATGGCGATTGGCCTAATGGAGACTGAAGACATTGTCAAATCTGGGGCATCAGGTATTGGCAACCCCGTGTTGTACGTGGGTTCGACAACGGGGCGTGATGGCATGGGAGGAGCCAGTTTCGCCAGTGCAGAACTGAGTGACGAGTCCATGGCCGATCGGCCTGCGGTACAAGTCGGTGATCCCTTTTTAGAAAAATCCCTGGTAGAAGCCTGTCTGGAAGCGTTCAAAACCGGCGCGGTAGTAGCGGCTCAAGATATGGGAGCGGCTGGGATTACCTGTTCTACCTCGGAAATGGCAGCGAAAGGTGGCGTTGGTATTGACCTGGATTTAGACAAGATTCCGGTGCGGGAAACGGGGATGGTTCCCTATGAATATTTACTCTCAGAATCCCAGGAACGAATGTTATTTGTTGGGCAAAAGGGTCGGGAACAGGAATTAATTGATATTTTTTACAAATGGGGGCTACAAGCCGTTGTAGCTGGAACGGTGATTGAGGAACCGATTGTGCGGATTTGGTTCCAGGGAGAAATTGCTGCGGAAATTCCAGCAACAGCTTTGGCCGATAACACCCCAATTTACCATCGGGAACTATTGGTAGAGCCCCCTGAATATGCTCAACAGGCTTGGCAATGGACAGAGGACTTGCTACCTCCCTGCACGGTTTCCGGCGTGTTTGTGGGCACAGAATTTCAGACCTGGAATCAGGTGTTACTGACCCTGTTAGACACGCCAACGATCGCCTCAAAGCGGTGGGTCTATCGCCAATACGATCATCAAGTTCAGAACAATACTGTGATGCTTCCGGGAGGAGCAGATGCAGCGGTAATGCGGTTGCGACCAGTTGAGTCATTCCAACCTGGCTTAAACCCTCAAATTCCCCCTCAACCCCCCTTGCCAAGGAAGGCATTTGAACGAGGTGTGGCAGCGACAGTGGACTGTAATTCTCGCTATGTCTATCTCGATCCCTTTGAAGGGGCAAAGGCTGTAGTGGCAGAGGCGGCTCGGAACCTAAGCTGTGTTGGGGCCGAGCCGATCGCGGTGACGGATAACTTAAACTTCGGCAGTCCAGAGAAACCGATAGGTTACTGGCAATTGGCAGAATCCTGTCGGGGCATTGCCGATGCCTGTCGGGAATTTAACACTCCCGTTACCGGGGGTAACGTCTCTCTTTACAATGAAACCCTTGACTCCGAAGGCAATCCTCAATCGATTTACCCAACTCCTGTTGTTGGCATGGTGGGCCTGGTAGAAGACATCAGCAAAACCTGTGGTCAAGGTTGGCGCACTGCCGGGGATCTGATTTATCTGTTGGGAGTGGGGGAGTGGAACCTGGGGAACGGGGAAGCAACTGGGTTAATCACTCTAAATGCTTCGGAATATTTGGCAGTGATTCATCAGACGATTGCCGGAAAACCCCCACGGGTTAACTACGATCTGGAACGCAAGGTTCAAGCGGTTTGTCGGGGAGGCATTCGTCAGGGTTGGATCAAGTCTGCCCATGACTGTGCTGAAGGCGGACTGGCGATCGCTCTATCTGAAGGGTGCATCAGTGGTCAACTGGGGGCAACAGTGAATTTTGGGATCACGTCCCTTGTGCAACGCCGTTGGGATCGGATTTTGTTTGGGGAAGGGGGTGCAAGAATTTTGGTCTCCGTTCTTCCTGAGGATCAACTACTTTGGGAAGCGTATTTACAGCAAGAGTTGGGCGAGCAGAATCAAGTTTGGCATCCTGTAGGCAAGGTTGAAGCATCAACAGCGTCCTTGAAAATCCTGGCTGGAGCGGATCTAGTTCTGATAGAAGCCTCTCTCGATGAAATAGAAGACCGTTACCTTAACGCCATTGAGCGGCGAATGAGTGGCGTTTGAAATTGACATCCAGAAAGACGGTGTAAGCACCAGAGCAAGCATTGGCTCCGGATGATTGTAATCCAGGTTACAGTTAAGGGAGAGACTGAAGTGAAATTGTTAGAATATTAAGTAACGTCACAAAAACGCAACCCCGTTGTTAGTTAAATTCTCGCTTCCCGACTCTTAACTACCCGCTGATTACAACAGGAGAAACCCAGGTATACCATGATGCCAAATGATTCCTTCCCCCTTGAACCAGAGATTGCATCTACTTCTACAGTCCGCCCTGATAAGCCTGAAGAGGCTTGTGGTGTTTTTGGAGTCTATGCTCCTGGGGAAGATGTTGCTAAGTTGGCTTACTTTGGTCTCTACGCGCTACAACACCGAGGCCAAGAATCTGCAGGAATTGCTACGTTTGCGGGAGAGATCCTACATCTGCACAAGGGCATGGGTTTGGTGTCTCAGGTTTTTAATGAGGCTGTCTTGAGCCAACTTCCGGGGGATCTAGCGGTCGGTCATACTCGCTATTCCACCACTGGATCAAGTCGAGTCGCCAATGCTCAACCCGCGATCGCCCAAAGCCGATTGGGGTCTGTTGCCGTTGCCCACAATGGTAACTTGGTTAATGTGGTGAGTCTGCGAGAAGAGTTGACCCGCCGTCACTGTAGTTTTGTGACCACCACCGATACAGAACTGATTGCTTTGGCGATCGCCTCGGAAGTTGAACGGGGAAAGGATTGGCTGGCGGCTTGTGTGAGTGCATTCAACCTGTGTGATGGGGCCTTTAGTCTGGTGATTGGTACCTCCGTTGGCATGATTGGGGCGCGGGATCTGCATGGGGTTCGACCGCTGGTGATTGGCACATTGGACAATCATGAAACTAATAAAACGCGGTACGTTCTGGCCTCTGAAACCTGTGGGTTAGATATTATTGGGGCTGACTATCTGCGGGATGTGGAACCAGGAGAGTTGGTTTGGATCACGGAAGCAGGGTTAGCCTCTTTCCATTGGAGTCAGAAACCTGCACGCAAGCTCTGTATCTTTGAGATGATTTACTTTGCTCGCCCGGATAGCATTTTTCAGGGGGAAACCCTCTACAGTTATCGCTTGCGAATTGGCAAGGTCTTGGCTCAAGAATCTCCGGTTGAAGCAGATATGGTGATCGGCGTTCCTGATTCTGGGATTCCAGCCGCCATTGGTTACTCTCAAGGCTCAGGAATTCCCTACGCTGAAGGTTTAATTAAAAATCGCTATGTGGGCCGCACGTTTATTCAACCCACCCAGGGAATGCGGGAAGCAGGCATCCGCATGAAGTTAAATCCGCTCAAAGATGTTTTGGAAGGCAAACGAGTGATCATGGTGGATGACTCCATCGTTCGGGGTACAACCAGCAAAAAGATTGTGCAAGCCTTGCAGGATTCTGGAGCGGCAGAGATACACATGCGAATTTCCTCTCCTCCGGTGACTCACCCCTGTTTCTATGGGATTGACACGGATACTCAAGATCAATTGATTGCCGCGCGCAAGTCTGTGGGGGAGATTGCCGAACATCTGGGAGTTGACTCCCTCGCCTACCTGAGTTGGGAGGGAATGTTAGCGGCTACGCAAGATGACCCGAATCACTTCTGTTCTGCCTGTTTTACGGGGAACTACCCGATTGATGTGCCTGAACAGGTGAAGCGTTCTAAGCTGATGCTAGAACATCCGGCTGAAGTGTAAGGTCAGAAGCACAGTGAATCCCGTGAATCGGTTCCTTGAGGATCATCCAATCAATACGATTCTGGTTCCTCAAGGGGCTGAGTATAAAGCTGTTGTTCGAGGCTTTTATTCAGTCCGTTCGTTAGCCCGTTCATCTGAATGGAACCTTGTTCCTATTCCAATTGGATCTGAGGCACTCCCTCAATTTTTGACAACATGGCTCAAATCTTGTCGGAGTGAAACTTTGCCCTCGAACGTTCTGTTAATGGGAGTGTGTGGGAGTCTCTCTCCTGACCTTCATCTTGGAGAGGTTGGGGTTTATCAGAGTTGTATCACTGGAACCTGTCCCTCTTCCTCGCAAATGAGAACGTGTGATCAGACCTTAACCCAGGCAATTCATGCAGCAATTCATGAACCACTCAGAACAACTTCTGCTCAAACATACAGTTCTCATCTCGTTAATGGTTTTACGAGCGATCGCGTCATTTGTTCAGCCCTGGAAAAGCGGCAACTTTACGAGACTTACCTGCCGATTCACAAAGTTGATGTGGTCGATATGGAGGGCTTTACGGTTCTAGACATCCTCAATTCATGGGGAGTTGCTGGCACAATTCTGCGGGTGGTGAGTGATGAGTGGGATCAGAATTTACCGGATTTAAATGCTGCTATCAGTCGCAATGGCACCCTTCAACCTTTGCCATTGTTGGCAACTTTGATCCAGCAGCCCCTTGCAGCAGCTCAATTAATCCAAGGATCTTGGAAAGCCTTAAATGTATTGCAGCGAGTTGCAACAGCTTTAGGATCACTCTCTTGAGGATCACTCCCTTAAAAGGTGAGGTTAAAAGAGTTGGGTTGAATTCAAGATCGGGTTAAGGATCAGGTCAGCGCGGCAATCGAAACCTTTGCTGCAATCTGTTGGGCAATCGATTTCAGGGCTTGTGCGGATGCGGATTCAGGCTGAGACACCACAATGGGAACTCCGATGTCACCTCCCTGACGCACAGGCATTTCCAGGGGAATTCCTCCCAACAACGGCACTCCTAATTCCTTTGCAGTGGCCTCGCCCCCACCTGACCCAAAGATGTCGTACTTTTTATCGGGCATGTCCGGCGGGATGAAATAACTCATATTTTCCACAATGCCCAAAATCGAAACTCCTAACTGTTGGAACATGCGAAGTCCCTTGCGAGCATCCAGCAGAGAAACCGTTTGCGGTGTGGTGACAATCACAACCCCTGCCAGAGGAACAGCTTGAGCCAGCGTTAACTGAGCATCCCCTGTTCCAGGGGGCATATCGACAATCAAATAATCTAATTCTCCCCACATCACTTGGTAAAGAAATTGGCGAATAATCCCATTCAACATCGGGCCGCGCCAGATGACAGGTTGATCCTTGTCAATTAAAAATGCCATGGAAACCAGCTTTACGCCATGATTAAAGGCAGGTTCTAGCACCTCTCCCTGAGGGCCTTGACGCACCATAATTTGAGCGTCGGATAGTCCTAACATCGTGGGGTCATTGGGGCCATAGATATCCGCATCAATCAGCCCAACTTTTGCACCGGCCTGAGCGAGGGCAACGGCTACATTCACCGCAACAGTACTTTTGCCGACACCGCCCTTGCCGCTAGAAATTGCTAGGATGTTTTTCACTCCCTCAATGCCTTGTCGATCGGGGAGAGCCTTTTGCTGGGGAGTTTCGGCAGTCACGTCTACAATCACATTGGTTACGCCAGGAAGTTGTTTCACCGCCCTTTGGCAATCCTCAACAATAAACTCCCTGAGTGGGCAGGCAGGGGTTGTCAGAACCAGGGTAAAGCTCACGTCTCCATTCGCAATCTTGACATTCCGAATCATGTTCAACTCCACCAGACTTTTGTTGAGTTCTGGATCTTGAACGGGTTGAAGCACCTCTAAAACAGCATTAACATCCAGGGAATTTAGCATTGTTCATTTAAGGAGTAATTCTAGTAGTCTGCCACAATTTTGTTCAGGACAACTCTCTAACTTACTCGCTGTGGGTCAATTCCTGCCATTTGCAGCAGATCTTTCAAAGGAGATGTCCGTTGAGAAACTATCTTTGTTTCCCGCGTTGTTTCTCGCATTTGCAATCTCGATTTCTAGGATACAAATTCTGGTCAATTTTCTGTCAATTGACTTCCTAGCAGGTGAGCAATTTTTGTATGGTTTGTGGTCTAAGCTTCTATAGAACCCATTTGGTATCTTAGAGAGAGAAGCAAGACTGAAAAAATGAAGTACACAAGTAGCTTAACAGACAACGTTCCGGTTGAGCGGCTGCCGACAACCTTTGAGACACAACCGACCAGCCTTGCCAGTCCGCTCCAACCGGGTTGTTGGGCTGCGGGTTATCAGAATATGTTGCCATCTTTTGCGCGCATGTAAAGAACAGGTGTTGCAAACTCACGATCACCAAGTCCAAATTTTAACGATATGGCGTTCCTTGCTGATTGCACAGCCCAATCTATAGGTTTGTGGGATGCTACACAAGTATAGAAATCCTCTAGAAAAACTTTAGCTGTTTTAATGTATACACTGTACTGCATTGCCACCACAGCGGGTGTTCCCCGCTGAACCAATTGTGGTGCGATACCTAAAAAACCCTGTGGGTTATCGCTTTGGGCACTCTCACAAGTTGCCATGCTGATCAGACCTAGATGGTCGTTGTAGCCCATAAAAATGTTTGCAAACCGCTCGCCATCTACTGACCAAGTTTGATTGGTATCCTCATCCACCAGTGCTAAATGACCCTTACCATCTTTATAGATGCCGTGTCCAACAAACTGAATAACGTCAGGCTTTTGCGCCAATAGAGCGTTGCGAATTTCTTGGTAGGTAGCCCTCTTGACTATCTGTAATGTCATATTGCCATCGGTTAACTGTGCATCCAAAGCCTCTTTTAGAATTGTTTCCCACTCGTCTGGATCGAGACGTACTTGGTCGGTTGGATCAGCCACAATTGCTAGCACATGCAAAGGAGTATCACGACGACGTACACGCTCTTGCGGAAGAGGTAAATTCAGATAGCGGGAAAAAACCGTATCAGGATTGGCAGCCAAAAAGTAGCCACCCATAGCACGATAGATAAATTCTAGAGGTAAACTAGCAATTGTTGGAGATTCAACTCTCAACCGTAAGCGTAACTTCGCTTTATTCTGTCTAGCCACAGCTTCAGTCTGTTGAAGATGGGTATGAATGGAATTTGGGAAAAGCCAGTCATACAGAGATCGCCCCACCTCCTTCAGTAAATCAGCATCTGTCTTTCGCCGTTCAATTAGTTCCAAAGATAATCGAATGCTACTAGGTTGTTGAGTCGAAATATCAGCAGTAGCCTCTCCTTCTGGAGACTTAGCAGTAGCATGACCGTCGGCTGCAATGTGCAGGTCAAAATCAACGTAATTCTCTTGCATATCTATTGCCTCTACTTTAATATTTCTTGTTTTACTTTCATGCTTTTGAGTTGGACGACTCAAAGCAGAACTTTTTGATTTGATGTGGGCAGGCAGTACTGAAGAATGGTAAACAATCCTTGTTACAGGATACGGTAAGCCTGTAAGTGCAGTTGGCAAAGTTGGAAAATAGTAAGCAAGATCATAGTTTTCCAAATTCTCTGAGGGTTGATCCCACAAACTCAGTAAAGTTGTTTCGTCAACCTCATCTTGCAGTAGACTTATTGGAGCTTCATAGGTTGTAAGTGCCTGCTTTGCTTCATCAAAATTGCCTAGCCGTAGCTGAATGAAAGCATGTAACCATTGATCAAAATACTTCCCTTCTTTTAAATTCACAAAAATAGCATCTAATGCCCGCTCTGGCTGACCGCAGCACAACCATGAAAAGGCTTCAATGGTAGATAGCAAAGGATATCGCGTACCACTTTTACGCAGGTTCTTCGCGTATTCTGCTGCACTTTCGTATCGGCTTTGCAATTGCTGTAAAAGAGTTTTTGCAAGAGCAGCGTGTTGTGGCTGTATTCCTTTAATTGTTTGAAGAAAGCGATTTAACTCATGTTCATCACGGAGTGCTGCATAAAGTAGAAGAATAAACTCGACTAATGAATATGGGTTATACTGCACAGGTATTTCAGTAATACCTTTTGACAAGATCTCAATAGCTTCAATTGCTTTGTTTGAAAGAATCAGCAGTTTCGCACAGGTATGATAAATTATTGAAGCACCTTGCTCCGGTGGGATACGATCAATTCCCTCTCTAAGCAAGGAGATTGCATCATCCCGATGACCAACCTGAAACATCAACTCTCCGCAACGGGAGTATAGAGGAAATAAACACTTGTCAATATGAATATGATTAATACCTTGCTTCAGCACAACGATTGCTTTAGTTGTTTTTCCTGTCTGTGCTAGTAAGTTTCCACAACTGTAATATAAAGTAGTAAGACTTTTATCAACTGGGATACGCTTAATACCCTGTTCTAGTACTTTAATTGCTTCATCGTATTTTCCCAGTTTGGCTAAAAGTTCGCCATAGCTATGATACAAAATAACGAGACTTTTGTCAGTAGGAATTTGCTTGATTCCACGTTTCAGTACAGCAATTGCTTTGTCATATTGTTCCATCTCAACTAGCAATCCACTACATCTGTTAAATAAATCAGCAAGACTTTTATCTATGGGTATCTGATCTATCCCTTGCTGTAATAGAGTAATTGCTTCGCTGTGTCGTTTCATTTCGGACAGCAAACCACCACAAGTGATGTATAAAGAGGCAAGACTCTTATCAGGAGGAATGCGATCAATGCCTGTCAAAAGTAAACTAATTGCTTCATCGTACCTTTTATTTTGAGCTAGCAGCTTACTACATCTGGTGAATAAGTCTGCAAGATTACTTTCGGGAGAAACTCGATCAATACCTTGTTTTAGTATATTAATGCTTTCTTCATACCGTTCCATTTGAATCAATAATTCACTGCATAACAGCCAAGCAACACTACTTTTTTCAGATTTTGCTCGATGAGCGTGGTGCAGGGCACGCCCAAGGTCATTACGTTGGTTTCGTGCTTGAAATAAACGAGCAAGATGGTACTCTAAGCTTTTAGGACCAGGTGTTTCTAATAAAGCTGAAAGTACTGCGATGCGCTCATCTCGTTCTTCACGATCATGAGGTATAGGAGAAGACCCACTAAGCGTAGAAAAAACATGGCTTTGAAAACGAGGAGCAATATTCTTGAGATCATCTGGTCGTCCTGCTTTGACCAAATGGTAGCGCGATTCAACAAAGTAACCTCCTAAAGCTCCCCAGCCAACAATCTGCTGTGCTTCAAAGTGTCGTGTGTAATACCGTGATGCAGCATTATGAGCTTGCTGAAGACCATTAGGCAATTGCCCTAGTTTCTGTAAGCCAATCTCACGGGCAATTGGATGTAGGGTAAACCAACTATTGTGTTGTTCCATCAAAAAACGGTCTATGCAATCTCGTTTAAATTGAGCGTATTCTGCTTTGTCACTAAATAAGTACTCTATTGCTTGTCGCTTAAAGGGTTTACGATGTACTGCAAGACTATACAAGCAAAGAAGAGTTAAATCAGAAAGCTGATTTAGCGTTTTCTCAAGTATTTGTCGTTCTAAATCCTCAACCAGATCAGCAGAAACCTCTTGATCATTCATCTCCCATAACTCAGGTTGTATGCCGATCAAATCATCAAGAGAGTCATAAGCTAAACTTCTTACAAGCAATTTGATTGCCCTGGGATTTCCACCTAGCCATTTAACGACATCATGACGACGTTCTGGAGCAATTTCATCTAATCGCTGATCCTCTTGTGCAAGATGCTCTAGTAATTCCACACCATCATCCGGAGACATTCCGTTTAATGTTCGTATGGCATATGCTTCAGACCACCTAGCTCGTTCTACAAGACGATTGGTAAGCAGCAGAATACGTCCTTTCAGCCATTTTCGATTTGCTAGAGTACTTAACACCTTGGCAAAGCCACCCAAAGTGATTGCTCTTGTACCTTGCATCGAACGCTGAAATTCGTCAATAATGATGAGAATAGGGTCATTAACTATAGTACTTAGGACATCTAACAATGGGCGATTGTTCTCTATCGCTTTTGCGAGTTCATCTCGTCCTGCACTATTTAATTCCATTGCCAAGTCGAGTAATAGATTATCGGTAGGATCTGCCTCCGTTTCCGGTGCAGTAATCATAATGGCAGTTCCCTTTGAAGCGTGCATTCGCGTGAGCATCTCTCTAGCAATAGTAGTTTTGCCTGTTCCAGGAAAACCCTCTAGAAAACAAACGGGAGAACTGCTTCTACTCATCCAGGTATTCAACAACCAACCTAAATGGGCATTGTGCGATTTTCCAATAAGTTCAGCTTTAGACATAGGCTAAGGGCTATTTAATTGGCGTTTCTAGATCTACTGTATTCCGGCATCTAGCAAAGCAGCAAATTTTTCTTTAAACAGAGGTGACAAGTTTATTAAAACGCCGCCATGAAATTTTGCTTGTATCTATACGCTACCGAATTCCCTTAAAATTTACTGCTTATCTCTGTCAGCAAATAACCAAACTCAAGTTGACCGAGGTGTACGCTTAGCAGCCCAATGGTTGAACTCACCTGCCGCAGATAACCTTTGAAATTAATCCAATAATACTATTGCAGGTCGGGTGCAGTGATTTGTTAGCTTGGCTTGGGCGAGCTGACCGTCTCTTAACTCAGCAGAACGACCAGCGCAGATGATGCAAACCCTCTCTCAACATAGTCAGTCGCCCTTCGGTTCAACTTCACAGGGAAACTGTGGTGCGCTGGCAATGTAACTAGTTATTATGTAGAAACTCTCCACATAACCATCGAATTTGGGATGATTACCCTGAAACTTTCCATATAATCTACCCTGATAGTGCGATTATACTGCAACTTTCTGGATATACAACCTAATTCGAGGATTATCCTGAAAGTTTCAAGATATCTTCTGAAGAATAATAGAAGAGATTATTTCTAGCTTGATGATTGAATAAATCCGTGGTGGGTTACGCTTAAGTTCAGATTGATCGTTCATCGAACCCGCAGTGATCTCACACTCAGATCAACTTGATCACAGAGTGCTTGCCCGTTGATCTCACACTAAGATTAAGTTGATCATGCTTCGCACCCGCGTTGATCTCACACTAAACCCGCGTTGATCTCATACCAAACCCGCCTTGATCTTTCTCTAAACCCGCGTTGATCTCATACCAAACCCGCATTGATCTCACACCAAACCCGCGTTGATCTTTCTCTAAACCCGCGTTGATCTCACACCAAACCCGCCTTGATCTTAATACCAAACCCGCGTTGATCTTTTACCAAACCCGCCTTGATCTCACTCCGTACCTGCATCCGCATTTCGCTCAACCTTGAACGGCTACTTTTCCAGGGTTTAATTCAGCGATCGCCTAGGCGCGCTGGCTAAAAAATCAGGCCGATAGTACTGCTCCTGAGCTAAGGAACCCAGATTAATAAAGATGTCATCTCCAACTCCATCAATCACTGTTTCATCTGTAAACCCAACCGTCAGAAATGATAAGGTTAATCTCTGCTTTAGTAATTCTAGAGGATCGGTAAAAAATTGGACGGAGACCCATGGCGTAGATTTCGTCGAGATAAGATGGCTGTTTTAGGAACAATCGTGTTGCTGTCAATCCTCCTGGCAGTGTTAGTTGGGCCGTTCATTTATCCAACTGCGATTGATCAAATTGACTTTGGACAATCGGCAGCGCCACCAAGTTGGGAACATCCGTTTGGTACCAATGATTTAGGCCAAGATCAACTGGCACGAATCCTGGCTGGGGGCAGAATTTCCCTGACGGTTGGAGTCACGGCAATGATCGTTGCAATTTCTTTAGGAACCTTGATTGGGGCGATCGCAGGATTCTACGGGGGCATTCTGGACAATGTCCTCATGCGAGTCACCGATCTGTTTATTTCTCTGCCTCAGTTACCTTTATTGCTGTTGATCATCTATTTGTTTCGAGAACCGATGAAGGCGATCGCGGGGCCAGAACTGGGAATTTTCATGCTCATTGTTCTGGTCGTTGGCGGCTTGACCTGGATGTCCGTTGCTCGGCTCGTTCGGGCGAGTTTTTTGACAACCCGAGAAATGGATTTTGTCACCGCAGCGCGAGCAATTGGAGCGAGACCTCGACGATTAATTTGGGTGCATATTTTAC
>JBOFUV010000049.1:0-21445 GCA_051652765.1 Microcoleaceae cyanobacterium | reverse complement strand
TGTTGCATAGTCTCCAGGGATACACACCCATCAGAATGATCGCTCTACCAATCTACCTCAAGATCCACATTTAGTGACAGGGGGAGGAAAGAATTTTTTTTTACTCTAGATGTGGCGTGATGTGGCGCACTAGCAGGTTGACTTGGCTATAAAATTAGAGCTGTTTTGTCAAGGGGTCTTAAGATCAGTTAACTTGATTTTAAAATCAAGTATACGTTCAAGAAATTACGTTTCTACTTTTTCCTGTTAGGTACTACCGAGAAAAAGCAAATTGAAGGTCAAATTTATTTTCAAGTCAAGTATTACCTAGGCATTCCGATACAACTCAAGCCTCCAGATGTTTCTGGTCAGCTAACCCAGTTCAAGCCTGGATTGAACTCAGCTTGAGTTTCAATGTTATCCCTCTTTCTCTTTAAACCCGAAGACCATTTGTAAAATCATGGGTTCTCCACCATCTTGGTGATAGCGATCCGCCCACTGACGAACGACCTCGTCTAGTTCTTCCAAGGCTTGATCAATGCGTTCAGCAGGGATATCAAGTTCCTCCAGAACTCGCATGACACAAGGTTGACGCTCAGCCCAACTTCGCATCAGTTGGAAGAATCTGGCTGTGTCTTCAATCATGATATAAGCTCTCTCCTCTTCTTCCACGGGAGAATAGGAAGAACGAGTCAGGGCATAAAAGGGCATTCCCCAAGGTGAGTTGACCTTCGTAACAGTACCCGAGTACAACAGTCGTCGCTTGATGTGCTCAGCCAATGCTTCGCTGAGCGGCATCCGTTGCTCAGAGTCCAAATCTTCCTGAGAGCGGCGATGCAAAAACTCAATGAGTTCCATAAATTGGAAGGAGTTAATGAGTTGAGCGTCTGGCAACTGCTTGGGCAATTCCTGCTCAAGGGCGCGCTTCTCCTCCAAAGTCAGGCTGTTGCCTGGAATGCGGGGTTTTCCGGGTTGCCAAGGATACTGCTCTAGCCAAACATAGGGAAACTGAATCAGATAACGGGGTTCCTGAGACCCCAGCATCTTCAGCAATTTTCCTGCTGTTAACGCCTGTCGTACTTCCTCAACAATGACCTTGACTCGTTTTGGCTCAATATGATGGAGATGACCTGTCATTCGCAGGTTCTGTCCCTGCTCCATATAGGTCATATAAATTGCACATTTGGCTGCTGTTGCTGCTGCATCCAAAAAAGCCCCATGCCGATGGCCACTGGTTCTCATTGCACTGAACGCCAGGTACAGCATGATCTGATCCATTGCGCTGGGGCTGAGACTTTTGATCAGATCGGTGTCATTCTTCATAGCACTCTCTTGAATCCTCTGCATTAGAGGTGGATACCTTATCCTTACTTTACTTTTTTAAAGATTTACAGTAAATCTGCTTAATCTTAACCCAGTGTCAGTTAGCAAGTCACCTGATCTGCTTTCACCAGACGTACGTTGACTTTCACTAAACTCCAAAGAGTAAAAACGCCTCAGAAGTTAGAATGCGTTGGTTGCACCCTGCATACTTGACAACATCATACCCTCCCTGACTGAGGCTTGCACCTACTGTTTACAGCTAAATATGGACAAAAACTGCCTTCCGCTAGCCTCAAAGCTAGAGATAAAGGCAGTTAGGTTAATCTGAAATTTTCGTGGGTTTTTGTAAAAGGACTTCATCAGGTTGAAATTACAACAGGCTGCCGTCAACTAGACGGTCAGCAACTCGCCCACTGCCTCGATGGGGAAACAAATCCTGGGAATCAAACTGAGGGGCTTCAGCAAATCGACGTCTCCGGCTAGCCAATCGATAGAAGGAATTATTGCTGGTTCGGGCAGAGAGAGCATATTCGGACTGAGACGGCTGTACTTGAGCGTTAATTTCATTGTCAGAAGCTTGAGCAGCACCCATAGGAACAAATAGAAGAGCACCAACTAAAGCAAAAGCAGAAAGGGTTTTCATGAGAAATGTCCGTTTAACGTGTCCATTTCTTGATACAAATAGTCAGTGGCTCTATCAGGATTAGTTTGAAAGATTTTTTGGAGTGAAATATTTCGGATAACCGCTCCGTATTTTCACTGAAATGGGAACAAATGCTGAATTCTAAAGGGTTTTCATGCTGTCTTCAGATTATCTTTGCCCACAGAATTGACTGGGATTTTATCTCAGTCAATTCTGTCTACCCTAATCCATTGTCCCCCGGAATTCATTCGGCCCCAAACTGCGAGAAAAGATTGATTGGGGACATTTTGTAACTGTTGATTGATCTGGGACTCTACTGTTAGCAATGTCCAAGTTTGACCGACTAAATAAACAGGATAGTTCAAGGTCAGACGATAGTCCTGCTCCTGAATCCTGTGAAACTGGCCTAGAAAGTGTTGTTGCAAGGGTTGCTGTTGCAAGGGTTGCTGGAGTTGACCCAGCTTAAGGTTTGAAGGGGATAGTTGACCTAATCCTAACGGCAACGGTTGCTCACAACTCTCAGACAAAAGACAGTGTCCATTGGCTGGATAAGCTTCAGGATGACTCAAGTAGTAGCGTTGCCAAGCCAGCCATTGAGGATGATGCAGAGGTAAGTTAAATATAGGAACTAAGGCCATCGGCGCGACTGAATCACACAATAAGGCATCCTGCAAGGTCTGTACCGCTAAATTCCGAGGTTGACACTGGGCCTGAACACATAGAGCTGCCGCCATTCCCGCTGCTTGCCCAATCCCTAAAACCACAGGCTGAAGCCGAGTTGCACCGTTAGCAATATGAGACACTGAAATATTCTTCTCACAAACCAACAGACCATCCGTACCCTCTGGAACCAAGGCACGATAGGGTAGGGCAAAGGGGGTTCCTGTCCAACGTCCCCCCCAACGGAACTGCTTTAAGTTGACTGGAAAGGCATACCCTGGATAGTGATGATCATTGGGATAGTTGCCTAGGGCGATCGCCTCACAGGTTCCGGAGGCATCAATCGGCAAACGGGCCACCGCCCCCCCGGACATTGGTAAAATTTGCGACTCAGTTACCGTTGTTATTCCTTGCAGACGGCGACTTTCTCGGTAGTAGGGATGGAGCGCAAAAGCGGTATGCCAGGAAGAACCAACCCCTAAGGTTTGTCGGCTACTTTGCGCGCGATCTCGAAGGTGACTGCTTTGAACCTGTAAGCGGTCTACATCGGGAAAAATTCCTGTTGCTAAGCCATACCGTTGGCCCAGTTGAGTTTGAATCCAGCGCATAAAGCTCTGGGTGTGCCAGAAACTTTCTTGCAAAAATTCCTGACGGTCTTGGTCTGAACCGACCAGCCGATCTAGCCCCTCACCGTAATCATTGCCACAATGGGGCCAGTTGATCATCATTAACGTTCCGGGTAAGCGACCATAGTTAAGAAAAGCTTGGGCTCCATAGGGTGTCCAAGCCTGGGTGAACCCTTCAGGGTAATCAACCGGAGGGGCTGAAATTTCCGGGGCCAGATCCTGTCCAAAATCCTGGAGCAATGCCACCCAGGTTGGGGCCTGAACGGGATATCGTTGAGTCAGATCGTTAGGGCAGAGGGGAGCACTCGGTTCCTGCCACTCAGACTGAAATTCCCAACCCCAACGATAGGGCACCTCCCCTAGAGCCAAAATATCCCCCAACTCCGTTGCATCCAGGGTAATCTGAGCATCAACCGTGAAATCAGCAAACCGAACCCCCGTAATTCTGTCCCCTTGTCGCAAAACCTCCAAGGGAGAGGAGCCCGAGATCCAGTGTAAGTTCGGCTGCTGGCTCACCCAATCGGCAAAGATTTCAGCCCCAATTCGGGGATCGAAGTTAAAAAAACTCACCCAACCGTGGTCTAAACCTTCAGGATGACGGCGGTAAAGTTCTTGCAAAAACCTGCCCCAAATTCCGGTTTGAAACGGCAGCAATTCATTCCCATCGGGCGCTGAGACCCCTGCTGCTGTTAACATGCCTCCCAACCAGGGAAACTCGCTTACCAACAGGGTTTTAGCTCCCTTGCGTGCCGATTGGAGTGCGGCGGCAGTTCCTCCTGTCCCACCCCCAACCACTAAAACTTCGGTTTTTAAGCGTTCATTGATTCGCTTCATCCAGTAAAAAAGTAGGCTAGATTGGAATAGGTAAAGTTAATACCCGATCCAGTCATTCCATTCAAGGGTCAAGGGGTGCAGCGCTGTTTTTCTACGAACTGGAACAGGTTCAACCCATCAGCCGAAGTGAAAATTGACTCATTGCAGAGCATGAAGCAACTGACTGTTTACAAAGGCAAATCTGTGTTTAAGTTTAGTCGGCTTGGAACTGGGGGAGTTTTCTCCGTCTTTGGGATCGGGATCATGATAGGAAGCAGTCTACCTGCCCAAGCTCAGTTTCTGCCCCCTCCTCCTGGGGTTATGCCGCCGCCACCGCAAACCTCGGCTCCTGTTTTAGTTCCCCCAGCGAGTTCCGAAGCCTATGTTTTGGGCGTAGGCGATCGCTTACAACTTGATGTTTTCAATGTGCCTGAATATAGTGGCCCCAATGGTCAACATCAGGTCTCTGTAGATGGCGCGATTAATTTACCGTTAATTGGTAGTGTCCCCGTGCGAGGGCTGACCCTGGATCAGGTTAAAAAAACTATTGAAACCCGATATGCAGAATATTTACAACGTCCCCTCGTTACCTTAACCCTACTGTCTGTCCGTCCGATCCAAGTTGCTATTGCTGGGGAAGTTCAGCGTCCTGGGGCCTATACGTTTTCCGGAGCTAACGGCGGAAATCCAGCTCTAGTTGGATTGACCCAACCTGCCAGTGGCTTACAGTTTCCTACGGTGACTCAGCTACTTCAGATGGCTGGCGGCGTAACTCCCCTAGCTGATGTACGACAGGTTAAGGTGCGGCGACAACAACCTGGGGCAACGGAACAGGTCGTGGGTGTTGATCTGTGGGAACTGCTCCAAAGTGGGGATCTGCGGCAAGATATTGCCCTGCGGGATGGAGACATGATTTATATCCCAACCGTAACCGATTTAAACCGGACGGAAGTTCGGCAACTGGCGGCGGCCAACTTTGCCAGTAGCACGACTCAGCCCATTAGTGTTGCTGTTGTCGGAGAGATAAATCGTCCAGGCACTCACACCTTGGCTCCAGACGCAGGAATCCCTGGACAATCGGGAAATCCTCAAGGCAATCCCCAATTGTCTCAGGCTTCAGCAGAGGGCATGGGCGTGTTTACGGTGACTCGAGCCATCAAAACCGCTGGCGGTATTACTCAAACGGCGGATATCCGTAAAATTGAGGTTCGTCGGTTGAGCCGGACAGGCACAGAACAGGTGATCTCGGTTGATCTCTGGAAGCTCTTACAGGACGGAGACTTAACTCAAGATGTTGTGCTTCAGCAGGGAGATACAATTGTGATTCCGGTGGCGAGCAATTCAGACTTGAGTCAGTCAGAAGATGTCTCCATGGCCAGCTTCTCTCCTGATACGATTCAAGTGAGTATTGTGGGGGAAGTCATGCGACCAGGGCCAGTGGAGGTTCCGCCCAACACGGCTTTAAACCAGGCCCTGGGGGTCGCCGGAGGGTTCAATGAAGCCAGGGCCAAAACCGAGGAAGTCGAACTGATTCGCCTGAATCCCGATGGAACCGTTGCTCGCCGGAAAATCTCAGTGAATTTCTCTGCCCAAGTCAATGACCAGACCAATCCCGTTCTACGCCATAATGATGTGGTGCTTGTGGGTCGTTCGGGTAGTGCAGCTTTTAGGGACGGTTTTGGTGGCGTTTTGAGTAACATCAGTCCCTTCAACGGAGTCTTAGGCATCTTAAGGTTTGTTGGGATTTTTAACTAAGACTGGGCGTTAATTTTTGTGTAATCTCCTCGACAGATTTAGCTTGACCTCAACTTATTACCATGGAAACCGAAAAAACAAATCCACTTTCCCTTTACTCCACTCCAGATCAAGACGTAATTCCCGCCTATCCACTCAATTTTAGAAGTGGGTTTATCCCTCCCGTTTCTAAACGGGTTCAGTCGAGGGGACGCAGTCAGTTTTGGCGAGGAATCTGTCGCCGAGGGATTCTAATTTTAGGAATAACGGCAGCAACAACGGCAGCGGCCTATAACTGGACAACCTATCAAACGCCAGAATACAAAGGGTCGTTCCAACTCTTTATTGATCCCACTCCAGCCGCAGAGAATTTACCTGAACAAGCAGCTCGACCCCAGGATCAAAATCGGGATCAAAATCGCGATCAAAACATTGATAATCGGTCTGAACTGAAACGACTTGAAAGTCCAAAAGTGATGACGGAGATTATTGCCTCCATTCAAGCCCGTTATCCTGAATTGCAGTACAGTTCTTTGTTTAATCAAACCCTGGGTCAAACCCGATTGGAGCCGGACAAACTCTCCATTCAGCTCATTCCTGGAACCCGAATTCTTGAAGTCACCTATCGAGACTCTGATCCCGAAAAAATTCAGTTTGTTCTCGCACAAATCGCGCAAGGTTACGTCAACTACAGTATTCAAACTGCCCAGGTTGTTTCCTTCACCCAAGAACGCATCCAGCGCATCGAAAAGGAAATCAGTCCCTTACAGGCCAGAACTGAAGCGGTTCGCCAGGAATTGCTCAGGCTGCAGCAGACTCACACCTTCGTCACCCCTGAGATCAAAACAAAGCAACTGACAGAGCAGTTGGGGCAAGTTCAATCCGAGCAATTGGAAACCCAAGCCCAGCTTCAGCAACATCAAGCCCAATATGCCATGCTCCAAAAGCAGTTGGGCCTCAGTCCTGAACAGGCCATGTTAGCCTCTGCCTTGACCCAATCCCCTCGCTACCAAGCCCTGTTGGAAAAACTTTTGGAAGTCGAAACCAATGTTGCCATTGAGTCTTCTCGCTTTACCCCAAAAGCCCCTCAAATTCAAGCACTCCTAGATCAGCGAGCACAACTATTGCCCCTGCTCCAACAAGAAGCTAAACAGGTTTTAGGACAGGAAGCCGGATCGATCAATCCAATGGTACTTAAGTTTCAGGACTCAATCCGAACCAAGTTGACCGAGGATCTGGTGACTACGGCCAACACGATTCAAATGTTGGAGGTGCGTGGGCAAGTGCTGGAGCAGGCGGCTGGACGACTGAATCAAGAGGTTCAGGCTTTTCCAGCGATCGCCTACCAACACAGGATGTTAGAGAAAGAGTTGGAGTCTGTGAGTCAACGCCTGAACGATCTCACCCTCAAACGCCAAGAGTTGGCCCTAGAGGTCGAGCCTAAACCGGAGGAACCCTGGGAATTAATTGCCGCTCCGACTATTCCCCAGAACCGTCAAGGCGAGCTAATTGCCGTATCTCCCCATTGGCCCCTCAATCTTGCCTTAGGAAGCCTAGCTGGGTTGGGATTGGGGGTGATGGCAGCCCAACTGCTAGAGCGGTCAAACAACGTCTTCCACACCACGGATGAAGCAACTGAAACCATTCCCCTGCCGCTGTTGGGCGTGATTCCAGTCAGTGATGAAGCGCTCCTGTTGCCAGCAACCCTACGACCCCAGTTGAAAATGGCCCAGGAATCCCAAACTCCCTGTAGTCCTTTTCAAGAAGCATTTCGCTCCCTGAGTACTAACTTGAGACGACTCAACCCTGAATTTCCCATTCGATCTTGTGTCATAAGTTCGGCAACCCCTGCTGATGGCAAGTCTACCGTTGCCCTGAACCTGGCAAAAGGTGCCGCTGCCTTGGGACAAAAGGTGCTCTTAGTGGATGCTGACCTGCGTTACCCGAAACTTCATAAAGTGTTGGGTCTCCCCAATGAACGAGGATTGGGGGAACTCGCCGCCGATGCAACCTTAGAAATCGGGGAGGTAATCCAGCGATCGCCTGCTGATGAGAACCTTTGGGTTCTGACTGCGGGACAAATCACGGCTGATCCGACTCGGTTGCTTTCCTCAACCCTGATGCAGGAACTCATGCAGAAGTTCTATGAACTGTTTGATTTGATCATCTACGATACCGCTCCACTCCTGGGTCTGGCAGATGCCAACTTACTTGCGCCCCATACGAATGGGTTAATGATGGTGATTGGCGTTGGAAAAACTGACCGACAAGCGGTTGATCTGGCCTTAAGGGAGATTCAGATGGCAGGAGTTCCAGTCTTGGGGATGATTGCCAATGGCGACAAGCGGGAAAATCGCTATTATGCTTACTCGTGATGTAACTCTTTTGGCCATCCGCACTTTTCGACCCTCAGAATTTGAGTTTTGGGGGCTTTAAAAATTCAGATTGAGATTACGGCAGCAAACAAAGAATTGGAAACATTAAATATTCAAGAAAAAACAGTTTCCAAATAAACTGATAAAAACTAGAGATCGAAGCCTTATTCTCTAAATCAACCTGTCTACTTCGCCACCCCATTAAACCCAAGGCAAGACCATGAGTTGTAATTAACAGTAAAGGTTGGATAGAAGAATCAAAGACAATTCCTAAAAGAATGATTCCTAGGTAACACGCGGCCAAAACCCATCTAGTCAGATTGAAGACTGCAACAGTTCCCACTCGAATCGTTAAAGTCGAAATATTGTATTGGCGATCGCCCTCTAAATCAGGAATATCTTTGAAGATGGCGATCGCAACGGTAAAGATTAAAACGAATAGGGTTAGTATCCAAACTTCCGGGGGAAACATTGGACTATAGTCTGGATCTCTGCCCGAAAATATCCAATCAAAGTGTAAGAATAATCCCAGATTAACTACAACACCCCGAACGGTTAAAATACAAAATGCTGCCCAAAAAGGAAATCGTTTCAACCGAATTGGCGGGAGAGAATAGGCTGTACCAATCACCAAACTAAGCCCAATAGTTGCGAGTAAAAACGGCCCTTGAGTTGCAGCTAGTATAACCCCAAGAATGCCTGCAACACCAACAATAATCTGAGCTTGACGGTTAGAGTATTCACCAGAAGCTAAAGGCAAATGAGGTTTATTAATCCGATCAATTTCAATATCTTCGAGTTGGTTTAATCCCACAATGTAAAGATTTCCCAAGAGGCACGTTAACCCTGCCATGGTTACGGCAATCAAACTCTCTAGAATTGATGGGTGATTTTGCCAGTTTTGAACCCTTGAACTCAAGGCAATCAAAGACAATCCTAAAACACTTAAAGAAGTGCCAATAATCGTATGAGGTCGAGAGAATTTCCACAGGGAATACAGCCAGGAAGTATCGTTTTGAACAAGATTTGATGGAGCGAGAGGGGCGGGAGAATCAGACAGTTTGGTCATAACTGGTTTGGTCATAACTGATGTTGTTGTTTCTCAAACAAAGTTCTGAACACAGTTTAAAACTTTGTTTCAAGCAAAGTTTCAGGTAAAGTTTCAAGCAAAGTTTCAAACTTTGTTTGAAATAAAGCTCGATACACGGGTTCACCACGAGATAGGGTAGCACGTTCCCGTTCTGAAGAAATGGGTAGGGGATTTTCCGGCAACCAGGTTTCCCCAAGACGTTGGAAGGCAGAATGTTCCGAGAAGCGATCGCACATTTCCTCGGCAACTTCTTTTACATCTGATTGCAAAAATACATCGCCTCCCGGCATGAGATGGCTAGCCAGGATTTCAACCAATTCGGATTGAACGACTCGACGACGATGGTGGCGGTTTTTAAACCAGGGATCGGGGCAAAGAATGCTGACTCGTTGTAAGCAACGTTGAGGAAAAGAGGCTAAAACTTCTGGGAGAGAGTGATTTACATTACAGAATAAGTAATGCAAATTTTTAAGGTGTTTTTCATCTCTCCATTGGTTAGCTTCCATCACGAGCGGTTCTCGGATTTCTAAACCTAAGAAATTCCAGGTAGGCTCAACTTGTGCCAGATTCCAGAGCATTCTACCCCGTCCACAGCCAATATCAATATGTAGCGATTGGCTTAAATCAGCATAAATTCCCGTCCAATCTGGAAGTTTAACTGGGTCTTGAAACTTACGTGCCAGGGGATTAACGTGTTGACGGACTCGAACTCGTCCCAAGGAATGCCCTCCTAAATCATGAAAAACTTAATGGAACCATCTAAGTCATTAGGCATGACTCATCACACAAGATTGCTATGACCAATCCAGAAGTTCTTGGTGCATTTTTGCTCGATCAACTAAAAACTCTATCTTAGCGGGGGAAAGGGCTTCCCCGTTGGCATAGTGTTCTAGCCAAGCCGTGCTGATCACATTAGCATCCTCTGGCAGTTGCTCCACCTCCCATCCCGGCAAGTCCAGTTCTTGCATCAACTGAGTCACCTTGGGGTCATAACTGATTGCAAAGCACCGACATTGTTCTGCTGCTGCCATGATTAAGCTGTGGTATCGCATTCCAATCACCATTTCCACGCCCTGAAACAAGCCTTTGAGCATTCGAGGATCATCCAGGGTAACAATTTGGCTGTGATTGGGCAGAATTTTATGGATCAGTTGGGCGATCGCGGTGTCCTGAGTCGGTTGAAATGGAACTAAAAGAATAAAAGTATCCGTCGCCTTTTGAAAGGACTTTAACGCTTGAATTAAAGCCCCCAATCGTTGGGAGTTGAGTTGAGGATGGGATCTCAAGGCTAGGGCAACCCTTGGGGCATGGAGATCGCCTAACCCCGGTACCGATCTCGACTCCAAGGCCCATACTGGATCAGGAGCAAGGGTAAAAGGCACTTGCCAATCCGTCAGCAACTCAGCGGATTTTTGATCCCGCACGCTGACAACATTACATCCTGCAAAGGCACGCCGCGCCATCCATCGGGTTGTTCTGCGGTTCAAGGGGCCAATTCCCTGGGCCCAGGCAATGGTCTTTAACCCTTGTTGTTGGGCAAATCCGATCAATCCAGCGTAGTAGAAAGGACTCAGGGCACTGGTAACGTCTTGCATCAGGCTACCTCCTCCCCAGATCAGGGTATCTGCTCGACGAATAGCTTGGAAGATTTCTAGGGCATTTTTGCGATCGCAGGTTTCAACTTGATATTGGGCTTGAGTTTTCTGGGGAGTGCCAGACAGGACAATCGGTTCTACTGTTGACGGGAGCATTTGCAGCAACGATGCCAGCAATGCCTCATCACCAGCATTCCCTTGGCCATAGTAACCACTGCAAATGACTCGCTTCATACTAATTCTTTCTAGTTTGTTGGCTGAAACTATAGTGTTAAAGTAAATGTTAAAGGAACAGCAACAAATTAGTTAGGGGGTGTAAATAATTGTCATAACTCGATTTAACTGAACTAGGAGTTAACAATGCAAGTTTTATCAATTCCAACCTGGATTATCCATATTTCAAGTGTGATCGAGTGGATTGCGGCGATTTGGTTCATCTGGCGCTATGGAGAAATCACCCAAAATCGGGCTTGGTGGGGTTTGTCATTTGCAATGTTACCCGCATTAGTGAGTGCAATGTGCGCTTGTACTTGGCACTATTTTGATAATCCTGGTGCTTTAGAATGGCTAGTGACCTTACAGGCAGCAATGACGGTTCTGGGGAACTTTACCTTATGTCTTGCGGCTTGGTGGATTTGGCGAACAGCTCAGGTCGTTAAGAATTAGAAATTGATGTTTAAGGTTTAGAATTTAAGACTGAAAACTTAATATTAAAGACTATGCTTTCTAAAGAAACTTTGTTTGCGATTTCTTTATTCCCTTATCTGGGTTTTTTGTGGTTTCTGACCCGTTCAGGGCAGACTCCGCGTTTGGCATTAATTGGGTTTTATGGAACCTTAGTGTTTGTTGCGGTGACAATTCCTGCTGGAATTTATGCCCAAGTTTACTATCATGAAGCCCTTGCTAATATAGATTGGTTACATGGCAGTGCTGAAGCTTTTCTCACCCTGTCAAATATCTTGGTTGTTTTAGGCTTCAGACAAGCAATTTTAAATCAACCCTCTGCTGAGTAAATCTTGATTTGCTTTTTTTGTATTGATTTAAACAAAGTTAAAAAATCGATGTGCTAGTCTTAAAATCTCTCCTTCAATGATTTTCCAATTCTACCAGAACCTTTGAACCCAGTAACAATAAAAGTGGGATACAAGCTTCGGCATTCAACCCACCCACTCTGCTACTATGAGCTATTGCCTTAACCCTCAATGTAGACATCCCGAAAATCCTGAAGCAACTTTCAACTGTAAAAGCTGTGGGTTGAGTTTGTCCGTGAAAGGGCAATATCGCGCAATTCAACTCCTCGGTGGTGGAGGAATGGGGCGCACATTTTTGGCGATCGCTCAAAATCAGGATAAAACAGCCTGTGTTCTGAAGCAATTTTCTCCTCAGATTCAAACAAAAGCCTCCCTGAAAAAAGCAACTGAATTGTTTGCTCAAGAAGCAATTCGATTGCAGGAATTGGGAAGTCACGATCAAATTCCTGCTCTGATCAATTTTTGTGAACAGGATGGCTTTTGGTATCTCGTCCAACAATTTGTTGATGGCAAAAACTTATTACAAGAACTAGAGATAGAAGGCGTTTTTAATGAAGCTAAAATCACTCAACTGCTAAAAGATTTGCTGCCTGTTTTAGAGTTTATTCATCAGCATCAGGTCATCCATCGAGATCTCAAGCCCGAAAATATTATTCGTCGAAAAGCGGATGAGAAATTAGTTCTAGTTGACTTTGGTATTGCCAAGTATAATGAGGATATTTTCCATCCGAAAACCGGAACGCTGATCGGAACCATTGGCTATGCCCCCCTGGAACAAATTCGAGGAGGAAAAGCCTATCCAGCGAGTGATCTTTATAGCTTAGGAATGACTTGTGTACATCTCCTCACTCAAGTTCCACCGGCTGAGCTATTTGATGCATTGAGTGGAGAATTGACTTGGCGATCACATCTTGACTCAGATCATCAAATCATCAGTCATCAGTTGGGTAAAATTTTAGATAAGCTGCTACAAGATGCTGTGAAAAAGCGCTATCAATCTGCAACAGAAGTTCTTCACGATCTACAACAACTGTCCTGCCAACCTACCTGTTCATCTAAGTTTGAAGGAATTGTCTCTTTAGACATTATTGCATCTGTTGGGCTTGAAGCCTCTGAAAACAAGCCTTATTCTGATCACCTTCCGGATTATCAACTTTTAGGCCGCTCTCTTAGAGAAGCTCCTTCACTTTTAGCATTACCTGAAATTCCTGATTCTCAGGTTGCAATCTCATGTTTAAGTCAGTCTCAACGTTTAACATCTTCTCAGATCGCGTTAACTGAATCTCCGGTAACCTGTAACCTTGCAAATACCTTTGAAGGTCATACTGCCGCCATAGAAACAATAGCAATTGGCCCTAATAGTTACCTTCTAGCTAGTGGTAGTACTGATCAAAGTATTCGACTTTGGAACTTGAAAACAGGCCAACTTTTACACCAATTTCTCAGACATCAAAGCAGCGTTAAATCTATCTCAATTCACCCTCAGGGTTGGCGATTAATTAGTGGCAGTTTAGACCGTACGATCTTGGCTTGGAATTTGAATGCTCGCAAAATGACAGATCAGTTTTTTAGCCATTCTGGTTCTCCCTATAGCCATCGATGCGGTGAAGTCTATGCAGTGGCCTATAGCCCTGATGGGAAATTGGTTGTGAGTGGAGGTGCAGATCATCTGATCAAAGTTTGGAATCAGCGGAATGGAGAACTTTTATATCATTTAAATGAACATTCTGATATTGTTTTATGCATTACTTTTGCCGATCCAAAAGTTAGTGTCAATTGTCTACAAGCCGACCTTGATTCTTCGCCTTGCACTAGTTTGTTTGCCAGTGGTGGTGCGGATGGATTGATTAAGCTTTGGCGGTTTGGATGTTTTAAAAGTCTGCAAACATTACGGGGGCATACCGATAGTATTTGCTCCTTAGCATTCAGTCCAAATCAGCGAATTCTAGTCAGCGGGAGCTGCGATCGCACGATTAAACTATGGAATTTTCAAACAGGAGAATTGCTCAAAATATTAACAGGTCATACTGAACCTATTCGTTCAGTTGCAATTAGTCCTAATGGCACATTATTAGCGAGTGGCAGTTCAGATGGAACGATTAAGTTATGGAATTTAGACCTAGAAAAGGGGTTGGGAGTACTGCTGACAACATTATCAGGCTGTCATCCAGTTCAATTTACTTCTGACAATCAAGCCCTAGTTAGTGGAGACCTGAATCACAAGATTTTAGTTTGGAAATTACAGCAATTTTCAGATCAATAGACTTGAAAATTCTTCAAGGTTCTCAAAAGGATAGGTTGAATCGGTTTTGTTGGGAACAGCGCTGTTTCACGAGCAAGAAACTGAGTAAGAGCGAGGTCACCTTGTCCTTACCAGCGCCTTACTGATAGGTTGAATTAGAACCCTTGAAAACTAAGGCAACTAAACCCGTATTGATCATGGAGTGAGATCAAGTTGATCTTGGAGTACTTGCGCGTTGATCATGGAGTGAGATCAACTTGATCTTGCATCAAACCCGCGTTGATCTTTTGCCAAACCCAACGCAGTTGCTTTAATGATAGACCCCTTGCGGGAATTGTGACGAGGTGACAAGCTCAGGGTTGGGGCGTACTATATCAAGTTGAACTGTAAGCCAAACCGTCTGCGGCAGTTGCGATCGCGTTCAGCCAAAATGCGAAAAATCTTTAGTCAGCGGTTATTTATTCAACCATAATCCACAATTGTAATCATAGGTTGATGCCCATAATCCTACAACAGATGTCATTTTGCTATTAGAATCAGAGCATCATCCCTTTTTTCTCGATTGAAAGAAATCTTTACTATAGTTGTCCACAGGAGAATTGCATTGAATGAAAAATACGATCAAAAAGTCAGACTTTGTCCTCGCTCCCTATATGAAGAGCAACGACTTGCGGGCAACTTATCAAATCCTAAACACCATTGTTCCCTATGGACTGTTATGGTTTTTAGCGGTTAAAGTAGCAGTCATTTCTTATTGGCTGCTGCCGCCCATTGTCATTCTGATCACCCTATTTTCAGTGCGCTGTTTTTCTTTGATGCATGACTGCGGACATTATTCGCTGTTTAGTTCAAAAAAAGTTAATCGAATCGTCGGCTTCATTCTGGGTGTTATCAACGCCATTCCCCAATATCCTTGGTCGAGAGGACATGCCTATCATCACAAACATAATGGGAATTGGGAGCGGTATCGAGGCCCTTCTGCCGTGCTCTCAACTGAGGAGTTTGCCAAACTCAATCCATCAGCTCAGAGGCGGTACGAGTTGCTAAGACATCCCCTGATGATTTTTCCTGGAGGTTTTTTCTACCTTGCGATCAAGCCCAGACTTGCTCTCATATTAGGAACTTATGGCTTTATTCTGCATGTATTAGCTTGCTTGAAACAAGATCAAAGGCAGGGTTTGAAGGAAATTATCTTTTCTTATAAATCTAGAAATTGGTATACAGCGGGTGAGTTTTGGGATCTACTGTTCAATAATATTTGCGTAATCAGTTACTGGATCTTTTTCAGTTCTTTATTGGGGCTGGGTTTCTTTGTCAGTATTTACTCCATCACGCTCACTTTAGCGGCGGCACTGTTCATCTGCGTCTTCTTTGTACAGCACAATTTTGATGGTTCTTATGCTCATAAAACAGAAGGTTGGGACTATCTTTTGGGTGCGATTGAGGGCAGTAGCTATTTGAAATTACCCCTGGTTTTGAAATGGTTTTCTGCCGACATTGGCTATCACAATATTCATCATCTTTCTGAAAGAATCCCAAATTACAACGTTGAAGCCTGTCACCATGCCAATATTCACCTGCTCTCTAATGTAAAAACCTTGCAGATTAGGGATATGCCCGATTGCTTTAAGTTTATTCTGTGGGATGCTCCCTCAAATCGACTGGTATCTATTCAGTCTTTTCGTCACAATGTCCAATCTAAACAATGTCCAATTCCAGTCACTTTATAGTTAGATATCCTCTCAATTATTTGTGACCTAGAGTGAAGATTCAATGAAGTGAAGTGACGTTTTCCCCATTTGGGAACAGGTTCTTCAAACTCCCGTTCAGATTTTTTTGTACTATAGCAATCACAAATGATTTATGAAAAGGGGGTGAAGGGGGCGTTGTCCCCTTCTTAGGGACTTCGTCCCCAAACCCCTCTCTGATTTTTTCAGGCTTGATTCAGGATCGCTATAGATTGACAGCGGGATTAACAGAACTGATTCCAGTTAACGCAATTACCAGCAAGCATCATGAATTTATTACTATCCGCCTTTGGGCTTCTAGCCGTCCTCCTAACGATCGGTATTGCCATCTATCTGATCACAGCCCGTCGCTATCAATCCTCTGACTCTGTTGCCAGTTCCTATGACCAGTGGACAGAAGACGGGATTTTGGAGTTTTACTGGGGTGAACATATCCATTTGGGTTACTACGGCTCACCGCCACAACGGCAGGATTTTCTGGTAGCCAAATCTGATTTTGTTCATGAAATGGTGCGATGGGGCGGTTTAGATCAATTGTCCCCAGGTACTACGGTGTTGGATGTTGGCTGTGGTATTGGAGGAAGCAGTCGCATTTTGGCACGGGATTATCGATTTGCGGTGACGGGTGTGACGATCAGTCCCCAACAGGTTGAACGCGCCCAGCAGTTAACGTCTGACGATCTAGAGGTGCAGTTTCTAGTGGATGACGCGATGGCCCTTTCTTTCCCGGATGCAAGCTTCGATGTCGTTTGGTCGATTGAAGCGGGGCCTCACATGCCCGATAAAGCTGTGTTTGCCCAGGAGTTAATGCGGGTACTCAAGCCCGGTGGCTTACTGGTAGTTGCGGATTGGAATCAGAGAGACGATCGCCAAACCCCTCTGAACGCTTGGGAAAAACCCGTGATGCAGCAACTCCTGGATCAGTGGTCACATCCCGCTTTCTCAAGTATTGAAGGCTTTTCGGAGCTTTTGGAGGCAACTGGATTCGTTGAGGGTAGCGTGATCACCGCAGACTGGACAGAACAAACCCTGCCTTCCTGGATAGATTCCATCTGGCAAGGGATTGCTCGACCAGATGGGTTGGTGCGGTTTGGTCTATCTGGCTTTTTTAAATCTCTGCGAGAAGTTCCTACGATTCTACTGATGCGACTGGCATTTGGGACAGGGCTTTGTCGATTTGGCATGTTCCGCGCTGTCCGTTCAAAACCACTGGCATCCGTAGCAACAACAACTTCGGCTCAGGTTACTGTTTAATTATCAGATTAATTATCAAATTCATCATAAAGACTGACTCGGGAACAAAATTTAATTCATAATCCTAAGTACTTTATAGGTTCATCCAATGTCTAGACCAACGGTTTATGTTGCCATTACCGATCATGGCTTTGGTCACGTCGTCCGAGCTTCATCCGTTGTTGCTCAAGTTCAAAAACGTTTACCCGATTGCCTGCTAATTCTGGTGACGACTGCTCCCCGTTGGTTATTGGAATCCTACATTTTAGGAGATTTTATTCTGCGTCCCCGCGCTTTTGATGTTGGAGTCATTCAATCCGATAGCTTAACAATGGACTTGAATGCAACTTTGGAAAAGGTACAACAGATTCATCAACATCAGCATTCTATTGTTGCCGGGGAAGTTAGTTTCATTCAACAAAATCGGGTGGACTTAGTGATTGCAGATATTCCCCCCTTGGCAGCTACAATTGCTAAAACAGCAGGGGTTCCTTGCTTGATGCTGGGTAACTTTGGCTGGGATTTTATTTATCGTGCCTGGGGTGGAGAATTTATCAAAATTGCTGACTGGATCGGGACGTGTTTTGGGCAATGCGATCGCTTATTTCGTTTGCCCATGCATGAATCTATGGACGCTTTCCCAGAAAGAGTTGATGTGGGGTTAACTGGAGGCGATCCCCGCTATGATTTAGACTTACTGCGAGCCGATTTTAAAATTGAAACCCCTCCAGAAAAAACCATATTACTCAGCTTTGGCGGGTTGGGTTTGGCGCGTATTCCCTATGAAAACTTATCCCAGTTTCCTGATTTTGCGTTTATTACATTTGATTCAAATGCCCCAGATTTACCCAATTTAATTCAGGTGAAAAAACAGCGGTCTGCCCCTGGATTATCTGCGGACTATACTCATATTCGCCCAGTAGATTTTATGCCGCTCTGTGGCCGGGTGGTCTCCAAACCAGGGTTTAGTACCTATGCTGAAGCAATGCGGTTGGATGTGCCAATTGTCTCCCTTTCACGGGAAGGGTTTGCCGAGTCTCCCCTATTACTGTCAGGGCTACAGGATTACTCCTACCATCAAATTCTAACGCCTGCCGAATTTTTTGAAGAAGACTGGGATTTTCTGCGACGGAACTTGAATGAACCAAGATTATCTCAAAAGCTGGATAAAACAGGGAGTGAAGTCATCGCTCAAGCTGTCGTTGATACTCTGGCATGTTCTGAACTAAATCCACACAAAAAACTTTAGGGATTAAACTTTAGGGATTAGTATCATGGAAGTTGATCTTTATATCCTGGTAGACAGTTCGGCAATCCTGACAAAAGTTGAAGTATTTTTGATTCAGACTGAGGCGATCGCCGAGAAAAATCGACGACCTAGCCCATCAAAAGTTGAGATTTTCAAGCGCAAAATTGTAGTTCCTGTTTAGGTATTCCTAGTCAGTGATTCTGAGTGAGTGATGTTGGAGTAACTTAGGCATCAACTCCGTAATTTTATTGTATTTTCTACTAAGCTTTGGGCGAATTGATCGAACCGTTGAGAGAGTTTTTCGTCCAATAGTTTCCCTTCCGCATCAAAGGTTTTCCAGGCTTGACCAATAGCAATTTGTTCTGGAATTACCCAGGCGTGAACCCATCGCATGATGATTCGCAAATCATTCAGGGCATTGCTGTTGGATTGACCGCCTAGAACGCTGATTAACCCTGTGACTTTGCCAGACAAGTGATCAAAACTCATTAAATCCAGGGCATTTTTCACGACTCCACTGACACTGCCATGATACTCAGGGGTTGACAGGATTAATCCTTGAGCCTGTTTGACCGTTTCCCGCAACCGTTCTACATCGGGATGATCAGGATACTCATCCCCACCGTCACAGAATGGCAGATGCAGCGATCGCAGATCTAACACCTCAATTTCAGCTCCCAGAGCTTCGACTCGTTGGGCCGCAATCACTAGAGCCTGTTGGCTGTAGGACTCTGAACGCAGACTGCCCGCGAGCCCAACAATTTTAATCATTGGTTTAACCATTGCTATAAACCTTCAGTAACTCAATAACTCATACTCATTACGAGTACACCTAAGTTACCACAAAACGACGGTGGTGTGTAGATTGCTGGAGTGGTAAGTTTGATGAGAAAATAAGGGGCGAATATAGGAAAAATGTTTATGCTTAGACGAATTGTGATGTTATGCTTGGTCTTCCTCAGTTTAACGCTAGCCAGTTGTGTTGCAACGGGGGGCGGCTTTAAGAGCTATGTAGATACGGCAGATGGCTATGAATTTCTTTATCCTAATGGTTGGCTGCAGGTCAAGGTTGCCAATGGCCCTGACGTTGTATTTCACGACATGATTGAACAAACTGAAAATGTCAGCGTTGTGATTAGTCCCGTAGCTGACAATAAAACCCTTGAAGAAATTGGAACCCCTTCTGAAGTTGGCTACAAACTGAGCAAAAATGCGATCGCTCCTGAAGGTTCAGGTCGGGAAGCCGAGTTGGTCAATGCCGAAGCCAGGGAATCTGGAGAAAAAACCTATTACTTGCTGGAATATGCTGTAAAGCTCCCCAATCAAATTCGGCATGATATTGCCAGTGTTGCGGTCAGTCGGGGTCAATTATTTACACTCAATATCTCCACTAGCGAGAGCCGTTGGCAAAAGATTCACGAGCAGTTACAACAAGTTGCCAAGTCTTTCTCGGTGTATTGATTTACCCAGGGTCAACCCCAAGTTTAACTTGGGTGATCTACGGATGATTGACTATTAGGTCATTGACAATTCTGTTAACAATTGAGCTGTTAACAAAAGCATCTTATCGTTGCGTCTTTAACTCATGTGGTGCGGACATCTTGCCTGCGTCAATCTTATCTCTCCTAACCTGATAGGGCTAAAGTCTAAACGAATTTTCACAAACTATTTACGATACCATAGCATCATTTTCTATCTAATCGAAGGGGCAACGCCCCCTTCACCCTCTCTTCACAAATCATTTGTGATTGCTATGTATTACTCAAACAGAAAAGAGTAATGTTTTTTAAGTAGCAGCAGTCAAGGAAATCAACCTCAAGATGTTATCGAGAAGTTCTAAACTATTAATTCTTGCCTCGGCTTCTCCTGCCCGAAAGCGCCTCTTGAATATGGCAGGCATGAACCCTGTTATTTGTCCTAGTGATTTTGATGAATCACAAATTCAAACGGATCATCCAATAGACCTTGTGCAAACCTTAGCTCGATGTAAAGCTGAGACGGTTGCTGAGCGTTTGGTGAGTCATTTAATTGATGGGATTCAACCCGAATCAGCCTTGATTTTAGGGTGTGATTCTGTACTCGTGATCGATGGAGAAGTTCATGGGAAACCTGCTGACAAACTGGAAGCATTGACTCGTTGGCAAAAAATGCGAGGTCAGATTGGACAACTATTTACAGGTCATACATTGATCGACATTGAGCAATCAAAAACCTTGACCTGTTGTCAGATCACTAAAGTTTACTTTGCCAATCTTAGTGATCAACAGATTGCAGCCTATGTCGAAACTGGAGAACCCTTAAACTGTGCTGGAGGCTTTGCAATTGAAGGAAAAGGGGGCTTATTTGTGGAAAAAATAGAAGGATGCCATACCAACGTGATTGGATTGAGCTTGCCATTGCTGCGAGAAATGTTGCAGACATTAAACTATGAATCCACTCATTTTTGGCAGTCCTGATCTGTTTCGGGTCTAACGATCAACTCTAAAAGTCCCTGAAAGAGATTCGTCTATATCTTTAGTTCAAGCATGGTATCCTTAAGAAGGGAGAACTGTAAAGTTAGATACGGTTTGCAAAAACCGTAGAATTTGAAACATATACTCTACAAAACTCGACAATTCTTAGCAAATTATTATTTTGTGCAGTCTTAAAGCTTAAGACTTTGACAACTTTGCTAAAAAGGTACTGTATAAATCCAGACAAAATCTAAAAAGATTGAAAATTGTTGAGCTAGACCTAAGACTTCCTTAAGATCAAGTGGCCCAGAGTTTTTTTGGGTAGAAAATTCACCATAATAGATAGGACTCAGTTCTCCCACTGAAGCGAACTGAGTTGTAATTTGTTAATTTCTTTATCAATTTCTTTGCCACTTTCAGGTCACTCATTATGAATCAGAACGCAATGCCAATTAAACAGGGGCTCTACGATCCTCAATTTGAGCATGATGCTTGTGGGGTCGGTTTTATTGTGCAGATGAAGGGGGAAAAGTCCCATGAAATTGTAGAGCAGGCATTGACGATTCTTTTGAACCTTGATCATCGAGGTGCCTGTGGTTGTGAAGCCAACACGGGGGACGGGGCCGGAATTTTGATCCAGATTCCTCACAA
>JBOFUV010000048.1:0-42234 GCA_051652765.1 Microcoleaceae cyanobacterium | reverse complement strand
TTCACGCTGTTGAATGGTTGTAGTCATTGGTATGTATGATTGCTATGGATTTTTCAAGGTGCTTCGGTTGGCTTTTGTTCCTCCCGATATCAATATATTAAGCGGAATGTTGAGCTTTGTAAATAACTATCACAAAGCTTTTACTCATATGCTCTATAAGTTTATCTAATGTATTATGCCCTATCCAATTCCTTGCCATCCTATTACCTATAGTCCCGCCTACACTCTCGTTCCTACCTATGAATGCTTTAATCGCTGTAGCTACTGCAACTTCCGAGTTGATCTAGGTCAAGGTTCCCAATTGTCCCTGGCAGAAGCTGCTGGGATTTTAGACTCTTTAGAGAACCAGAATATTATCGAAATTTTAATCTTAAGTGGTGAGGTTCAGCTTCATAGCCCCCAGCGGGCTCCTTGGTTTGAACGGATTTATCAGCTCTGTGAACTGGCCCTAGCTCGAGGATTCTTGCCCCATACGAATGTTGGGCCCCTGAAGCTTGAGGAAATGGCCCGACTCAAGCAGGTCAACGTGTCCATGGGTCTCATGCTGGAACAGATGACTCCTAAATTGTTAGAGACTGTTCATCGTCATGCCCCGAGCAAATCACCTGAAATCCGGCTGCAACAACTGATATGGGCCGGAGAACTGAGAATTCCGTTCACCACTGGGCTGCTCTTAGGAATTGGGGAAACTGAGAACGACTGGCAAGAAACCTTGACAACCATTGCCGCAGTTCATCAACGCTGGGGGCACATTCAAGAGGTGATTTTACAGCCCCATAGTCCGGGTCAACGTCAAGTTTGGCAAGGACAAGGATTTGATTTGAATCAGTTGCCCCAGGTTGTAGCGATCGCCCGTTCTCTTTTGCCTGAAGCTATTACCCTGCAAATTCCCCCTAATTTGATTTCAAACCCTGAGATTTTGTTGGCCTGTCTCAACGCTGGAGCTAGGGATCTCGGCGGAATTGGCCCTTGGGATGAAGTCAACCCGGACTATACTCATTCGGACAACCTGACCCTTCAAGCCTATCTCAAGGCCCACGGATGGGGACTGATGCCCCGACTTCCGGTTTATCCCCAGTATGACCACTGGCTGCCAGAACATTTGTACAATCTCGTTCATCAAGGGCGAGAAAAGTTAGAGCAATGAATCAAGTGTAGAGTCTGGGAAAGAGAGCCCTAGATTTCTCTACTGCACGAATTTCTACTGAACAAATTTGATATCAATAATTGATTCTCAATAAGTTTCTTTTTTGACAACATGGCTCTAATCAGATATGATTGTCAGTATTCAGGAGTTCTTGAGAAATGAATCATGGCACTCTATACGGCTGGCTCCTTTAAGTCCGAACTGAATAATCGAGGTTGGCGCTTAACCCCACAACGGGAGACGATCCTCCATATCTTTCAAAATCTGCCTCGGGGCAATCACCTGAGTGCGGAAGACTTGTACAATTTGCTCAAAAGCCGGGAAGAGGCAATTAGCCTGTCTACAATTTATCGAACCCTTAAGCTCATGGCTCGGATGGGAATCCTGCGAGAGTTGGAGTTGGCAGAGGGTCATAAGCACTACGAGATTAATCAACCTTTTCCGCACCATCATCATCATTTGGTCTGCGTTCAGTGCAATAAGACCATTGAGTTTACTAATGATTCCATCTCAAAAATTGGCATGAAGCAAGCGGAGAAGTCTGGATCGCATTTGCTTGATTGTCAGATGACCATTCATACCGTTTGTTATGAAGCGCTAAGGATGGGATGGCCTTCGATGATCTCAACGAACTGGACATGCTCTCAGGCGATCGCCACCCATTTAAATATTGAAGACCTAAGCATTGAAGAACCCCAAGCTGAAATGCCTCAACCTGAGACCATTCCTGGATCTTCAACTTAGAGTTCTGAGATTAATTGATTGGTTTGTGTGGGCTTGTTTGGCCCACACTTTGTTGAATAGGACTAAGAGGCTTGACTTTCGTTCTGCTAAAGTCCGCCGAATAAAATCGTCTCTGCACTAACGCCATAGAGATCTCTTGCGCGGGCGATCGCCTGCTGGGTTCGCTCGTTGTACTCTCCATCAATTGGCCCATAGTAGAGTCCTTGAGTTCGTAAGCGCTCTTGAATGTCTTGAATACTCTGAGAAGACAGACTCAGAGAATTTGAGGAAACTGCCGAAATTGGAGTTGGCGTGAACTGAGCACTCGATAAATAGGTTCGAGTTGTTGGGCCAGTCACTCCGGTTGCGGTAATCCCTTGCGCTCGCTGGAAACGCACAACAGCAACCTGAGTTGCCCGATCATAAAATCCAGTAATTGGGCCGCTGTAGTAATTTGAGGCTCGAAGTTGTTGCTGTAACTGCCGAACGTCTTCTCCCGCAGAGCCCAAGCTCAAGGCGTTACGAGGGGTGGACACGGACTGTAGGGGAGGAACAGCCCGAACCAAATGGGTTTGGGTGGTGACCCCTACCTGACCAGTCTGAGTAATGCCATAGTCTCTCTGGAAACTCATCACCGCTCGCCGGGTTGTCAAGTCATAAATATTGCTCACCGAACCCGTGTAATACCCTAGGGCTTGAAGACGCTGTTGCAATACACCCACAGCCACACCTTGATCTCCCAAGCTCAAAACATTATTGTTCAGGGGATTGACTTGAATCGGAGGTCTGGCTGGCAAGGTTGTCACTGGGGGTCTAGCGGGCAGAGTCACGGGTCGGGTTGTAATCACCGTAGTTGAACGGCTGAGTAAGGCTTGGGTGGTTGTCCCAACTTGGCCCGTAGGTTGAATCCGATAATCTCGCTGGAATCGAATCACAGCAAACTCAGTATCCGCATCAAAATAATTATTAATCAGTCCACTGTAGTAGCCTAATCGTTGCAACTGTTGCTGCAGAACCCCAACCTCCCCTCCAAAGTCTCCAAACTTTAGAACCGTTAGGCCCACAGTTGGGATCGGCCTCGGTGATGGGAACTGGCTCACGGATCGAAAGTTTAGTGCTGCCAGGGTTTCTTCGGTCACTAGGCCCGTTGCTTGTAACCTATTTGCCCGTTGGAAGCGAACTACCGCATCCCGAGTAATCTGCCCAAAGTAACCCGTTGGATTGGCCGTGAAGTAGCCAAACTGTCGCAATCGCCCCTGCAAGTCACTTACCCCAGGGCCTCGATCTCCAACCCCCAGACCCACTAAATCTCGTGCTGGGACAGTGGGATTTGACGGATTTGATATGACCAATCCTAAGGCAACCAGGGTTCGAGGGCCAGCAATGCCATCCTGCTGTAAGCCAGCATCCCTTTGGAAGCGTAAAATGGCATCTGTAGTGAGAGGGCCAAAGTAACCTGTGATATTCGCCGAAAAATACCCTCTTGCCTGCAAGGCTTGCTGAACTGCCCTCACCTCTGAACCAACGCTCCCTTGTTGAACTAAGGCATCAGCAGATTGAGCTATGCTGTTGAACACCGTTAGAACAACGGCAATAGACAAAAAGCCCTGAAATGCCTGACTGGATAGCATCTTCCAATCCACTGCTACTCGGACTTTTTCTTCTCCTTGAACAGCAGAGTTGTGGTTCAGTGATAGATGCAGATAAGCGTAGGAATCCATCATAATCTCAGCGTTATCTTTTCATTGAAGAGGTGGCAAAATGCAACAAGTCAAAAACTTTGGTTCTCAACTTGTTATAGCTTTATTCTATAGCGATTTGGGGTGAATCATGAACGTGGAGTGGGCATCTTGTCCGCATAGGCCATCAGCCTGTGCGGACTTTTATAAAGTATCTCAGATAGTCAATCTGAGATTGCTGAATTGATTTGTTTGTTACATACAGTTATAGGAGTTGCTTTCCTAGTTGCTGAGACTCAGACTAATCCTAGGCGATCACACAGTAAAACCAGCAACGCCGCAAATACAGTAATCCCCAGGGCAACCAAAGGATCTTGACCTTGGCCTACGGCAAAGGAGGTTGCAATCCCTGCTCCCAAAGCACCAATCACTACAACTACTAAGGGATCTCGCTGTGAACGTCTTTTATACATTAGTTAAATCCAGAATCAGCTTGTTAAACAGACATTTGTCGTGTATTTAACCCTAGCATTCGGATTAAAGGGGTTAAGAGATTCTCTAAAAATTGCAACTAAGATTCATGTTTGGCCAAGTTTCTTAACATAACGGAGTGTCTAACCCCGCCCTTAGTCTTGGGCCAGGATTTGGGCAAATTAATCTGCTAGATGCCAGATCCATCTAGAAATTCTGCGATCGCCCTGTCCTGAAGATTGCAACAGCTAGCAACCTCAGCACTTACCAGGCACTCAACCGGTTCATTAGGTTGAACCGTGATCAATTGCTTCAGGAGTTTGACTTGCTGTTCTAACCCTTCAATTCGGTCTACCAACACCCGAATCGCCACTGCTTCAGAATCCGGTAAACTTGCATGTTCTAGCGGATTTACTCGCACGCCAGAGCGATAGACAACACGACCCGGAACGCCAACAACAGTACAGTTAGGGGGCACATTTCGCAACACCACTGACCCTGCTCCAATCCTAACGTTACTCCCAATCTCAATATTCCCCAACACCTTTGCCCCTGCCCCTACCACAACATTTTCACCTAACGTTGGGTGGCGCTTTCCACTCTCCTTGCCTGTACCTCCTAGGGTAACGCCCTGGTAAATCAGGCAATAGTCACCCACAATCGCAGTTTCTCCGATCACAACCCCCATCCCATGATCAATAAAAATTCCTGACCCCAGCGTTGCTCCTGGATGAATCTCAACTCCCGTACAAAAACGAGCAATATGGGAAATGAAACGGGGAATAAAAGGAAGCTTCAAATGATAGAGGCCATGGGCAACCCGATGAAACACTAGGGCCTGGAGCCCAGGGTAGCAAAAGATAACTTCCAACCAATTGCGCGCTGCTGGATCTCGTTCGAAGATGATTTGAAAGTCAGTCTGGAGGGTTTTAAACACAACTATGTACCAAAATCCTGAACTCAAGCTCTTTCCGATAAACGGGTTGAGCTAGTGATGTGGCAATCTGACTGGAAGCACAAATATCGGGTTGGCATCTCGCCCGCGCAGACTAGAAGCTTGCACTTGAAAACATTCCACAAATCAATCTCACAAATCAATCTCACAAATCAATCTCACAAATCACTAGTGATTGCCATATAAATATTTATAGTAGATGATGAGCGACGCTGAATGCGATTACCAACCTAGATTATGCAAGAAGCTATGGGTGAGGGATGGGAAACGGTATTCTAACGCTGATTGGTCTATTGGTCAGCATTCTTCTAGTTAATCTAATGCTTCAGCCTTTAAACTGGTTAATCCTAGTACATTGGCCCAATTGGCTATGGTTAGCCCTGTTTGGGGCTTTACTATCTTGGTGCTTGGGGAACGATTAGTTTACAATCTGAAGGGAATTTTCCTGGACAAATTGTCCACTCCTGTAGAACGCCATGGTACGCCAACTGTCATTTGACTCTGAAGAACGATCTATCAAACAAGCTCAGATCAGCTTAGGTCAATCTATTCCAGCAAGGCCCAACCTAGTCTATCGAGCTTTTCTAATGATGGTGTTGGCGACGACAGCCATGGGTCTCCACGTTCATCGTTTGGCCCAGTTACAACTGATTCAGGGCGGAGAAAACAGGCAACGGGCAGAGGAAAATCGTGTGCGACTCGTCCCCATTCCCGCCAACCGAGGGGAGATTCGCGATCGCAACAATCAACCCCTAGCCGCAAATAGAATGACTCGATCAGTTTATCTCTGGCCGAAGGAACAGACTGAATCACAATGGCGAGTGATTGCACCCCAGTTGAGCAAAGTGCTAAATATACCCGTTCAAAGCATTTTGGCCAAGCTAGAGCAAGTCAGTTACAAATCCGCTACTCCCATCCGCGTCAGCCGTCAGATTACGCCAGAAGCATTTATCTGGATTGGGGAAAAGTCTGGGGAGATTCCAGGCATAGAAGTCCGCAATGAATCCAATCGTTACTATCCCAAGCGCGATTTAGCCGCTCAGGTGATTGGTTATATTGGTGAAGCCACCCAAGCCGACCTTGAAGCCAACTCAGAGTACCCGATGGGAATGATCGTCGGACAGCTTGGCGTTGAAGCTGGAGCAAACAAAGAACTGGCCGGAGTATGGGGTTCCCGCATTGTTGAAATTAATGCCCAGAATGAAGAGCTACGATTGCTAGGGGAAAAAGAATCAAGATCTGGCTCTCCAGTCCAGTTAACCTTGGATTTACCGTTGCAACAGGCAGCAGAGAAAGCTCTGGGGACTCGTCGGGGAGCAGTTGTTGTCCTCAAGGTCAAAACGGGAGAGGTGCTGACCATGGCAAGCAGCCCTCGGTTTGACCTCAATCTATTTACCAAGCCCTTAACGGATGAGCAGTGGCAAAGCTTGCAAAATGAAGACAAGCCCTTTCTCAATCGCACTCTCCAAGGATATCCACCCGGTAGCACCTTCAAGATTGTATCCGCTGCTGCTGGCATGGGTTCAAAAAAGTTTGCTCCTGGGGATGCGATCGCAACCTCTGCATCGATACTAGTTGGGAACCTAGAATTTCATGAGAATAGTGGCCATGGCTATGGGGTGCTTGGCTTTCGGGAAGCCCTTGCCTTTAGCAGCAATACCTTTTTCTATCAACTCGGATTAGAGATTGGCCCAGATGAGCTGGCTCGGTGGGCAAGTCGTTTAGGGATTGGCAATACCGATTTAAAATTGCTCCGCCTGACAGAAGGGGGTTCGGGATTCGTGCTCACCCCCGCCAAGAAAGAGAAACTTTACGATGAGCTGTGGTATTCAGGGGACACGGTAACCATGGCCATTGGTCAGGGAGCCTTGCTGGCTACTCCTCTAGAACTAGCGGTCATGGTGTCGGCGATCGCCAACGGTGGAAATCGGGTGAAACCTCACCTCTTGGCCTCCTTAACCCATACTCCAGCCACCAAACCGACCGCAACAGGGCTAACGCCTGAAATGGTTGGTGTTATTCGCGATGGTCTAGTCGATGTCGTTCAATATGGTACAGCCCAGGGTTTGAACGATGGTTCCATTCCTTTGACCGGGGGCAAGACCGGAACTTCTGAAGTGTTGTCGCAAGAATCTCACTCCCTCTACGTTGGCTTTGGCCCAGCCCAAGATCCAGAGATTGGTCTGGCCGTCGTTGTTGAGAATGGCGGCTATGGGGCCGAATCAGCGCTTCCCGTCGCAAAGCAGATCTTCCAGACTTACTTCAAAACCCTTAAAAACAAAGGCGATACTACCGCAGTTCCAGAGTTTTGAGCCAGACGCTTACGCCAAACTGGAGATAGACTGGAGGTAAAATAGACAAAATGACTCTTGACGGAGTTTTTGGCAATGGCTAAATCTGTCTTCCTTTACTGATCTTCCGATTAGGAGCTAGAAGGTAGAACTGTAGAACTAGAATTTTCTAGTCCGCTAAAGCAACCTAAGATCAGATTTCAGGTGTTGCTGAACTGTGGAATGAATCTGTCAAACCACAAAATTTTGCATCGCCCCCTAAATCCCCCAAGCTTGGGGGACTTTGAGAAATCTAGCTCCCCCAGAATTGGGGGCCGGGGGGCGAATTCATCCTAAGATTCAGCAACGCCTAGATTTCAATCCATAGGGTGTGATTTCCCCAAGCTATTTCATCGGTAAAGAAATGAGAATTTTAGTCACAGGCGGCGCAGGTTTTATTGGATCTCATCTGATTGATCGCCTTATGGAACAAGGACATGAGGTGATTTGCCTGGATAACTTTTTTACGGGCAGTAAGCGGAACTTACTCAAGTGGATCGACAACCCGTTCTTTGAATTGATTCGTCATGACATTACTGAGCCCATTCGGCTCGAAGCAGATCAGGTTTACCACTTGGCCTGTCCTGCATCTCCAATCCACTATCAGCATAATCCAGTGAAAACCATCAAAACCAATGTGATGGGAACTTTAAATATGCTAGGGCTAGCGAAACGGGTGGGGGCACGCATTCTGTTGGCTTCAACCTCTGAGGTCTACGGCGATCCAACCGTCCATCCTCAAACTGAAGAGTATTGGGGAAATGTCAATACGATTGGGATTCGGAGTTGTTATGACGAAGGCAAGCGGGTTGCAGAAACCCTCGCCTTTGATTATCATCGCCAAAACGGAGTTGATATTCGAGTCGCTCGGATTTTTAATACTTATGGCCCCCGGATGCTGGAAAATGATGGCCGCGTCGTGAGTAACTTTATCGTTCAAGCCCTGCGAGGAATTCCCTTGACGGTCTATGGCGATGGTTCTCAGACTCGAAGTTTCTGTTACGTTTCGGACTTGGTAGAAGGGCTGATGCGGTTGATGAATGGAGAGTTTATTGGGCCTGTTAATCTAGGGAATCCTGGAGAATATACGATTTTAGAATTGGCTCAAAAGATTCAGCTGATGATCAACCCGGATGCTGAAATTCAGTTCAAGCCCCTCCCTCAAGATGACCCAAAACAACGTCAGCCAGATATTACCCGTGCCAAACACTATCTAAATTGGGAACCCACAATTCCTTTGGACAAGGGATTAAGACTGGCGATAGATGATTTCAGTAGCCGTCTCCTTTGAAGGGTAAGCGGCCAAGTTGCGAGAGTCAGTTCTAAGAGTCAGTTTTAAAAGAATAGAATGGGGCCGAGACTGAGCAGGAAGAGGACAAGAAGTAAGTTAGATTTGATGCAGTGATGCTGTTGCTCAGCTCTCTGAATGGATTAGATCCTGACCGAATCGTGTCAATTGTGTCAAGAAAATCTGAGGATATCCCTATGCGCGTTTGTGTAATCGGAACTGGATATGTTGGTTTGGTAACTGGTGTTTGTCTGGCCCACATCGGTCATGATGTTATCTGTATTGATAACAACGAAGAGAAAGTAAAGCTGATGAAATCAGGCCAATCACCGATTTATGAACCGGGGTTATCGGAACTGATGAAATCAAATATGGATTCGGGACGGCTTACCTTTACTTCCGATTTGGGCGCAGGCGTTGATCACGGAGAAATTTTATTCATTGCAGTCGGTACCCCTGCATTAGCGACTGGGGAAAGTGATACTCGCTACGTTGAGGCAGTTGCGCGGGGAATTGGGGCTAACTTGAGGACGGGATACAAGGTCATTGTCAATAAGTCTACCGTTCCCATTGGTTCTGGAGACTGGGTACGGATGATTGTCTTAGAGGGAGCCTGTGAACGTCTGAAAGAAGAAGGTAAATCAGGAACGGAAATCGGAGCCGAATTTGATGTGGTCAGTAACCCTGAATTTCTCCGGGAGGGCTCAGCCATCTCTGATACGTTCAATCCAGACCGAATTGTTCTCGGGAGCAATAGTGAAAGAGCTCTGAAGATGATGCAAGAACTCTATACGCCTATTGTTGAGCGCAAATGTGGTGATGACGCTTCCCTTCCCCCCGTCCCGATTGTCATGACTGACCTCAGTTCTGCTGAGATGGTGAAGTATGCGGCTAACTCTTTCTTGGCAACCAAGATTAGTTTCATTAACGAAATTGCTAATATCTGCGATCGCGTGGGTGCAGACGTTACCCAAGTTGCATTAGGAATTGGGCTAGATTCTCGGATTGGCAGTAAGTTTCTGCAAGCCGGGATTGGCTGGGGGGGTTCCTGCTTCCCGAAAGATGTCTCTGCTTTAATTCACACTGCCGACGACTACAACTACGAAGCTCAGTTATTAAAAGCTGCGGTAGAAGTCAACAATCGTCAACGGCTGATGGCAATTGAGAAACTCCAACAAGTTCTGAAGATCCTCAAAGGGAAAACCGTTGGGCTATTAGGCTTAACCTTTAAGCCAGACACCGATGACCTGCGGGATGCTCCCGCCCTCAACATCATTGATCAGCTTAACCGTTTGGGAGCCAAGGTCAAAGCCTATGACCCGATCATTTCTCAGACGGGAATGCGCCATGGACTCTCTAATGTGATTGTAGAAACCGATCCAGAACGCCTTGCTGACGGCTGTGATGCTCTAGTATTGGTGACTGACTGGAAGCAGTTTAAGACTCTGGACTATAGCTCGATGGCAAAGTCGATGAATTCTGCCGTTCTAATTGATGGCCGTAACTTCCTCAATCGCAAAGAACTTGAGGCGGCAGGATTCCAATACGTCGGCATTGGCCATTAGTACTGCCCCCTGAATCCCCCAACCTTGGGGGATTTTGATGGTCTGGTTCCCCAAGAATTGGGAGGCGAAGGGGGGCCATATTGCCGTTAAGCAACGCTGGGAATTGGAAACCAATTCCCTCTCCTACACACTCCATGCAAAATCCAGGAAAAGTCGGCATACTGAAAAGCGTAGCAAGCTTGATGACCTGGAACCATTGTTATGAATGTTCTCACTCAACTTCTTCACATTGCTGGCAGTGGAGCTAGCGCTTACATTATGGCTCGTGGAATGCGGGATGCCCAAACCCGCCCAAACCTGCTAGCAGGCTTTCAACTCGCAGAATCCGGGTCGGTTCCTTTTCTAGAAACCATGCGCGATCGCGCCCTGTCTGAAGGAGACACCTGGCTTGCAGAGCAATTGACCCGTCATGCAGCAGACGAGCGCCGCCATGGACAAATTTTTGCCCAAGCTCTCAAGCGCCACAACAAGCAAGCTGTTGATCCAAAAACCTTGGCCGAGCAAGCCCAGAAAAACCCGACCGAACAGCGGAGTCCTTTTTTTGATGCTTACTTTAACGGCTATAGCCAAGGGCAGTTAAAAGGAGACACCATCAACTGGACTGTGTTCATGGGCAGCACTTATATTTTAGAGCTAGATGCCAGTAAGGATTTTGCACGGATGGCCCAGGTATTGCCGGAGCACAATTCTCAAACTGCTAGCACCCGCAGAGGAATGCTGAGTATTGCCCAGGATGAAACTCGTCATGCTGCCTATTTATATGAGGCATTACACCGACAACTACCCGCCCGTGAAGCGGCAAAGGTGATTAATGAATGGCGCGGACGTAAAGTCAATGCCTTACTTGCCATGACTCAGAACTTTATTCAACGCCAGGGACAAATGCAGCGTCTTGTTCAGGATGGTGTACCCACTGACCTCCCTGATGAAATTGAGTTGATGGATTTGGAAGCAGCTTAGGAATGGCTTAAGAATGCCATAGTAACTTTGAGGGGCAAGGGCAGGGTCATCTTGCCCTTGCGTCAAGAGTTGCCATCAAGACCTCAGACCAAATCCTGCACCAAAAGTCATTACATCCACATCCCTCCGCCTGTAGCCTTTCTTCTTGGCAAGGAGAGGTCTGCGCGAAGGAGTGCTTTCCAAAACTGGATTTGATATTGCTGGATTATGATTAGGACTGAAAAAAGGCTGGTTACTTCCGCCTTATAACAATGAAAAGATATCTGCCAACACACTCTGAGGCTGAACTTCACGGGTTGGATCAGGAATGTCATAGACCACCAAAATGGCTGGAACTTGACCAAAGGCAGAACACAAGGTTAGTCCCTCAGCCCGATCCGTGCCTACTCCAAAAGGAATATCAAACAGCCGTTCTAGTTTGCCTTTTTCCTGGTTCGTTAGACTGTTGTCCGGAAGATCAAACCCGTCATGGAGGCGAAACACTCGCAACGCTCCGTCTAGATCCATAGATGGGCCTGCTAAGATCAGTAAATCTTCTCCATCTCGGCAGAGTTCTCGAATTCCCAGCCCACCTAAATCTACAAAATGTTTTTTGTAGAGCTTGCCGTTTTTACCCAAAGGCTTCAATCCCAAGGAATGGGATTCCAGCAGCTCTACCTCAATCTCGAGGAAGATTGCAATTCCTCGGAGCACAGGCCCCCGCAAGCCAATCAAGATTTTGTCCTGATAAACAGCTAGCCCTTCAACATCCAGTCCATTGTCTTTGCCGGGAATCCCCGCAGTCAGGAATGGAGCTAGCCATTCATCTTGCATCAAGGCTTCGGTGAGCAGGTTGCTATGTCCACTCCGTTTGAGACAAGCCGCACTCAGTTGATTGCTGACTTGATGCAAGTTCCCATCTACCAAAGGAATTCGGGCTAGCAGATAGCGATTGCCCTCCCGTTCAACTTTCTTCAGGCGATCGCCTTCATCCCCTTTTGCCTTTTTGCGTTTGGCGCTGTGGGAACCGACGATCCACAAGTATTGTCCATCAAAGTCCAGTCCCTCGATGTCTGCTTCCCCTTCCTCTGGGTTAAATCCCTCAAAGAAGTCAGCCAAGGAATAGGACTGATGGTTACAGAACCGATGATGTTCCAAATAGGTCAAACATTCTAGGGACGTGGTTTCGTCTGAGGCAACCCAAAGCTGATCTCCAACCAAACAGGCAGCTGATAGGTCTTGATGTAAGGTTAATTCTGTGAACTGCAACAAAATGCGATCAAGTAGGTAGCCTGTAGTCATGATTTTATCTTCAACTCACTGGAGGGTTTACTGAATGGTTGTTACCCTGATCAATTATTGTGCAGTAATTTGTCAATCCTGCTTCAGCTTTTTCTGCGGCGTTAGGAAAAGTCAGTTGTAAACAATCCAGAAAAATCACTATCTACGCATCGCATCTCAATGACTTCGAGGTTTCTGTGCCGGAGTCCACCGAGTAACTGTTTAGCTTCTCCTTCAGTTTTGAACTTCATGGCATTACCTGGCCAACTTGCAAAAACAACTGACTGCTTGCCATTACCAGTGTCTACTCTTTTAGCAAAAAATTCTTTGCTAATTGGATTGCGAATTACAAATTTCACCATTTTTCCTCCTCAGTGATTTTACGGAAAGTCCGTTTGAAAAAATTCTAATTTGGAGCAGAATTGACCCCAGACTGGAAGCACTGCATTTGTCTTACAGCCTCATATTTTGGGGAGGGATTTGGGATAACTTTTGAGTCTTGTTCCACCTATTGAACTGTCCTATTGGGCTCAATTAAACAAGTGTTAAGTTTTATCAGTAATACTACTTTTACAGTGTGCTTTTTTAAACAATTGGAATAAAGCGGTTTTTACATCAGTGAGGGGTATCTCATAAAAATACTTAGGTATTTTCTACATTCCATGGGGATACTCCAAAGACCATCATCCTGATCTGCTGTAGTGAAGTGCCTCTAGCCGTTGACTTTCAAGCTGACCTCTGAACACCTGAAGGGATTAAGATTTCTTGGTGCAACTTGTCAAAGGCATGATTTGATTGACTCATCAGCCTACGGAATGTGAGTTAAAGGTTTGTTGAGTGGTGCTGCACCTTACTCCGACCTACAAAATTTGTCTAGATCAACCAGGAGTGAGAATGAACAGGTTAAGAGATACAATAGTGAGAGATTAGAATCAAGTTCATCTGTTGTGAAGGGATATTAAAGGCTATGGCTGGTGAAATTTTTACGGTAGCGTTTTTGTGCTTTGCTCTGATTTTAGTTGGCTTGGGGGGTGGGTTTCTGCTATTGAAGATTCAGGGTGGAGAGTGACCTGGGTGAAAACCTCGCACCTAATATTGCTGCGAGGTTTTTGGGCGAACACAGGTTTCTATGATGCAGGCATCAAACTTTACAATGAGCGATGATAACTAGGATAGTCCGAGGTTGGACTACCCAATGTTTTACCCAATTTTTAATTTTTCTCAAGGTATCTTAGCGATGCCTTTTTGAACTAATTTGAACTAACACTGCCTTGAACTGATGCCTTGAATTGCTGCTTTAAATTATGTTCCGAAGTAGCTCTCGTTTTTCTGAACTGAGGATTACTTTAATCTCTAGTAATTGTTGATCATCTCTTAATACTAAAATCCCATCCTTGCTCAGGGAAAGTTCTGAACAGTTGAGTTCTAGGCTCTGATAATTTACTTTTGGAACTGCAATACGAATCACAACTCCCGGCTGAGATTGAGGGAAAATATAGAGTTGTTGATGCATTTGGTTCAGTTCTAACTTACTGGGGGTAATACTGCGTTCTTGTGCATTTCCCGGTTTGTACCAGTACAATGTAATTCCGCGTAATTCTGAGTTGGTGAGTAGAAAGGTTTCATCAAACTTCATAGGCCCCCAGTCCAAATTGCTGCAATCTCCGCTTTGGGAGATCGCGCGCTGCTGCCAATTAATTTCTTGCCCCCCTAGGGCTTTCCACCATTGGCGAATCGTTTCTAGATTGTTTCCGTTATTTGGATTGTTGCTGCCAGATTGCCAAATTGTTGTGACGTCCATGACTGCTCCCAAGGCTTAAGGGTATAACTGCTAATTCCCAATTTACCGTGATTTTCACCCTTCTTTTCTGTTATTTCTTCAATCTATAGTAATCCTAAACAATTTGTGAAATGGGCTGAGAGGGTGTTGCCCCTTCTTGGAAATCTTGTCCCAAAGCTCTCTTTAGTTTTTTTACTAATTCTGTAACTGAATTTAGGATTGCTATATGAATCTACCGATTGTTTACCATCCAGATTACGTTACTCCCTTACCTGCGGGACACCGTTTTCCCATGCAGAAATTCGAGTTACTGTGTAATCTTTTGATTCGGGATGGTGTTGTAGAGCGATCGCAGGTTCACACTCCAGAACTTCCTCCTAGAGAATGGATTGAGTTAGTACACAACCCCAACTATGTGCAGGATTACTGTGCAGGAATCTTGGATGCGAAAGCTCAGCGGCGGATTGGCTTGCCTTGGAGTCTCGCCTTAGCAAATCGAACCTGCATTGCCGTGGGGGGAGCTATATTGACTGCCAGATTAGCCTTAGCCCATGGGCTAGCTTGTAATACTGCCGGGGGAACTCACCATGCTTTTCCTGATTTTGGGTCGGGGTTTTGCATTTTTAATGACTTAGCGATCGCTGCTCGGGTGATGCAACAGTTAGGACTGGCAGAAAAAATTCTGATTCTAGACTTAGATGTTCATCAAGGAGATGCTACTGCGTTAATTTTTCAAACTGATCCCAGCGTCTTCACTTTTTCCATGCACTGCGAGGCGAATTTCCCAGCTCGTAAACAACAGAGTGACCTGGATGTCCCTTTACCCGTTGGGATAGAAGATGACGAGTACTTACAAACCCTGGATCACTACTTGCCCGATGTGCTCTCAGGAGTAAAGCCTGATCTGATCCTTTACGATGCCGGGGTTGATCCCCATGTGGGCGATCGCCTAGGTAAGTTGGCCTTAACTGACACTGGATTGTGGCGACGGGAGATGCAAGTATTAAATACCTGTATTGGCCAAGGATACCCTGTTGCCGGAATTATTGGCGGCGGCTACTGCGATGACTTGGATGCCCTTGCTCATCGTCACTCGTTGCTGCACCGAGCATCTGCACAAGTTTACCGTCAACATCGTCTTTGAGATCGGCAACTTAAAGTCCCATCTGCTAAGATTATAATTTATGCCGATGTAGCTCAGTGGGAGAGCATTCGATTCGTAATCGGAGGGTCGTGAGTTCAATCCTCACCATCGGCTTAGAGAATAAGGGGTTCTTGAATAGAAGATGGGTGTGTTTTGGATGCATTTTGGATGCAGAAAAAGGGAGTTCTAGCTTCGGAATTGCTCTGGGATTTGGGGTAAATTCTCAAAACAAAACCCCAAGCTTTAACGTTTGGGGGGTTACAATTGGAATGATTCTAAACTCAGCCTGAACTGCCGTAGGGACGGTCTCTCTGTAGATATTCCCATATTTGCCTAATTTCAGTTTGCCATGTCACCCGGTCTTGGTCTGCCTGTAGTCTCAATATCCTCAATTCCTCTTGTTGAACCCGTGACATTTCAACCAGGTTCACTGAGATCAGAGTCAGTCTCTCTAGTTGAACCGTCAAATTTGATTGCCCTTGCCTCAACTGGCTCAACTCCTGATCTATCTGCCTAAACCGTTGCTCAATCCCTTCAGAGCTAGTCATTATTCAACCTCCTGTAATGGTTAGTTAACGGAGGGCATTGACTGATCGCTGAACTTCATCCATTCAGGCAATCCGAAAGAAATCATTTAATTTGGCCATCAAAGTCTAAAAATCGTCTACCAAGGCACTTAAACGCGCAAGAACTGGGTCGGAATGCTCAATATTAGCAGTAAGATCGCTTTTTCTCTGAGCAGTTTCTAAAGTTGACTGTTTGGCTGGGGGTTGAGATTGAGCAGCCTGAACAATTGGCACAATTGGTCGGTGACTGGCGGTACTTTGCAGTTGATTGATTTGTTGCGTGAGCTGCATCAACTGTTGTTGAAGTTGATTGAAACGGTTCAACTCTTCGGCCAAGACTTTCTGCTCTAACTGCACAAGCTGCTGTTGCAACTGATAAATTTGCCCCTCTAAGCCATCGCTATGACGAGGAACAGGCGGGGAGGAGACTCCCTCTGAAATATTTAGGAACTGCCAGAGTGCCTGCTTACAAAGGTTACTAAACGTTTGATACTTGGTAACGGCAAGCTCTTTTTCAATTGCCTCAATCAACGTTTGGTCGGCAGCATCTTCGGTGAAGGTAACTGACTGAGTTAGTTTTTTATTCGACCAAAGCATGGCGGTATTTAGGTGCGTCAAGCTAGACTTTTATTTAAACTTTAGCTTACCCTATTTTGCTTACCCCAGAATTGCCCAATATCAGCGATTAACCCAATAACCCGTGATCAGGCAAAGTCATCCGCAACTGTCACGGGTTAGAATTAACGGTCTAACGCTTTGCTAATTGAGCTTCTCCGTAAACATACTGCCCTAGAGCATTGGCAGTGCGGGCGGGTTGAGCCAAGTGAGCCCGGAGTTGAGCTTGCTTCAGCAGGGGTTGCAGATCTTCCCAGAAAAATTCACCCCCACCGCCAGTGACCACGACATCCGTGGCTCGTTCTGGCAGCCATTGCACCAAGCGGGCTGAGAGTTCTTGAGCAAATTTCCGGCGCAACTCGGGTACAATTTCGTCAAGATTAACAGGCTTCGTCGAACCTTTGGGGCGATAAAACCGCTGACCCACAGGTCGGTGAACCGCTTCTAACAGATAAAGCGATTGACTGTCTGCGCCCTCAATTTTGCTCGCCACTTCTTCATAAAATTTATTCATCGCGAACACTTCACTTTGGGAAGCCCCACGAGCAAACCGGAACCGATCAACGGTCAAGAAATCTGTCGTTTGATGGCCTACATCAACAATTGCAACTGACAGGTCAGCAAAGTTAGACATTTCTTTGTTGCCCTGGGCTTCGCACCAGATCAGACTGCCGTATCCCTCTGGCATCACCCGTACATTTTTGATATCAATCGTAATTTGCTCTCCTCTGAACATCAGCACATGAGGGCCAGCGAGCAAGCTGATAATCTGTTCCTTCTCCCGTTCAAACTCTTCTTGGGAATAGAATGGCAAGCCCAGAACTACATCTACATCGCCTCTGAGCTTGAAGTAACCAGCACAGGCGAAAATTTTAATCAGGGCATTATCAACTTTAGACGGATTATCTGAAGATTCTCCTCCAAATAAGTTGGCACCAAAGTCAGCAGCAAGTTGACCTACTGCATAGCCATTGCCTCGGTACTCCAACCAGAGGTCTAACAGAGGGTCTGTATTTTTAGACTCAAACCCGCCCCCCCGCGCTTTTTCTACGGTCAGTTGAGCGACGTTCGCAGGAATAAAAACAACTTCACTGGGATTACGACTGACACAGGATTTTGTTGAAGTTCGTCCCAAATCAACACTTAAAATCGTACGTCTTCCAGGGGTAACGGTCTGTCGGTTTGTAACTGCATTAGGACTGATGGCGGGCTGTTGCATTGGCTGTCCCGGCTGCTGATTAATCTGTTGCATTAGAACTTGTTACCTCACGTAAACTCATAACTTATGATGCCTGATCTCTAGCATCTTATACCCACAACATTGATAGAGACTTCAAACTGTCAGATGAGTGATTAAAGTCCACACTGATCAACAAAGCCGCTCAAGACTTGATTGATCAGGTAGTTCAGCCTTACTCAAGTTCGATACTATTCCAGCATACCGCTTTAAGCCTCACCCTACTTAAGCGTTCTTCAATACCAAACTAACTAAGTTAACTTAGTATCAAGCTTCCTCTAGTCACTTCAGCCGAACTTCCTCAATCTCAACAGTACCTGCTAGCTAATCCTGTTGCTTAATTCAGAATTATTCTATGATACATCGTTGCTAGAAACGACACTTTATCACGTCTTTGGGAGAGGGAGTTGCTTCAGAGGGAGTAACTACGTTAAATTTAGTTAAAATTATGAAAGAAACCTTGACGATCACAGATCAATCACGTTGTTTTTCAATTTCTTCCATACATCGGTTCACTGGCACAGAGGCAACAAGCACTTTATGAAAATTTCTTGGAAAACTGTTTTACTTTGGACGTTACCCGCACTGGTCATTAGCTTTTTTGTTTGGCAGGGGGCTTTTGCCCCAGCAACGGCTGAGTTAGGAGGGAATACGGCAAGTACCCGTATGAGCTATGGTCGCTTTTTAGACTACCTCAATGCAGGTCGGGTGACGAATGTTGACCTTTATGATGGCGGTCGAACTGCAATTGTCGAGGCAACTGATCCCCAGTTGGCCGACCAAGTTCAGCGACTGCGAGTTGATTTACCGAACAATGCCCCAGAATTGATTGCCCTTCTGAGAAATTCTGATATTGGCTTTGATACCCATCCTTCCCGAAACGACGGAGCAATTTGGGGACTTTTGGGAAATCTAGTCTTTCCGATCTTGCTAATTGCGGGATTATTCTTCCTCTTCCGTCGCTCCAATAACGTTCCTGGTGGGCCAGGTCAGGCAATGAGCTTTGGCAAGTCCAAGGCTCGGTTTTCCATGGAAGCGAAGACGGGTGTTTTGTTCGATGATGTTGCTGGGGTGGAAGAAGCCAAGGAAGAGCTAGAGGAAGTTGTAACGTTTCTGAAAAAGCCAGAACGCTTCACGGCAGTTGGTGCTCGCATTCCGAAGGGAGTCCTGCTTGTTGGCCCTCCTGGAACTGGAAAGACCTTATTGGCCAAGGCGATCGCCGGAGAAGCTGGCGTACCTTTTTTCAGTATTTCCGGTTCTGAGTTTGTCGAAATGTTTGTGGGTGTTGGGGCATCTCGCGTCCGGGATTTGTTTAAAAAAGCCAAAGAAACAGCCCCTTGCATTATTTTCATTGATGAAATCGACGCAGTCGGTCGTCAGCGAGGAGCCGGAATTGGCGGTGGCAATGACGAACGGGAACAAACCCTCAACCAGTTGCTAACAGAAATGGATGGGTTTGAGGGGAATGCTGGAATTATTATCATTGCGGCCACAAACCGCCCTGATGTCCTCGACTCGGCCCTATTGCGACCAGGGCGATTTGATCGGCAGATCACCGTTGATGCGCCAGATGTTAAGGGGCGTTTGGCCGTCCTAGAAGTCCACGCCCGCAACAAAAAGCTGGCTGAAGAGGTGTCTCTGGAGGCGATCGCCCGTCGAACTCCGGGTTTCACTGGGGCAGACTTGGCTAACTTGCTGAATGAAGCCGCGATTTTGACCGCTCGCCGTCGCAAGGATGCAGTGACGATGTTGGAAATTGATGATGCGGTGGATCGGGTTGTTGCAGGCATGGAAGGAACCCCCTTGTTAGATGGAAAAAGCAAGCGGTTGATTGCCTATCATGAAATTGGCCATGCAATTGTGGGAACCTTGCTCAAGGATCACGATCCTGTCCAGAAAGTGACTTTGATCCCTCGGGGACAGGCAAAAGGATTAACTTGGTTCATCCCCGACGAAGATCAGGGCCTGATCTCCAGATCCCAAATCCTGGCCAGAATTACTGGGGCCATGGGAGGACGAGCGGCTGAGGAGGTTGTGTTTGGGGATTCAGAAGTAACCACTGGGGCCGGGGGAGACTTGCAACAGGTAGCGACGATGACTCGGCAGATGGTGACTCGCTATGGGATGTCCGACTTGGGGCCTGTGTCTTTGGAGTCTCCCCAGGGTGAAGTTTTTCTAGGCCGGGACTTTGCGACCCGCACAGAGTATTCCAATGAAATTGCCTCTCGGATTGATAGCCAAATCCGGGCGATCGCTGAACACTGCCACCAAAAAGCTTGCCAGATTGTGCGGGAGAACCGAGTTGTTGTTGACCGTTTGGTTGACTTGTTAATTGAGAAAGAAACCATAGATGGAGAAGAGTTCCGTCAAATTGTTTCAGAATACACAGAAGTTCCTGAAAAAGAGCGATTTGCTCCAGTTCTATAGGTTGACGTTTGAACCTTAAGTTTGTTGAGGGTACGGCGGTGTCGTACCCTTAATGTTTTTATAGAAACTCTATAGAAACTTTATAGAATTTCTACGTACTACACTAAAAATTAGCCAGATTCAATGACAACGTTTGCAGAATATCAACAGCGCCGTCAGCAGTTAATGGACAAGGTCGGTTCAGGCACGGCGGTTTTTAGAAGTGCACCTATGGCAGTGATGCACAACGACGTAGAATATGCCTTTCGCCAGGATAGTGATTTCTTTTACTTAACTGGGTTTAATGAAACTAATGCTGTTGCCGTGTTCTCACCCCATCATGAAGAACACAAATTTGTCCTGTTTGTGCAGCCAAAAGATTTAGAACACGAAACCTGGTCAGGCTATCGAGTTGGGGTAGAAAAAGCCAAAGAAATCTATGGGGCAGATGAAGTCTATCCGATTGCAGAACTCGACGAAAAATTACCCCAATACTTACAAAAAGCTGAGCGGATTTATTACCGTTTTGGTCGAGATCAATCTTTCAATAACAAGATTATTCAACACTGGCAGCAACTGATCCGAGTCTATCCCAAACACGGTACTGGCCCTATTGCCATTCAGGATGTGGGGACAATTCTTCATCCCTTGCGATTGGTCAAGAGTGAAGCTGAATTGGCCCTGATGAAACGAGCTGCAGCGATTTCAGTTCAGGCCCATAATCACGCTTGGCAATTTACTCAGCCGGGACGGTATGAATATGAAATTCAAGCGGAAATAGAATACATCTTCCACTCCCAAGGCGGAACTCCAGCCTATCCGTCGATTATTGCTTCAGGAGCCAACGCTTGTATTTTGCACTACATCGAGAACAATTGCCAAATACAGTCGGGAAATTTGCTGTTAATTGATGCCGGATGTTCCTATCAGTATTACAACGCAGATATTACCCGAACTTTTCCCGTGGATGGTCAGTTTACCCTCGAACAAAAAATTATCTATGAACTAGTATTAAAGGCTCAACTTGCTGCGATTGAACAGGTCAAACCGGGCAATCCCTATCAACAGGTTCATAAAACTGCGGTGCGGGTTTTAGTCGAAGGGCTGATGGCGTTAGGGTTACTGACTGGGGATATTGAAGAAATCATCAAAGAAGAAAAATACAAGCCCTTTTACATGCATCGAACCGGACATTGGCTCGGGCTAGATGTCCATGATGTGGGTGTGTATCAATGGGGCGAAAACCCCCAACCGTTACAACCGGGTCAAGTCTTAACCGTAGAACCAGGGATTTATATTTCCCCTGAAATCAAGCCCGTTGAAGGACAGCCAGAAGTGGATCAACGCTGGCGTGGCATCGGAGTCCGCATCGAAGATGATGTCCTCGTAACTTCGGAAGGGTATGACGTTTTAACGGCGGGAGTCCCCAAAAGTGTTGAGGCGATGGAACGTTGAGTGACGTTAACTGCTCTAGCACTCCCTTTGCCCACTTGATCGGTCAACCCCAAGCGGTTGAACTCTTGACCCAGGCGGTTCAGCGGGATCGAATTGCTCCGGCCTATCTGTTTGCGGGCAGCCCAGGGATCGGACGCGGTCTTACGGCTCGTTGCTTTGTTGAGTTGATGTTTCGTACAACTCAGAGATCGGGGGGTGCACCGCAACAATTGCGTCAGCGCCTTCTCGACCGCAATCATCCCGACTTACTCTGGGTAGAACCCACTTATGCTTATCAAGGGAAACGGTTTTCTCTCAAGGAAATGGAAGAAGCGGGCTTGAAGCGCAAGTCTTCCCCCCAGATTCGCCTGGATCAAATTCGGGAAATCAGCCAATTTCTCAGCCGTTCTCCCCTAGAAGCCAAACGGTTGGTGGTGGTGATTGAAGCGGCTGAAACCCTGACAGAGGCTCCAGCAAACGCCTTACTCAAAACTTTGGAGGAGCCTGGACAGGCAACTTTAATCTTGATTGCCCCCGGTATTGATGTCCTACTGCCCACCTTGGTTTCTCGCTGTGCCAAGATTCCGTTTTATCGGCTGACTCAAGCTGATGTTGCTGAGGTATTGCAACGCTCAGAATGTCAAGATGTGTTGCGTCATCCCGAAATCTTGGCTATGGCTCAAGGCAGTCCTGGACAGGCGATCGCCCATTGGCAGCAACTTCAGGCCATTGCTACCGATACCCCTGAACTGTTCCAACGCCTCCACCAACTACCCACAACTCTACAAGCTGCCTTGGAACTAGGGCGAGAGGTCAGCCAATCCCTAGATATAGAAGCGCAACAGTGGCTAGTGGACTACCTGCAGCAACGGGCTTGGCGATACCAAGCCCACCATGCACTAACAGCTCAACAGTTACAACGGTTAGAACAGGCCAAAATTCAACTCCGTAGCCACGTTCAACCGCGATTAGTCTGGGAATGTATGTTTCTAGAACTTTGCCCTAGGGATTTATTGGAATCAACCGGGTGACACTTTCTGGATAACTTCAGCGCTGGAGTAAATTCCAACATTCTGTCGCGATCGCCCAATCCTCCTCGGTATGAATCACCAGAATCCGCACTTTGGAATCTGCCGTTGCGATGTCTGAGTCCATGCTCGAATGTTCGTTTTTCTCCGGGTCAAGCTTAACACCAAGGAATTCTAATCCTGCACAAGCTGCCTGACGAACCAGAGTAGAATGTTCGCCAATGCCTGCTGAAAAGATGAGGGCATTTAGATCCGTTAAACTCCCTAGCATCGATCCAATGGCGGTCTTCAGATGATGGATGAACATTTCAAAAGCAAGTTTTGCCTGTTCATCCCCTGCTTCCATCGCTTCGGTGACGTAGCGCATATCCCCTGACACTCCGGTGATGCCTTTCAATCCAGACTCTTTGTTTAGTAAATGATCAACCTGATCCGCCGTCAGCCCGTAGTTTCGCATCCAGTAAATTGGAATTGCCGGATCAATTGATCCACTGCGGGTTCCCATCATCAAACCCTCTAAGGGAGTAAATCCCATCGTTGTATTCACACTAATCCCTCCCCGAATCGCCGCTAAAGAGGCTCCATTCCCCAAATGACAGGTGACTAACTGCACCGTTTCTAGGGGTTTACCCAACAGTTGAGCCCCACGATTCGCACAATATCTATGACTGGTTCCATGAAATCCATAGCGACGAATTCCTTTTTCAAACCATTCATAGGGAATTGGATAAACCGCTGTGAATTTTGGCATTTGGCTATGGAATGCCGTGTCAAATACTGCCACTTGAGGTACATTTCCCAAGGTTTTTTCAATGGCTTCAATTCCCTCTAAATGAGCTGGATTATGACTAGGAGCCAAGGAAATTAATTGAGTAATTGCCGCTTTAACGTCCGGGGTAATCTGAACAGCTTCAGAATAGTCTGACCCTCCATGTACGACTCGATGACCAACAACATCAACTTCAGAAAGCTGCGCTAAAACTTTTGTTTCCCCTTCAACTAAAGTGTCTAACATTTTGGCAATGCCGTCGGATTTTTTTCCGGGGTCAAGTTTGATTTCTTGTTTAATTTCATTCGCTTTAACCTTCATCAGGCCAAACTCTGGGGATGCTGTCCAATCAATTGTTGCCTCCCAAATGGGTTCAGGATGTTGCTGAGGCAAGCTGTTTCCTTCTAGGGTGTAAAGACAACTTTTTTGAGAACTGGAACCTGCGTTTAGAATCAGAATTTTCATAAAGAGTTATGGGTTAGCTGTGATTTACTGTTAGTAATTAGTCTTGACAATTAGTCATTGATCACTCTTTCCGATTCCTGAAGTTAAATCTTAAGTTCCTGTCAATCTAATTTCCTGCTAGAGAACGCAACTTTTCATCAAGGTGAGAACGGTCAGCCAAGCTACGGATCAGGGGCCCATGATGTCCCATTTCAACGACACTTACACCGCTGACGGGCATCGAAATGCGATCCCGAAACCGTCCAATATCAATCCCGAGAAGGCGACAGAGCATGACTCGAATGGTTGCTTTGTGAGAAACAACCAGCACATTCCCACTCGCAATTCGATCCTGAATTTCTTGAATCACTAAAAACGAACGCCGGGAGACATCCACTCCTTTCTCGCCTCCCGTTGGGGAGTTCCAGCCTGGATCTGTAAGCCAGCGCACATAGTCATCATGATGATTTTGATTGACACTTTCAGGGGTTTCACCTTCCCATTTTCCGTAAAAAATCTCTTTCAAACCCTCTCGTAATTCCATCTCTAACCCCACAGCCTCACACAAAGGTTTAGCGGTGGAAATGGTTCGTTTCATAGGGCTGACAAAGGCAGCAGACCAAGCCAAAGAACGATAAGCGTTTGCAAATTGTGCTGCCATCTTGAGACCCTCAGCAGTCAACTCTGGATCAAGTGCGCCGCAATATCCTCCTGTTTTACTGTAAGTTGTTTCTCCATGCCTGAGGAAATATAGGGTTAAGCTCATTGTTTTAAACTCATAGACTTTAAACTCATAGACTTTAAGCTCATAGTTAGACTCATAGATCTTGGCAAAAACCAGTTGGGGACAAACCAATGCCAAGGAAGGATAGTTAACTAATACCGCTACCAAAATATCAAGTTATTTGAGATTGTGCTCTAAAAAAGATCTTAAACCTTGGTTAAGATTTGGTTATCTTTTGAACAAACCTAAAGAAAACAAGAAAACCTTGCGAATTTGGGCGGTTTGACTTTTAATTAAGGCTTGTGTAACAACTGATTTATCGCTAGGCTGAAACCGTCGATTTGCTTGTAATTAGGTGTTGTAGGATCAGTTGCAAGTGTTACGTAAGTTATTGCTTATAGGGCATCCTATAACACCGGAATCTCAGTAAAAACTGTCCCATCTTACAGGATTCAGAGTTATGGTAGCAGCATCAAATATTCCAACAGAGATTACCAATCCCTTAAATGAGGATGAGCTTCGCAAGATTCATGACTATTGGAACGCTTGCCACTTTTTGGCCCTAGGCATGATCTATTTGCGGGATAATCCTCTTTTGAGAGAGCCCCTCAAGGCAGAGCATGTGAAGTACCGCCTGTTGGGTCACTGGGGAGCAAGTACGGCGCTGAGCTTCGTCTATGTTCATATGAACCGTTTGATCAAGAAGCTCGACCTAGATGTTGTGATGATGGCAGGGCCCGGTCATGGTGCTCCTGGAATGCTAGCGCCTTGTTATTTGGAAGGAACTTATTCTGAGGTCTATCCAGACAAGAGTGAAGATTTAGAAGGATTGCAGAAGTTCTTCAAGCAGTTTTCTTTCCCTGGTCACATCGGAAGTCACTGTACTCCTGAAACTCCTGGCTCAATCCATGAAGGGGGTGAACTGGGTTACAGTATTTCCCATGCCTATGGTGCAGCCTTTGACAATCCTGACTTGATTGTGGTAGGCGTTGCCGGAGATGGGGAAGCCGAAACTGGCCCGCTGTCAACTTCTTGGCACTCCAATAAGTTCTTAAATCCGATTCGGGATGGTGCGGTTTTGCCCATTCTCAACCTGAATGGCTACAAGATTGCCAACCCAACGATTCTGGCGCGCATTACCCCAGAAGAACTAGAAAGCCTGTTCGTGGGCTACGGCTACACCCCCTATGTAGTGGAGCACGTAGACGGAGACGACGCTTCCATCACTCACCAGAAGATGGCTGCAACTCTAGAACACAGCGTTAACCAGATCCGCGCTATTCAGGAAGAAGCCCGTCGCACTGGAGAAGCCAAGCGCGCCCGTTGGCCCATGATTATCCTCCGAACTCCCAAGGGCTGGACAGCACCTAAGGAGATCGATGGGAAAAAGGTAGAGGGTTACTGGCGATCGCACCAAGTGCCGATGTCAGACATGCACACAAACCCATCTCACTTGAAGTTATTGGAAGACTGGCTCCGTAGCTACAAGCCACAGGATTTGTTCACTGAGGATGGCAAGCTCCGCCCTGACCTCCAGGAGTTATCTCCTACCGGTAACCGCCGGATTAGCGCCAATCTCCATGCCAATGGCGGTTTGTTGCGGAAGGATCTGAAGATGCCAGACTTCCGAGATTATGCGGTTGATACTCAAGGACACGGTCGCATCGAGGCCGAGAATACCAAGTATTTGGGCTTTTTCCTGCGGGATATCATGAAGCACAACATGACTAACTTCCGAGTCTTTGGCCCGGATGAAACCGCCTCTAACCGTTTGCACCCAATCTACGAAGTCAGTAAGAAAACTTGGTTGGCGGGTTACTTGCCCGAGGACGAGGATGGGGGCGAACTGTCTCCTGATGGTCGCGTCATGGAGATGTTGAGCGAGCATACCCTGGTGGGCTGGATGGAAGGCTATTTGTTGACTGGGCGGCATGGATTCTTCCATACCTATGAAGCCTTTGCCCACGTCATCGGCTCCATGTTCAACCAGCACGCCAAGTGGTTGGATATCTGTCAGAAACATGTGCCCTGGCGAGCTTCGATCTCCTCTTGGAATATTCTGCTGTCCTCTACCGTTTGGCGGCAAGATCACAACGGATTCAGCCATCAAGATCCGGGTTTTGTTGACTTAGTCACAAACAAGAGTCCGAGTGTAACTCGAGTTTACTTCCCACCAGACGTGAACTGTCTGCTCTCCGTGGGTAATCACTGTTTGAAGAGCAAGAACTACGTCAACGTCATTGTCGCTGACAAGCAGAAGCACCTGCAATACCTCAGCATGGATGAAGCCATTAAGCACTGCACCAAGGGCATTGGCATTTGGGATTGGGCGAGCAACGATGATCAAGGCGTAGAACCTGATATCCCCGATGTAGTCATCGCTAGTTGTGGTGATGTCCCGACCAAGGAAGCATTGGCAGCCACAGCGATTATGCGGGAAGAGTTCCCCCACATCAAAGTCCGATTTATTAACGTGGTTGATCTGTTCAAGCTGATGCCTAATAGTGAGCACCCCCATGGTTTGAGTGATAAGGACTTTGATAGCTTGTTTACCCCTGACAAGCCTGTCATTTTCAACTTCCATGGCTACCCTTGGTTGATTCACAAGCTCACCTACCGCCGGACTAACCAAGAACGAATTCACGTTCGGGGCTACAAAGAGGAAGGCAACATCAATACTCCTCTAGAACTAGCGATCAACAACCAAATTGACCGTTTCAACTTGGTGATTGATGTGATCAACTGGGTTCCCAAGCTGGGTTCAGCCGCTGCTCATGTGAAGGAACGGATGAAGAACAGCATCATCGAGAACCTGAACTATGCTCACACCCATGGTAAGGATGACGAAGCTGTTGCGGACTGGACATGGCCCTACTAATAAGTGATTGCGAAGCAACCGTTAAGTCTGCAATGTGGACTTAACGGTAATCTTTCACTGATATTCATGACTGATACAGTTGAATGAGTTTCGCTTTCCTAGGCCCCAGATTTGAGCTACTGTGTATACAGATTTCCTGCTTAACCCCTAGGCTCGACGGATGTGTACATCGTAGCCAAATTCAGAGGGAACTATATTTAAGGTCCCCCAGAATTTGGGGGTTATCCTTCGAAGGGTTTTTGGGATTACGGTAAGCCAGTGGGTTAACTCCTAGTCTCAAAGTTTCAGCTCAGGGTTTTAGCCTAAAGTTTTAGCCCAAAGTTTTAGTCCAAAGTTTCAAAGGAACAGAAATCCATGAGTAACTTAGTTGCAATTGCTTACGATGATGAATTCAAAGCTGAAGAAGTTCGGCTGACCTTGATCAAGCTCCAGCGAGAGCACCTGATTGAGCTTGAAGATGCTGCTGTCGTCGTTAAAGATAAAGAGGGCAAGATCAAACTCAAGCAAGCAATGAATCTTCCGGCTACCGGAGCAGTCAGCGGTGGGTTTTGGGGATTATTGATCGGAACCCTATTCCTGTCCCCTTTACTAGGGGCTGCTGTTGGTGCCGCTAGCGGTGCGTTAGGGGGTGCTCTAACAGATATTGGAGTTGATGATAAGTTCATGAAGGAGCTAGGAGAAACATTGCAGCCCGGAACTTCAGCTTTGTTTGTTCTGATTCGCAAGGTCACTCCTGACAAGGTACTTGAAGAAGTTGCTCCCTATGGCGGAAAAGTGATCCAGACTTCCCTTTCCAAGGATGAAGAAACTCAACTTCAGGAAACCCTATCTAAGCATAATGTTTCCTCTCCTAGTGCATAATCTCTGACCCGTTAAGCCGCTGTTTTCTAGTTTGAGACCTATTTGCTGCAGTTCAAGACTGATCAAATAGGCTCTCAAGCCCCTAAATCTTGGTTTGGTAACCTCTCCTGATCAAGGGTATTACTTGATGTTGATTAACCGTAAATATTAGGAGCACAGCTTAGGAGCAAAGCTATGGATACAACTATTCAAATGATTCATGGACGGGAAATCTTAGACTCCCGTGGTAATCCAACTGTAGAAGTCGATGTGATTTTGGCAGATGGGAGTAAGGGTCGGGCAGCAGTTCCGTCTGGAGCCTCAACCGGAATCCGTGAAGCGCTGGAATTGCGAGATGAAGATGCCAGTCGCTATAGTGGCAAGGGGGTCTTAAAGGCTGTTGAGAATGTCAACACTACGATTGCCAACGCCGTTAAGGGGATGGACGCTGCCGATCAAAAGGCTGTCGATCACAAAATGCTAGAACTGGATGGCACCGAGTACAAGAAGACCCTGGGAGCCAATGCAATTCTGGGGGTCTCAATGGCCGTGGCTCGAGCTGCAGCAATGGCTAAGGGTCAGCCCCTCTACGAATATCTAGGGGGTAGCGATGCCTGTCTTCTGCCTGCTCCTTGCTTCAATGTGATTAATGGTGGGGCCCATGCAGATAACGTAATCGATTTTCAAGAGTTTATGATTGTGCCAGTGGGGGCTCCAAATTTTCGGGAAGCCCTAAGAATGGGATCTGAAGTTTATCATGCCCTCAAGTCGATCCTCAAGCAACAAGGCTATAGCACTGGAGTCGGTGATGAAGGTGGATTTGCCCCCAACCTCAAGGCCAATGTGGAAGCGATTGAAGTCATCTTGGCCGCAGTCGAAAAAGCCGGATTGAAGCCCGGAGATGAGATTGCGATCGCCCTTGATCCAGCCACCAGCGAACTTTATCGAGAAGATGGCAGCTACCTATTCTTCAAATCTGATCAGAGCCGGAAAAGCTCTGAAGAAATGATTGACCTGTGGGAAAGCTGGTTGAATCAGTTTCCGATCGTCTCCCTGGAAGATGGTTTGGGAGAAAGAGACTGGGAAGGCTGGAAGCAGATGACCACAAAACTCGGCAGTCGTGTGCAATTGGTGGGAGACGATGCCTTTGTCACGAATCCAACTATCATCAAACAGGCGATCGCCGATGGTGTTGGCAACAGCTCTTTGATTAAAGTCAACCAAATTGGTTCAGTGACGGAAACCTTGGAAGCCATTAGTGATTCTAAGGCAGGCGGCTATACCTACATGGTCAGCCACCGTTCTGGGGAAACTCCAGATGACTTTATCGCAGATCTCGCCGTTGCAACCAGCGCTGGACAAATGAAAACGGGTGCGCCCTGCCGAGGAGAACGCCTGTCCAAATATAACCAATTGTTGCGGATTGAGGAAGAGTTGGGCAGCAAGGCCAAGTACGCAGGTAAAACAGCCTTTGTCCGTCCAGGGATTGCCTAGAACCAGGGTTAAGCCCCTGTGCAAGTTGAATTAACAGGTTGAAGCCCAACATCTCCGAATTAATCTCTAAATCTCTAAATTAAGAGTCGGATTGGTGTTGGGTTTTGTGATTTCAGCCCGAGGCTCATTCAGGCTGATCTGGCATTCTTCAATCGTGCAGATTTAATCCTGCTAGGCTTGAAACCTGTTATTGTGGAAATTTATTCCTGGTCAATTAAGCCACTAATCGAACAAACTTTTTCTTCCCAACTTGCAACACTCGATCCTGAAGGACTGCCATAGACTCAAAGGCCAAGTCTGGATCAGAGAGGCGATCGCCATCCAGCTTCACTGCCCCACCCTGAATCTGACGACGAGCATCACTACTGCCCTTGCAAAGGCCCGTTGCACTCAGGATATAAAACAACTTTGCTGGAAATTCAATGGTTTCAAGGGAAAACTCAGGCACGGCATCGGCTTGTTTAGCGTCCCCTTGAACAAGGGTTAGAGCTGCTTGCTGAGCTTCTTGGGCTGCTACCGCTCCATGATATTGAGTCACAATATCTAGGGCCAATTGCTTCTGCTTGTCTCGAGGATTTTCAGGTAATTGATCCAGGGGCAAATCAGTCAGCAATTCAAAATATTGTTTAATCAAGGCATCAGGAATCTTCTCCAGTTTGGAATACATGCTGAGGGGATCTTCAGAGAGTCCCACATAGTTACCCAGGGATTTAGACATTTTTTGCGTGCCGTCTGTCCCAATTAAAATTGGCATGAGCAAACAGAACTGGGGAGGCTGACCAAAATGTCGTTGTAAATCCCGACCGACAGCGAGATTGAATTTCTGATCCGTTCCCCCCAATTCCACGTCTGCGTTCACGGCAACAGAATCATAGCCCTGCATCAGCGGGTAGAGAAATTCGTGTAAGTAAATGGGATTGCCTTTTTCATACCGCTCAGCAAATCCCTCCTTGGCTAACATCTGACCAACGGTCATGGTTGCCAACAATTCTAAAATTTGGGTCAGATCCAGCTTGGACAACCACTCGGAGTTCCGTCGAATTTCTAATCGTCCAAGGGTGTCAAAGTCTAAAATTGGCCGAACTTGTTCTAGATAGGTTTGGGCATTGGCTTCTACCTGTTCCGGGGTCAACTGCTTTCGGGTTTCAGACTTTCCGGTAGGATCACCAATTTGGGCTGTGAAGTCACCAATAATTAGCACTGCTGTGTGTCCAGCATCCTGAAATCCCCGCAGCTTCCGAAACACAATGCTGTGACCCAGGTGAATCTCACTCCCGGTTGGATCAATCCCAAACTTAACTCGGAGGGGGCGATCGCTCTGGGCAATCCGCTGTCCCAAGTGTTCATCAGGGTTTTTAGAATCAGGGTGTTCTGGGAAGACTTCACTAACGCCTCGGTACAGTTTAGGATGGTTTTGTAGTGAGATTCCGGATGTTAGTTCCGTCTTGGGGGACAAATCTGTAGCCATGGGGGAAGCAATACTTGCTAGAATGGGGACTTCTTGGAGTAATTTTTAGAATGTCTCTAGAACGTCTTTAGCAGAATTTTAGCAACTCAAGCAGTCTTGAGTATCGTTTCTTCCTGAAGAACACCTTTCAGAGAACACCTTTCAGAGGGCAGCTTTTCAGGGAACACCTTTGTCAACTGAACAGAGTAAAGTGAACAAAAAATCCGCTATTCTTAAAGCTAACTGTTTCAGTCTGCCGCGCTCCCTATTATGACAAATTGGTGCATGATCAACCCAAGAATCTTTTGTATCGTCATCAACAGAAAAGTTTTATAAGCTGTTTTTGGCTAGATAGCAGGCTACAGTCATCCTGCCTCTGCCCTTACAGAACCACCTAGTTTTATGCTATGACTCAGTGATGTGACATTGAGTTCTTGAGCTTTTTGATTCTTGAACATCAGTCCTCTATCGTTCAGTCTGTAACTTGAAGAAATTTTTCTGGAGGGAGTGAGGTCAACGTGTCATCAACAAACGCCATTCCACAAGAGCCTCGGATACAGCAATCGTCAGGTTTGTTTGACTTTGTTCAATCTGTCAGCAAGGTCACTGCTGGAACCTTACTGAGCATTACAATGTTAGCCAGTTCCGTAGTTGCTGGCGGGCTAGTGGGATTGGCAGTCAGCTTTCGCAATCTCCCTGATGTTCGGGTTCTGCAAAGTTACGCCCCAACTGAGACAACGCACATTTATGACATTCAGGGGAGACCTTTAGCGAGTCTGCATGACGAGGCCAATCGAGAAGTTATTTCCCTCAACGATATTTCACCTCACCTTAAAAGAGCAGTTCTGGCGATCGAAGACAGCAACTTTTACTATCACAAGGGCATTTATCCAACGGGGGTGATTCGCGCCTTGGTGGCAAATTGGGAAACCGGTGAGACCGTAGAAGGGGGCTCAACCCTAACCATGCAGCTCGTCAAGAACTTGTTCTTGTCACCGCGCCGCACCATTAGTCGAAAAGCGGCTGAAGCTGTTATGGCAATTCGGATCGAGCAAGTTTTGTCCAAGGATGAGATTTTGGAGTTGTACCTCAACCAGGTTTACTGGGGTCATAACCTTTATGGAGCGGAGACTGCTGCTCGGAGCTACTTCAATAAATCTGCATCTGATTTAACCCTATCAGAAGCCTCAATGATGGCCGGGATGATTCCGGCTCCTGAAAACTATAGCCCATTTGTAGACTACAAAAAGGCAAAACAACGTCAGTCTGTTGTGTTAGACCGGCTGCAATATTTGAAGTGGATTACCCCTCAGGAGGCGGCAACGGCTCGCAAGCAACAGCTCAAGGTGGGAAGCGTTACCTCCTTCAAGCAGAGCCAATTGCCCTATGTGACTGAAGCCGTAGTCCAGGAGTTGACCCAACGGTTTGGCCGTGATGCCGTGCTCAAAGGTGGGATGCGAGTGCAAACCACCATTGATATCAACTTTCAGCGCAGTGCTGAAGAAGTCGTCAGCAAGTGGCGTGATCGCCTTTACTATCGCGGGCTTTACCGGGAGTGGGATCAGGGTCAGATTGCTCTAGCTGCGGTTGATCCCCGAACCCATTTTGTCAAGGCCATGGTCGGGGGTGCAGATTATAAAACCAGTCAATACAACCGGGCGATTCAGGCTCGACGGCAGCCCGGTTCTGCTTTTAAGCCGTTTGTATATTATGCGGCATTTGCTTCAGGGAACTATTCTCCCGACTCCACTGTGTATGATAGTCCCGTCAGCTACCGGGACGGGTATGGGTATTATTCGCCGCGAAACTATGGGGGCGGATATTCTGGGGCAGTTAGCGTTCGGGCGGCGCTAGAAAATTCCCTCAACGTTCCAGCCGTTAAAATTGGTCAAGATGTTGGGCTGAATCAAGTGGTCGAAATCTGTCGGATTCTAGGATTTAAGAGCCCGATGGACCCAGTTATCTCCTTGCCTTTGGGTTCTGTCGATGTTACGCCGATGGAAATGGCAGGAGCCTATGCCACTTTTGCCAATGAAGGGTGGCATTCTGACACAACTTTTATTGTTCAGGTGACTGATAGTCAGGGAAATATCCTGCTAGACAATACACCCAAGCCTCGATTGGTATTGAATCAGTGGGCTGTGGCATCTTTGAATAGTGTTCTTCGGGGTGTGATCTCAGACGGCACAGGAACACGGGCTCAAATTGGCCGCCCAGCAGCCGGGAAAACCGGAACAACCTCTTCAGAACGAGATGTTTGGTTTGTGGGTTACACCCCTCAACTTTCAACGGCAGTCTGGATCGGAAATGATGATTACAGTCCTTTGGTGGGAGATGCAACCGGAGGAACGACCGTTGCCCCGGTTTGGCGAGACTTTATGAGTCAAGCCTTAGACGGTCAACCTGTGCTGAATTTCCGTTCGCCCTCTAGTTTTGAGCGTCCCTAAGAAAATTTCCGTCGGTAGATCTACATCATTGGTTTGGGAGCGTACAATAAGGAAAGCGTTAAAATGCTGCTGCAAGACCTTTGAAGCTTTTCTGGCCTATTTAGAGAGTTAGGCATAGCATTTCACTAGGGTGATGGTATAGGCTAGGTAAAGCAGATCCTAGCCAATAGGATGTAGGTTTATTGATTAGGATTCAGATCCATGGGTAATGATGATGCTTTAGCTTCTCAAGCTGTCAATAAGGTTGAGGTTTCTGTTCATATTGATTCAGACCTGCTTGACCAAGTTCAGCACTTAACGAATGATCCCAGCAAGGTGTTTGAGGCGGCCTTGCGCCAATGGCTTAGACGAGATCGTCAAGAGCATGAGTTGGCAATGACCCTGCGGCGAAATCCGCCTGTTCCTCCTCGGGGGGAGTGGAACGATTAGTTTCTCAAACTATTCCTAAGCAACTGTTACAATTGGGGTCAGTTCTCCGTCGCAAACGCAGATGAACTCGAATGCAAATCTTCAGTTTGCAGGTTTAATGGCTGCTGATATCTGGCAAGAGTTAGGCATTGATCTGGTTTTTATCCAGGATGGATTTGGTCGATATCTAGCGTTTTATTGGCAGCGGAGTGATCGCTACTCTTTGTGTGCTGAGCAGATTATTGGTCGGCACGCGAGTGAGACATTTGGGCCGGTTTTGCTAGAGCCCTATCTAGAAAGGATTCAACGGGTTGTTGAAAGTGGTACTCCTGAACGGTTTAACTACCCCTTTCGATTTGAAGATCATTATGTTCCTCTAGAACTCATTGTTAACCCTGTTCTCCGGTCAGGAGACCATTCCACTCAAGTCTTAGTGTTTGGACGGCTGCTCGAACAGGCAGAGCCTAGCTCAGAGCTGGAGTTAGAGGAGATTATTGCCTATCGCTCCTTGCCCTCTAATTTTGACGTGCAACAAAAGATGCTCGTCCAAATTGCTGGAACGATTTGTCGCAGTGTTCCTCCAAGTTCACAGATCTATCAGACCCTTTTGAGTCAGATTACCCAAAAGATTCGTCGTACCCTCGATCTCAAACAAATCTGGCAACAGACGGTGAATAGTTTGGGCCAGGTCTTAGGGGTGAGTCGCTGCATTATTTGCCCCTATCGCCTAGATGAGAACTGTCCGTCACTCTCTCAATATACCCAAGTGGTTGCAGAATATCGCCAGGAATCGGTTGAGATGATGTTGGGATTAGAGCTGTCAGTTGGCCAGGAATGGGGGTGGACTCAAGCTTTGACCAGCCTGGAGCCCGTTGCCTTAGAACAAACGTCTCTCCTCCGCAAACCCCTGCTCTACCAGTGCCAGTCTATTTTAGTCGTTGCCACGTCCTACTTGGATCAACCCAACGCCATTATTGCGCTCCATCAATGCGATCGCTATCGTCAATGGACGCTGGCAGAAATTGACTTCATCCGAGAACTTGCAACCCATGTGGGCACGGCGATCGCCCATGCCACCCTCTATCAAAAATTGGAAGAAGCTCGAGCCGAAGCCGTCGCCCTCTCTCGACTCAAAAGTGAATTTCTGGCCAATACCTCCCACGAACTTCGCACCCCCCTGAATGGGATTATTGGGTCTCTCCAGTTGGTGCTGGATGGCATGGTGGACGATCAAGAGGAAGAACAGGAATTTATTCAAGAGGCTCACCAGTCTGCTCTCCACTTACTCAACCTGATCAACGATGTTCTGGATATCGCCAAGATTGAAGCCGGAAAAATGGATATTGAGTTTGTTCTGGTTAAAGTGAGTGAATTGCTAAAGAAAGTCGAACAGTTTATCAAACCCGAAATCCAACAGAAAGATCTGAACTTTTCAATTCAACAACAGGGGTTTGACCCCGAAAAATTGATTGTCTATGCCAACTACCAACGGTTGCTGCAAGTCATGCTCAATCTGGTAGGCAATGCGATTAAGTTTACCCATGAAGGCGGCGTGAGCATTAGTCTAGAGATTATTCGAGGAAAAATGACGGTTCACAATCAAGAATTCCCGGGCCTAGTTGAGTTTCGGGTAACAGATACCGGGATTGGAGTGCCGATTGAAAAACAAGATCGATTGTTCAAAGCGTTCTCTCAGGTTGATAGCGGCTACACTCGCCAGTATGGAGGAACAGGGCTAGGGCTGGTGATTTCCCAAAAACTTGTGCAAGCCATGGGCGGAACGGTCAAATTTTACAGTCTGGGAGAGGGATTAGGCTCAACGGTGACTTTTACCGTGCCTCTGTATCAAGACCCTGAACAGCCAGAGGTCAATGATTGAACAATCACTAAGAACAATCATTGAACAATTAAACAAATACTAAAGGCTTATCTTTCAAAGGTGCAAAGGCTTCTGGATCAAACCGATATAAGCTGGCAGGTCTTCCAGCGCCTCGAGACGCTTTAACGCCCGTGTCGTAGAGGAATCCAAGTTTCAGGAGACGGGCCCGAAAGTTAGAATAGTCGGAAAACCCTTCCCCCAGAATCGTTGTATAGAGCTGATACAACTCTCCTAGGGTAAATAATTTTGGCAAGACATCAAACGCCACTGGACTGTACTCCAACTTCCCGCGCAACCGTTGATACCCATAGTCCAAAATTTGATTGTGATCAAAGGCAAGCTGGGGAACTTGTTCAATTGGATACCAGGCGATTCCAGTAACTCCATCAGCAATGAGTTCAGCTTCTTCAAATCGAACTAGGGCAAAATAGCTCACGGAAAGATAGCGAATATTATAACTATTGGGAGCCTCTCTTGGGTCACGTCCCGGCCCCCCAAACGTGTAAAGTTGTTCTAGATATAAGTTGTTTGCCCGAATTTTTTCTGCAAGAATTCGATAGGCAGCTTCTTCTAAGGATTCTCCCTGTCGAACAAGAGTTCCAGGCAAACTCCAGAAGTTTAGAAATGGCTCTTCCTGCCGCATGATTAATAGAACTAGCAACCGATTCTGGCTAGAATCTACTGAGAAAATGACATTATCAACCCCAACTTTAAAATCTTGTAAAAAGTGATTTGCTACCTTTTTCTGATTACGTCCTGCCATCTATTCCTCCACGATGGTCATCCTCTTAAACTAAATGCACCCTACTCCTTAACTGTAGATTTGTACAAACCTTCTCGCCAAATATAAGCCTGTACTGGAGCAGTTAAAGCATCTACTTTACCGGCCTTGCGATAGTCTGTTGAAGAAACTGGTAGACCCATCATGGAGGCAATTGCAACACCTCCTCCTAGCTCCTGTAGCTGACTCAAATCCTCAAGATTCACTTCGTAATTGGGTCGAGGAACGATCAATAAATTAACATCTCTTAAAAGCTCCTCTATTTTATACCATTGAGTGATCTGTCGGATTAAGTCTGAACCAATCACAAAGGTAAACTCTGCATCAGGCCAATAGTTTCTAGCTCTTCTCACCGTTTCTATCGTGTAGCGATGCCCAAGTTCGGGATGGAGAGAAATATTGGGGCTTAAATTATAGTTTGAATTCAGATTTAAATTACCATTTAAATTGCCGTTTAAATTACTGTTTAAATTACCGTTGACATGGCTATTTAAATTGTCATTTGGGATTTGAATTTCTTCAATTAAAACCCTTAACATTTCTGTGCGGTGCTGCAAATCAGTTTGATGCGATTTAAAGGGATTATCAGATGCCCAAACAATCACCCGATCAAACTTTTGAGAAAGCCATCTCAAAATAGCTTGGTGACCTGATGTTGGTGGATCAGCACTAGTTCCAAACAGAGCAATTTGCATCATAAAAAATTCAGTTCTGGCAGTTTGCAGTGTGGTTTAGGCATCCTGGCTCACTCAGACAGCCGGGACAGATCTTTGATCGACAGTCTTTGAGCTACAATCCTAATCGGTGACGAGTCTGGGATGTTAATCTCTGTAATTCCGGTGAAATGTTTATCTCCAATCCGGTTGGATGATCCAGCCGTCGCAAGTCTGATGGCAAACTGCCCACGGAACCCGCCGCTCGTTGGGCAATGGTGTGGAGAGTTTCAATCGGTTGTAAGCGCCGACCCTGTTGCATAACTTGTTGCAGCAGTTCAATGGATTCAACGGATTGACCGTTACTTTGACTGAGGTTGACAGATGATGTCTGATTCATTAGCACCAAGTCATCCGATTGAACTTGACCTTGTTTAAACGTCCGAACAATTTGCTTGCGTCCAGGGTAAGTCACTTTGCCACTCGCCTCCTTCATCACCGGGCGACCGGCAATTTCCACCAGTTTGTATACACCATTGACTGGAGAACCGCTCACCAGTTTTGTACCCAAGCCGTAGCCGTCAATTTCAGCACCGGCAGCCTTGAGTCGGGCAATTTCCCATTCATCAATATCTCCACTGGCAAAGATAGGAATATCGGGGAGGAGCGATCGCACGGTTTTGGACAACTGCACCAAATCTCCAGAATCCAAACGGACTCCAGTCAGTTCAATATCCTTGAGGCCCATCTGTTCTGCCAGACGACGGGTTGCTGCAACTGTATCATAGGTGTCAATCAACAGCGGTGCACCCGGAAAGTAGCGATGAAACGCGGCAAAGGCTTCATCTTCACTGCCTTCCAGAGCTGAGACCGCCATCACCAATGAATGGGCCATCGTGCCCACAGGATTCCGCCCCAATTTCAAGGCTGCTAGAACATTTGAGGTGCCATCTAATCCTCCCGCCAAAGCAGCGCGGGCGGCCCAAATCGAGGCTTGGGGACTGAAGGCTCGTCGTGTGCCGAACTCTAGCAACGTTGCTTGGGCTCCAGCCACATCTCGCAATCGAGCGGCACGAGTTGCAATCAAGGTTTGATAATTTAGAGTGTTGAGCAGGTAGGTTTCAACGAGTTGGGCCTGCCAGAGAGGGGCTTCGATTCGTAACAACGGTTCATTGGCAAACACGGCTGTCCCTTCTGGAACTGCCCAGACATCTCCCATAAACCGAGTTTCTGTCAACAATTGCCAAAATCGTTCGGGCGCGTTACAAAAAATGCCTGTTGATTGCAGGGCTTGGATTTGAGCTGAACTGAAACAGAATTTCTCCAGGTAGTCCAAAGCTTGGGCAAGACCCATGGCGATCAAGTAGCCAAAGCCATTGGGCAGTCTGCGAGTGAACAGTTCAAAACTTGCCCAAGCTTGATCCAGATTCTCCCCTGTATAACAAACGGCCATTGTTAGCTGATAGAGGTCGGTTAACAAACTGTAATCCTCTGGTGCCAGACACAATTCTTGGTCTTCAACTGCGGTCTTCAGGTCTGGTTTTAAGAGGGGTTCAGGAAGAGGGTTCATCCGGATTGATCCTTAACGAGACTATGTCAATTATAGTGATATTCACTAAATATGTCACGGATTTAACCAGATTTCAACAAGGGATATGATTCAATTCAATCTCAGCACCTTCACAGCGCCAACTTTATAATTCAGGAATGCCGTTAACACATTTGGATTTTTGAGACTAGACTAACTTATAGTATTTTTGACCTAAACTTAAACGGACTGGAGTTTAGGTTGCTATTGTCTGACCATCTTGAACCTGGGTTGCAACGGTTGGAGGCAGAGTCTCCGTTCGATCCTGCTGAATCAAAGTCGTTGAAACAATCCGTGAGGAGTTATCAATCGCTTGCAGCAAAAAATAGTTCAACAGCGTGCGAATTGTAATGGTTGCGGCTAATTGAGCCAGGTCATTCCAACTAGGCGCAATCGTAGTTCTCAAAATACTCCCACCGACCAGAAAGCTCAACCCCAGGGACAAGGAATACCCCAATTCCAAACGGCTCCGTTGAAACGCTGTGCCTGAGTGCAAGCTAAATAGTGAATGTCGGACATAGATCCACAGCGCTTTAACAGCTCCGGTGAAGATCACAAATAATGCTAATAACTGACAAATACTAAAGGCATAGCTGATGATAATTTTGACTGTCATCTCCATGGCAAGATTCGTCATAGGTATCTGTTACAAACAACGTTATCTGCGCTGACCAGCACTAACTTAACCCTAATCGCTACTTGTATCTGGGTTATTCTCAGTTTCAATATCTTTTATTTCAGATATTCTATACTGCCCTGTTTCCTGAGATTCTCCCAGGTTATTCAGGATTTTTTGGCCTAGTATCAATGCAAAAATTGCCGCCGTATTCCTATTCTCGATCAAGCTTTGCTATACCACCGCAATAAAACTTGGGCAAGGCGGCGGGAATCGTGACGAACATAACCCGTTGTCTGATCAACTTCAATTACATTAGTCAATACAATGCGCCGTCCCAATTGTTTCACCGCACCTCGATCCAGGAGGACAGGATGAGAGTCCTCTTGGGCATACCGAATCAAGGCTTGAGCAATGGGGACTTTACCTTGCACTAAGACCGCATCAAACAACTGATAGCCACAAGCTTCATCAATGGCGCGAATATGATCTGCCACGGTGTAGTTATCTGTTTCTCCCGGTTGGGTCATCACATTACAAACGTAGATTCGTGGGACATCGGCGGCTGCGATCGCCTTGGCAATTTCTGGAACCAATAAGTTGGGGATAACGCTGGTATACAAACTTCCTGGGCCAATAATAATTAAATCGGCTTCTTCAATCGCCTGCAATGCCTTCGGTAAAGCCGGAGGATTGGCAGGAATACAGCCAATCTTGACAATTTTTCCGTTTGCCTCCGTGATACTGGACTCCCCTTGAATCCGACGACCATCAGCCATTTTTGCCCAGAGATGAACGTCACTCAGGGTAGCCGGAATCACCTGACCCCGAATCGCCAAGACCTTTGAACTTGCGGCGATCGCCCGTTCCAGGTCTCCTGACACCTCGCTCATCGCTGTGAGAAACAAATTCCCAAAACTGTGGCCCGTTAGTCCATCTCCCGCCCGAAACCGATACTGGAATAATTCCGTCAGCAACTTTTCCTCATCGGCCAAAGCAGCCAAACAATTGCGAATGTCCCCCGGTGGCAGCACCCCAATCTCTCGCCGCAAACGCCCCGAAGACCCCCCATCATCAGCAACCGTAACAATGGCGGTGATATTAGCACTGTATTGCTTCAAGCCTCGCAGCAAAGTTGACAGGCCCGTTCCCCCTCCAACCGTTACTACTTTTGGCCCCCGATGCAGCCGACGATGGGTTAGGAGCCGATCCACCAATTCGTCATCTCCCTCCGGCATTAACACTTGGGTAATCGAGTTCAAACTACGGGTTTGCCCCCAAAAAATCAACAATAGCCCAGCAAGCAAGACGATAGGGCCCGAAACTGAATTTGGAATGACTCGGGTAATCAACCCTAGCAGTTCACGGGACAGTTGCAAGGCATAAAAAATAGGTGTCATCCCCGTCCAAATGGCAATACCCAGACTGGTCAAAACGACCCCAGCAGCGCTCAAAAGTAACCATCGCTTGACCAACAAACCCGGAGCGAGCCATTTGAACCACTGGCTAATTCGATGGGGAGAACGACGACTTGGCCAACCCAGAACATGTCTGAACTTCGCAAGTTTGCGGAGGGTATACCGGAACGAAACAGTTGACATGGATGACGAGCCTCTATCTGCAATCAGTCTTTTGTAACCAGTGATCAATCTCAAGGCATCAAGCTAGAATTCCGCAAAAATCAATTCAGGAAATTATTAGAAAATTAATTTAGGAAACTAATCAATAAGATTAATCGATAGGTTGCTCTGAATGCGGAGCCTCGTGCCTAGGAACAACTGGGTTAACATAAGATCTGATTAAACTGTTCCTTCCGTCTGATCTTGAAGTTCACTAGGGTGAACTTCACTCTGGACTTCATAGAATGCAGTGGTTGGGGCTTTTACAAAGAGAGGCATCATTTCTTGCAGGATGGCATCGTAAGTTGCCGTATTGTTTTCATCCATATCATCAATATTTTCCCAGAAAATAATGGCGATGCCTCGGTCGGTTCCTGGCTCTTGCAATAAATAGGAACCTTTAAATCCTGTCGTATAAGTTGAGATCGCTTGCTCAAATAGACGTTCCGCTTCATTAAATCTGCCCGGTTTAAATTCTCCAACTGCAACGTAAGCATATTTACGTTTGAGAAAGTCCAAAAATTCTGACATAGGGCGAACAAAATTTTTCTGAATGTGCCTTGACGTTAACTAGAGAGTTAGTCCTGCCTTAGAACTGTTAGATACCCTATCTGATTTAACCAGAGAATGCAACGGGTAAAGCCCTGAATTTGCAACAGCTTGAACGAATTAATCAACGGGACTTGGTGAGAATTTGGTGGGATTTTGGTGGGAAAAATTTTTCCCACCAAAATAAGCTTGACCAATGAGTCAAAGTAAAACAGGTAAAAATGGAGGTCTTTAGAAAAAAAGGGGTATAGAAAATATAAAAACTCTCAAACTCTCTCTCTGTATACATTTCACCTGCCCCAAACCTGCCCCAATACTGCCCCAAACCTGCCCCAAAAGTGCCCCAATCTGCCCCAAAAGTGCCCCAAAGCTTGCCCCAACTGCCCCAGAGCTAAAAACAAGGGTTTTTGAGTATTAATACTTAGGGATTTTTAGGTTTTAGGGGTAAAAAATGAGGTCTTTAGAAAAAAAGAGGTATAGAAAATATAAAAACTCTCAATCTCTCTCTCT
>JBOFUV010000047.1:0-24900 GCA_051652765.1 Microcoleaceae cyanobacterium | reverse complement strand
CTGGAAGACGCGGAAGCCAAGTTGGTGATCACTGCCGATGGGGGCTGGCGCAAGGATGCTATTGTGCCCCTGAAAGAACAAGTTGATCAAGCACTCCAAACCGGAGCCTCCAGCGTTAATAATGTGTTGGTGGTCAAGCGGACTGAACAGAAGGTTTTCATGGAACCGGGGCGAGATCACTGGTGGCATGACTTGCAACAGGGGGTTTCTGCCAAGTGTCCGGCAGAGCCGATGGACAGCGAGGATATGTTGTTTATTCTCTACACAAGCGGCACAACAGGCAAACCCAAAGGCGTTGTACATACGACCGGAGGCTATAATCTCTACACCCATGTCACCAATAAATGGGCCTTTGATCTGAAGGATACCGACGTGTATTGGTGTACAGCAGATGTCGGCTGGATTACCGGGCACAGCTACATTGTCTACGGGCCTCTATCCAATGGCGCAACCACGTTAATGTACGAGGGAGTGCCCCGACCTTCCAACCCCGGTTGCCTCTGGGATGTGATCGAAAAATATGGAGTAACCATCTTCTACACCGCTCCCACAGCCATTCGGGCATTGATGAAAATGGGGGAACATCATCCCAATGCTCGGGATTTAGCGTCCCTCAGAATTTTAGGAACCGTTGGAGAACCGATCAATCCAGAAGCCTGGATTTGGTATCATCGCGTTATTGGTGGCGAGCGTTGTCCGATTGTGGATACTTGGTGGCAGACTGAAACGGGAGGGTTTATGATTACCCCCTTACCGGGAGCTATCCCCACAAAACCAGGTTCAGCGACGTTGCCCTTCCCCGGAATTATTGTTGACGTGGTAGATGCTAACGGTAACCCCGTCACCGACAACAGTGGCGGCTACTTAGTCATCAAGCATCCCTGGCCCAGCATGATGCGAACTGTCTATGGCGACCCAGATCGGTTCCGCCGTACCTATTGGGAACATATTCGACCCGAAAGTGGGGAATATCTCTACTTTGCGGGGGATGGAGCCCATCAAGATGAAGACGGCTACTTCTGGGTGATGGGTCGGGTGGATGATGTGATTAGTGTTTCAGGGCATCGTTTGGGCACAATGGAAATTGAATCTGCTCTTGTTTCCCACCCTGCGGTAGCTGAGGCGGCAGTTGTGGGCAAACCGGATGAGATCAAGGGGGAAGACATTGTTGCTTTTGTCACCCTAGAAGGCGACCACCAAGCCAGTGAAGCCCTAGAAAAAGAACTCAAATCCCATGTCGTGCAAGAAATTGGCGCGATCGCCCGTCCTGGTGAAATTCGTTTTACCGATGATTTGCCCAAAACCCGCTCTGGCAAAATCATGCGGCGACTGTTGCGAAATCTGGTTTCTGGTCAGGAGATTACAGGAGATACTTCAACGCTTCAAGATCGTAGTGTTTTGGAAAAATTGCGGGGTGGAGCATAGGTGTTAATGTACCGCCTTAGGAATGAGAATTAAATAACCCAAAAATACCTGAAATTTTGCAGGTTGGGCATCTTGCCTGACTTAGACAGCCGGGACGAATCTTAAAGTAAAGAGGTGAGTATGCCCACCTCTTTACGATTAACCTTCAGCACAGCCATTTGACTGAACCGAGACCTACCACTTCAACAGATTAAACTCTTCCATGTCTACCGTGTCCCGATTTCGGTAGATGGCCAATACAATGGCCAAGCCGACAGCAGCTTCTGCCGCTGCAACAGTTAGCACAAAAACAGTAAACACTTGACCCTTGATGCTACTGGAATCCAAGAAATTGGAGAAGCCCATCAAGTTCAGATTGACCGCGTTCAGGAGGATCTCAATCGACATCAGAACCCGCACTGCATTGCGACTGGTAATTAACCCATAAATCCCAATGCAGAATAAAGCAGCGGCGACGAGTAGAAAATATTCAAGTTGCAATTGCATAAACAAGATTTGCTTAACGAAAGCTCGAACTAAATTTAGCAAGATTCTAGCCTTGTTTCAACGTTAACCCCTAGAGAATTAAGGCTGATTAGGGCTTTTATCACTAGAAACGGCAAGTAACTCACGGGGACGTTCCTGCAAGGTTAAAACTGGCGGTTGAGCAACCTGTCCCGACTCCAAGTCAGGAATCAGATCTCGACGGGCTAGAACAATTGCTCCTACCATCGCCATCAGCAAGAACACAGAGGCCAGTTCAAAGGGCAGGAGGAAGTCACTGAAGAAATGCTGAGCAATAGTCACAATTGAGCTGCCTTCACTGGCAATGACCGTCGGCTGAATGGGCCAAGGGGTAGACCAAACCATGGTTGCCAGGAGTGAAAACAATCCAATGCAGACCCCAGCAGTCGCCAATCGACGGAGCTGAATATTAGGCAGAGCTTTGAAGTCCTCTTGTTTGTTCACAAGCATGATCCCAAACAAAATTAAAACATTCACGGAGCCTACATAAATTAAGACTTGGGCTGCCGCAACAAAATCTGCGTTGAGCAAGAGATATAGGCCCGCCACTCCAATAAAAACCCCACCCAACAAAAAGGCGGAGTAAACAATATTGGTCAATAGGACAACTCCTAATGCAGAGCCCAACGCCATTATTGCCAGTAAGCCGAATGATACAATCTGAACCCCTTCTGCTAAGTTCACTATCCTTCTGTCCTTTGCTAATCTTCTGCTGGTAATCTTTCGCTTTTCACTCTATGTTCCGCCAGAATATCCTCTTCAACTTGCAGATCTTCCATTCACTAGCTCTCACTAGACTTTTTGGTAGTCTGCTCTAGAATTTCTTCTGGACGAAGCCCCGCTCGACGGGCGGTGTGAGGCACCGTATGAGGATCGGTGACTCCCTTCGGCAAGTAACCCAATTCCCGCATTGGAGTCACCATTGGATCATCGGTTACCTTGTAGGGCAGTCTACCTAGGGCAACACTATCATAGTTGAGTTCATGGCGGTCATAGGCCGCTAGTTCGTATTCCTCTGTCATCGACAAACAATTAGTTGGGCAATACTCCACACAATTCCCACAAAAAATACAAACCCCAAAGTCAATACTGTAGTGTTTGAGCTGCTTCTTTTTGCTTTCCTTGTTAAACTCCCAATCCACAACAGGCAAGTTGATCGGACAGACTCGAACACAGACTTCGCAGGAAATACACTTATCAAACTCAAAATGAATCCGACCTCGAAACCGTTCCGAGGGAATTAGCTTTTCATAGGGATACTGAATGGTAATCGGGCGACGACCCATGTGATCAAAGGTGACAGACAAACCTTGACCAATATACTTGGCCGCTTGCAAGGTTTCTTTTGCGTAGTCGGTGATCTGATTCAGAAACTTTAACATTGGATTCTCCTGCTCAAGATTCAAACGTTAGACTTTGATACCCTCTTTTAAGTGCTTACTCTCAAACGCTTACTCTCAAACGCGCACTCTCAAGGTCAAGGGTGCACCCTTAAACGCTAACCCTCAACGGCTGACCCTCAAAGATTCTCTGTGCCTTATCCTCCAAAGGCAACCGGGAAAGCCAACTTTAAGCCTGCGGTCAGCAATAGATTCACCAAGGCAACAGGCAACAAAAACTTCCAGCCCAGATTGAGAAGCTGATCAATCCGAACTCGGGGAACAGTCCAGCGTAGCAAGATTGCCACGAAGACTAAGAGGTAAGCCTTGAAGATGGTCATTGTGATGCCCAAAGACCCTAAAATCACCTGAAGCCAGGGCGTTGTCTCACTAACCCCGAGCCCTTTAGCAATCCACTCGGGAGGAATTGGAAACTCCCATCCACCCAAATAAAGCACAGCGACTAACAGAGCTGAAAGAATCAGGTTCACGTAGGAAGCCAAATAGTACAGGGCAAACTTCATCCCTGAGTACTCCGTCTGGTATCCAGCCACCAACTCTTCTTCTGCCTCTGGCAAGTCAAACGGTAAACGTTCGCACTCTGCCAACGCTGCAATCCAGAAGACCAAAAATCCCACAGGTTGTCGCCAAATATTCCAACCCAAAATACCATAGCCAGACTGTTGCTCCACGATATCCAAGGTGCTCAGACTATTGGACATCATCACAACAGCCAAAACAGCCAAAGTCAGAGGAATTTCATAGCTAATGGACTGAGCAGCAGCCCGCAACCCACCTAGGAGAGAATACTTGTTGTTCGAGGCATAGCCAGACATCAGCAACCCAATCGGCTGGATACTCGACAGGGCAATCCAGAGGAAGACTGCAGTTCCCAGGTCGGCAATCACCATATTCTGACCGAAGGGAACAATTAGGTAGGACAAAAATACGGGAATGGCTACAATAATTGGCCCCAACGTAAACAGGAGAGCATCCGCTTGATTTGGAACAATATCCTCTTTGAACAGTAGCTTTAAGCCATCAGCGACAGGAGCCAAAATGCCAAGGGGGCCAATAAATTCTGGGCCGATCCGTTGCTGAGCCGCTGCAGAAATCTTCCGCTCTAGCCAAACTGATCCTAATACTCCAACCGTTGCTGCGACTAACATCAGTACCATCGGCAAGGGCATCCAAAGGGTCTTGGCTGCGCCAGGTGGAATTCCAAGGTCAGTCAAAATCTGAATAAAGCTTCCCTGTAAATCGATTCCTGAATTCATGGAGCCTGCTTTAATATGATGTTCAAAGTGATATTCAAAGTAAGAAACTCCTTTACACCTGAGCGCTTAATCCCAATTAATTAAGGATTTAAAGCTATAACTTCGTAAAGATTTCTTGAACGCATTTGCTTTCAATAGTATAGCGCTCGGCTGTCTTGAAAACGCTCCAAACCAAAAGTTTTCTAGAGTCTATGATTACGCTTGGGTTGGTTCTTGAGGAAACTTGGCTGGAACGGTCTGAGGGGTTTCTCGGGGGGTGGGAATTGGAATGGGGACTTCTTCAACGATCGGATGTTTTTCCAGGGTCAAGGTTGAGGTTTGGGAGCCAGAAAGCCGTTTGAGCAGCTTGGGCTTGGGATCATGGAGCAAGTAAATAATGCGATCGCCCAACTGCCAGGTTTCTGTTGCTGGAATCACTTGTAGATTGCCTTGTCGTTCTAGCAACAGCGGCATCAACTCTTCAGACCGAATCAGGGCCTGCAAATGGGATCGTTGAAATTCTAAACCAGGTTGTTTCAGAATCGTCTCCCCCAGCTTGACTTCTTGGGAATTGAGATAGTCATTCCATTTCTTCAGGGACAAGTCCGGAACAAAGGCTTGTTGTACCTTTTCCGTTGCAGTTGTCTTTGCCTGAGGATCGCGGGGATAAATGGCCAGCACTCGGGGCGGTTTGAACTCCTCAGCCGCCCGCTCTGAGAGTACTAGGTTGACTTCGCCGTTGGAGGTGACAGAGAGAAAAGTACCCATAGACTGCAATCCAGCCTCTTCTAGAATGCTGGTATCCAAGGCACTACTTTGGTAAACCCGAAGTCCATCTTGCCGAGCCAGTTCGCAAGCTTCTGGGTTGGTATCAATGATCACAACAGATTCCCCCCGTTCTTGAAACAAGCGACCAATCAGACGACTGACGGGGTTTGAGCCCACAATTACAGCTCCAGTTGCAGCGCTGGACGTAATCCCCAAAATATTCGCCATCCCGCGAGCGGTCAGGCTCTGAATGACCACTGTCATGATAATCGTTAGAAAGACCAGGGCCTTGATTGCGTCTCCTCCATTAATACCCCGCTGAGTTAACAGGATCGCGAACAGAGAGGACACGGAAGCCGAAACAATCCCACGGGGTGCAACCCAAGCCACAAACAATTTCTGCCGCCAGTTTAAGCTGCTGTTCAAAGTGCAGAGCCAAACATTCAAAGGCCGTACCACCCACATTAAGGCTGCAACAGTGAATACACCGCCCCATCCCAAAGCTCCAATACTGGCCAAAGACAAGTCAGCCGCCAATAAAATGAATAAAACAGAGACGGACAGCATGGTGAGTTGCCCTTTGAAGCGCAGCAACTGCCGGATTTCAGGCACACCCACAAAGCGGAGGACAATCCCGGAAACAACGGTGGCCATCAGTCCCGACTCACTCACCCCCAGTTCAGCCAATTCATACAGCCCCCACAGGGTTGCCAGGGCGACTAAATTTTTTAAATCTTCCGACAGAAATTTGCTCTGGTTCAGGCTCCAACCCAGGAATGCACCTCCCAGACCCCCGACCACCACCCCTGTTCCTAGGCGGGTCAAAAGATCTTGCAATAAACTCAAAGGATCAGCACTTCCGTTTAACACAACGTTCAGGACGAGTACCGCCAGAATTGCCCCAACTGGATCAATCAGTACTCCTTCCCCCTCCAGCAAAGCCGAAACCCTGCGATCAACAGAAACCTGTTTGAGCAGCGGCCCGATCACCGTCGGCCCAGTCACAACAATTAAAGACGCATAGAGAAACGCCAGGGGCCAGGGAAACTCTCCCAACCAATGGGCCGCCATGCCCCCTCCAACCAGGGTGATTAGCGTTCCAAAAGTGACTAAATTTCGAATACTCCCCGAGACCTGGCCTAAAGCTCGCAAGTCAAGACTCAAACCGCCCTCAAACAAGATTAACGCAACTGAAAGAGAGACAATTACCTCTAGAATACTGCCCAGGAGATTGGGATGAATCAAGCCAAAGCCATCATTGCCCACCAAAACCCCAAACAGCAGCAAAAAAACGATAGAGGGAACCTTGGAGTAGGCGGCTAGAACCTGAGCCCCGATGCCGCTGACCACCGTAATCACCATCAGTAAAGTGATACTAGAAGAGTTTTCCATAGGTAACGTGACTGCGGATTCTCCTAGATACCCTACAAAACTGCAGTTCGGCGCTTAGCACCCCTGACTTTGAGATCTATCGTTTCCAGATTTATCGTCCAAACTTTAACTTGGCGTTGAATCAAGTGTTGAATCAGTTGAGTTATCTTAACAAAGTTCATCTCTGACCGTCGTGAACTCTTGTAAACTACATCAACGGCTTACTGAGACTGCCGCCACCGTTTGGCAAATTCTGCCATGGTTTGAGCGGGAATCTGGCCCTCCAACCACTGTAATGCCGCGACTTGATGAGGTAGCCCTTGGTAAAATTTACACAGTTCAGTTAATTTGAGGGGAGGCGGAGGCGGCGGAGTTGCCTTCCAGCGTTTCTCAAACTCTAGGACAACCGCGTTGGGAAGTTGCTGTTGCAACCAATCCAATGCCTTAACTTGGTTGGGCAACCGTTGATAATACCGGGCAACATCCACCAACTGAATGGGGCGGGTCTGAGGAGTCGTTTGGTTCCGCCAAAGTCGAGAAAATTCCAGCAGAGTTGCAGCAGGAACTTGTTGTTGCAGCCAGTTCAACGCAGTATTCTGGCCCGCTGTTGCCTTGTAGGTTGCAAAGATCTCAGTCAGCTTAACCGTCGGTTGAGGTTGAACAACTGGGCCCTCAGTCGCCACTAGATTGCCCAACAAGGCAGCCCAAGTTTTCAGATCTCCAACCCCATCTTGTCCCAATCCCTTCATTTTCTGAAGGGAAACCACCGCAGATTTTGTGCCGTTGCCAAACACTCCATCTACTGGCCCAGGGTCAAATCCCCGCTGTTTGAGAATAGCCTGAAACTTTTCTACCTTCGTTCCGGACTGACCTAAACTAACCGCTTCAAAAACATTAACATCGGTTCCTCCGTCTACACCATTCACCGTTCCTCGATCGGTAAACTGCCAAAACATCCAGTCTTTCCAGCCTGAGGGGACTAAAGGGGTTGTAGCGGTAGTGTAGTGAGCGATCCAAAGCGGATAATTTGAGAATCGAGAGGTATTGAGTTGTTGCCAGAACCCAGGGTAAGTATAGACAATCGGTCGAAACCCAGTTTCCCGTTCAATGATTTCCAGCCACTGGCCCATACGATCTAATAAATCTCCAGCAGAGACTCCATCCATGCTTTCCACGTCAAGCACAGGCGGTAAATCTCCAACTTCGAGCTTGACCGTTTTCATGAAATTATCAACTTGACCTTGAACATTCGTGGCCGCTCGGAAGAAGTGGTAGGCTCCGCGAATGAGGCCATTCGCTTTAGTTTGTTTCCAGTAATTGGGAAAAACTTCGGCCTGATAGGTTGCGCCCTCAGTTGATTTGATGATCGCAAAGGAAATACCGGAACTCGCGACGGCTTTCCAGTTCACGTTTGGCTGGTAATCGGAAACATCGATACCTTTGATAGTGCTCATGGGGTCGAGAGTTAAAGCTTAGGGGATGGCTGAGAATTGGGAAAGAACTTGAGGAATGAGAATAGAATTCTTCGCTAGGATTACGTGGGTGATGCACATCTGTTAACTGTTGCAGACAGCTAGGATGGCTATCCCATAGGCTTGATCTTACACTCCTAGGCTAATTCAACAATCCTTCAGTAAACTTTAAATCATCATAATCGATTGTTTGACATCCTCCCAGAGGAGTTGGGGTGGCCTACGATTAATGATGGCACTTAGACTAAGTTAGGCCAAGCTAACCTAACCTAGGCTAACCACTGTAGAGCTACTTTGAGAAATTCCAAGATGACCCTGAATCCCGATCCCAAACCTCTCAGCCCTGGCCAAGAATCCGTCTGGGACTATCCTCGCCCTCCCCGCCTAGAAGAATCTACCAAACTGATCCAAGTGGTATTCAATCAAGTCATGATTGCTGAAACTTACAACGCAAAGCGAGTCCTAGAAACGAGCCATCCACCCACCTATTACATTCCGCCCGAGGATGTGAAACTGGACTACTTAATGGCAACCGCTAAAACCTCTTGGTGTGAATGGAAGGGGCAGGCTGCTTATTGCTCAATTCTGGTGGGCGATCGCCAAGTTGTTGATGGGGCCTGGTATTATCCCAATCCCACACCCAACTTTGCTGGGATTCAGGACTATATTGCCGTCTATCCCGGCCGGATGGATGCCTGTTACGTTGATGGCGAACAAGTTCAAGCTCAAGCAGGAGATTTTTACGGGGGCTGGGTCACGAAAGCTATTATTGGCCCGTTTAAAGGTGGCCCTGGGACTTGGGGTTGGTAGTATTCGAAAGTGGCCAGCGGAATCAATCACAAAATCTAGACTGGGATTTTAGACTGGGATTTTAGACTAGAGTTTTAGACTAGAATTACAATGTCTTAGTGATTCCTTGGAGTGAATAGGATTGTCCTTAGAGCACAGCAGTCAGTTCCCTCGATGGCCTGTGGTTAACTATTGCGATCGGGACAGGTTGATCTGACCTTGGTCACAACCTCGTATCTGCGACTAACAATAATCTGCGACTAACAATAATCTGTGACTAACAATACCTTGGTGATTACCTGTGGCTGAGTCAACCCCGATGGAGAATAGTCTCGCTCGAACACCGTTTTACCCACTCGCGCAAGAGCTAAATGCTCGGATGGTTCCTTTTTCCGGCTGGGAGATGGCGGTACAGTATTCAGGCATCAACACAGAACATGAAGCGGTGCGCCTCGATGTTGGAATGTTTGACATTTCTCACATGGGCAAATTCATGTTGAGGGGCAAAACCTTGGTTGAGACGCTACAACGCCTCGTCCCGTCAGATTTGAATTGTTTACAACCCGGTCAAGCACAATATACAGTTTTGTTGAATCATCAGGCGGGTATTCTGGACGATATTATTTTTTACTATCAGGGAATTGACCGTCAGACGGGTCAGCAGCGAGGCGTGATGATTGTGAACGCATCGACTTGCACCCAGGACAAGGCTTGGATTTCAGCCCAGATTGAAGCGACTGATGTTGAGCTAGAAGATGTGACCCGGTTGAAGGTTTTGTTGGCGGTTCAAGGCCCCCAAGCCGAACTGAAATTGCAACCTTTTGTTGCCGATACTTTGGCTTCCTTGCAGCTTTTTGAACACTTTGACACTCAGGTACTGGGACAGCCTGCATTTATCGCTCGTACCGGGTATACCGGGGAAGATGGATTTGAGATTATGGTTGATCCGGACGTTGGCACTGAACTTTGGCGCAGGCTGCTAGCGTCAGGGGTCACTCCTTGTGGATTAGGGGCGAGGGACACCTTGCGACTAGAGGCAGCGATGGCACTCTATGGCCAAGACATTGATGCAATGACGACTCCCTACGAAGCTGGGCTCAGTTGGCTGGTTCATTTAGAGAGCAAGGGAGAATTTATGGGCCGTACTGTTCTAGAGCAGCAACAAGCAACCGGAGTCTCTCGACGATTAGTGGGTTTAGAAATGCAGGGGCGATATATCGCCCGTCATGGCTATCCAGTTGAGATTGCAGGAGAAATTATTGGAGAAGTAACGAGTGGCACCCTGTCTCCAACGCTTGGGAAGGCGATCGCCCTCGCCTATGTTCCGGTAGATTTTGCTAAAGTCGGTCAAGAACTGGACATTGAAATTCGCGGTAAGACTTACCCAGCAGTTGTGGTGAAGCGCCCCTTCTATCGTTCTGACAAGCGTCCCCAGTCAGGAAAGGCGTGAAGTCAGGGAAAACACCAGAGCGAGATCCTTCATAATCATTAAAATGAGTCCAAAAATTTAGGATGTCTGGTGAGTCTGATCGTCTCTGACCTTTACACAACCTTCATTTTTTAAACGTATGTGCTGACTTTTGTAAAGAGTTCATGAACATACGATTAGCAATCTTGATTTCTCAGAGATTCTACGTAGAGTGGTTATTAATCTAATAATCCTGAGTTCTCAGGCTGTGTGTAATTGCGAGCGTAGTTGCACACTATTAGGATTTTCCCTCTCGTTGTTTTTGGGTTGTTGACAGGTATTGAAGGTAAAAAGCATGACGTTAATATCGACATTGAAGCAAGTCTCTCTTGCGATTACCGGGGCGACTCTTGCTGTTCTGGGGGGAGGAGAAGTTGCTGGAGCATTCTCCTTTAGTTTTGATCTGGGTGGTTCTCCTGCGTTGGACTCCTCTTTTTCTTATAATGCTGGGGATGTTGGTCTGACAGTTACAGGATTTCGGGATACCCTAGGCGGTGGTACTACTAGCGCTTTTGTGGTTAAGAGTCCTGATGGTTTGGGCGTTACCAGTCTTGCCAGTGACATTTCTGACTTACAGTTTCTCCAACTGGATGGGCTAGGGCTGGATGAAGGGCTTCAGTTTGAGTTTGATCAGAAAATCACGATCAATTCTGCCACGTTTTCCAGAGTCGGTAGCAACGATGATTTTACGGTGTCGGTTGATGCTGGAGGTTTGTTTTTGTCAGAGGATATTCCTGGTGGTAACTTTTTTGACACGGGAGTAGGTACCTTTGACTTCACTGCTCTTGATGCAGGCTTGAGAACAGGAACGCTGGTTTCCTTTTCTGTTGCTGGGAGTAATGACGATTACATTTTAAAGTCGATTGAAGTTGAAGCAGTCCCTGAGCCTTTAACAATTCTTGGAACGGGTATGGCTTTGGGTTTTGGTGGATTATTTAAAAAAGAATTGGACAAGAAAAAGAAAACAAAAGTCTAAGTCTTCAGCTTTAAGTTCTCAGGTTAATTGAGGCTATGGCAATTTCAATTTTGGTCAAGTAGAGGGGTTTGGGGCTCACCCTTATGCAGGAACAGCGCCCCCTCCTCTTATTTGAACCTCTTATTTGAACCTCAATTTCGGGAACAATGCTACGTGCAGGAGCTTACTTTGTAGGCTCTTTTTGTGTTTGTTCTCTTCATGAGGTAGAGTAAGCTCTTAATCCCTAGTCCCGATCTAATGTCCCGTTCCAAAGCGCTGCAATACTATGTTTTAACTCGCTTGCTCTTGGCTCCACTGATGGTGTGGACAATTACAACCTTGGTATTTTTGCTGCTCCGGGCCACGCCGGGTGATCCAGTCGATGCAATTCTTGGCCCCCGCGCTCCGGTCGAAGCCAAGGAGGCCCTGCGATCGCAACTGGGTTTAGATACTTCCCTGTTGCAGCAATATTTGAACTACATGGGTAACCTCCTCCAGCTTGATCTGGGCACGTCCCTCACCAGTCGGGGCGAGTCCGTCTGGCAAATTATTCAAAGTTACTTTCCAGCCACGGCAGAACTGGCGGTGTGCAGTTTGGCGATCGCTTTATTGGTTGGAGTGACGGTTGGAGCAATTGCCGCGACTCACCCAAATACGATTTGGGATACCTGTGGGCGTTTATTTGGGATCATTACCTATGCAGTGCCTGCGTTTTGGGCGGGGATGATTCTTCAGTTGATTTTTGCTGTGCAACTGGGGTGGTTTCCCCTGGGAACCCGATTTCCTTTGAGTCTGCCGACTCCGGAAGGATTCACGGGACTGTATACCCTGGATAGCTTGTTGAGGGGAAATCTCGGGCAATTTTTCACCGCTTTGTATTATCTGGTGCTACCCAGTCTAACCTTGGGAATTTTGCTCAGTGGTATTTTTGAACGCATTGTCCGGGTAAATTTACGTCAAACTCTGCAAGCAGACTATGTAGAAGCGGCCAGAGCTAGGGGGATTCCAGAGTTGCAGATTGTCACCCACCATGCCTTGAAGAATGCCTTGATTCCTGTGATTACGGTGATGGGGCTAACCTTTGCGGCGTTGCTGGGGGGGGCAATTTTGACAGAAGTCACGTTTTCCTGGCCCGGTTTAGCCAATCGTTTATATGAGGCGATCAACCTGCGTGATTACCCCACCGTTCAAGGCATTATGGTGTTTTTTGCCGTGATCGTTGTAATCGCAAGTATTACCATTGACGTGTTAAACGCCTACATCGATCCCCGCATTCGTTACTAACAGAGGAAACTCCAAGGTTTGCCGCTGTTCCAAATAGCGTTGAGCCACCTTGCGGGCCAGGGTTCGAATCCGGCCAATATACCGAGTTCGTTCTGTGACTGCGATCACTCCCCGCGCATCCAATAGGTTAAACGTATGGGAGCATTTCAGCACATAATCCAAACTGGGAAGCACCAAACCTTTGCTGACCAACTGTTCTGCTTCCTGTTCATACAGCCCGAATAAAGTAAACAAGAACTCTGGATTCGAGGCTTCAAAGTTATAAGTACACTGTTCAATTTCCCCCTGAAGATGAACATCCCCATAATTCAAGGTATCCGTCCAGGCGATTTTTGGAATTGCGTCCACGTTCTGTAGGTACATTGCCAACCGCTCTAAACCGTAGGTAATCTCAATCGAGACCGGGCGGCAATCAATCCCGCCGCATTGCTGAAAGTAGGTAAACTGGGTAATTTCCATGCCATCGAGCCACACTTCCCAACCCACTCCCCAAGCTCCCAATGTCGGGGACTCCCAGTTATCTTCCACGAAGCGCACATCATGATCCTCGGGCTGAATCCCCAGGGTTCGGAGGGACTCCAAATACATATCCTGAATATTGTCCGGTGATGGCTTGATCAACACCTGGTATTGATAGTAGTGCTGAAAACGGTTGGGGTTTTCTCCGTAGCGGCCATCCGTGGGACGGCGACAAGGTTCCACATAGGCCACCGACCAGGGTTCAGGGCCAATTGCTCGCAAAAACGTGTGAGGACTCATGGTTCCCGCCCCCTTTTCTGTATCGTAGGGTTGGGCAATTAAACAGCCGCGTTGGCTCCAAAACTGATTCAGGGTTGCAATGACGGATTGAAAGTTCACAGATTAGGTTACAGACTAAGTTGTAGGTCTAGCATTCTCTTTTACTCTACAGCGAGTTGAGGCTTTAAATAATCCTTGTGCTGCTTGTTTTACAAATCGCTGAGTCCAGTGACAGACGGGAAGCAATTAAGAAGCAATTAAAGAGCCAAAGCAATGGGTTGTTGGTTTTTAACTGTCAGTTGGATTTTGGGCATTGGGGTAGTTCGGCTCTGTGTCGCAGATAGCTGTGAAATAAATTTGCGACTTAATGATTCCATACTGAGCCATCCGTGAGAAGACATGGCGGTCAGGCAAAGCTCCGGCATATCATACCCTGAAGTTTGAAAGCTCTACACTGTAACAGTGCCAGAAATATGGACACAAGTGGACTCGAACCACCGACCCCTACGATGTCAACGTAGTGCTCTAACCAACTGAGCTATGCGTCCAGACATTTATTTATAGTAACATATCTAATTGAGTAGTTGACCCATGTATCTTGTGAATGGAACGCCTGATTGTTTTTACCCGTTATCCTGAACCAGGACAGACTAAAACCCGCCTGATTCCTGCTTTGGGAGCAGAAGGATCGGCCCAGTTGCATCGTCAAATGGCTGAAAAGACCATAAAGACGGCGCAGCAATTTGCTCAACTGCGCTCTGTCGCACTTGAAGTTTGCTATACAGGCAGTAACTTGAGGCTCATGCAAGCATGGTTGGGACAAGCCTTAATCTATGTCCAGCAAGGGTCGGGAGACTTAGGTGATCGCCTGACTCTTGCCTTTCAAAAGGGGTTTGTCGAGGGAAACTCAGCCGTGATTGCCATTGGTACAGACTGTCCTGATCTAACATCAGAAATTCTCACTAAAGCATGTGAGGGATTGCAACTCCATGATGTTGTTCTAGGCCCTGCGAAGGATGGGGGATATTATTTGGTTGGAATGCAACGATTCATTCCGGAGTTATTTCAGGGAATTCCGTGGGGAACTGCTGCAGTGTTTCAGCAAACTACTAAGATTTGTCAGGGTTTGAGATTAGGAGTAAGTTACTTGCCAGAACTCACGGACATTGATCGTCCTGAAGATTTAAAAAATCTCGGCAACACCTTCTTAACAACGCCTTCTTAACAACACCTTTTTAACAACACCTTTTTAACAACACCTTCTTAACAAGATTTGCTAAATCATTTCTCAGGTAGATATCAGATAAATGTAAGGTGTTTCTCAGGAGAATTGATCAAAATTTAGAGGATGAAGAATCAAGTTAAGCTTAAGGTTTGACTGATCAATTCCTGGGGCAATCTATGACTAATCCCGAAACTAATCCCAAAACTAATCCCGAAACTAATCCCAAAATCTCTATCATCGTACCTGTACTGAACGAAGCCTCTACGATTGCAAGGGTAATTTCCCAGATAATTCAGGGCAAAAATACTGAAGTAATTGTTGTTGATGGTGGTAGCACTGATGCAACTGTTGAATTGATCTACCCATTCTGTCTTGAATTTCCCCATCAAGTGCACCTCTTGCAGACTCGTTGTGGCAGAGCTTACCAAATGAATGCAGGCGCAAAAATTGCAATGGGAGATATTTTATTGTTCCTCCATGCCGATACTGAACTACCAGAAGGATATGAGTATTGGGTTGATCAAACCTTTCATCAACCTGAGGTAATTGCCGGAGCATTTGAGTTGAAAATTTCAGCTTCGGTTCAGGGGCTCCATTGGGTAGAATGGGGAGTAAGATGGCGATCGCGCTGCTTGCACATGCCCTACGGTGATCAAGCAATCTTTCTTCGAAGGGAAACATTTGAGCAACTTGGCGGCTTTTCGGAGTTGCCAATTATGGAAGATTTTGAGTTGGTTTGTCGCTTAAAACGGCAGGGCAAAATTACTATTCTGCCATTATCTATCATTACCTCCGGAAGACGTTGGCAGAAGCTGGGTGTCTTCAAAACAACCTTAATCAATCAAATTTTAATTGTAGGCTATTTGCTGGGAGTTCCTACACAAACTTTGGCAGATTGGTATCGAGGAAATTTATTCAAGAAAAGAATTTTTGGCAAACAGAAACTCAGGGGAAAATGCTAAATTTAAACTTTTTTAAAACTTTTTGATAATGTTAGAGCTATTAAGTAGTAATGTTAGAATTATTAAGCGGGCAAGAAGCCCGCAGTCTGAAGCTTTATTCGCAGTTTTATTCCTTAGAAATTGCTTTGGCTTCTAGGTTTTCCAGGCGACTTCGCAACTCTTGGTTCTCTTTTTTGATCTTGTCTAATTCCTCTCGGAGTTGTTTTACGGCTTTGTCTGAACCCACATTGTGCTGAACAGTTTGAATTGCTTCTTCTGCCCGTCGTCGCACGCGACCATCATAGGTTTGGTCAGCAAGTTCACTTAAAACAGCGATCGCTTTGGGAGTTTCCATCTGTTCTAAGGCAACAACGGCAGCCACCTGAGTCAAGAAGAAATCCTCCTTAGAAATTTCTTTTAAACGCTGAAGAATCCGTTCTAAATTTACGGGAGTTTGACCTATGGAAATACTGCCTAATGCTCGAATTGCAGCTAGACGTAAAGCTTGAGGAACCCCTAAAATAGTGTGGTTCAAGATTAAATTTAGGGCATTTTCTGAGGTTTTCATTTGACTTAAGCCTGCGATCGCCCCAGAGCGTACCACTTCATTCCAACCTGCCCGCTCCCTCAACACGGAGTTCAGCAGATCAATTGTCTGTGCTTCAGTGGGTTGTTCGTCAGTTCTCCCCACTGCAATTTCACCAATCGCACTAGAAGCAGCCGCTTCCACCCAATAGCTAGGATCTCCATGCTCGACAATCGGTTTCAAGCGCTCGTAGCTCTCCGGGGTTTTAATCTTAGCCAAGGCATCAACAACCGCCCGCCGCACTCGGGGATTTTCATCCTCTAAGCTGACAACCAGTCCATCAAAAGCCTGATCTAATTTGACTTTGACAAGCTGTTTGACTACTTCTAAACGCACGCCCCAGAACGGTTCCAGCTTCAAGGATTCTGACAATGCCTTCACAGCTTCTAGTCCTCCTTTCTTGGATAATGCTTGAGCGGCATAAATCCGAGAAATGGGATCAGGATCACAGCTTAACTGAGTCGTCAATTCTGCAACTGGGTAGTTTAACGTAACTGTTTTTAGGAGATGATTTCCCTGATCAAAGCTGACAAAATCCGGCTTTTTCTCTAAAGGGAAGTAGAAACTTTGTTGTTTCTCATGCACTCGAACGGTGAAGATTTTAAACTGTGGTTGAGTTGGTTTTTCCGAGTTTTCAGCATCAGGTTTATATCCGAAAGCGATTGGAATTTTTAAGTCAAATAAATCCTGTTCAGTGATTTTTTTACTATCTTTAGCTTGAGTCTGATCAACCGTAACTTTCGCAAGTTTATTCTCTCCATCCCAAGTATAAGAAATCTCATAATCAGGATGTCCTCCTCGATAAACATATTGATCGAACAAGGAGAGAAAATTGCGTCCAGTGGCCTTCTCAATTGCTCTAAGTAAGTCAGTTGTTTCGACTGTTTGATGAGCATTGTCCTGCACAAAAGTATGAATGGCTTTCGTAAACAGATCATCCCCGAGTTCAGTCCGAATCATGTGATATACGCAGGCCCCTTTCTCGTAAAGATGGCGATCATAGAGTTCAATTGCCTCTCGATAAACATGAGTGACAATGGGACGGCGATATCGGGAACTATCCTCAGTAAAATAGTTAGAAGCTTCCCCTAAACGATAGTAAGCTGCTTCTGCGTTACCATATTCCTGTTCTGTCCATAAAACTTCTGAATAGGTTGCCATGCCCTCTTTAATCCAGGCATGAGACCAATGTTTGATCACCACTAAATCCCCAAACCATTGGTGGGCTAATTCATGGGCAACTAAGCTTTCAGTATTCCGATTATCGTAGGCTGCTTTTTCATCCAGCAAACATCGTTCAGTTAATAAGGTCGTTGAAGTATTCTCCATGCCCCCAAAAATAAAGTCATCGACACAAACCTGAGCATACTTTGGATAAGGATAGAGATACCCAAAGGTTTCTGAAAAAAACTTGATCATCTGAGGCGTTTTTCCCATACTGCGAGGCGCATCTTCTTGACGGCTCTTTTCCACATAATAGAGCACAGGAATTCCATTCCACTCGTCTTTGATTTCAACAAATTGACCCACAGCTAATGTAATCAGATAACTCGGATGAACTTGCTGTTGTAACCAATGATAGATTTTACTATTCCCGCGCGTTTCAGTATTCACTAATTCGCCATTAGAAATAGCCAAGAAATCCTGAGGAACCTGGACTCGAAGTTCTGAAGTTGCCAGTTGTCCGGGATAGTCAAAGCAAGGAAACCAAAACCGAGAATCTTCATCTTCTCCCTGCGTCCAAACCTGAACAGGTTTATGGGGATAATGCTCGTCTGGCCCAATAAAATAAAGTCCCCGTTGGGGATTATTTACGGAGTAAGCAATTACAATTTGAAAGGGTTGATGAATAATAGTCGGTTGAGTGAGATGAATTTGGAGCTGTTCACCATCATAATCAAAGGGTTGAACTATTCCTGAAATCTCAATAGATTTAATCTGTAGATTAACTGCATCTAAAGTTAAGGTTTCAATACCATTTCGGACTGGATTCAGGCGAATGGTGCAGGTTCCCTGAAAGAATCGGCGAGCAATATCTAATTCCAAATCAAGGAAAATATGTTCGACTTGACCCGGACGATCGGGGTTGTAATGAGGACGAGAACCCGGAAGTTCAAAGGAATTATGGCTATCGGACTCTGTATTGAAGAATGTATTAGAGAAAATGTTTGGCATTAATTTTTCTGAGGTTTTTCTAAGGTTTTCCCAAGGCTGCGATCGCAAGGACAAACAAGACGGTTCAAGATCTCCCTTTAGACTTGAAACAATCTATTGCAATAATTTACCAAGGGTTACTAATTATTGTAAATGCTGCCCAGTAAAAAGGATGAGATGGATTTTCAAGGGATAAATTGGCTAAAGTTGAGGGTAGGGAAATAGTTTTTTCGCCAGAGAGTTGTAATCTCCCCCCTAACACTTTAATATTGCCTTTAATCATGTTGATTTGAGTCTGCCTCAAGGCTTCTGATTTGGATGGAGCCATTGCCAACTGTTGATAAAACTCACTCATTAATGCTAGAGTTCCCAAATCACTGACAGACCAGAAACTGGCTAAGGCTGACTTAACACCAGAGTTTAGGGCTAACCCCGCAAATCCGAGTTCAGCCTCTTCATTGCCAATGGCTGTTCTGCAAGCACTTAAGACCAAGAGTTCAATGGAAGGATTACTCCAGTTAATGTCTGATATCTGATTCAAATAAAGTTGAGTATTCCAGAATTGAATGTAGGAATTGTTTGGAGCACCTGCCTTAAATTCTGCATGAGTTGCCAGGTGAATAATCTTAAAAGACTTTAAATCCAATTGCGCTTTTAGGTTATCTAAAGTGAACGATTGATTCAGGAATGTTTTGCCTGACCAAGGCATCGAAACCTGCTGAGAGGAGAAATGATTTGAGGAGTCTGATGGGATAATAGTAGACAGTTCAACGGGTACTGCAGGCAAGGGCTGAAGTCGCTCAAATTCAGAAGCTCCCATGGCCAAGACTTGAGCATTTCTAACAGGACTGTAGGCTGTATTAATCAGATTAAAAGCAGGAATTAGGCTGAGGCTATATTTCTCCACTAAAAACTGTTTTCCATCATGGAGAGCTGCAATTGGCAAGCTTCGTAACCCTTTGCCCAAGCAAAAGAGTAATGTATCTATTTCTGTATTTTGAATTTGATCTGTAAACGGTTCAATAATCCAGTTATAAAGCTGTTGAGATGCTGATAAGTAAGAATCAGAGAATAGCCGCACGGGATTAGTGATATCTACTTGAAACTCCCGGACTTTCTGGATGATCCTGTCCCGTGTAAGTCCCTGAATATCTTTAATTATAGGTTGTTTTCCCGGAAGCACCAGCACAAGATGAAGATACTCTGCTTCTGGAATTGCCCAAAAAACAGCAGACTTAGTTTTGGTTTGACGGTTGATTTGTAATAACATTTGGGCAATATCGTCGCCCTTTAAAGTCACGTCAGCTAGGTTTCGCTGAAAATAAGTTTCATATTCGGTTTCGAGTTGCATCTCCATGTTCATGACTTTCTCAGACGGAGATGAATCAAAATCAACTTGATTCTGAACCTGAATTTTGTGATCAGAAACTTGTGAAAAAGCAAATGGAGAACTCAGGACAACAAAAATTATCATCGACAGCAGAAAAAGCAAACTTGTGATGTAAACTCTGCTTTCTCCACTTTTTTTGAGAGATATTGGAGAAATCTTAAAGGCAAATCTAAAAGCCGAATTTTCAAGATATCTGAGAAATAATTTGATCAATTTAAGAATAAATTTAAGGAATTTCATAGTTCATTCTCTAAAGACTATTTTCTTAGTATCAGCCACAGATTTTCGCTGAGATTGCAGCCCCGAGAACATTAAAGATCAACTCAGTTAACGATTTCTACACACATCTAGCTATGACCAACCGATGCTGTGATTGAACTACGATTCTATGAACAGATTCAAGGTGCAAATCAAACTATCCGGAACTCATCAAGTTTACTCAATTATCCTAATTCTTGATGTTTGGGGTTTTAATAGTCTAGCTCCAATACCAAAACTGCTCCTTAAGCGGTTGATACCGTTATACTTTACAAGTTTATACGTCTTGAGTGGTGGATTGGATCTTGGCAATGGATTGAAAATGTGATGAGTATTCTAGCTTGTCTGTGCAGTACTCTGCCACAGTGTAAACTAATGATATAGCCCAAACCCTAGTATGGGGTGGTTCTAGGTTCGAGTCTAAACAAGTAATAGTCATTTTAAGTAGCAATCATTTTAAATCATCGTTTTAATCGTTAACACTATGTCTCAAAAAAATGAAACCTTATCTCTGATTCTAGCCTTACTCATCACCTTGGGTTTACTAGGAGTTGGAGCTTGGTGGCTGATGAAGAATCCCAAAATTTATGCCCAGAACTTTAAGACAGTATCCAATGTTCCAGCGGGAGTCTTCAACTACGGCGGCAGCACTACTTGGGCTCCGCTCCGTAAAGACGTGGATTCTGTTATGCAAAAGGCCCTACCTCAGTTCAAACTGCGTTATACCGATCACCCAACTCAGGCCCCCGGTTCAGGAACGGGAATTGAAATGTTGATTGACAACCAATTAACGTTTGCTCAGTCTTCCCGCTCCCTCAAAGAGCAGGAATATCAAGATGCTCAGCGCAGAGGGTTTACCCTGAAAGAAATTCCGGTTGCCATTGACGGTCTGGCGATCGCCGTGAATCCTACCTTGGATATTCCAGGGTTGACGACTGCTCAGTTAAAAGAGATTTATACCGGAAAAATCCTCAACTGGAGCCAGGTTGGGGGGCCAGACCTGCGGATTCAATCCTATTCTCGTCGCCGCGAAGATGGTGGAACCGTTGAGTTCTTTAAAGATAATATTCTAGGGGGTGAGGACTTTAGCTCTAACATCGTGTTCATTCCGACGACAACTCGGGCATTACGCGCAGTCAGTGAAGATCCTGGCGGGATTTACTATGCCTCTGCCCCAGAGGTGGTTGATCAATGTACGGTTAAAACCTTGCCCATTGGGTTGAAAGCTGATCAATTGGTTCCCCCCTATCAAGAACCTTTAGTTCCCTCGGAAGCCTGTCCAGATCAACGCAATCGCTTGAATGCTAGCGGGTTTCAGACCGGAGACTATCCCATTACCCGTCGCCTATTTGTGATTGTGAAACAAAACGGCCAAGTTGATCAACGGGCCGGGGAAGCCTATGCGGAGTTGTTACTGACGGAACAGGGGCAGGATCTGATTGAGCAAACCGGGTTTGTCAGGCTTCGTTAGGGTTGATGTCAATGCTGCGTCAGGATCTTTTGGCCCTTACACTGGATGACTTAACCACCCTCAGCAACCGGGGCTTGGTTCAACGAGCCATCAAAGAACTGGAATCGGCTCAACTCTCCTATCAACTCCAAGAGGATAACACCGGAACGGTTACTATTCAGTGGTCAGATGCTGTTGAATGTGTGCTGCCTGCAAAGTCAACCCTGAGTCAGAGTTGCTGTAGCTGTGCTGCAACCACCCTCTGTCGGCATTTACTCCGCTCAGTTCTGGCCTATCAACAGGCGGTTAATTTGCACCAGGCCACAGACCGTTCAGAGGACGGTTCAAAAAACACTTCAAAAGACACTTCAGAGAACCCTACAAGCTGCCCAGAACAGCCTGCGGAACAGCGTGTAGAACTACCTTCAGGTCAGCCTTCCGAATTCACAGCGCTTTACCCAGAACCTGAGTCTCAATCTTTAGAAATTAAAGAAACAGACTCTTCCACTCAAGGTTCTGCACACTGCAGCAGTTGGAATCCAGGTGAGATTACAGATGCAGAATTGGCTCAATACTATCGTAAAACCGAGTTTAATCGGCTGCAAAAACTCTTTCATACGGGTCATGTGATTGAACTCATCAAACAGAATAAACCTGTGGCTCAGTTTCACAGCTTGCCTTACACCGTAAGGTTTTTGGTTCCAAACGATATCCGCTATACCCACTGTAACTGTGCTGAACCTGTTCCCTGTGGTCATGTTCTTTTAGCAGTTTGGGGATTTCGCTGCCTGCCTGCCGATCAACCGAGTGGAATTGTTGACACTTCTACCGCAGTGTTGTCTATTCCTACGGCTTTACTGGATGACCTCGAACACACCTTAATTGACCTTGTTCAAACAGGTTTAGCCAATTGTTCTGCAGCTTTAGTGGGGCGCTGGCAACGGCTGGAAGCTCAATGTCGGGCTGAAGGGCTGGTTTGGCCTGCAGAAATCTTAACGGAATTGCTGACTGAACGCGATCGCTACCTAGAACACGATGCTCGCTTTTCCCCTAGCCAGGTGGCAGAGCTAATCGGGGAACTCTGTATTCGGCTCGACGCAATTCGTTCAAATACAGGAGCCGTGCCGCAACTCTTCATCCGAGGGTCAAAAACGGATCGGGTGACAGAGATTGGCTCCGGGCGATGGATTGGGTTGGGCTGTGGCGTTCAGCTCCAGCACCGAAGTTTCAAGTTCAGGGCCTACCTCCAAGACATAGACTCCGGCACCTTGGCTGCTCTCTGTCGAGACTTTCCCAACGCCAACCTTCCCAATACGACTGATGAACCCCCTCAATCCTTTGCAACCCTGGGAAGAACTCAAGTCAAGCAAGGCATGACCTGGTCAGGGTTAGGTTCAGGACAATTGCTGACTCAAGGGGGAAAGTTAACCCCTAGCCATGAGTTGATCCTGAGCCGGACAAAAGCCATACTCAATCCCCAGACCTATCACTGGGAAACTCTCCGCCCACCGTTGCTGGTTGAAGATTTTGCCGAACTTCAGGCCCACTTGCAAACCTTACCGCCTGCTTGTTTGCGATCGCGCCACCTCACGGAGCATTTCTATGTTTGTCGGGTTAAAGCCGTAGACGACGTTAGATTCGATCAGGTTGACCATGCTGTTATGGCAACCTTAACAGATGGGCAAGGAGGACAGATGATCTTAAATCATCCCTATACTTTTCGGGGCCGAGCGGGAGTAGAAGAGTTATTTACAAGCTTACAAACTTTACCTGGAGATGGCTTAAAGTTTGTGGCTGGACAGGTTGTCTTAAAAGCCCAAGGATTGGTGATTTATCCCGTTTCTTTGGTGATTGAACCTGGAAAAACACGCACCCTATTACAACCCTGGTTAGATCAGAATTTACAGAATTTGCAGAGTGTTAGTTCAACGATTCAACCTGATCAACTGGAGAGTTTCATGGCTCAGTTAAGCTCTCCGCTAACTCCTATTTTGTCTGCAAGTTTAAACAATCTAGCAGAGTTACTCATCACAGGATTACACCAAGTCAATCCAATCACATTGCAGAGTTGGAAAGAACTTCGTCAACTGGGTGAAAGGTTGGGATTTTATCGATTTGCTCAACCGATTGATCAGCTCATTGAACAGCTTGAAAACAGACGGCATGACCTGAATTGGCAAGGAGATCTAGCAGCTCAAAACATTCTAGAAATCGCAGTTCTGACCCGCCTAACTCAGGATCTTTCCATACGCTTTCCATAATCAAAGTTAGATGCTGTGGAGTAGAGCATTTCTATAGTTCTCCATAGTTCAGAATCAAATGTTTCAGTGATGCTTAATGGCGGGATGAATTCGCCCCCCAGCCCCCAATTCTGGGGGAGCCGGATTTCTCAAAGTCCCCCAACCTTGGGGGATTTAGGGGGCAGTGTAGCATTACAGGGTTCGACAGCATCACTTGGTTCAGAATCAAATGTTTCAGTGATGCTTTCACAGGAAGCAATCGGGAACTGAATCATCACCGTTGTTCCCTCGCCTGGAATGCTCTCAATTGTCAGTTCTCCACCATGTAAATGAATTAATTGTTGGCTGATAATGAGTCCTAATCCAACCCCTTTCTGCTCATAATGTTTGCGGCCAAATTGCACGTAGGCCCCCAACTCTGCAATCTGTTCTAGGGAAATCCCTTGACCGCGATCGCGGATTAACAGTTTAAACAGTTGTTCTTCAGAAAATCCTTGGACTAGAACAGGAGTTCCCAACTTGGAAAACTTAAAAGCATTATCCAGAACTTCTTCTAAAATTTTTTGAAGATAATTTTCAGAAATTTGTATAGTACAGTCTTGGATTTCAAAGACTAAATCATTGGTTCGATCAAATCCCTCAGCTTTTTGTTTAGCCCAGTATTCAATCAGAAACTTGACGGTATGAGTCAGTTCCATACGTAATTTTTGAATCTCCTGATCTTCAGTGGCCAGAATTGCTAACTTAGCATGAAGCAAAAAGTTTTTACAGGTTTGTTCTAGCCAGATTGCCGAATTCTGAATGTCTTGGAGCATCTCCAAAATTTCTGTTGAAGAGAGGGAATCGTAATTTTTCTGGATGAAATTTGTGAAGCCAATAATGCCATGGAGAGGGGTATTAATTTCGTGGGGTAAGGATGAACTAATGCTACGTCGGAGCTGATTCAACCGATACAGTTCGGTATGATGTCTGACCAGAGCAATTTGAATTGCAGTGTTCAGTTCTTGAGGTTGAAATGGTTTTAAAACATAACCATAGGGAGCCGTAACTTTAGCACGTTCGAGGGTGGCACTATCCGCGTAGGCTGTGAGATAAATCACAGGAATTTTAAAGTGGGCTCGAACTAAATCTGCTGTTTCAATGCCATCGAGTTCTCCCGGTATAACAATATCCATGATCACCAAATCGGGTTGAGTTTCTGCAACTTTCTGGAGCGCCCTTTCTCCATCTGTTGCAATTCCAACCAC
>JBOFUV010000046.1:0-23702 GCA_051652765.1 Microcoleaceae cyanobacterium | reverse complement strand
TCAATGGATTTGACCTGGGTAATCCTAGCCTTAACTTGCAAAGCAGGTTTTAGACAAACGGCGGATTTCAGGTGCGGCGCTGGATACAGACCATAAAGCGCGAGGCCCACCCGTACTAGATCATGATGAAGAGTCTGATTAGTTAGGGTCGCAGCGGAGTTGGCAATATGCAATAGGGGACGGGCAGGCTTAACGGTTTGTAGCGGTTGCTGTTCTGAAATATTCTGTTCTAGAAAATTCTGCTCTAGAAAATTCTGTTCTGAAAAATGCCTAACCTCCAAGGGTTGTCTAGCCATTTCCCTGGAATTTGATAGCGATCGCCGAGTGTTCCAATCCCAATATCCAGTGGCCTGAACTTCAGTGATCACCTGTTTGAACCGTTGATGCTGCTGTTGCAAAATAGTAGGGTCAGGATCGTCTGCTGTCGCAAAGTGAGAGTAAATCCCCGCAATCGTCAGATTGGGCAACCGTCGAACCAGTTGTACAAATTCCAGCGTCTGCTGCCAGGGAGTCCCCAAACGAGACATGCCAGTATCAATATTGAGTTGAACGGCTAGGGATTGATTCAAACTGCTGAGGGTTGCGGAGAATAACAAGGCTTGTTGGGGAGTGCAGAGGGTGGGCTGCAACTGCCAGTGGGCGATCGCTCTGACCTCGTCTGGGGTATGGACTGCCCCCAAGACTAAAATTGGCTTGTTAATCCCAGCTTCTCGTAGCTCAATCCCTTCAGGAATCGTGGCTATGGCAAATCCACTCACCCCAGCTTGACTCAGGATTTGAGCTACAAAAGTGGCACCATGACCATAGGCATCCGCCTTGACAACTGCCATTAGCCCTGTTTGAGGAGAGAGCAGGGTTTTAATCTGTTGGACATTCTCGGCAATTGCGGCTAAATCGACTTCAACCCAAGCCCGTTGATGAATTCCCCCATAGGCTTCTCTTCCTCTCAATGCTAGGCTCAGGCGATCGCTCCCCAAAAAATCGGTGGAAGTTTGCTTCCAACTCACCATAGCTGACTCCTCACATCAGGATAACCTTGCTTCAGTTCTACCCATCATAAGCTGAGTCCCAGCAGATTTTATGGGCGGTTATCCCGGATCAGAAAGAGTCAGATTTAGGGTTTGAGGTCTTTGTCGTGGGCCGTGGCTTGCAAGGATCGCTCAAAAGCCATCCGCTGTTCTGCATTTCGAATGAAATAACCACTCATCATCGCCGAAGCCATTAAGCGACCGAGATGTTCCCGACTGGTCGTCACCGAGATCTCAAAATGCTCTGAGGGCAGACCTCCCAACAACCCCACAATGTTCCGTTCCATGACTTGAAACACTTCAGACGAGGTGGGTTTGGAGAGTTGAGAAATAGTCTCAGCGTTCATCGCTTGAACGTATTGCCAGAGTAAATTTCCTCCCTCCGCACCCTCTTGACCAAAGAATTCTGGCTGACGATTGGGTGTAGAACTCATATCCATCTTTTTAAATCCTACGAATAGTATTCTGGAACGTTCCTCACTCATCAATAGTGTGTTAACTATTTGTTAACTATTTTGAGGGAACGGCTTAACTTATTTCTACTGTAACAACCCGCCTGGAGTAGCCCAGTCGTTAGAACCGAACTCCTGAGAGACGGCAAACTGGAATATCGCGGTCGCTTGATCCAAAGTAATTCTCATTTTCGAAGTGATTTCCAAGATGATTTCTAAGGTGATTTCCAAGATGACTTCTAAAATGACTTCTAAGGTGATCTCTAAAATGACTTCTAAAATGATCTCTAAAAAGTGAGATCCTTAAAACCCTTACCCAAAGAAGCTTTGATCATGAGTTGCAATCCGACAAATCCCTGGAATCCAGTAGACTCGTGCCATCAAGAGAATTGCGGTCAATTTTAACTAAACCTAACAATTCAACCGCTTTAGCAATTAAAATGAAGGTTTAGGTTTTGCTACATCAGTTTTGCTACATCAGAAACTCACCCTATGTTTGATGCTCTCTCTGAACGCTTAGAGTCAGCCTGGAAGAAGCTTCGAGGTCAGGACAAACTCTCCGAATCCAATATCCAAGATGCCCTCAAGGAAGTCCGCCGTGCTTTGCTAGAGGCGGATGTCAACCTTCAAGTGGTCAAGGAATTTGTTGCGGAAGTTGGGGAAAAGGCCCAGGGAGAGCAGGTTCTGTCGGGGGTTCGGCCTGGACAACAGTTTATCAAAGTTGTCCATGAGAAATTGGTAGAAGTCATGGGAGAGAGCAACGTTCCCCTGATACAAGCCGAAACTGCCCCAACAATTGTGTTGATGGCGGGATTGCAGGGAACTGGGAAAACAACGGCTTCAGCCAAGTTGGCGTTGCACTTGCGGAAAGAAAATCGTAATGTGTTGTTGGTCGCAACCGATGTTTACCGACCCGCTGCGATTGAACAGTTAAAAACCCTCGGGAAACAGATTCAGGTTCCTGTCTTTGATCTGGGTACAGATGCAAATCCGGTAGAAATTGCCCGTCAAGGGGTGGAACGGGCCAAGGCTGAGGGCATCGATACGGTGATCATTGACACGGCGGGGCGGTTGCAAATCGACCAGGACATGATGGCCGAACTGGCCCAGATCAAGAAAACGATTAAGCCTCACGAAACGCTGTTGGTCGTTGATGCGATGACAGGTCAAGAAGCCGCAACCCTCACCCGGACTTTTAACGATGAAATTGGAATTACGGGGGCAATTCTCACCAAAATGGATGGGGATAGCCGAGGGGGGGCTGCCCTATCCATTCGGCGGATTTCGGGTGCGCCAATTAAGTTTGTTGGAGTGGGGGAAAAGGTAGAAGCCCTGCAACCGTTTTATCCTGATCGGATGGCCTCCCGGATTCTGGGCATGGGGGATGTTCTCACCCTAGTGGAGAAAGCCCAAGAAGAGTTTGACCTAGCCGATGCTGAGAAAATGCAGCAGAAGATCCTGGAGGCCAAATTTGACTTTACTGATTTCCTCAAACAGACTCGGTTGATGAAAAACATGGGTTCCTTGGGGGGACTGATGAAGTTGATTCCAGGAATGAGCAAAATTCCCCAGGCACAAATTGAACAAGGGGAAGCCCAACTCAAACGCTGTGAAGCCATGATTAACTCTATGACCCTAGAGGAGCGCAAGACCCCTGAACTGTTGGCGAGTTCCCGTTCAGCTCCCTCCCGCCGGAAGCGAATTGCTAAGGGTTCGGGCTATGGTGAAAAGGATGTGATGAAACTGGTGAGCGATTTTCAGCGGATGCGAACAATGATGCAGCAAATGGGTCAGGGGGGGTTTCCAGGAATGGGAGGAATGCCAGGAATGGAGGGAATGCCAGGAATGGGTATGCCTCCATCTGGCTGGCGAGGGTATCCCGGTGGAGCACCGGGGAAAAAGAAAAAGCCGACCAAGAAAAAGAAAGGGTTTGGCCAGCTTTGAATTCATTTGTTGCCGTTTCGATCGGGTGCGGGTAAGGTTCCCGTTTTATATTCGTGATGCAAACAAGATTACGATATAGTCCCTGAGTCTTGGAATTAAATCAAAAACCTCACAGCGAAAGTATCGTTAGCGCACGGAGGAAAAATCCATAGTGATCGCAAAAGTTAAGCAAGCTGGTTGACGTAAGGTTCAGGAAGCCTCAGCCTTAGGTCTTTCCTGGCCTGAATAGCTAATTTTCTGATGGGATTTCCTTCATGAAAAATTTTAACCTGACCAGATATTATTAGTTAATGAGGGTTAATGAGGGCTTAAGGTTTGGCTGTTCAGGAGCCTTAGGCAACCTAAATCACTTACAACTTTGTCAGCAATTTCCCGAAACAAATCCCTGTTTGAATATCAAGACTTGAATGTTAATACTTAAATTATTTTTAACTCTTTTCAATATCTTTTTGACCTAATATTAACCCAATATTTTGACCTAATATAGCTGTACCCAAAAAATCTAAATTAATTCAGTATTGGAATATACATTAGAATCTTGAAGAAAATATGATCGGTGTTATCTCTTGAAAAAAATGGCGATAAGGTGAAGGCTGTACTAGTGTATCTGTTCCCAAATAATACAAGTAATCGTTGTAGAGTAATGGTTTATGACACAGCAAAAGTTTGGTGTAATTGGTCTCGCGGTTATGGGAGAGAACTTGGCGCTCAATGTTGAGCGCAATGGCTTTCCGGTTGCAGTCTATAATCGCACTGGTGCTAAAACCGATGAGTTCATGAAAAATCGGGCGGAGGGTAAGAATGTTAAAGCAGCCTATACTTTGGAAGAATTTGTTCAATCCCTAGAACGTCCCCGCAGAATTCTGGTCATGGTAAAGGCGGGCAAGCCTGTTGATGCGGTCATTGATCAGCTCAAGCCCCTGTTGGATAAAGATGACATGATCATCGATGGGGGAAACTCGCTCTATGAAGACACTGAACGCCGTACCCAAGAGTTAGAAGCGACAGGACTCGGGTTCATGGGCATGGGGGTGAGTGGGGGCGAAGAAGGCGCACTTTGGGGGCCAAGCCTAATGCCGGGAGGGACTGAAGCCTCCTACAAGGAACTAGAGCCTATCTTGACTAAAATTGCAGCTCAAGTAGACGATGGCCCTTGTGTTACCTTTATTGGGCCGGGGGGAGCAGGTCACTACGTCAAAATGGTGCATAACGGCATTGAATATGGCGATATGCAGTTGATTGCAGAAGCCTATGACCTCCTCAAAAATGGCCTCGGACTTACGAACGAACAGCTCCACGAAGTCTTTACGGAGTGGAATACAACTGATGAACTCAATTCCTTCCTGATTGAAATTACAGCAGACATCTTCAAGAAGATCGATGATCAGGGCACAGGTCAGCATCTAATTGACTTAATTGTGGATGCGGCTGGACAAAAGGGAACAGGGCGTTGGACCGTGATGTCCGCTCTGGAACTAGGGGTTTGTATTCCAACAATTATTGCGGCTGTAAACGGTCGGATTATGTCGTCTTACAAAGATGAACGAGTGATCGCGTCCAAGGAATTGCCGGGGCCAACAGGCAAGTACGAAGGCGATATCAAGGCATTTGTAAACAAGATTCGAGATGCCCTATATTGCTCAAAGATTTGTTCTTATGCCCAGGGCATGGCCTTGTTGAGTAAGGCTTCCCAGGAGTTTAACTACAACTTAAACCTGAGCGAAACGGCTCGAATCTGGAAGGGAGGCTGTATTATCCGGGCTGGATTTTTGAACAAGATCAAGGATGCGTTCAAGCAGAACCCCAGTCTGCCCAACTTGCTGCTGGCACCGGAGTTTAAACAAACGATTCTCGATCGGCAAGGGGCATGGCGTGAGGTACTAGTCATGTCCAATACCTTGGGGATTCCTGTTCCGGCCTTTAGTTCGTCCCTAGATTACTTTGATAGCTACCGTCGAGCAACCCTGCCCCAGAACCTGACTCAGGCTCAACGGGATTACTTCGGGGCTCACACCTATGAACGGATTGATAAACCCCGAGGTGAGTTCTTCCACACAGAGTGGGCTCCAGACTAAATTTGGGTAGATTACAAATTCCAAAAAGAATGCTACAACAGGGGTATCCGAGGGATGCCCTTTTTTGCCGTGATAGATTGCTGGCAGATTGATCGGGTCTGTGGAGTTTGGGATTTGGGGGACACAGGGTTCTGTAGAGAACGTTTCTAGTATTTTGTTAATCTTGTGCTATGGGTTGTGTAAGTTGGTTCACATAACGGAGTTCAGGCAGTCGTCAATGTTAACGAATCTTTCGCTAATCTAGAGATTGGGAGCAAATTGCTCTGATTTGGAGTCTAGATCTCTGATGCGGTTCCCGCGAAGTTCCTCGGAAAATTTTCAGCAACCTGTTCTAGATCAGATTTTCTAAGCAAGATGTTCCAAATTTTAGTTGGCTTGTTGTCCTCAGCCTTTTAACTGGTGTGGATAAGTGACGATGACTCAGGAGTTTCATGTTTCCGTAACCTCAATTGGCAATGATGAGTACTTGGTGCGAACTGAAAAGGTGGCATCGGGTGTTCCCTTGGCCGAAGAACAGGTAAGATGGCCCGTTTCAGCTTGGCTCACCTCTACGGGTCAGTTGATGAGTGATCCGCTGCTGGGAATTTTAGCGGGTCAACCGGTTGCTCCCCTCTCCAGAAATACACCTTCCCAGTCTGATCTCTCCCTGTTTCCCCTTCCTCAACAGCCCAGCCTGAACTTGGTTGATTTAGGCCAGAGACTCTACAATGGCCTGTTTCAGGGAACCATGCGCGATAGCTGGACTTGTGCCCAAGCCATTGCCCAGAACCGTCGGGAATTGCTCCAACTGCGATTGGGAATCAAGGGTAAGCAACTTTCCAGTTTGCCCTGGGAAGTACTCCATGCAGGCGATCGCCCCCTGGCAACGGGAACCGATGTTGTCTTTTCCCGCTATCAACTGGGCACTGGGTCGATCCTGCATACCCATGTTCTCCCTCCCAATCAACCCTTAAGGATTTTGATTGCGATCGCCACTCCCAGTGACCAAGAACGCCTGGAACTCAAACGGGAAGTGCTGCACCTTCAAGAAGAGTTACAATCTGACGGCAAGCGAGGAGCCCTTCATCCCTTTGAACGAGGCAACGGTGACCCTGCAATTCAGCTCACTATTCTTGAACAACCCGATCGAGAGCAGCTTACCCAAACTTTAGAGCAAGGCAAGTATCAGGTCTTCCACTACGCTGGACATAGCAATCTCAGTACTTCTGGAGGGGAGTTGTATTTGGTAAATCGTCGCACTGGACTGACAGAAACCCTCAGCGGAGACGATCTGGCGGGGTTGTTGGTGAATAACGGGGTGCAATTGGCTGTGTTAAATTCCTGTCGGGGAGCCTATGGCAATCCCGTTCAGCCTTTGGGAGAAGAGGACAGCGCCGCCTTGAATTTAGCGGAAACCTTGGTGCGGCGGGGAATTCCTGGCGTTTTGGCGATGGCTGAACGCATTCCAGATGAAGTGGCTCTCACGTTGACCCGCTTGCTGTACCGTAACTTAAATCAAGGGCATCCGGTGGATCTGAGTTTGAGTCGGGCCAGACAGGGATTAATTTCCGCCTATGGATCTCATCAGCTTTATTGGGCCTTGCCCATCCTCTATCTTCATCGTGAATTTGACGGCTACCTTACAACTCGACAAACGGGACAGAATTTAGCCAAAAGCCCAGAGCCAGTTTCCCTAGATCATGCCTTACCCTCAGAATTTGACTTTGCTTTTGCTCCAGTTTCCAAGGGGTCACAGGCGTTTGAAGAATGGGACGAAGACGACTCTGTAGACACCATTGAGCAGTTCTCCGACGAGGATTACGATAGCTACAAGAATGGAGAGACCCCCGCAGATCTAAATTTTATCGGGAGTGAATTGCGGAAGCTGCAAACGAATGCTCCCTATTCAGCGAGACCTGAACTGGCACAGAAGCCCTTAGCCGCATTGCCGCCCCGGAGGAATCAACCTGTTTTAAGTCCAGGTTCGACCCAACGCCCACGGTTGCGGCAGTGGCTCCCCCTGACTCTGCTGTCAATTCCAATAGCTCTGGGAATTTGGGGGGTTCAGTGGGGATGGCAACGGGCGAATACGACTCAAAATCTGCCCCCAACTCTGAATGCTTCAACTCCTGGAGAACAAGCTACCAATCTAGAAGCAGCTAGAACAGACTATGTGTTGGGGATTGCAGTTGAACAATTCCATCAAGGGAATTTGGCCGCAGGAGCGGAAGCCACGGCAGAACTTTTGGATCGGGGGGCGCTATCAGCAGCCAAAGCCGCCTTGGGTGCTGTTCCCAGCCCAGACAACGATACTGCTCAACTCAACTTTCTGCAGGGGCGATTGGCATGGCAATCCATCCAACAGGGCAGTCCTGAATATACTCTGGATGATGCCAGACGGTTTTGGGCAAGAGCGGTTCAACAAGATCCCAAATCTCTGGAATATCGCAATGCCCTGGGATTTGCTTATTACAGTGAAGGGAATCTTGAGCAAGCCTACCAAACTTGGATAACTATCGTGGATCAAGAGAAAGCTATTCTGGCTCAGAACAAAGTGAATGGATCAACTGAAGTCACAGCCGAGGCTTTGAACGTTAAACAGCAATTGTTAACCACCTATGCCGGGTTGGGATTAGCACTGATGAAGTCAGCCGCAAATCTCCCCCCAGAAGAACAAGCCATCCGCTATGACAAGGCTGCTAAATTCTGTGACAAGGTACTGCTAGAAGGACAGGATGTTTTTAAGGCTCCGGCCCTAGCCCGTCACTGGTTGTGGTCAAGTGAATTGATTCGAGATTGGCAAATGCTGTTGCGCCTGAGCAAGGTCGAAGTTGAACCAGAATCTTCGACGGATGAATTGCCTAATCCTCAACCATAAACCCCAAACTACAGTGATTGTTAAATCTTAGGGGCATCTCAGCCACCCAAAACCGAGTTTTGCAAACTAGTTAGCACTTGCTCGCCCACTCTGAAAAACACGACCAATGACTTCTTCAACCGGCGGATCAGTAATCGTTAAATCTAACACTTCGAACTTAGCCAAAATCTCAGAAACCGTTGCCGTTAAAGTGTCCCGTTGCACCATCAATCGCACAGATTTTCCGTCAAGGGTTGCAATTTCTCCGTATTGAGCAAGCTGTTGACGCAGGAGTTGTTCTTCACAGTCAATGAGTGCTAGCGGTGCTAACTCAATCTGCACTTCCCGGTAAGGCGCAAATCGTTCCAGTAATCCTTCGAGGCTACCATCATAAATCAGTTGACCCAAATGAATTAAAATCACCCGCTTACACAACGCTGTAATATCTGCCATGTAATGACTGGTCAACAGCACAGTTGCTTGATAGCGGCGGTTATATTCGGTTAGAAATTCCCGAACATTGACCTGAGCATTGATGTCTAATCCTAAGGTGGGTTCATCAAGGAATAAAACTTGAGGACGATGCAGCAAAGCCGCTAAGAGTTCCGCTTTCATCCGTTCACCGAGAGATAGCTTTCGCACAGGCTGTTTTAGTTTTCCAGCCATCCCTAGCATTTCAGTTAGTTCACCCAAACGCCATCGATATTCTTTCTCAGGAATGCCATAAACAGCGGCATTAATGTTCAAAGAATCTAAAGCAGGCAAATCCCAAATTAACTGTTGCTTTTGCCCCATCACCAAGGTGATTTTTTGTAAGAAATCAGAATGCCGTTCAAAGGGAATATAGCCTGCCACTCGAACAGAACCGCTGGAGGGATAAATGAGCCCGGTCAACATTTTTAACGTAGTGGTTTTCCCAGCACCATTCGCCCCTAAAAACCCGACAATTTCTCCAGATTCAATCGTAAAAGAGACATCCTGAACCGCTTTAACGTCTTGATAAGTGCGGTGAAAAAAATGCTGAATAGTTCCTTTTAATCCAGGCTCCTTAATCGCAACCGGGTAAAACTTACTTAACTGTTCAGAAATAATAATAGACATATAGCAATCAGGAATAATTCATATAGATGCCTTTAGAATTTCTATAGAGCTAAAACTTCTTTGGGCGCATGACACATAGACAGAAATCCGATTCCATACCTCCCGGCATCTCCATTAAAATCTCCTCAAATTCTAACAGTAATCGAATCATAGTTTCTCCCTCTGGAGAACTGGGGAGAAACTGACGATGATCCAGTAAAGGATACAGCGGGTGCAAAATCCCACCCCCAAAAGGACGATACAGTTCAATCTCAAAGAAGTATTCAACGAATGGCAAGATCAACCTGGAACGAACTGCTTCTGAAGGATCTGTTGCGTAGACTTGATGAATGGTGGGATTGATAAATGCCTGATACTTTTGCGAGGTTAAGGTTTTATCAAAGCAACTGTATAGACGGTTAATTAACTCCACACGCTTCTGATTGTAAATGCAGTAGTTATCACCAACGTATTCATTCATTACAAAGTAACCATCAGGATTTAAACACTGATGCACAATTGCCAGAAACCGTTCCAATTCTTTCACATGATGTAAGGAACCCGAACAAAATGCAATATCATATTTCTTCCCATTTTTCAAATTGAAGGTGTTAAAATCATCTTGATAAAAGTTAATTTGAATTCCTAGATCTATTGCATTTTCTTGGGCAATTTTAACAGAGGATTGAGAAAAATCAAATGCATCGATTTGACGGGCAAATTTGAGTTTCGCCATTGTAATTTCATGATTACCAATGCCACATCCTAAGGAAATCAATTGATCAAATGTTTGACCCGAGAAATAATCTTCTACTAACCATCTCAACCAATATTTATCTGTTTCTCCACCAGACATCCGTCGATGGACTTCCCGTTCTATGACTGGATTAGAAATCCACTCACTGGCTGTAGCCGCCATTGGATTGTCTTCCCAGTAGATTTGTTCCTGAGATTTTACCAGTTCCAATCCAGTCCAACTCCCTAACTTTTGAGATTCTGAACCCTGAGATTCTAACTTCTGAGCTGAAGATTGCAGGGTCAATGATTCAACATGAGGATTAGGATTAATGAAGTAAGCTTCCTGGAAAATCTGATGATAGGCTTGAATCATTTCTTCAAATGTATTCAGAGAATTCAACACAAACTGAGCATTAGTTGCTAATCGTTCGCGTTCCAATTCATTCCCTAGCAAATTTTCCAAACATTGGGCTAATTCTTCTGATTTTTCAGGCGAATAAAACAAGCCATTCACCTCCGGACGAACTTGTTCAACAATGCCAAAAACAGGCGTTGTAATGATTGGTAAGTGGTAAGCCATGGCTTCCAAGATTACCCGAGGATAGCTCTCAATTCGTGAAGTACAGACAAAAATATCGGCAGCCTGATAATACTTGGGAGTATCTGGAGTTTCAGGCACAATGGCAACTCGATGCCGCAATTCTTCCGGCAAACTTCTCACTAATTCCGATAATTCAGTACTGTAGAGACTGGGGCGATCGCCCACAATAAAACAGCGAATTTGACTCCAAAACTCTGCCGGAATTAACGGTAACGCTTTGACTAAATCTTTCTGGCCTTTGCGCTCACATACTGTTCCCAGCAGGAGAATAACAAGATCTTGATCCTCAACTTCTAGAGCATTGCGAGCGGTTTCTCGAGTCCATTGTTCAGCCGTGAGTCTGAACTGATTGACCTCTAAACCATTGTGAATCACAGTAAAATTATGATGACTATTCAAGGGTAAATACAAATCTCGGGTTGCGTCTGCAACGAAAATAATTCGGTAAGGAAACTGAAAACATTCCAAGGCTCGCGCCGCAATTTCCGACCCAAACCCATCAAAATAACGTTGCCAAACTTCACTTTCATGCACATTCCAAACCGATGGAATCTGGCAGCGTTTAGCACAGTCAATTATAAAAAAGTTTTCTAAAGTATTGGCATAAACACTATCATAACTGTTCAGATCTAATGCCTGACAAAATGCATTTAGAGCTGCATCATATTGTTCCCGTTGGTAAACATTAATTAGTGGATGCTCTCGCACGATCACTAGAATTCCAGCTTGCTCATAGGCGTGTCGCAATGGCCCATCACTGGTGCAGAAAATTACAGGTTCAATCTTACTTTGGCGGGCAAGTTTCAGGGCGATTTCATACTGATGTAATGGTGCACCTGTGTATTCTAGAGCGTTAGTACACATCAGAACTCTAGGCTTAATTGATACCGTTGAATCCTGAATCCGAACATGCCGAGGTTGAACCTGAAACCATTCATTTGCTAGGGACAAATGGGGACTGTAAAAGGGGTCGATTTTGTCAACATATTTACGCCGAAAATGGGCAACTTCTTGAGGATTATCCTGGAATCCTCTGGACGTTCCTTCACGATGAAGCAATTCTGCTTGAGGACAATAAACACAACGATATCCAGCTTTATTCAAGCGATACCCATAGTCTACATCGTTATAAGCAACCGCAAAGTTTTGTTGATCAAATCCTCCCAATTCTTGGAACAGTTTTCGAGGGGTGAGCAAACAAGCTGCGGTAACTGCCGAGTAATTTCTTAACACCTTTGAATAGGCCAGATAACCAAAGTAATCACGATGACTCAATTTAAAAGCATGACCTGCTAAACCATGATGGAGCCCATGAATAATCCCAGCGTGTTGAATATGATCATCGGGGAAGATTAGTCTTGCACCCACTGCACCTACTTGATCTAACTGAGCATAACCCATCATTTGGCTGAGCCAATTTCCGGCTAACACTTCAGTGTCATTATTTAGAAAAAGAACATAATCGGTTTCAACCCGTTCGACGGCTTGATTATTAATCGCAGCAAAGTTAAATTTGCCTTGATTCTGAATCTTAAGAACTTTAATAAGGGGTTTTGATTGATCTTTTGATTCAACAATTTGGTGCAAATACTCCAGAGTTTTGGGATCATCACTTTCGTTATCAATCACCACAACTTGATAGTTTTGATACGTAGTTTTCTGCAGAGATTCTAAACAAGCTTTTAACAGTTTGAGCTGATTTTTGGTGGGAATAATAATAGCAACGGATGGCCCTTCATCTGGGAATTGATGGGTGAAAATACCCAAGCTTTGTTGAATAGCCCAGTCCGGTTGATCCACTCTAGCTGAACAATTGCGCCGCTGCAGGGCATCTTGAATCGCCTGACGACCTGCATCAAAACTGGCAGGTTTGGCGGCTCCAGAAATAGCGGTTGAACCTGGTGCTGTGCGCCAGTGATATAGAATTAAGGGTAAGTGTCCAATGTGGCGAGCCTGTTCCGTCACGCGCAAGGCTAGGTCATAATCTTGAGATCCTTCATACCCAACCCTGAACCCTTCAACCTGTTCAAACAGTTGGCGACGTACCACCAACGCATGGCCCATGTACATATAGGACAATAACAGTTCAGGCGACCACTCCGGTTTGAACTGAGGGGCAAAGCGCTTGCCTTCTGAATCGATTTTGTCGTCATCGGAATAGAGGACATCAGTTTCAGGATGGTTCGCCAGATAAATTGCAATTTCACCCAGGGCATTGGAAGTGAGTTCATCATCATGGTCTAACAGCAAGATGAATTCTCCCGTGGCCTGTTTTGCCGCTGTGTTGCTGGCACGGCTAATGTTGCCATTTTCTGAACGAAAGACTAGGTGAATCCGGCGATCGCCTTCAGCCCAATGGTTGAGGCTTTTTACAACTGCCTGATCGGTACTGCAATCATCCGCAATACAAAGTTCCCAATTGTCGTAAACTTGCTGCGTCACGCTAGAAATAGCCCGTTCCAAAAATTCAACTGGGGGATTGAATACAGGCATCACCACGGAAATTTTAGGGAGTTGCGAAATAGAATAGGCGGCTAATCGTTGCTGAAGCCAACCTTGACTCCGCTCTGTCCAGGGGTTCGCAGCGAGCCAAGCTTCATAGGGATCAATGGCTTGGGGCAATTCAAACCCCTGCGGTAACTGGGCTTGACCAATGGGAGACTGGGTTTGACGATACATCGACTGCATTTGGCGCAAAATTGCCGGAAGTTCCCAGGGCATGGGAACAGCTCGACCCAACCGTTGCTGACGTTCTGCCGCTCGTTTCCGCAAGGCGCTGGTATAACTCGACAACTGACGGAGTTTAGCAGAGCCTTGTTGCAATACACCATAACGGGCAATGGTTAAGTCAGTGTCAACGGAGTAACGGACAACTTCCCCCGTTTCTAGCTGGGCCTCCAAGGTCACTGGCCAGGTTCCCGGTGGAACCTCCAGTAAGGCTTCAAAACCACTAAACGGACTGCCCACCCAGTCTGGCAACACCTCCCCGACATCCAGGCGACGGAGCCCGTAAGCACATTCAGCAGAGTGTTGACCGCAATGGAGGGTGAGCTGAGTAATCCGGTGTTCTGGATGACAACACCACCCCGCAAATAACACTCGTCCCTGGCGGTGCTGCCAATCCACAGGAGCATCAAAGGCAGCTCGTAAGGCCCAAACGCGCAATGAATAGGTAACAAACCGCCGCCATTTCCCTTGGGAGTCTTGTGCTTCTAAGTGCAGTTGATGGACACCCACAGGGAGTTGAATTTGCACGCGAAATCCTGAATGGGCGGAGTCCGGAATCCCGGGGAAGCGATCGCCCACATCTTGACGCTCAATGCCATACACTCCAGCAAAGATTCCTGAATTAATTTCCGAATTAATTTCTGAACTCATTTCTGAATTAATTCCTGAACTAATGCAAGCCTGAACGTTTCTCAAAGCTTGTTTTCCAGCATGAAGACACCAGCCTTCAACTTGAGTATAAGTTTCTCCATTGCCAATAAATTCCCACTGGGTGGGAGTGTCAATATTAAACATATACTCATGCTTAATAATGTTCCGAACTGAATGTTTTAGACTGACCCATTTTTCTCTGAACTTCCAAATTTTTGATACTTTAATCGCTTGAATTTCTGCTAGAGCTTCAGTCAATTCAACGGTTAAATATCGTTCGTGATCTTGAGAAATTCTCAGGATTTCAGCCTGATTGCCGAACTCTGCTCTTAAGGTCGCCAGCGCCAATTGAGTTCGATGCAGGTCGGTTTCTGTTCGAGAGAGTTGAGTTAGAGTTTCTTGAGCAGAAACCTGATAATTAAATTGAACTTCTTCCAACTGTCTTTGCGTTCGACCGAGTTCCTCTTCCGTTGCGACCAACTTCGTTACCGCTTCCTGAAAAGTTGTCTGGGTTCCATTCAGTTGAAGCTGAGTGCTTCCAAGCTCCTGTTCTAAGCTTGTTAACTTGGTTAAAGCGGCTTGAAATTGAGACGCACTCCCCTCTAACTGCAACTGAGTTTGGCCCAAGGTTTCCTCAGTTGTAACTAACTTAGCAACGGCTTCCTCATACTTTATCTCTAGACTTTCAAATTGGAACTGTACCCGACCCAGTTCAGTTTCTGCATCAACTAAACGATCAACTGCGTCTTGAAACTGGTCCTGCCAGGTGTTAATTTCTCGTTCCAACTTCCGCACTTCTGACCAGTCTTGAAACATCCAGACCAGGGAAGGAGAGTCATTTAAAACTTGGGCATCATTCCTGGATAAACCTCCAGCCAGTTCTGCCGCAATGGCTTCGAGTTGTAAATAGAGATCAATTGTTTCTGGAAAGCATTGCTTTATCAGGTGAGGCCGAGGCGTTTCTAGAATTTCCTGTTTCAGCAAGTCAGGTTCGAAGTTGTCTGCCGGAGGAGTCACTAAGTTGAAGCCAAACTTTTGATTGATGGCCTTCACAAATTGCTCAGGTGCTTCACCAATTTTATAAACATTGACTAATAGACACTGAGCAGCATGGGCTTGATAAAATCTCAAAACTTCCTGGTTATAGTACAGCCACATCTTGACTGCGACTTCAGGGCTTTCTAAGATGCTTAAATCTGTGGCCCTGCGATAGAGCGAATCCACAACTTCCCAGGGAGAACGATAGACAAAAACAAATTTTGCGGTGGGTAAAAGCTGATGCCAAAAGTCAAGAAATAGGGTAGCCCTCGGATCTTTCCAACCCCAGACCAATTGAGAATTTTGGTTCTGAACAATCAGGTGCTTGGCTTGGTCAATATAGGACTGGCTAATCAATAGGGGCTGAGGTTGCGTCATACAGCCCAACTCATCTAGCCCATTCACCCGCAGAATAGACTTATGAAACTCAACAAAAGCAATGTTCTCAAAGTGTCCCCTGATATTCCCCTGATCTGCCCCAACCAGCCGTTCCCCAATACTCACCCCCAGACGTTGGAGCAAGGACGCAGTTAGAGACGTTCCAGACCGATGCATCCCTGCAATGATCACCATAGGACTTTCAACTTGCTTCATCGTGCCTATCCTCTTCCGAATTGCTCCATTCTTCCCACAGTCTTTCTATTCAGTTGGCTCATTATCGGACAACCCCAGAGCACGCCTCAGTTTAAACCATTTTGTCCGCAATTTCCAAAACTTACTGCTTTCCATCGCCTGAATCTGATTTTTCATCCTTTCTAAGGAGGTTTGCGTTGAAATCAGTTGGAACTGAGTTTCCCCTAATTGCTGTTCAGTCATAGATAGCTTGGTTTGGGACTGTTCAAGAACGTTTTGAAAGTGTTTTAAATCAGCCTGAACTTGCTCTAGATTTCCATGGGTTTTTGCTAAATGCCCCTCAGTTTGCCGAAGTTTGGCCCGTGTCTGGGACAGTTCTATCAGCATTTGTTTGCGCGCCGTCAATGTTTTGAGGGGCATCACTTCCAAGACAGAGGCAAATCCAGCCGTGTTAATCGCCTTGATTAAAATAATTGCTTCCGGCGAGAGTGGGTGAGCTGGAAATGAACACGACCACCCTGTATTTAAAGGTAAACTGAGATTTCCAAAGTGTTCTAGGAGATCTGGGCGAGGCTCACAGGGGTGAGCCTCAGCCAACAATTGACCCTGCGACCAGATTTGAACCTGATCAACCGGGCAGTTTACATTAAAGTCAACGGCCCAACCCCCAAGATGGATGTCTCCAGTTGGAGTGACATCACAATAGTCTAAATATCCTTCAGGATGATGCTGAAAGTTGAGGGACTCAGGATGTTTTAAGGGAGACGGAGAAACAACATAAAAATCCTGGTAGTGGCACATTCCCTGGGGAATTCGCTGAATCGAGGCGTGACCCTGGCTGACTTGCTCAATCACCTGCCGAACAAAAGCTTCTGTCACACAGGTTGTGCCATAGACTGTCTTGTCCAAAGATCGACTTTCACTACTATCTGAACTAAATAAAATTCCTTCTGAACCAATCTTGACATGGGCAGGCATCGTTGACTCTCCTAGAACACTGAAAATGAGGAGTCCCTGTGGATTGAGGAGAGTATACAGCTTTTGCATCCAGGAGATGAATGTTTTCTCCGGCAGATGACTAAACAATGATCCGACAATAATGCAGTCGAATTGATGGTCTAGATTATAGTTGTCTGGGTTGGCAGCAGAAGGAACCCCATGCACCCCAAAATATTCAGATTGAAACTGAACTGCTTCCGGATAAATATCAGAAACCCAAATTTTTTCGGGCGACACCTCCTGAATCAAAAATCGGGTTAATCGTCCATAACCACAAGCAAAATCAAGTAATGAACTAACTTTGTCAAAGTCTCCAAAATGCCATTTGACAAGTTGTTGGATCGCCCTAAAAATCATTTTTCCGGATGTGAAATAACCCAGCAACGCGCGATCACTGTTTCGATCGTCAAGTTCATCTAGGAGATACAAAAACATCTCATCTTCCGCCGCGATCGCGGACTTAAAGTCATGGGGAGATGGGGCCAAATCTTGAATTAAAACTTCAACAATCGGGTTGTTCTCGACGAAAACGTTTAACTCTAATTTCATTGCAGCGTTCATGGCAGCTAGGGCAATACAGCGGGGGAAACAGATGTAACCGTCAGCTTGGGTTCAACTAACAAATCTACAACTGCTGTGCTACAGGAAACTTCGCAGGGCTGAACCCGAAACATCGCTACATCAACACACCGATCCAGGTAGGTAAACTCCCCCTCGACAATTCCTGAAACCCCAGCATTCAGAAAATAAACATCAGGGGATAGCAAACATTTGAACTTAAATTCCACGATGAGTTCCGTTCCAACTTCGATATATTTTAACGCTTGAGACTTCGCCTGCAAAGAAGCCCCGGCTAGTTCAAAACCGCTGATGGTTTTAATTAACATCCCAAATCGCACATGGGAAGCAGCTTTTGAAAATTTCACGGCGTAGGTATACACGTAAGCTTTTCGAGCAATTAAATGATTTACCCGCTGACCATTTGGCGTTGTCACATGGGGGTCTAAAATTTCTGCGCCTCGGGTTGGATAACGAATCGGATGATCGGGTTCTAAGCTGGGGTCATAGTGATCATGATAGATGTTATTTCTTGGGGTATTTTTGGGAGGTTCTAGCTGAGATTGAACAGGTGTAGAAGACCCATTAGTCTGATGACGGGAGTGAATATCTTCAATGATTTGTTGAGGGTTGAATGAAGATTTCATCTGACGAATTTCAATTCGTAATTGCTCCGCATCCTCGGCCTCAGCGTAGATCATTTTTTGATACTTAGAAATAATCATCCTGGGGGTATGTTCTAGTAAGATTTCACCCCGATCCATCAAAATTGCACTGTCACACAGTTGGGTGACAGAAGTGGCCGCATGGGAGACAAATAGAATGGTTCCCCCCCGATCTTGCAGATCATGAATTCGGCTGAAACATTTGCGCTGAAAGGCTTCATCCCCCACAGAAAGGGCTTCATCTACAATCAAAATATCCGGATTGACGCTAGTGGCAACGGCAAACCCTAACCGAACATACATACCACTGGAATAGGTTTTTACGGGTTGATCAATAAAATCCCCAATGTCAGCAAAGGCCACAATGTCGTCGTATTTGGCTTCGATTTCGGATTGGGTTAAGCCTAACAATTGACCATTGAAAAACACATTTTGTCGTCCAGTGAATTCAGGATTAAACCCACTACCCAACTCCAGCAGAGCTGAAATCCGACCATTGGTTTGAACATACCCTGAAGTTGGCGTGAGAGTTCCGGCAATAATTTGAAGTAAAGTGCTTTTGCCTGAACCATTGCGTCCCACAATTCCCAAGGTTTGTCCCCGAAAAATTTGCAGGTTAATCTCTCGCAGTGCCCAAAACGTTTCTGCCCGTTGCCGATGAGGCCAAAAGATTTCTTTGAGTCGGTCAACCGGGTGACGATACCGCTTAAAACATTTAGAAACAGTATTGACTGTAATTGCAAGCTCAGTCATTCTCTTATCCGTGTTCCCTTACAACACATCCGCAAAAGCAGGACGCAGCCGCCGATAAACCCACAATCCCCCACTGAATATCACTATAGAGGCGATGGTTGCCATTGCCCACTCTCCCCAATGTTGAATTTCACCAACCAAAATAATATCCCGGTAAGTCTCAACGATCGCGGTCATTGGATTCAGCCAAAATACCCAAAGTTGCCAACTTTCAGGAATTTTAAAGGCGGGATAAACAATGGGAGTGACATAAAACCACAGATTCAGAATCACGCTTAAACTTTGGGGCACATCGCGCAAAAATGCCGTTAATCCTGCTGTAAAGTACCCTAAACCTGCTGTGAGCAACAACTGGGGCAACCAAACAACAGGCATTAGCCAAAGATTACTGGGAAGAGTGTGAGTCGAAAGGAGAATTAAACCCACGAGAGCGATCAGGCCAAATAAACTCTCAATAAATGCGGAACAGATCGGCACAATTGGTAGTAACCCCAGCGGAAACACCACTTTCTTGACTAGATTTGGCTGACTGACAACAGAAGTCGCCGCCTGTACCAGTCCATTGGTAAACGCAAGCCATGGGAGCAACCCAGCAAACAGCCACAGCCCAAAGGCAATTCGACTATCCTGTGGCATTCCCTGAATGTCGAGCTTAACCTGAAGAACAACCGAGAAAACGTAGGTATAAATCAGCAGTTGGGACAATTGATTGAGGAGAGGCCACAAATTTCCAAGAATTGATCCTTTGTATCGTGCTTCTAAATCCCGTCGAACTAGGGTGACTAGAAGATTCAGTTTAATTGACCATTGACCGCCTGCAAGTTGCCGTTTACGGGCAATCCCCTTGGTTAACCTCAACAATGCCCATGTCCTCGTTCACTATACACACCACGGCTAGCTAGAGTATAAGTTTGCCATACTCCAGTTCAGAGTGCTAGTAGTTGAGCAAACTTGATGTGGGTTGTGTCGGCTGGTGTCGAGTTGGCGAGACCCAACAATCCTCTCAGGATTGAGTTTGACTTCGTGATCTATAGCAGCAAGCTCGCCTCTTAAAACTATTAAAACTATTAAAACTATCGAAATAATCAGGAGGAACAGGTCAACCCTTCAGAAAGTAACAGGAGTTGATGGCCAATTTTATAGATTGAGAATTGTACGAATTTTCATAAGTTTAGCTTTGCCAAGTGTTATCTAGTTATGTAAGCGTTTTGTGTAAGCGTTCCGAGATTTATTCCCAAGATTTATCATAGAAAGTAAAAAGTATGTTTAGACCAAGACCAACAATAGTTAGACCAACAGTAGTTAGACCAGCACGAATTCGTCAGTGCTTACCGTTGATTGTTTCCCTGCTGGCAATGCTTGCCACCGATGCTGGGGCCTCAAGCAGTTCTGCTCAAACAAGCTCTGCTCAGACAAACTCTACCCAAATAAGCTCTACCCAGACAAGTCCTGTTGAACTCCTAACTCAGCCCCCTCAACCTCAGCCAGTTCAACCTCAGACCCTTGAACTTCAGACCATTCAGCTCCTGCAGGTGGGAGGATTCAATCTCCCTGTGTGGGTCTACCCGATTGGTGCGATCGCCGTATTATTTCTTTTCATCCCCAAAATTGGCTGGATTGCCGGACTGATCGTGATTGGAGAGCGAGAAGTGGGAGTGATTACCAAAAAGTTTTCTGCCAAGAGTCTACCCGCCGGAAAACTGATTGCCTTGAATGGGGAAGCTGGACTCCAGGCCGATACCCTGCCTCCCGGTTGGCATTTTGGCTACTTCCCCTGGCAGTACAATATCCGCAAAGAGCCTGTAATCGTCGTGCCCCAAGGGGAGATTGGTCTCGTCGTCTCCACGGATGGCCAAACAATCCCTGCCAATCGAATTTTGGGCAAAGTCGTAGAGTGCGAAGACTTTCAAAATGCCCGTCAGTTTCTCCTGAATGGTGGAGAGAAAGGGCGACAGTTGGGCATTCTCACCGCTGGGAACTATCGCATCAATAGCGCCCTGTTTGAGGTGATCAGCGCTGCCACTGCCTCAAAATTTGGGATGAACCCAGACAGCCTTAATATTTATGCGATTGAGCCGGATAAAGTTGCCATTGTTACAACCCTAGATGGCCAGCCAATTGACACAGGAGAAATCGCCGGTTCAATTATTTTGAACCACGATAACTTTCAAAAAGCCCAAGCGTTTGTGGATCGCGGCGGTCGTCGGGGCTTGCAGGAACAGGTTGTACTCTCTGGCTCTTGGAATTTGAATCCCTGGTTTGTCAAGGTTCAGCAAGTCCCCATGACTGAAGTCCCCATTGGTTATGTTGGGGTGGTAATTTCCTTCGTTGGGGGTTCCCATGAAGATGTCAGTGGCGACTCCTTTACCCATGGCAATCTAGTGAATAAGGGCGACAAGGGCGTTTGGGTTGAGCCGCTCTATCCCGGCAAACATCCCCTCAACAGCCAAATTATGAAAATGGAGCTGGTTCCCACCACAAACATTGTGTTGAACTTTACCTCCCGCTTCAGCGGCGAACACGGCTACGATTCCAAGTTGAGTGCGCTGAAGTTGCTTTCTTGTGACGGCTTTACCTACGAACTGGAAGTGTTTCAGATTATTCATGTGGGGGCATTGGATGCCCCCAAGGTGATTTCTCGGCTCGGCTCCATGCAAAATCTAGTAGACCATGTCTTGCGCCCGATCGTCGGGAACTATTTCCGCAACTCGGCTCAGGAATACACGATTCTGGATTTTCTGGTGGCTCGCAGTGAACGGCAGGCTGAAGCGGCAGAGTATGTTCGACAGGCATTACGCGCTTACGATGTCCAAGCGGTTGACACCCTGATTGGGTTAATCACCCCCCCGCCGGAACTGATGCAAACCCTGACTGATCGCAAGATTGCTGAAGAACAGCAAAAAACCTATGATGTACAGCGGGTGGCTCAGACCCAACGGCAAGAACTGGTGCGAGAAACGGCCTTGGCTGACATTCAGCAACAAGTCGTCACCGCCGATCAGGGAGTGAAAATTGCCGAACTCCAGGCAACGGCCCGCGTGAAAGAAGCCAATGGGGAAGCCGAAGCGATTCGGGTCACGGGGCAGGCAAAAGCAGATGCCTATGTTGCCGGGGTTGATGCTCTTGGGGCCCAGGCATATACAGCTCTGCAACTGATGCAGGTTGTGGGCGATCGCAATGTCCGGGTTGTTCCAGACGTTGCGGTCAGCGGCAACAGCAATAGTTCAGGGTTGATTGATGCCATGATGGGCATGATGCTATGGAACCAGAACAAACAAGGACATGCGAATGGCAGCAGTGACAGTTCCAAATTGCCGGAACATGAGCCAGAAAGCCGCTGAACTGATCGCGCTTTGCTTTAACCCTGCCTGTTCCAATCCTGACAATTCCTTTGGGGAACAAACCTGCTCCGGTTGCGGGGCTGATTTGCAATTGCAAGGGCGGTACATCGCTGTGCAGTTAATGGGACAGGGGGGCTTTGGCAGAACTTTCCTAGCAATTGATAGATTGCAAACGCCAATGGTTCCCTGTGTGGTGAAACAATGTTGGCAGGATCGCGATCCTGCAGCCCAAGTTAAAGGATCGCGATCTTGGTCTCAACTCGGCATTCAACAGCTTACTCAACTGGGAACCCATAGCCAACTTCCCACAATTCTGGATAGTTTTGAACAGGGGGGATTATTTTATTGGGTTGAGGAGTACATTGTCGGAAACTCGCTGGCGGTTGAGCTAATTGAACGAGGCCCCTTCAGTCCCGCAGAGATTTGGACAATTCTCAGTGGTCTGCTGCCGATCCTGCAATATATTCATGCCCACGGCGTGATTCATCGGGATATTAATCCAGAGACCGTGATTCTGCGAGGGCATCAGATCACTGAACATGACTTGTTTCTGGTTGATTTTGGAGCAGCCCAATTAGTTACTCCCACCTCGTTGATTTTGCCTGAAAAAGTGGTGGGAAGCCCTGAATATGCGGCTCCTGAGCAATTGGCAGGCAAGGCGGTATTTGCCAGCGATCTTTACAGTTTAGGGGTGACTTGTCTGCATCTGCTGACTGGGATGCGTCCCCTTAACCTGTTCGATTTCACCAACAATCAATGGATCTGGCGGGATTGTTTGCCCAACCAGAGCCATGAACACGATGACTTAGGGAAAATTTTAGACCGATTGATTGCCCCTGCCCTTAGCAAACGATTGGCCTCAGCAGATGCCGCGATCGCCGCCATGCCCCAGACCAAACGGCAGAACCATACAACTCTTCCTCCCAAGCCCCCGGCAACAGGGCAATGCCAGACCACCCTCAAGGGTCATGGGGGATTATTTGCCAGTATTAACGGGGTGGCATTTTCACCGGATGGTTTCACCCTAGCCAGTGCCAGCGATGATCGAACCGTGCGAATTTGGCAAGTTCAAACCGCAACAGAAATTGCAGTGCTGGGAGGACAGGATAAACCCGTTAGAGCCGTTGCATTTCCACCTCATTCGAATACCAGGCTTGTCAGTGGCGGGGGGGATGGTACGATTCGGATTTGGGATTTGGTAGAACGCCGATCCGTTCGCAGATTGATTGGACATCAAGGCCGGGTTAACGCCCTCGCCTTCAGCCCCGATGGATACAGGCTGGCCAGTAGCAGTGCCGACAAAACCATCACCCTGTGGGATTTTGCAACGGGCGAAAGCCTCACCACCTTGACAGGACATCGATTGACCGTGAATGCTGTTACTTTCTCTCCAACACATCCGCTTCTCGTGAGTGCCAGTGCCGATTCAACAGTGGCTGTGTGGGATTTAACCCGACTTAAACTTGTTGACACCCTGACTCAGCATACGGCTTCAGTCCGGGCGATCGCCTTCAGTCCCAACGGCGAAATCTTGGCAACAGGGGGTGAAGACCGCACCATTCATCTGTGGGATACAGCGTCTTGGCAGTTGATTCGTACCCTGTCTGGACATCCCTGGTCAGTTTCGGCCCTGATCTTTTCGA
>JBOFUV010000045.1:0-31540 GCA_051652765.1 Microcoleaceae cyanobacterium | reverse complement strand
ATTAGTCAGCTTAACTGCGCGATCGCCCCGCCAGTAACCTCGAAACACTGTCTTATCAACAGCCTCAAGTTAACTTCAGGCTGAACTCTAACAGATAAATTTCATGCTGCCGCCCCACGGATAACCTAGCGGTCGAACGTTTCTGGTCAGCGGTTGCCGATACCTTTGCAACACCACAAGCGGCTTCGGCCAATCCGCTGCACCAGAATTGTTAGCCTGTTGTTTATTACTCTGATGTCAATATTTTTCCTTTCAGTTTGCTCAACACTTCTTCTGCCTCCTGTTGTCGGTATTTATCAACATATAGACGCTCAGTAACATAATTCACAAGCATCAACAAACTCTTTGCATCTTTAACCCCTACCTGTTTGGCAAACGTTAGGTGATCTGAATGAGTTCCCTCATTACCAAGCTCTCTAATCCCTTGAATGATAGCTATTAAATCTTCTGCCATCTTTTCTTGTTCAAATAACTGAGTAAGCCTTTCCTTAAGATTCACAAAGTGACTCTTGCCTTTGTTGTTCAAGTTCTCAGTAGGAATATTAAAATTGTTACAAATTTCTTCTAATACTGCTCTACATAAAATAAAGCTTGCACGTGGAGAATTAGACAAAACTGATTGTGCTTGATAAGTGACTTCGGCAATAGATCGGGGAATTGCATGATGAAGCAACTTGTTCGGAGCATATAAAACTGTTCGAGCATACTCTCGATAAAGTTCCTTTTCTTCATCATATCCATTCGCCTCGTCTTCTAGGTCATTCCCCACTGTGGAGTAGCATAGGAGAGTTGCATTCTCACAAGCTGGGCACGTATATATTTCAAAAATTTCAATGGTGTAGTATTCATTACTATCACTTCCACCTTTATGCCGAAAATTAGTTTCGTACTTCATTAAATTGCCACAATTGCAAAATTCTCTTATTGTCTCAAGTTCATAAAACATCACTTAACTCTCTTAACCCTATCTCTGATTTTTCAACTACGCCTTAATCAAAAACTCCTAACCAACCAAACGAAGCAGGCTAACGGTGAAGCTCAACGGCGGTAGGCACCCTTTGGCACATCACCAAGATCTTCCGTCCGTCCGTTGCAGCGCAGTGTTATACGGCAACCTACGCCAATAACTTCAATTATGGCTGGCTTTTTCAGAGTCTGCACGGTACCCTTAGAACTTGTCATAGTCTTAGTTCAGCCCAGCCCCTATGTCTAATAATCCGCTTGCAGAGGTCTTTGGCTTTCCGAGTAACAGTTTCTCGGAACAAGCAACGCGATATCGGCGTAATAAGCTGTGCCCGTACAACAACAAGGTACCTAACTGTACGAAGGATAAGGCAAACGATCCACTCGGAGTATGCAGTATTTACCACAAACAGTCCCCGGTCATTACCTGCCCAGTTCGTTTTCGGCAAGATTGGCTAATTGCTGAAAATGCTGCCACTTTCTTTTTTGGAGAAAATACTAGCTGGACTTCCCTCACGGAAGTTCGTTTGAAAGATGCCAACGGTCAATCCGCTGGAAATATTGATGTGGTGCTGGTTTCCTATGATGATCGAGGGAAGGTTTTAGATTTTGGGGCGGTTGAAGTGCAAGCAGTGTACATCTCTGGCAATGTGCGTAAGCCTTTTGAAACTTACATGAATGACCCTCAAGGTTGGGAATCTGTTAACTGGTCACAACTCGCAGATTATTATCCAACTCCAGACTACCTTTCATCTTCCCGTAAGCGTTTGGTTCCGCAATTACTCTACAAAGGGAAGATTTTGCGTGAGTGGGGCAAGAAGCAGGTGATCGTTGTACAAAAGAGCTTTTTTGAAACACTACCAGAGCTGCCACAGGTCGGACAGAGTCAAGCTGAAATTGCCTGGAATCTTTACGATCTGGAACGCCAGGATGAGCACTTTAACTTAGTTTTAAGTGATGTTATCTATACAGAATACTGGGCAGCCATTAACCGAATTTCTACGCCGGAAGCTGGCAAACTAGAAGATTTTATTGAGATACTACAACAAAAGCTTGATAACAAGTTAGACAATCCACCAGACACACAAACTATCATCGATATTCCATTGCAGTAGGAAACAAGCTGATGCTTCAAATTGAGCTATTCGACCCCAAAACCATAACTAGTCATCAGAATGTGGTGAATGTTTCCAGCGTCCCACAGCGCAGTCCTTTCCGATATGCTGGTGGGAAAACTTGGCTCATTCCAAAGATCCGGCAATGGTTGCATTATCAGGGTGGTTCTGGCAAAGAACTGATCGAACCCTTCGCAGGTGGTGGCATTGTGAGTTTAACGGCTGTTTGTGAAAATCTTGTTGATCGGGTAACGATGGTTGAAAAAGATGAGGGTGTCGCTGCTGTTTGGAAAATCATTTTGAATGGTGGAGCTGAGTGGCTTGGTGATGCCATTATGAATTTTCAACTGACTCCAGAGAGCGCAAGAAGAGTAATAGATCAGGCTAGTGAATCTTTGGAGTCTCGTGCTTTCGCGACGATCATCAAGAACCGTGTGAATCGAGGCGGTATCCTTGCAGACGGAGCTAGTTTTATCAAGAATGGGGAAAATGGCAAAGGAATAACCTCTCGCTGGTATCCTGAAACCCTTAAAAAGCGAATTCTTGCAATAGATCAAATCAAGCACAAGATTAACTTTATCGAAGGTGATGCATTCGAGGTTTGTGAGAAGAATGCAAGCAGAGATAGTGTTATCTTCTTCATTGACCCACCTTATATAAAGGCTGGGCAACGACTCTATCGTTACTCAGATATTAATCATGAAGCCTTATTTGATTTAGCGTATAGACTACAAGGCAATTTTCTGATGACTTATGACAATGACAGTGAAGTGCAGGCATTGGCAAGTCGCTGTAAGTTTGAGACGAAATTAATTGCAATGAAGAACACTCATCATGCGAAGAAGACAGAATTAATAATTGGGAAAGATCTAACGTGGCTACAAATTTGATGGCCGGGATTCCGAAGTGGATGCTTGCCGTATAACGACTGAGATAAGCGGCGGCAGATAATCTCGAACTCAGCACCAAGATCTCTCGCCCGTCCGCACCAACGCATTGTTAGACCGCCGCCAACTACTCTCGATCAAGCCAATATTGTGGTCTACGCTTGTGGTGCGCCACTGCCAAAATACGAATCTGGTCATTTTCTAACAAGCGATACAAGAGGGAGTAGGGGAACTTGGGTAAAGTTAGACGACGCACAAAGCCTCGAACTTTGGAACCAGCTTCAGGATACCGTGTGAGGAAGTTGACTGCGTGTTCTACTTCTTCTAGGTACTCTAGCCCAAGCCCAACTCTTTGCTCCTCGTAATAGGTCGCGGCATCAAGTAACTCTTGTTCCGCTAGTGGATGAAATACAACGTTTTTCATTGCCAAGACGCACGAATTCGCTGAAACACTTGTTGAGCAGGAACTCCAGCAGTTTGCCCGTCATCCATTGCCTGATCGCGTAGTTCAGCTTCCTCAGCCCAGACAGATGCCACTTCTTGATCAATTTCATTGCTTTGACCCAAATGCTCCAAGAGCCGAGCTAATAATGTTGCTTGAGAGTCTCTCGGAAGTGAAAGGACTTCAGCCTCAAGATTTTCAAGTGTCATGGCTATTTAGGGATTTGATAACGAACTGCATTCATTGTACTTTGGACTCAAGGATTATGCGTAATTGGCCAAGCCACTTGTGCTGAGAGCTTTTCAAGTTCGCCGATTAAATTCCCACACATACGTTCCTTGAGAATGCAGTGTCCCCAAATCTCCTTCTGCCAACATCCCATAAATTTTGGAACCCACACCAAATTCTTCACGGCTTCCATCAGGAAATTCAAAAGTCGCGTAGTAATAGGTGGAAGATCCATTTTTCCCACCTGAGACATCCAAACGCTTGCCAACAACGCGGGCTTCTCTGGCAAGACGAGGTGAGGAAGCATTGCGTATGAAAGTTGCGATTAAGGAAACAAAGATTCCTACAATCAGCAATCCAGCGACAGCAATGATGATGAAGGGAAGGATCTCCATAGTCTATTTCCTTGTATTATGCATTACGGGCATGAACTACTTTTCCTGTCAATTGTCCATGTATCATCAGCTATCCAACCCCTTCGACCTTCTACCTCGATTTGGAACCATCCTTCCTCTTTTAGACCATGAAAACTCGTTATCTTATGATCCAAAGAAGTATATTCACCAGGTCTTACTTTAGCAATCTGTCGGCTGAGTCGTTCGGGTTCACTCATCAATGATACTAAGGTGTTGCTGATTGTTAGGGTGCAGGAAGAACTATTTTCTGTTGGTACAGGAGAAGGCGTAACAGTTGAGGGAACTGACTGTGTAGTCTGTGGAGAAAGTGAACTAGTTGTTGATTGTGGGTGGGATGAAGAAGTTGGATCGGGGGCAACCGATCCGTTTCCAAGATTAGGCGGGTGCATTGCTACAACCAAGAAGGTTGCACCTAATGCAAATGCCACAAAACGCAAGAACCGATTAGAAATAGTTGCCGCCACCTCAGCCCCAAAGACCTTGAAGTTACCTCCAAGTAGAGCAATCAATACAAGAATTGCCCCGAAGACGAATGCCCCAATTTTTAAGTTCTCTGGCATGAATGTCCTCTCAAATTTAGTTCTGATGATAGGTTTAGAAACACAACTCTGCTAATTTTGGGCATCTACTCCAGCCTAGTTTGGGGATTACCTTCTCCACATAGCCTTGAGCTAAATCAATGTCTATCCCAATTCACAAGGAGCAATCTGAACTCGTCATTACCCCGCTGAGTACTACGATATCAGGCATAGGATTTTCCTCGTTATGATGTAATACGTTTCAAAGCTGCGGTCTAACGAGTTATTAGATTGAAACTTTCCGTATATGCAGGTTATCCAGGTTTTTTCGGCTTAGCATCGAATTGTGAAGATTTTAGACTGAAACTTTCTGTCTATCCTGCAATGGAACAACGTCTCAAAAAGCTACTGGATCAGGTACGTGATGTGATTCGGCTCAAGCACTATGATGGAAGAGATTATTTCTAGCTTGATGATTGAATAAATCCGTGGTGGGTTACACTTAAGTTCAGATTGATCGTTCATCGAACCCCCATTGATCTCACACTAAGATCAACTTGATCACAGAGTACTTGCCCGTTGATCTCACACCCAGATCAAGTTGATCGCAGAGCACTTGCCCGTTGATCTCACACCCAGATCAAGTTGATCGCAGAGCACTTGCCCGTTGATCTCACACTCAGATCAAGTTGATCGTGCTTCGTACCTGGATTGATCTCACACTCAGATCAAGTTGATCTCAAACTAAGATTAAGTTGATCGTGCTTCGCACCTGCATTGATCTCACACCAAACCAGCGTTGATCTTTTACTAAACCCGCCTTGATCTCACACCAAACCCGCATTGATCTCATACCAAACCCGCATTCGCATTTTGCCCAACCTTGAACGGCTACTTTTCCGGGGTTTAATTCAGCGATCGCCTAGGTGCACCAGCTAAAAAATCAGGCCGAGATACTGCTCCTGAGTTAAGCAACCCAGGTTAATAAAGATGTCATCTCCAACTCCATCAACCACTGTTTCATCTGTAAACCCAACCGTCAGAAATGATAAGGTTAATCTTTGCTTTGTCCGGTTGATGCTCAAAAGACTTGCTACGGGTTAGATAGATACCAAATGGGTTCTATAAAGGCCCATAATCCAGGAGAACAAATTCAAATACCATGACTTTTGCCAATCACCCAATGACGACGGAAGAAGCGGGCGAGAGAGGATTCATCCAACCGCAGATAGATCGGGCGACCGTGGGGACAGGTGCGGGGATTAGGGGTTCTGACCCATTGATCGAGCAAGGTCTGCATTTCTGACAGACTCAAGGGTGTGCCATTGCGAATCGCACTGCGACAGGCCGTTGCGGCTTGAGCGGCGGGCAAGTCACCGCTCAAACTGAGTTCGGTTAGGGCCTCTGCACAGTCTGAACGTTGAGCCAAGAGTGCCGGGGCATTCCGAACGGCCCAGAGGTTTTCACCGAAGGGATCAACCTCTAAGTTCAACCGCTGGAGTTGCTCTAACTGAGATTCTGTAAGCTGTTGCAAGACAATTGGCGGTTCCAAGGGCACGAGTTGCCAAGCATCACAAATCTGCTCGAACAGGACTCGTTCATGGGCAATGTGTTGCTCCACGAGCCAAAGACCGTTGGGATGCTCTGCCACAATGTAGGTGTTGTGGACTTGGGCGATCGCCTTCAACTCCAAAAGCCCCCATTCCTCTCGCTTTGGGTGAGCAGCAGCCGCCTGATAAGTACCGGCATTTTCTGAAACTTTTAACAAGGTTTCAGCGCGATGGAGGGGAACCAAAAGTTCTGCCGCATTTAACCGCAGAGCCTGGTCAATCCCTTGGTGGACTTGATTTTGCCAATCGGGTAAATTGTGCAGATAAATCTCTTCCTTGGCGGGATGACGATTCCAATCGACCTGTTCAGCCGGAACTTGCAGATGCACAAAGCAGACTGGATAGCGATCGCGGGGGCAGGTTCGACTGAGGGCACTGAGGACGGTTTGTTCGATTTCGGGTAATCGCACCATGCGGCCATTTACCGCCACTTTTACCCAATCCGGTCGGCGACGATGACACCGATCGGGTAGTCCCAGCACCAGTTCAATGGCTCCAGTCATGTCTAGACTCTGATTTTGCTGGGTTGACCCTTGGGCTTTCAGCTTTGACCTCAGATACTGCAAATCGCTCAGCCGAATACTTCGTAGGAGTTGGGGCAAAATAAACTGAGCATTTTCCCCTGGATTAATCTGCAACCAGGGAATAGCACCTTGGAAAATTTGCCAAGTGACGTGGGGATGGCACAGGGCGATGGACTGGATCAAAAGCTGCACACCTCGCAATTGTTGGGCGGGAGACGGCAGGGCTTGACGGCGGGCGGGCCAATGGGTAAACAGATTAGAAACTGTGATAATCGTTCCAGGGGCGATCGCGACTGCCTCTGTTTTGATTGGTTTGCCCTGAGAATCATAACTGATGCGCCATCCTGATGCTTCGGCACATCGACTGGCAATCTCTAGGTTGGCGAGCTGTGCTAAACTATGAAGCGCTTCCCCCCGAAACCCCAGACTTCTCACCTGGTTTAGGTCTGCCAAGGTACTGATTTTACTGGTGCTGTGAGCAGTTGCTGCCTGTTTCAAGTTGGTTAAATTGATGCCGATGCCATTATCTGTGACTTGAACTCGCCACTGTTCTGGCCAAAGGGACACGGTCATTCGAGTTGCCCCTGCATCCAGGCTATTCTCAACCAATTCCCGAACCACAGCCGCCAACGAGTCAATGACTTCACTGGCAGCAATCAAATGGACAACATTGAGCGGGAGAGGCCGGATTAAAACAGTCATATTATCAATCTATGCTGAGAGCAATTCTGTTTGACCTTGATGGCACACTCGTAAATACTGATCCGCTGCACTTTCAAGTTTGGCAGGAAATTTTAAAAGCGTACCAGCTTGAAATTGATCAGCCGTTTTATCAGGCTAAAGTGAGTGGTCGGCAAAATCCTGAGATTATTGTTGACTTGTTGCCCCAATTGTCTGAGACAGAGGTGAAACAGTTTGCGGAGCATAAAGAGGCTCGGTTTCGGGAGATTGCGTTGAACTTAACTCCTTTGGCTGGGGTTTTAGAAGCACTAACCTGGCTGGAAGATCGAAGTTTGAAAACAGCAGTCGTGACCAATGCTCCCCGAAAAAATGCAGAATTCATGCTAACGGTTCTGCACCTGCGAGACCGCTTTAAAACCGTGGTCCTAGGGGAGGAGATGATTGCGGGGAAACCCGATCCGGCCCCCTATCAATTCTGCCTGGAACAACTTGGAATTCAAGCCGATGAAGCCATTGTTTTTGAAGATTCTCCTGCAGGAATTCGATCAGCCGTGGGAGCCGGAATTGAAACGGTTGGAGTGGCCACAACCCATGACCCCAAATCTTTGAAAGCCTTTGGGGCCAGTCGAGTGATTGACGACTTTCAGGATGTTGATCTGTGGCCCTGGCTGGACAGCCGACTCTAGTCCTCTGCAAAAATATAACGACGCAGCTCACTGGGATCAGGTTCAGGGCTGGTTTCTGCAAACTCAACGGCATCGTCAATCACACCCTGAATTCTTTTCTCAATCTCTTTTAGCTCTTCTGAACTGGCTAAGTTATGTTCAACGAGATGAGTTGCCAGCTTCTGAATGGGATCGCGGGCGAACCAGAATTCTTTTTCCTCTTTAGCTCTCAGTTCATCAGGATCAGCCAAAGAATGACCCCGGAACCGATAGGTAAGTGCTTCAATCAAGGTCGGGCCTTCTCCGGCTCTGGCCCGAGCCACTGCGGTCTGGGCTAACGCTCTCACGGCTAACACATCCATGCCATCAACCTCATACCCCGGCATTCCAAAAGCAGGGCCTTTCTTGTAGATTTCAGGATCAGAGGTGGCCCGCTCATGAGCCATACCAATGGCCCACTTGTTATTCTCAACAACATAGATAATTGGCAAACTCCAGAGGGTTGCCATATTTAAACATTCATAAAACTGACCATTATTACAAGCCCCATCCCCGAAGAAGCAAACTGCGACCTGATCGGCAGACGCATCTCCCATGGCCTCTCGACGATACTTGGCCTGAAATGCAGCTCCCGTTGCCACGGGGATTCCCTCAGCGACAAAGGCAAATCCGCCTAAAAGCTTGTGTTGACTGGAGAACATATGCATAGAACCGCCCCGTCCCTTAGAGCATCCAGTTTCTTTGCCAAAAAGTTCAGCCATGACTTCTCGCGCAGGAACTCCGGCACTCAGGGCATGGACATGATCTCGGTAGGTGCTACAAACGTAATCTTCATCTCGACGGAGGGCGCGAATCATCCCCGTTGAGACTGCTTCCTGGCCATTGTAGAGGTGTACGAACCCAAACATCTTGCCTCGGTAGTACATCTCGGCACACTTGTCTTCAAAAAAGCGTCCCAAAACCATATCTTCGTACAGCATCAAGCCCTCTTCACGGGTGATTGCAACGGTATCAGTCTGAAATGTAGGCAGTGAGCGTTCCTGAACCATGCTTTTTCGTGTCCTTCGAACAGAATGAGTTGAACAAAATACGTGAATCTCAGCCCTGTACTAGAATTGCTTAGAGTAACACTATCTTAGCTTCTTCGGGAAGTCCCTACCTCCAACTGTAAAGCCATCGGTAGAGGCATCAATATAAGAGTGGTTCACTTGGTTTTTTATCTCTAGCAATCTCTGACACTATAGCTTCGGGATTCTGATACACTGAATGGGTAGTTCAAGCAATAAAAGCTTTCTTCACCCTGTTCTCGGGGTTAAGGAAGGGTCTAGCAGTGAAAGCTGAGTCATTCTGTGCTGAATACTGCTAGTCTAAAGTGTTACCCAAGATACTTCACAGGTTTGTCGCTTTAGCGATGCCTGCTGCATTTATTGCTCGCCATTGAGGAAGTGGCTCGTGCGTATTCCCCTTGACTATTACCGAATTTTAGGCTTACCGATCCAAGCAACTGCAGATCAACTGAGGCAGGCTCATCGTGATCGCACTGCTCAGCTTCCGCGACGGGAGTATTCAGATATCGCGATTGAAGCTCGGAAGCACTTGATTGATGAGGCACATGGAGTGTTGTCTGATCTCGACCAGCGTCGAGCCTATGACAAAGGCTTCTTGGCTAAGACCTATGAGTACGAGACTGACTCTCAGATGTCAGATTTGAAACCAGATTTAAAACCGGGTTTCAAGAAGGCGGCTGAGGATGTTGATGGAGTACCTAGGGTCGAAGAACACACTCCCAGTGTTGAAATTGATGACAAGGACTTCATCGGAGCCTTGCTCATTCTGTATGAATTGGGAGAATATGAGCAAGTTGTCAAAATCAGCGCTCCTTATCTTAGTAATGGTGCGATTGGTTTACGAGATGGACGCTTTGGCGACCCAGAATTAATTTTGCCAGATGTAATTCTAACTGCAGGACTTGCCTATCTAGAGTTAGGGCGAGAACAATGGCAGCAGGGTCAACATGAAAAGGCTGCCGACTCCTTGGAAATTGGCCAGAATTTATTGCTACAAGAAAATTTGTTTCCCAACTTGCGGGGAGATATTCAAGCAGATCTTTATAAGTTGCGGCCCCATCGTATTCTAGAACTGCTCCAACGTCCAAATGAGCAAGCCAATGAACGACGGCAGGGGTTACAACTCTTGCGGGAAATGCTCCAGGAACGAGGTGGCATTGATGGGCATGGAGATGATCACTCAGGTCTAAACGTTGAGGATTTCCTGCGATTTGTACAGCATCTCCGGCGCTACCTGACGACGACAGAGCAGCAAGGGCTATTTGAAGTAGAAGCTCGTCGTCCTTCGGCGGTTGCAACGTATCTAACGGTCTACGCCTTAATTGCCCAAGGTTTTGCGAACGCTCAGCCCGCTCTTATCCGGAAGGCCAAGTTGATGTTAATGCAGCTAGGACGACGGCAAGATGTTCACTTGGAGAAAGCGGTTTGTTCTTTGCTGTTAGGTCAGACAGAAGAAGCGAGTCGGGCCCTAGAATTAAGTCAAGAACAAGAACCCATTGCCTTTATTCGGGAACAATCCAAAGACGCACCCGATTTGCTGCCAGGGCTTTGTCTTTATGCTGAACGTTGGCTCCAGGATGAGGTTTTCCCTCACTTTCGGGACTTGGTAAGTCGCACTGTTTCCCTGAAGGATTATTTTGCTGATACCCATGTCCAGTCTTACCTAGAAGCCCTGTCAACAGAAGTCGGCAATGCGAACGAGTGGGTTGTCGTCCATCCCCGACGAACAGGTTCGACAACAGCTCCGGCTCAACGAATAACCCCAACTTCAACAGAGGTCAGCTTCTCTGGTTCTCAGGATTCCACCCTGGGCACAGCAACCCTGGCAGCCTCCACCATTGCAGGTTCAGCCATTGCGGGTTCAGCTATTTCAGGTTCAGGGGAAACCATGGGCACTCCTGCTCCAACCTCCTTTGAGGCGACTTCTACGGCGGATCTGGGCTTGGGCACAACCTCACTCCAGGATCAACAGACTATAGATCCTATTGCTTATGAATCTTTACCTCCAGATGAGGCCAACCCAGCTTCTAGGCTTTCTGCGTCTCGAGGGCGGCGAGGAGGTGCTGAGCCTGAGGTTTCAGTTGGCTCTGGTGATCGCCGTTCAGTCCCTGGGCGACGCAACTCTAAATTTGATCCAGTTAAGCTCCGTCGCCTTCTTTTCCTGGGAGCAGTGAGTGTTTTAGCTGTTTGGCTACTGTTGTGGCTACTCAGTTCGATCTTTGGATTATTCTCAAAGGCGCTTCAGGGGGGAGAGTCTGGGTCTACAACTCTGCAAGGAGAGCAAGCCCTAGTTCGACTGGATCAGCCTCCAATCCTGATTCCTGAGCCAGAACCCGTAGTAGCTACAACGGGTGAAATCACTCCGGAGATGGCCGAGCAAGTTATTCGGAAATGGCTTGCAATCAAAGAAAAGGCCCTAGGCCCAGAACGCACCATTGAGGAAATCCGGGAAATTTTGGTCGAGCCTTCTCTTAGCCAATGGGTGAATCGGGCAGAAACCCTGAAGCAAGAAGGGGCTCATCGAATCTACAAACATAAATTGACAATCAAGTCAGTGAAGGTGAATGAAAGTGACCCGAATCGGGCTGTTGCTGAGACCGAAGTCCAAGAAGCCGTTCAGTTTTATGAGAATGGTCAGGTTTCTGGTTCTCAGGATGATGCTTTGCAGATTCAGTATCAGTTGATTCGCAAAGAGGGTCAACCTTGGAGAATCCAGGATTGGCAGGTTCAATAAGGACTGCTGATATCTGGCCAATATTTTAGTGGTCTGTCTAGATCAAATGGCTAGGTTGGGTTTTTGATAGCAACCCAACCATTTGCAGGGTGTTCAGTCAGAGAGTGTCTTGGGTTAATGGCAGTAGACCATCAACCTCGACATGCTATTGACCCAGGGAAGGCAAGCGGTTTAGTAAACCCTTGAACCGCTGAGTTATTTTATCTGCCAGAGTAGGCTCTGTTATCGGTTCTGGCAGATCTTGCACTCTGACTGGAATGTAAGGTTGAATTTGTTCCTCAGGAGTTCCCGGCAATTCTTCAAGTCCCCGTTCTTGAGTGGTCAGATTTTTAACCCCCTCTAAGTCTGTTTCTTTCTCGGACTCTAAAATAGGCAACGTCACCTGTTCGTCAATGTTTAAGGGCGCTGATTCTAAGGGGGCTGATTCACTCACCTGTTTGTCCAGAAAGGGCTCTGAAACACTGGGTTGCTCCTGGATTTTGCCTTCGGGTTCTTCCTCTATTGGCTCAATGAATTCTTCAGTGGAGGAAGTTTCTTGAACCACAGGAACAGGTTCAGGAACTTCTGAAGCTTCTGGGTCGGAGAAGTTACTGGGTTCAACTCCTTTCTCAGGCGGGAGATCCTCAGATGAAACTGCTTCACGGGGAACAACAGATTCAGGTTCGGATTTTGCTGGAGGAGTTTGTTCTGGAGGGGTTATGGATTCGGTGGTTTTAGGCAATTCCTGATCTGGCTTTTTTGGTTCACTCCCTGCGGCACTGGGGACTTCTAGCGGAGGTTCAGTTTCTGGTGCAATTTCTGGTTCAGCAGGAATTGGGGTTCCAGGAATATAGTTAGGGTCAACCACACTGCGGGCTTGAGCGACAGAGAGTTCCCCTCGCAACAGTCGAGATCGAAAGTCCGTTGCTTTGGGATTGTAGACAAACAATCGTGCGGTGTTGTTATAAACATTATTCAAGGGTTCTCCCAGTTCGTCGAGAAACTCTAGCTTCACCCAGTTTTTTCCTGGCTTTATACCTTTTATATACAGGGGTTGCCACTGATCCACCATAAAGCTCTCCCCGTTGACCGTTGCTTGAATCCGCCAATCTTGAATGGCATCTTCAGGGCTTTCTTGGGCAACGACATGCAATGGAGCGTTATGCAAATAGAAGTCCAAGAGCACAGGTTCGCTCCCGTAAACCCCTTGAGGTTCGCTATAGGTGATGAGAGGTAGGCTTGGGTCAGGATTATTATCAGACGTTTCAGTAAAAACATGGAAGGTGACTTGGGCATAGGCCCCCTCATTTTTGAAGCTCTCTCCCCAGGGATAAGCAGCAAACGCTCTCAGGGTATGGGTTCCTGGCTCTAAGCCTGAAAGCGTTAGGGGCTGAGCGATATCATAAATGGTTTGAGGGGGTTGACGGTCAAGAATAACTTGTAGATGAGGGCCCAAACCCGAATTGTTGTCTTGAAAAATCGGTAAACCTTGAACTTGAAATTGAATAGAAACGGTGTCGTCTTGAAGGACTTCTCCTGAGCTGACTCCCCCTAGAGCAACCTGAGGCTGATAGCGATCGAGGGACTGATGCAGTTGCTGAACAACTTTGGGAGGGGACACCTCCGCTACAGGTTTCGGTCTTGAGACGGCGCTACCAGACGAGTTGGGCTCAATTGGTTCCGACTTGCTGCATCCGACCACTAAGACCGCAATCATCAAAACAGCTAGGAGCGTTTTGAATGTTGTTCTCCACCATGTCATATTTAACACGTCACCTTTCCCCAAGCATTCATAAGTTCATTGTTTAATCTGTAATTGTTTAATCTGTAGAGGAATCCTCCATAGGGAACTATAGCCCAAAAGGTTAGAGGACTGAACCTTAACTTTTGAGATCCTGGATTCATCAGGAATGGTTGAGTTTGGGCTATTTGTTATAACCACTCTCCCAAACTAACTTTTTAAACTAAGCTTTTTAAATTAATGTTAATCATTTTTTGACCTTTTCGCAGTAAAACTAAGGCCACTAAAGATTGTTAAGTTTTATGAAAAATACTTGTAAGAATTAACCCTCATTCTTTTTAAAGATCGGGCTCAAGATCTCTTGTACAGATGGTTTCAACATCTTTAATTATTGTTAACAAGCCGTTCCCCCTCGATTCAGAAAGATGATATATCATTTAGATACAACAGCTTCCCCAGTCAGCAGTTTAGCTAGATTTAGGGTGATGCTGGCTCTGTAGCCAAGGCTACAAGGTTGCGTTTAGGCAACTGGAAAGGGTGTGATGTTGACCCCAGCAGAGTTAGGTTTTCAATAACTTTTGCGAAGGATTTTGAAACGGTTTACAACTGCTTTTAAAATCTGCAACAGACTATAATTTTTGTCCCACTGAGAGGAGAGTCTCGATGACCATCAGTCCTCCAGAGCGGGAGGCAAAAGTAAAGGTCACAGTTGATATTGATCCGGTTCCTACCTCTTTTGAGCGGTGGGGAAAGCCTGGACACTTCCGACGTGACCTTGCTAAGGGGCCAAGTACCACAACCTGGATTTGGAACCTCCATGCCAACGCTCATGACTTCGATTCACATACCAGCGATTTAGAAGACATTTCGCGCAAGATCTTCAGTGCTCACTTTGGCCATCTCGCAGTTATCTTCGTTTGGTTAAGTGGTGCTTACTTCCACGGCGCGAAATTTTCAAATTACGAAGCTTGGCTGACCAATCCAACCGGAATCAAGCCAAGTGCTCAAGTGGTTTGGCCAATTTTTGGTCAAGAGATTTTAAACGCAGATGTTGGTGGCGGTTTCCACGGGATTCAAATCACCTCTGGATTGTTCCAACTCTGGCGTGCTTCTGGTTTTACAAATAGCTACCAGCTTTACTGCACAGCGATTGGTGCTCTCGTGATGGCGGGTCTGATGCTGTTTGCAGGCTGGTTTCACTATCACAAGCGGGCTCCCAAACTGGAGTGGTTCCAGAATGTTGAGTCGATGATGAATCATCACTTGGCTGGACTTTTGGGCCTAGGTTGCTTGGGTTGGGCAGGTCACCAGATTCACGTTTCTTTGCCTATTAACAAGCTGTTGGACTCCGGGGTTGCTCCAAAGGATATTCCTTTACCCCATGAGTTCATTCTGAACCCGAACTTGATGGCAGAGTTGTATCCCAGCTTTGCTCAGGGGTTGAAGCCATTCTTCACCTTGAACTGGGGAGTATATTCTGACTTCTTGACCTTCAAAGGGGGCTTGAATCCTCAAACCGGGGGTTTGTGGTTATCTGATACAGCTCATCATCACTTGGCTTTGGCAGTGCTCTTCATTATTGCGGGTCACATGTACCGCACGAATTGGGGTATTGGCCACAGCATGAAGGAAATTCTAGAGGCTCATAAAGATCCCATCTTAATCGGTGGCACAGGTCACAAAGGTCTCTACGAAGTTCTGACGACTTCTTGGCACGCTCAACTCGCCATTAACTTGGCACTGATGGGTTCTTTGAGCATTATTGTGGCGCACCACATGTATGCGATGCCTCCCTATCCCTATATTGCGACGGACTACCCAACACAGTTGTCCCTGTTTACGCACCATATGTGGATTGGCGGGTTCTTGATTGTGGGTGCAGGCGCTCACGGTTCCATCTTTATGGTGCGGGATTATGATCCGGCGAAGAATGTTAATAACGTTCTAGATCGGGTGCTCCGTCATCGGGATGCGATTATTTCCCACTTGAACTGGGTCTGTATTTTCTTGGGCTTCCACAGCTTCGGGTTGTACGTTCACAACGACACCATGCGGGCGTTTGGTCGTCCTCAGGATATGTTCTCGGATACAGGCATCCGACTTCAGCCTGTTTTTGCTCAATGGGTTCAGCACTTGCACATGATGGCTCCGGGCAACACTGCTCCTAATGTTTTGGCGAGCGTGAGTCCAGTGTTTGGTGGTGATGTGGTTGCAGTAGGTGGCAAGGTGGCAATGATGCCGATTGCCCTCGGCACTGCTGACTTTATGGTTCACCACATTCATGCCTTTACCATTCATGTCACGGTTTTGATCCTGTTGAAAGGTGTATTGTACGCCCGTAGCTCTCGTCTGATTCCAGACAAGAGTGAGTTAGGGTTTGCTTTCCCCTGTGATGGCCCTGGTCGGGGTGGTACTTGCCAGGTTTCTGGTTTTGACCACGTTTTCCTAGGTCTGTTCTGGATGTACAACTCCTTATCCATCGTAATTTTCCACTTTAGTTGGAAGATGCAATCCGATGTCTGGGGAACGGTTGATGCAGATGGAACAATTTCACACATCACCAATGGCAACTTTGCCCAGAGTGCAATCACCATTAATGGTTGGCTGCGAGACTTCCTTTGGGCGCAGGCATCTCAGGTGATCACCTCCTATGGCTCTGCCTTATCAGCCTATGGTCTGATGTTCTTGGCGGCTCACTTTGTTTGGGCATTTAGCTTAATGTTCCTATTCAGTGGCCGTGGCTACTGGCAAGAACTGATTGAGTCAATTGTCTGGGCTCATAGCAAGCTTAAGGTTGCCCCGGCAATTCAGCCTCGTGCTCTAAGTATTCTTCAGGGCCGGACGGTTGGCGTTGCTCATTATTTGTTAGGTGGAATTGTCACAACTTGGGCATTCTTCCTGGCACGGATTATTTCAGTCGGATGATATATTTCTGCTCAGGGCGTTAGGGCACTTGTGTAAAATACTAGTGCAAGTACTAATACAAGTACTTAATCAGTACAAGTATTAAATGCAGATGCGTTAACGGCTTGAGCAGTTCTGAAGAGAACACGTTTAGTTAGGACTTATGGCAACTAAATTTCCAAAATTTAGTCAGGACTTGGCCCAAGATCCGACCACCCGTCGGATTTGGTACGGGATTGCCACAGCCCACGACTTTGAAACCCACGATGGCATGACTGAGGAAAATCTTTACCAAAAGATTTTTGCGTCTCACTTTGGCCATCTGGCAATCATCTTCTTGTGGACTTCGGGTAGCCTGTTCCATGTCGCCTGGCAAGGTAACTTTGAGCAGTGGGTGAAAGATCCGCTGAATGTCAGCCCGATCGCTCACGCGATTTTTGATCCTCAATTTGGTCAACCTGCAGTAGATGCGTTCACGCAGGCAGGTGCGTCCAACCCAGTCAACATTGCTTACTCTGGGGTATATCACTGGTGGTACACCATCGGAATGCGTTCTAATAGTGATCTCTACCAGGGAGCAATCTTCTTGATGCTGTTGTCTGCAATCTTCTTGTTTGCAGGTTGGCTTCATCTTCAACCCAAGTATCGTCCGAGTCTGTCTTGGTTCAAAAATGCGGAATCCCGTCTGAACCACCACTTGGCTGGATTGTTTGGGGTTAGCTCCTTGGCTTGGACAGGTCACTTAGTTCACGTTGCGATTCCTGAATCTCGGGGACAGCATGTCGGCTGGGATAACTTCCTGAGCACACTACCTCATCCTGCAGGTTTGGCTCCTTTCTTTACTGGAAATTGGGGCGTTTACGCTCAGAGTCCTGATACTGCACAGCATCTCTTTGGGACTTCTGAGGGCTCAGGAACTGCAATCTTGACGTTCTTGGGTGGGTTCCATCCTCAGACAGAGTCTCTGTGGTTGACTGACATGGCGCATCACCATTTGGCGATCGCTGTCCTCTTTATCATTGCGGGCCACATGTACCGGACTCAGTTCGGGATTGGTCATAGCATTAAGGAGATGCTCAATTCCAAGCAGCCTCTGTTGGGAATGAATAAGGGTCAGTTCAACCTGCCCCACCAAGGGTTGTATGACACCGTCAACAACTCCTTGCACTTCCAGTTGGGTCTGGCGCTAGCAGCTTTAGGGGTGATTACTTCCTTAGTTGCTCAGCACATGTATTCACTGCCTCCCTACGCATTTATTGCGAAGGATTACACCACGACGGCAGCGCTCTACACGCATCACCAGTACATTGCTGGATTCCTGATGGTGGGTGCATTTGCTCACGGTGCGATTTTCTTTATCCGTGACTATGATGCGGAAGCGAACAAAGGAAACGTTTTAGCGCGGATGTTGGAGCACAAAGAAGCTCTAATCTCGCACTTGAGCTGGGTCTCTCTGTTCCTTGGGTTCCACACTCTGGGCCTGTACGTTCACAATGATGTCGTTGTTGCGTTCGGGACTCCTGAGAAGCAGATTCTGATTGAGCCTGTGTTTGCACAGTTCATTCAGGCTTCCCATGGGAAAGCGCTTTATGCGATGGATGTGTTGTTGTCAAACCCTGACAGCATTGCAACGACGGCTTGGCCTAACTACGGTAACGTTTGGTTGCCCGGTTGGTTGGATGCCATTAACTCGGGGACTAATTCTCTGTTCCTGACCATTGGCCCTGGAGATTTCTTGGTTCACCATGCGATCGCTCTGGGTCTGCACACCACCACGTTGATTCTGGTGAAAGGTGCTTTGGATGCCCGTGGCTCCAAGTTAATGCCTGACAAGAAGGACTTTGGATATGCCTTCCCTTGTGACGGCCCTGGTCGTGGTGGTACTTGCGATATCTCTGCTTGGGATTCCTTCTACCTTGCCATGTTCTGGATGCTGAATACTTTGGGCTGGTTGACCTTCTACTGGCACTGGAAGCACTTGGGCATTTGGCAAGGCAATGTAGCTCAGTTTAATGAGTCTTCTACTTACCTGATGGGCTGGTTCCGCGATTATCTGTGGTTGAACTCTTCCCAGCTAATCAACGGTTACAACCCTTACGGAACCAATAATCTCTCTGTTTGGGCGTGGATGTTCTTATTCGGACACCTCGTTTGGGCAACTGGTTTCATGTTCTTGATTTCCTGGAGAGGGTATTGGCAAGAGCTGATTGAGACGATTGTTTGGGCTCATGAGCGCACTCCTCTAGCTAACCTGGTTCGCTGGAAGGATAAGCCTGTTGCACTCTCGATCGTTCAGGCTCGGGTGGTTGGTCTAGCTCACTTCACCGTTGGCTATATCCTGACCTATGCGGCCTTCTTAATTGCTTCAACAGCGGGCAAGTTTGGTTAAACCCAAAAGTTGACCTGAGGTCTGATTGTTAGCAATTAATAAATCCCCTGCTCGATTGGGCAGGGGATTTTTAGTATGGGCTAGAACGAACTATCTAAACAAAACCCGAGTTGGGGAAGGACGTACCAGATCTAGGTCTAAATCTAGACTTCCAAACCCCCAATAGACTCTTTGTCTCTAACGATACAGTTCCGTTGCGAGTCGGAACGCCAAAAATCCAGGTAAGAGAGCAATCACTAGAGCAACAAACACTTGAGTATCTGACATGTTTAAAACACTCCTTAACAGACAATTTAGGGAATTGTTCACACTCTCTCTGATTTGAAGTACTTTTGGAAGAATTTGTAACAAGTTTAAACACAAGTGACTCGACAGAGTAGGGGTTGAGTTTGTTAAACTTTGATTCCAAGGGTTTTAATCTAAGGCCAGCTAGACGCAAGCTAGTTTACTTTGCAGCCACCCCGAGAAACTTGCTCACCATAGGGTCTCAATATAAACGTTCAGGGAAAAGTTAAGTTAAGCTTAATTAAGGATGTTCTCATTTTAAACTGGGAAATATCCTTGAGCTAGAACTAGAACATTCATCCCTTGATATTGAGGCAAGCAGGTGTTGCCCGAGGGTGGGGTCACTGTTCAGTTCAGACTGATAATAATTTAGTTTACAAATTACTTTGAAACGATAGGTGATTGATGCTGGATCAAGTATTGATGGAATTGTCTCACAAGTTGAGTTTTGATGCCTTTTTCTTGTTGGCTATCTTGGTTGCCCTAGAAGCTGTCTTATCAGCCGATAATGCGATCGCGCTCGCCTCAATTTCTAAAGGCTTAGAGGATAAACAACTTCAGCGCAAGGCGCTAAATACTGGACTCGTGCTGGCCTTTGTCTTGCGAGTTGTTCTGATTCTGACGGCAACTTGGGTCATCCATTACTGGCAATTTCAGTTGCTGGGGGCATTGTACTTGTTGTGGTTGGTCTTCCAATATTTCACAACTCAAGAAAATGAAGAGGACGATCTCCATGGCCCTCAATATACTTCCCTCTGGCAAGTGATTCCACTTATTGCCATGACCGATCTGGCATTTTCCTTGGATAGTGTTACAACGGCGATCGCGATTTCAGATGAGATATGGCTGGTGATTGCAGGAGCAAGCTTAGGGATTATCGCCCTGCGTTTTATGGCTGGCTTGTTCATTCAGTGGATTCAGGACTATGCTCATCTGGAGAAGGCAGGTTACATCACTGTGGGCTTCGTTGGGTTGCGCTTGCTGCTACGAGTGGTTCATGCCGACTATCTCATGCCTGAATGGCTTTTAGTTGGTTTAACAATAGGGTTTTTTATCTGGGGCTTCTCAGAACGAACCGCACAACAAGACCCAGAGTGAGTTCAAATGACTCAAGGTTGTTGTTAGGATGTTAGCCGACCTAGGGCCAGCGTAGCGTACAACTTTCTGAATAGAGATCTTCTTCTACAGGGGCACAGAAATAGTGTGCTCCTGTATTCGTTTAGACTTCTGATTCTGAAGCCCTACTCAACCCGCCAAGCCTTGGAGCTGGATTCCCAACTAACTAACTCTTCATCCTTAAACCATAAGCCGACTTCCTGCTGAGCCGTCTCAATTGCATCTGAGCCATGAATCATATTCCGACCGATACTAACGGCAAAGTCTCCCCGAATTGTTCCGGGTTCTGCGTTGAGGGGATTAGTTGCACCAATCATCTTACGGGCTGAAGCAACAACACCGTCTCCTTCCCAAACCATGGCGACTAACGGGCCAGACGTTATGAAATTGACCAGATCTGCAAAAAAGGGCCGTTCTCGGTGAACGCCATAGTGACTTTCTGCCAACTCTCGGCTGACTTGTACCATTTTTAAGCCGACCAAGGTAAATCCCTTTGCTTCAAAGCGGCCAATAATTTCTCCAACTAGACCGCGCTGAACACCGTCAGGTTTGATTGCCAAGAATGTCCGTTCCAAACTCATTTCCTCAAATCTATGAAGATTTACACCATTTAGGTTAACCCGTCAGTGAACTTTTGATCACAGAAAACAGGAGATTTTGAGGCTCCTGAACTTAGAGTTGGGTGGAACTTGACTTTGAAGTCATTGAATCTCTGATCTAAGGGACATTCTGTAAGTTACTTCCAGGTAAATTACTCACAGCTCGCTGCAAACTAGAGAGGGCGCGATTGTAGCCAATAATGGCCTGTAAAAGCTGATTTTGAGCCCGAGTCAGGTCAGTTTCTTGGTTGATCACGTCTAGCTGGGTTCCTACTCCCGCTTGAAAGCGCAATCGGGCCAGACGCAACGCTTCGGTTGCTTCGTCCACTCCTAAATCCGCGACCCCAATATTTTCAAAATTGGCCTGCAGGTCATAAAACGCACTCTCAACTTCCAAGCGAACCTGATTTCTCAACTGAGAGAATCGTTCCTCGGCGATCGCAATCTCCAATTCTTGCTGTCTCCCCCTTGCTTTAGCCGCGCCGCCATCGAAGAAGTTCCAACTAAGCTGAACCTGAACAGCATAACCATCTGCCCACCCCTGGTTCGCAAAGGGGCTCTGATCATCTGAAAGCTGACCGAGAACGTTGTATTGAGCAGAGGCGGTCAGATTGGGGCGTTGTGCGCCTAGGGCTTCTTCCTGCTGTTCTTTGGCGATGTTGCGGTTGACTAACTCTTGCTCCAGCTCAGCTCGATTTCCATAGGCTTGCACGATTGTCTCTTCGATCGTCAGATCCCAGGCTCCTGCCAAAGCGATGGCATCAGCGGCTATCAGGTTGATGTTCTGACTGATATTCAACAGGGTTGCCAGTTCTCTTCGCCGACGGCGTTGCAAACTAATCGCATTCGTCAAGTTCTGCTGGTTATTCGCGAGGGTAACCCTAGCCTGTAATACTTCGAAGCGGGTACCAACCCCTGCCCGTTCCAAGGCTTCCGCATCCTCCAAACTTTTTTGAGCATTGCGTACCGCAGCCTGTTGAATATCAACGCCAGCATCAGCCTCTTGTAAGTTGTAGTAAGCATCAGCAATGTTAAACCGCAGTTCTTCAGCCCGCCGCTCAAACTCAAGCTGACTCGAACGAAGTTGCCCTTCTGCTGTCCGAATCCGCGCCGCGCGCCGACCATCAATCCCAAAGTCATAACTGAGCTGTAAGGCATTGTCAAAGGTGACGATCCCAAATGGGATTGAAGTGTTTACCGGTTCTGGGGACGGCAAGGGTGGCAGGGGTGGATTTGCCGCCCCACGTTCTTCGTTTTGCAATTCGTTGATTAGCTGACGCTGTTTATTTTGAGTCCGAATCCGACGATTACTGGCGCGGGTCGCGATGGTCGTACCGGCACTTTCAGTCCGAGCTAGGTTAGACGAAAAGGACAAGGTTGGGTAAAGGGCAGCCTGAGCCGTTCGCACCTGAGCCAATGACTGCTCAACCTGAAGCCCGAAGACCCGAAGATTCTCGTTGTTGCGTCGGGCCAAATCCAATGCCTGCTCTAAGGTAATGGGAATGGACTCTTGGATCTCAACCTGGCTTGTTTGAGTTGGAAAGTACAGCGGGTTAGCACTGGGTAGGACAACATTGGGGGGCTGAGTTTCTAAAGTCCCATTTGGGGTAGGTTGGGGAAAGGGCTCGGTGGGAGGGGTCAAATCAGGAATTTGCAAGACTGGTTCAGAGACCTGGGCAACCTGGTTAGAGGTGAGCGGATTGAGAAAATCTAAATTGGGTGAGGGCAGAGTTTGGGTCGCAGCCGCTTCAGAGTTTGGAAACTCAGGAGAATTGACCGGAGGGCGAGCCGATGGAACGGCCAAGGAGTCCGATGGAGTCGCAACTTCAACAATTGCTTGAGAGGTACTTGAAGAATTTGCAGGATTTGCAGGATTTGCTAAGGGGGATGAGGGTTCAGTCTGTGGAATTGAACTAATCGGCGAACTGGATTCGGGCTGAGCTTTCGCCAGGTTCTGCTTTGCTAAGTTCAGGCTCGCTGAACTCTGCTTCGCTGGATTCTGTTGAGCTAGATTTCGTTTAAACTCACTCGGCGCGGGGAACGGGGCACTTTTTGAAGTTGACCCAGGTTTAGCAAGCTCTAGAACCATCTGATCAGAGGGCATTCTAGCCTCAGACCGTTGATCAAAGTTCTGCTCAAGCAGGATCTCTCCTGAACGAGGGTCAGAGCCATGAGATTCAGGAACTTGCCCTAAAATAACCCGAAGAGACTCGGTCGATAGAGAACCGAGAATCTGAGCAGTTTTCGAGGAAGAGCTTGAATTCTGTATAGCTTTCGTCGAGTTCTGCTTGAAACTTGGCATAGATGCGGAATTCTCCGATGAGAATTTACCGGAGGTTTTATCGAGAGTCGCTGCGATCACCCCTTGTCCCAGCATCGCGAATGTAAATAGTCCACTCACTCCCACAGCCATTAAATTCTGAAAAACTGGCATAATCTAATATTTTCCGAGTCTGCAACTCCAGAAACAATTTTAGAGCAAGGATGGAACCTTTGAATTTTTAAACTCAGGTTCAGGTTGTAGACTGATCAACTGCATCACTCTGCAAAGAGTCTTTAGACCCAAACCAGAGCAGACGAATACCCAAAATCAGAAAGCCAACCGCAGCAGCAAGTTTGACCATTCGAGCGGGTAGAAAACTGGCGACTCCTTCCCCCAGCATTACCCCAATGAAACTAGCCAATAATAATGCTGAAGCTGTGCCAAAAAAGATAGCTCGAGGGGATTTTGACGCGCCACTTAGAGCGATCGCGGCAAGCTGGCTTTTATCTCCCAGTTCGGACAAAAACACGGCGATGAAGCTCAATCCTAGAAGTTGCCAATCCATTTTATCTGAAACCTGTAATTCTAAGGATACTTTTCGTCAAAGATGCCTTAAAAGATAACACCTTAAAACAACACATCATAAGGCCGCACGTATCTTGTCTAAGATTAAAGCTTAGGGTAAAACCCAACAGCTAAAGCTTAAGATTGCAGCACTTCCAAAATCAGTAACGCTGCAATCACAATCAGACTTACTCCGGCTGATCGCTCTAAGGTTTGAGGCGCAATCCGATTCGCCAGCCATTGGCCCACCAGAACCCCCAAGAGACTGGTCAGGACAAGGGCGGTTCCAGCCCCAGCGAAGACAACCCAGGGGTTATGGGATTCTGCTGTCATCAGCAGGGTCGTAACCTGGGTCTTGTCACCAATTTCTGCTAAAAAAATAGTAACAAAAGTTGAACCAAAAACGGCCCACATTCCAGGTCTTGTTCCGGGCTCTGCCTGAGACATTGCTGGGCTGTCAGCAGACGGGGAGGATTCAATCCTTTGATCTAATGCTTGATTCAAAGTTAGATTCAAAGTTGGCTCGATAGACTGTTCAGCGGAAGTGAAAGCCTCTACAGGCTGCTCAGAAGAAGTCACAGCGTTCCTCAATTTAGAATTGACTTAGAAGTTTACAGGATAGAATTCGCAGCATCTAGGCTGTTTTAAACTCTTTCAGATGGATTACAAGTTGCCAAACCTGACCACCAACTACTCCTCCTCCCATCCAACAGCTTGATTAAACTGGGCTATTTCCAGGGAGGAATCACCATAGAGGTCAGAAATGTGTTCTTGGCAACAAGCGATCGCAAAATCATTGAGTTCGGAGGGGGCAATACCGTAGAGGTCATGGAAAACCTCGGCTTCGACCCGACAAAATCGAGGACGATCTGGATAAATCCGACACTCACGACTTTCAGGGTCAAAGTTGATACACCACCCCCCCTCACCCACCAGACTGAGATACTGATTCAGTTCCTCTGGGGAGAGATATTCCTCTAGGTCTGGGCGCTCAGATGGTTCAAGATGACAGCACGCCCCACAGTGTTTAATACAGCGCCAAGTTGTCATCATTCAGAATCAAGCTCGGGTTTTTCAATCGGTTTCTGGGGCGCTTTTTTGGGCTTTGGTGTTGGGGGGTTAGGACGCTTGAGAGCAGTCTTTTCAGCAGTTTCTGTTGAGTAGTCGTCAAGGGAAGGAGCTTCCAACGCAACTTGAGGTTGAGCTTCTGCAGATTGGGCTTCTGAAAAATCAGACCGTTCAGCCTCAGAACGTTCGGTGACTGAACCTGTTTCGGTCTGGTCAACGGTTAAAGTTTCTGGCTCAATGGAGGGATCAGTGTTTAACTGAATGATCTCCAAAATCACGTCCGCACCTTCTGGCCCAGGGTTTTCACTGCGGAACTCACTGGAATTGACATCAGAACTGGCCTGCAAGGCTTGAACCGTTTCACCTAAAGCTTCTTTGGAATCTGCGATCGCGTCCTGAACTTTTTCCTTGACGGTTTCAGCCATACCCTGAACCTTCTGACCAAACTCAGTGGATTCTAAATCTGCTAGAACTTCTTTGGAATCTGCGATCACGTCCTGAACTTTTTCCTTGACGGTTTCAGCCACACCCTGAACTTTATTCTGAACCTTCTGACCAAACTCAGTGGATTCCAAATCTGCTAGAGCTTCTTTGGAATCTGCGATCACGTCCTGAACTTTTTCCTTGACGGTTTCAGCCACACCCTGAACCTTTTGACCGAAGTCAGTGGATTCCAAATCTGCTAGAGCTTCTTTGGAATCTGCGATCGCGTCCTGAACTTTTTCCTTGACGATTTCAGCCACACCCTGAACCTTTTGACCGAAGCTATCTACCGCTTGCTCTAGCTGTTCAGGGGCAGTTGCCAACGGGACTGCGGCTGACTGGGGTTGACCCTTTTTCCGTTGGAATAACCCAGTCATTGAACTCAGGAGTTTGGATAATCCCTTGGGCTGAGTCGCAGGTGCAGATTGAGCTGATGTAAATTGGGGTTCAGCCCTGCTAGGCAGAACCTTGAAGGGTTCTTCGACAAATTCTACCGTTGGACTTGAGTCCTGATCTTGAGAAATTTCCAGGGTTTCAGAGATTGGCATCTCCCCAGGTTGAAACCCGAGAGTTGGCGCTTCGAGAGGTGGTATTGCCTCAGATCCAAAGTCCCTGGGTTCAACGACTGCTTCAAGTTCAGTATCAGTAACGGCGATGTCTTCTGGAGCAGAAAAGGTTGGGGTCTCCTTCTGATTGATGGCCTGAATCCCTTCAACAACCCCTTCAACACCAGGGTTTATGGGTTCAGAAACAATAGGAGCTTGGAGCGCCTCAAAAGCAACTGCGCCAAGTTCCTGGGACTTGAGTTCCTGGGACTTGAGTTCCTGGGGACTTTGAATCGGCTCTGCTGGAAAGACTTCAGCAAGCTGCTGTTGAACCTTCGGTGGAACAGGGGTTTTCAGTCCCGCAGGAGCAACTGCCCGCCGCAACGTTAACGTTTGCCATCCCCACCAGCCAATCAGGGCAACGCTTGCCCCTTGACCCAGGAGGACTGCTCCAGTGATCCGTCCTGCACAAGCCCATAGCGTCAAGGCATAGAAAAATCCTACGCCACTCCACACAAAATCCCCCTTACGATGAACTTCAGGAAAAAAGAAGGCAGCCATGTACAAGGCAACACTTCCTAGACCCACAGCGATCGCCAGAATATAAGCCAACATTATTGCCCTCCCTTGGGTTCAACAAACCTCGTTACTGGCACATTTTACCGTTGTAGTGACTGTGCCGTGTAGATTCAGTCCAGTCAATTTGTGACTTGAACCCATTGATCGTGAGGGACATCACATCTACGCTTGACTGGTGTTATCGGTCTAGGGGTCGCTCAATCACCCCGTCCGATCTGCAAGTTTTGTAGGATAAAAAGCGTCAAGGTTCATTAGCAACTCCTAATATTCCAATGCTTGAAAGAATAATGTTTGCTGGAATCTTTACGGCAACGCTCCAACTCGTTCTCCAACTGAGTTCGGGAGAGCAAATCCTCGCTCAAAAATCATCAATCTTATTGGAGGTTGGGCAACTTATTCCCTCCGAACTGCATCTCAACTCCAAATAAGATCAAATAAAGAATTACATCATAAACTTCACATCAATTTCACATCAATACCGTTTCAATCAACTGACTTTCGTAATAAAAACCAGGAAAGATTTATCAACATTTGGAGTGTGGACTTCAGCCATAAGCATATTGGAAGTTCTATGAAACGCCTCCACTTACATTCTTACTTACCCATGATTAAGGATTGCCATAGCTTATCGTTACACGTTATTTAAGCTTGAGCTTAACTTGATTTGAGCTTGAGCTTAACTTGCCGAAAAAAACAAGATTAAGCAGTAAAGGCTTAGTCTTTGCGTTAATCTTTGCATTAAACTTTATTCCGAACTTCAGTCTTTCTCAGGTTATGATGGTGTCACTTTAGACCAGCAAGATTTCCTTGAGCAGAGAAGGTTATGCACGCAGTTCAACCCAAGTCTCCCCAAAAAACTTCACCCAAACGTCAACGGCATTCTGTCCGCAAAGGTCTACAAAAGCGTCAGAATCAAAACACTCGGGCGATTACGTTTGAAATGAGTGTTAAGTTGCTGGCAAATGGCCTGCTCTCGGTCTGTGCTTTTTCGGCACTAATCCAGGTTTTGCCTCAGCAACGTCTTGCCAGCGAGCGCTTTGGCCAGATTCAGGCGGAGGTTAAGTTGACTCAAGACCGGGTTGAACAGGAAAGAGGCAGCTTTACTCGATATTTTGACCCCCAGCAGTCTAGGCATGTGATGCAAGAGCAGAGCAATCAGGTTGATCCGGCTCAGCGTCCGATTGTTTGGCTGGAAGAAGAACTAACCCAGATCGAATCTGAATCAGATAAAGCTGATTACAGAGAACAGCCAGTAGATTAAGTGAGCAGTTTTATTGACGGGTTCATGAGGGGCATGAGGTTGAGCTATTTGAAGGCAAGGTGCTGGAGACAAGGATTGAGGAGCGGGATTACCGTTGCAGTGTTGGCTTTGAACTTGGCAAGCTGCGATCGCTCCCGTCAGTCCCCTCAGACCTCCCTGGAGATTGGCCCAGTACCCGCAGCCGTCACGTCTGCTCCGCTGCAACCGTCTTTGCCTTCACCTTCAGCACAGAATTTGACTAACGCCAGGGAACACCGCCAGTTGGGGTTGCAGTACCGCGACCAAGGGCGCTACAAAGAGGCAATTTCGGAGTTGCAAAAATCAGTGGCTCTAGATCCACAAAATCTCTCTGGCCAAGTGATTTTAGGATGGACATTCCATCTAGATGGCCAAGAGGAAGCAGCAATCCAGGCTCTCCAAACAGCCCTCGCTCAAGATCCAGCTCACGTTCCCGCACTCAATGCATTGGGCATTGTGTATTTAGTGAAGGGAGACTTGGAGCAGGCGGTGAACATTCACAGGAGAGCGGTGGAGCTAGACCCTGAGAATGAAATTGGCTATTACAATCTGAGTTTGGCCTATCACCGCTTGCAAAACTACGATCAGGCGATCGCCAATGCAACGCGAGCAACGGAGCTGGAACCAAATAATCCTCATTCTTGGGTTGCCCTCGCCATTGCCACTTGGAGCCAGGGAGAAAAATTATCCGCCCAACAGGCTTATCAACAAGCAACTGAACTCGATGACCGTTACAGCAGTGCCTCGTTTTTAGAGCATTTACAGCAAGCTGGATTAAACCAGGAACAAATTCAGGTCACTAACGCGGTCAGAGAGTCCCGTTAAAGGAACCCTAAATCAGTGCCGTTGCCCCCATGAACCAGGGCTAGCTTTTCATATTTTTTGGCATGTTCGATCAGATCCTGTGCTTCTGCTTCAGACACTTCCCGCAGGACTTTGGCCGGAACGCCAGCAACGAGCGATCGAGGCGGAATGCTCCGAGTCACAACCGCCCCCGCCCCGACAATACTCCCCGACCCAATCCGAACAGCATTCAAAATGACGGCTCCGATGCCAATCAAACTGCCCCGTTCCACATAGGCAGAATGAATCACAGCCCGATGACCCACGGTCACAAACTCCTCCAAAATTGTTGGTTCCCCAGGATCGCCATGCAAAATCGCACCATCCTGAATGTTGCTATGGGCTCCAATCACAATCCGCTCTACGTCTCCCCGCAGGACAGCGCCATACCAAAGACTGACCCCTTCAGACAGCTCAACCTGGCCAATGACTGTAGCATTCGCAGCAACGAAGGCCGCTTTAGACAAATCGGGAGATGACCAGTAGGATGGAATCATGGGAAACTTTTAGTTCTTTAAGTTCTTTAAGTTTTAACTTTAAGTTTTAACTTTAAGTTTTGGCTTTTGGCAGATTTCCCAACTATAGGAAGAATGCCCCCGCTATAATTTGTACATAATATCTCTGGTGCGAACCGTACTTCAAGATGAATTCCGCCTTGCAGTATCCAATTTTCGGCCCGGAAATTCAGTGTCCCCACTGCCGCCAAAAAATCTCGGCTTTAACCTTGACAGATACTTATTTGTGTCCTCGTCACGGGGCATTCGAGGCCGACCCTGAAACCAAAGAACTTGTTCATCTTCAATCTGGGCGGCATTGGCGGCAGTGGAGTGGAGAATGGTATCGGCAACATACCCACCCGGATGGGATTCGGTTTGAGATTCATGAGGCTTTGGATCGGCTTTATACCCAGGGCTATCGAGCAACGCGGGTGATTATTGCCAAGCGCTATCAGGACTTGATTGGGGCCTATTTGGAGCGCAGTAGTCCCTGGCGGAGTCAAACGGAGGCTGCACAACCCAAACTCTACGGCCTGCCGGTAGACTTCAGTCCTGACTCCCAGGAGGAACCCTGTTGGGACGTGATTAACTTTGATTTAGAAAAAGAGCAGGGAGTTCCGGTTCGTTACCCCTACTTTCGTCTATTTGAATAGTTGATTGATTTGAGACGTTTATTAAGTTTATTACGTTGTTTATCCAGCAGGTTCTGCACCCTGAATGCACCACGCCTCAATCCGGACTGCCAATATTCATCGGGCGATCGCTTTCTACGAACAACTTGGGTTTCAGGTCTGTGAACGATTTACAACTGGATATACTTTGGCCTGTTGGATGGAGGGGTTGAATGGACGGATTGAGTTGATTCAAATTCCACACCCTCAGCCTGCACCCGATGCCTTCAATGACGAGCATTATGTTGGGTATTATCATCTGTCGTTTGATTTGACAGAGAGGACAACCGATTTACCAAGTTGGTTCCGGAAACTGGGCCAGAAATTTGAGCAAGCGGCCCAAGAACAACCCGATCTGTTGAAACCCTTAACGGTGTTGTTAGAACCCACTCAACAAATGATTGGTGACAAAGTTTATGAGGTGCTGTTCATTGCTGATATGGATGGCTTGCCTTTAGAATTTATTCGATTAGTTAAAAATTAATTAAGGATTCATTGATGATGAATAGAGTGAAGCAGTTAATCAAAACATTTTGCAACTTTAAAGGTCTCAAACCTTTAATTTTAGTCATTGGGCTATTTTTGGGATTCAACCTGATCAACTCTGCTGTTTGGGCTGATTCTAATCCTTTGATCGGAGATTTATCTCGCCAATCCCCAACAGAAATTCGAGTCAGTTTAGGAAATGTTGACAATGAGTTGAAGTTTGTTCCGAGTCACATCGAATTTGAGACAGGAAAACGCTACAAACTGATTTTAACTAACCCCAGCAATCAAAAGCATTACTTCACTGCAAAAGATTTTATGGATGTGAGCTGGACGCAGAAAGTTGAATTTGGCAAAGTAGAAATTAAAGGGGCAATTCACGAAGTTGAGCTGAAGCCAGGGGGTGAATTAGCCTGGGTGATTATCCCCATTCGCACTGGAACTTACCCGCTCCGATGCTCAATTCCAGGCCATAGTGAAGCCGGGATGGTAGGGGATATTACTATCAAAACCTCTTAGGTATGAACCAGCAGCCTCAAGTTATTTTTTTAGATGCAGTCGGGACATTGTTTGGTGTCCGGAACAGTGTGGGAGAAGTCTATCGACAGCTCGCTTTACAATTTGGCGTAGATGCCCCGGCTGAACTATTAAATCAAGCTTTTTTCAAGAGTTTTCCTGCGGTTTCTCCCATGGCATTTCCTGGTGCAGAGCCTGAACAAATTCCTCAGTTAGAGTTTGCATGGTGGCAAACGATCGCGGAAAAAACCTTTCAAGCCATTGGGGTTTTCTCAGAATTTACAGACTTTTCTCGGTTTTTTCAGGAACTCTATGGTCACTTTGCAACGGCTGAACCTTGGTTCGTCTATCCAGATGTGAAACCAACTTTAAAGTTGTGGCGCGATCGCGGATTTGAGTTGGGTATTTTGTCCAATTTTGACTCTCGGCTTTATGATGTTTTGAAGGTTTTAGAGTTGGCTGAATTCTTCACATCAGTAACGATTTCAACTGAAGTTGGAGCCGCCAAGCCAGATCACAAAATTTTTGTGATCGCCTTGCAGAAACACCGTTGTTCTCCTGATCGGGCACTTCATATCGGAGATAGTTTGAAAGCAGATTATCAAGGGGCAACAATAATTGGAATTCCAGCAATTTTATTAAATCGGTCGATTAATCAGGATCAATCTTTTCCGACAACTGAACCCCTAATTGCCTCTGTTAATTGCCAGCAATTATTATCAGATATTCTGTTTTAAGATCGGATTTGAGACCAGAGACGTTTAAGTCAGAGGTTGCAATTCTTGTTGGAGACCTTGTTTCACTCGTTCCCACTCAATTTGTGTATGTTGAAGGCAGGTTGCAACGGTTCCATCTATGAAGAAGTCTGCAATTGGGTCTTGAG
>JBOFUV010000044.1:0-3999 GCA_051652765.1 Microcoleaceae cyanobacterium | reverse complement strand
TTACGATATAGGAATAGTAAGTTTGGGAGTTTTAACCCGCGAGCAGTGTGAGACCGCCTACTCCGGGTATCCTCAAATTGCGATAACAACGGAATTTATAGGATTTCAGACCAGAATTTTCAAACTGGTCTGATTTTATAGTATTGGGATAAATATCAATTTTTCGAAGCTAATCATAGCCTTTTTCGTCAAGGTGCGATCCAGGATAATTCCCCCAAATCCCTTAAAATGGGGGACTTGAGTAGAGTCTATCCAAATTTAAGCAATGAAGCAAGCTCAGAATTAACTAGAACAAGCTTTCAGATGCAGAGCCAGTGAAATAACCATCGGGGACAAAAAAGATTTCATCTCCAGCTATTGCGTCTTGGAGTTCCTGGAGAATAACAGTTCCTTCCTCAAAAATGAAAACCTTTGTTCCAGGCAGAGGAGACTCAGAAATCAAAAAGTTGTCTACTTCTTGTGCTTGTTGAATTGCAGTACCGTTAATGTGCCCTTGAAGCTCAGATAAAGCTGCTTGCATGTCCTCAAGAAGCACTGGGTCTCCACCTTCAGCTTTCAATTGCTCAATACTTTGAATCAGCCCAGCTTCAGCCTCTAACAACATGGGGGAAGGCTCAAAGTTGGAAAACTGAATGGAAGGGAGAAGTTGCATTGGATCATTGATTAGATCGCCCAAACCTTCCAAGCGTGCCATATACTCTTCAGACCGAGAATCCCCAATTAGCAGGTCTTCTCCCTCCTGCTTGAATTCAAGAAAGTATGGAGCACTGCTGCCGCTAGCAACACTAAGCGAATCAACACTAGCAGAATTTGGCCCCATTGCTCCAGACCCTAAAACTCCTACACGATCTTCACCACTGATAAAATCAGCAAAGATGTCTGAACCAGTACCAGGAACAGTAACAACTTGATCGGGAGATGGAGTTCCTAGTAGAAAGTCATTTCCAGACGTGCCATTGATAATTGCCATGCTTAACTCCAAATAGGTTAATCAATTTCCCAATTGTTAATGCCCATTCAACTCAACCCCATTTAAAGGTAGCAAGTCTTTTATTGAGAGAAATTTTCAATAAGATATTCAAATCTTTACATGTCAAATGTCGGCTTTTCATTATATTTGAAATATTTATCTCTATATTATGCTAGGAGAAATCAGGGTTTGATCCCTCTTTGACAAATAGAGAGATCCTGTGGGCTAGAGTTATAGCAGTCAGGAATAATTGAGATATCTGTGACTTAGGCTAGAAGCCTGTGCAGGCAAGATGCCCGCTCCACTTTACATTTCAAATTTACATTTCAAATCTGATCGCTATATGTTCCTGTATCGGAAATTGATCCACTGGCTAGAAACTCACTGGGTAACCCCTGCATATGCGGGAGGGTTGCTGGGATTTCTGGCAATCTTTTTCTTTGGAGCCGCGACCAATACCATGGCAGGATGGCTCTATGTGATCAGTGGCATTAGTTTAGCTCTGCTGGGTTTGGCGGCGATCCTGCCAGCGCGATCGCTCTCGGCTTTACAAGTATCTCGTCGCGCGATTGATCCGGTCAGCCAGGGTTACCAACTCACGGTGGAACTTGAAATTGAGAACCCGACGGCTCAACCCAAGACTTTGCTTCAGGTTCGAGATCAATTGCCTGCCAATCTAGGAAAAGCAGCCACAACGATTGAAATCTTGCCTCCCCAGAGTCAACATCGCTGGATGTATACCCTTCCCACCCAAAAACGAGGGGTTTATCACTGGCCGGGGGTTGAACTGAGGACGGCGACTCCTCTGGGACTATTTTGGTGTACTCGCTTCCGGGCCGCCAAGGCAACAGCCATTGTATATCCCACAGTATTTCCCTTGAATCGATGCCCCTTGGTCGATGACCTTGGTGAGAACTATAGCCCGCAGGCGAGCGATCGCTACAGATTCAAAATGGCTCAAGAAGGATTGACTCGCACCTTGAGGCCCTACCGTTACGGCGATCCAACCCGTTTAATTCATTGGCGGACGAGTGCTCGCTATGGAGAGTTGAGGGTGCGAGAGCTAGAAGTCTCTAGGGGAGGGGAAGAAATTATTATTGCCCTAGACAGCGCTGCACCCTGGCCAGAAGAGGCGTTTGAGCAAGCGGTAACGGTTGCAGCCTCTCTCTATTTTTATGTGTCTCGGGCTCAACTGAATGGCCAACTGTGGACAGCAGGCACAGGTTTAGTCCATGGTAATCGCGTGGTGTTAGCGACGTTAGCGGGTGTAACAGCAGCAGAAGCACGAAGTGTTGAGGGTTTGCCTGCGGTTCCGGTGATCTGGATTACTTCAAATCGAGCCAGTTTACCCAGCTTACCCTCGGGCAGTCGTTGGGTCTTGTGGCCTTCCTCTGAACCTTCAGAACAGCAGCAGAAGCGGGTGCGGCAGCAGCCCGTATCCCAAGGCATTGATATTGTTCCAGATAGACCTTTAGAACTTCAACTTCAAGCTCCACTGAATCGTTAAAGTATCGTTAAAGTTCTGCTTCAAAACGGTAATCGTCGGGATCGTCTCGTTGACAAACCCATCCTGCTGATGGGCATGTAGTCTGTTTGCTGTCACGACTAACTCACGGGGGACTATTCGCCCCCATGCTGCTGGTTGATAACCTTTAAATTGCTTTGCTAGCAATTCTTTCAGGCTAAGTGCAATGCTTTTTTGTAATACTTGTTATAAGCTTTGTAGCGTTTTTTGTTAGAAAAATTTCACTTTCATACTGTAGAATTCTAAGGCTGACTGTAAAGAGGCATATAACCCCTCCTGCAATGGCGATTATGCCTTATCCAATCCTGAGATGGATGACTGTTTGTGCTCTTAACTTTTGTCTGATTGCTCAACCCACCCTAGCTCAGCCCATTCCTCAACCCGTTCCTCCCGAACCCCAACCCTTACCTCAACCAGAGTTATTACCTCCCCCGGAGGAATTGTTACAACCGTTTGAACTGCCCCAACAGCCAGAACCCCTGAGATTACGGATTCCTGGGACGATTACGGTCAATCAGTTTGAGATTCGGGGGAGTACAGTATTCAGTTCTACTGAATTAACTGCGGTTCTGGAACCCTTTATGAACCGTCCAATTACCTTCACCGAACTTCTAGAAGCCCAACAGACGATTACAAAGCTCTACGTGGACAATGGCTACATTACTTCTGGAGCATTTATTCCGCCCCAAGCCCTTGAACAGGGCGTGGTCACGATTGAAGTGATTGAAGGCGTGATTGAAGAACTTGAAATCACTGGGCTGGATCGATTGCAAGAGGGCTACATTCGCAGTCGGATTGAACTGGGAACCCAAACCCCCTTGAACCGAAACCAGTTACTCAGTGCCTTGCAACTGTTGCAACTGAATCCCTTGATTAACCGGCTGTCGGCAGAACTTTCTACGGGTTCCCGCCCAGGACTAAGCCGCTTGGAAATTGAATTGGAAGAAGCTGATGCTTTGTCCGTTGGGCTGACTTTAGATAATCAACGGTCTCCCAGTGTCGGTAGTTTTCGCCGCCAAGTGGAAGTCACCCATGACAACTTAACAGGACGGGGCGATCGCCTCAATGTGAGTTACTACAACACCGATAGCAGCAACACCTTAGATGATCTCAGCTACGCCCTGCCGATTAATCCCAGGAACGGGACGATCAGTTTGAGTCATCGCCGGACTCGGAGTACGGTGATTGAGGAACCATTTAATCAGTTAGATATTGAGTCCAATTCCCAAACCTACGAACTGAGTTACCGTCAACCGTTGGTGTTAACGCCGACGACTGAATTTGCCTTGGGCGTTACAGGGTCTATCCAAGACACGAAAACTTTTTTGGAGGACGAACCCTTTCCCTTATCTCTAGGAGCTGATAATGATGGCAAAACTCGCATTACAGCCTTGCGATTTTTTCAGGAGTATACAACTCGTAGCACTCAATCCGTATTTGCTGCGCGATCGCAATTTTCCCTGGGGCTAGGGGCATTTGATGCCACGGTTAACAGTGATCTGCC
>JBOFUV010000043.1:0-56498 GCA_051652765.1 Microcoleaceae cyanobacterium | reverse complement strand
TGGCAAATCCTTGCCCATGGCAAAATTGGAAGCCGCCCTAAAATCCTCTAAGAATGCGGAAATTAATGCTTTTGGGCTTAAGGCAGATAATGCAGCGCGACAAGCTGTTCTCAAGGTGTCTCAAGAAGGATTGACGGATCTAGGGCTGGGGGTAATTTCCCTACGTCGCAATGCTGAAGGACAGTGGGAACGCACCTTTTCCAAGGCTGATCGCCGAGTAACTGGGCTGTCTGGCTGGACAGACAACCGCTATCTAAAATCAACCGGGCCAGCCACGGCTGTTTTTAAGAAAAAGGGCCAGGGGTATGACGACGGTCTAGGCGATCGCATCATTGGTACCTTTGGCAACTGTGCGGGCGGAACAACCCCTTGGGGAACGGTGTTTAGCGGGGAAGAGAACGTTCAGATGTATGTTGCGGATGCCATGTACCCCGATGGCACCTCCTATCCTCCCAGCAAAAAGCCCTTCTCTGGAGCCCTTGAAGGCTTAGGGAATGTGTTTGGCTTGGCCGGAAACAAGTACGGTTGGATGGTCGAAATTGATCCCGCCAATCCAGAAGATTATGGGACAAAACATACTTGGCTGGGGCGTTACCGCCATGAAGCCGTTGCAATCCGGGCAGAAGTTGGAAAACCCTTAATCTTCTATTCAGGATGTGATCGCCGAGGTGGACATCTGTACAAGTTTGTGAGTGCAGAGGCGGTGGTTGATCCCAAAGACAAAGCCAATTCCCGTTTCCTGAACACTGGAATGCTCTATGCTGCCAAGTTCAACGCGGACGGTTCCGGGGAATGGATTCCCCTCAAAGCAGATACTCCCGTCAATCCTGATGCACCTGAAGTCCATGCAGGTGGCACGATTGGCTTGCCACAACGCCCTGAAGGGGGGGACTTTTTGGCAACAACGGCGGCAGACATTACGAAATTTAAACAACAGTTTAAGACTTTAGGAGATTTGTACCAGGGCAATACTCCCGAAGAACTTCAGGGGGCCATTCTAATTGATGCTCATCTGGCCGCTAGTGCGGCTGGGGCCACCTGCACAGCGCGCCCTGAAGATACAGAAATCGGGCCCAATGGCGCTGCATTTATTGCCTTCACCTCCGGTTTCCCGGAAGAAGAAACTGGCGGGCCAGATCTGCGAGTATTCAAGGGGCCTGATAGCAATATGTGGGAATATGGCTGGATTATGCGTTTGGACGAGGAGAACAACGCCCCTGATGCCCTGAAATTCCGTTGGGAAATGTTTGCCACCGGAGGCGAGGTTGCTGACGGCGGTCTAGGGTTCTCCAACCCTGACAACCTAGAATTCGACCGCAATGGGAACCTCTGGATGGTCACGGATGTCTCCACGAGCAAAACGAACAAAGCCGTTCCTATGGGACGGATGAATCCCAAAAAGAATCAACCCATGGAGCAGCCCGAAATAGCTGGAATCTTTGGGAACAACTCTCTGTGGTTCTTCCCCACTTCCGGTGAAAATGCGGGCAATGGCTATCTGTTTGCCATGGGGCCAATGGAATGTGAAATGACTGGGCCATTCTTTACGGAAAATCAGGAAACCCTATTCATCGCCGTTCAGCATCCTGGAGAAAATAAGGGAACACGTAAGGATATGGGGTCTGAGAAACGAGAATTTTCTCTCAAGACAACTAATGGCCAAGAGTTTATGCAGACCCGACAAGTGCCAATGGGATCTAATTGGCCCAGTTTGCGGCAAAATGAGCCACCAAAACCAGCAGTTGTAGCAATTCGCCGGATAAATTCTGGACAGATTGTATAGAGGGAAGAGGGATGTTAGGCTATTGTTGAAGTGCTGGAGTCAACCGGGGAAAGCCTGATGTCCTTGGGTCTCCGCTCAATTTGAGGCAAGACTACATTTAATTTGATCTGTGGTACTATTGGTTCAGTTGAGCTGGGGACTCCCTTGCTTTAGTATTTTTAAGTCGGTGTGAGATTGGAGATGATGAACAAAATCCTATGGAATGCAATTAAACAGAGCCCAGGTATTCTGGGAGCTGTTTTCCTTTTAGCAAATGCTGCCCTAGCCATCGAAACGCAGCCCGCAGGGCAGGATTCTGTAATTTCAGCTCAATCGAGTTCAGATGCTCAGGTTCTAGAGCAGCCTGTTTCTCTGCCTACAGAAGCAGCAGGTGAGGCTCCAGCCCAAGTGCTTTCCCTAGAAAGCACCCTTGTAGCACCTGAAGGCGTTCAGTTCCAGTTGGCTCAAGTTGAGAATGAACCTCAGCCTGATGCCGCTTCTGGCTTAGAGCAAGTTAATTCCTACGCGGAAGAAGCAACTGATGCAATGGATCAGGTGACTTCTGTTTCGCAGCTTTCAGATGTTCAACCGACAGATTGGGCGTTCCAAGCGCTGCAGTCCCTGGTTGAGCGCTACGGTTGTATTGCTGGATATCCCGACGGAACCTACAAAGGTAACCGAGCAATGACTCGCTTTGAGTTTGCTGCAGGTTTAAATGCCTGTTTGGAACGAGTCAATGAGTTGATTGCTGCTTCAACGGCCAACCTTGTGACCCGTGAAGATTTGGCTGTTCTACAACGCCTTCAAGAAGAGTTTGCGGCTGAACTCGCGGCCCTCAGAGGTCGGGTGTTAGCTCTAGAAGCTCGGACTGCTGAGTTGGAAGCCAACCAGTTCTCTACAACAACCAAGCTGAACGGGGAAATTATTTTCTTCGCTGGAGATACCTTTGGTGACCGCTCTACCTATAACGTGAACGGCAACCAAGGCTTCGAGTTTGATGACGACAATGATGACGACGATGATGATGACGATGATGATGAATTTAACCCTGGCTACGATGACCCGAGAGGGTTAGTCGAAGAAGATGACGACCCAACCCAAACTTTCTTCGGCTATCGGGTTCGTCTCAACTTTGATACCAGCTTTACAGGGGAAGATCTGTTGCGAACTCGTTTGCAGGTTGCCAATCTTCCAAACCTTAGCAGAACGAGTTTAAACAACACCTTAATGACTCGTTTGAGTACTGATGGTGGAGACGGAGGATTTGAGCTTGATGATTTGTACTATCGCTTCCCTGTATTGGGTAATGGTCAAGTTTTCATTGGTGCCAACAGTCTTGACCTAGATGATTTAAATCAAATTCTTAACCCCCTTCAGAGTACAGGTGCAGGGGTTGCCTCCCGATTTGGACGTTATAATCCTTTGACTGCTCGTGGCCCTCAAGGGGTTGGAGCAATGTTCAGGTATAGCTTTGAGGATCTTGCTACCGTTACTGTCGGTTATCTAACCGGTGATGGTGCAGATGCGAGTGATGGCCGAGGCTTGTTCAACGGCAGCTACAGTGCGTCTGCTCAAGTTGCCTTTGAACCCTTTGATGATTTTGGCGTAGCGGTTGAATATTCTCACCGATACTTCCGGGAAGATAATGTTGACGTTTCTGGTGGAACTGGAAGCTTTATTGCAAGAAGGCCCTTTGGTAACGGTGCAACTTCATCGGATAACCTGGGTATTCAAGCCAACTGGGGCATTGCAGACTGGTTCGAAATTGGCGGCTGGTTTGGGGTGGCTTGGGCTCAAGAGGAAGGCGGCGGAGATCGGGATGCGACTATCCTGAATGGTGCTGTGACCCTTGCGTTTCCTGACCTTCTCAATGACGGTGACCTAGGCGGTATATTGGTCGGCGTTCCTCCTATCGTTGTCAATCATGACGTTGAGGATTTAGAAGACAGAGATTCCTCAATTCACATTGAAGCCTTTTATCGCTTCCAAGTGAATGACTACATTTCGGTGACTCCAGGAGTTTTTGTTGTCACCAATCCTGATCACAACGAGGATAATGATACTACTGTTGTAGGGACTCTTCGGACTCAGTTCCGCTTCTAGGGCAGAACTATTTGTCTAAGCTGGATGGTTTGAGTTCCATCTTTTGATTGGCGAGGAGGGTTAAAAGCTAACCTTCCTCGTTTTTTGTGTTCTGATTTAATTGTGTTCTGATTTAATTGTGTTCTGATTGTGCGTTGGTCTCAGTCAATAGGCTGCACCAGTCCATCCTCCTACCTGATTCCTGTTTGAGCCCCTACAGTCTGCTCAAGTCAGGAAAAAGTTCAGCTATAGTGTTGAGTATTACAAGAATTTCACAGTAAAGATACGTCGTATGGAATTTCGAGTTGTAGATGCGCCGCGCTTAGACTGGGCTGGAGATACTCTTGTCATTGGGTTGTTTGAGAATGAACTTACACTCCCAGAGGATCTGGCCCAGTTGGACGAGAAATTGGCAGGAACTCTGCAGGAACTGATTTCAGAGACGGCATTTGAAGGTAAGGCGAATAACAGTGCCTCATCGCGGGTGGGAGGGACTAGTCCAGTGCGGAAGGTGATTCTGATTGGCTTAGGCAAGCCTGAGGATTTGAAACTGGAGACGTTACGAGTAGGGGCAGCCAGCGCTGCTCGCTTAGCCAAAGCAATTAAGTGCAAAACCCTAGGGATTAGCCTGCCTGTCTTTGAAACACCGGCAGCCACCACTCAAGCAATTGTAGAAGGGATCGAGCTTGCGCTCTATCAGGACAATCGGTTCAAATCAGAGTCAGATGACAAGGGCACAAAACTTGAACAGGTTGAATTGTTGGGACTTGTTGGAACAGAAGCAGCCGTTACCCAGGCCCAACAGATTTGCTCTGGAGTTTTCCTCGCCCGTGAATTGGTTGCTGCTCCGGCGAATGCAGTGAATTCTGTCACCATGGCTGAGATGGCCCAGGGTTTGGCCACTGAGTATGGATTTGAACTTGAGATTTTAGAGCAGGAAGACTGTGAAAAACTAGGGATGGGAGCTTTTTTAGGGGTTGCTCAAGCTTCGGAGTTGCCGCCTAAGTTTATTCACCTCACCTATAAACCCTCAGGAACCCCTCGTCGCAAGCTAGCAATTGTGGGTAAGGGTCTCACATTTGACTCTGGCGGGTTAAACCTCAAGGTTGGCGCGAGCAGCATTGAAATGATGAAAACGGACATGGGGGGTGCAGCTGCAACCTTTGGGGCGGCTAAAGCCATTGGCCAGCTCAAGCCAGATGTGGAAGTGCACTTTATTAGTGCCGTGACTGAAAACATGATTAGCGGACGCGCGATGCACCCTGGAGATTTTCTCACAGCCTCTAATGGCAAAACCATTGAGGTCAACAATACCGATGCTGAAGGACGGCTCACCTTGGCTGATGCGCTGGTGTTTGCAGATCGGTTGGGGGTAGATGCCATTGTTGACCTGGCTACCCTGACAGGAGCTTGTGTGATTGCTCTAGGCAATGACATTGCTGGACTCTGGAGCCCTAACGATGATCTGGCGGCTGAGTTGGAAGCAGCTTCAAAAGCAACGGGGGAAAAACTCTGGCGAATGCCCTTGGAAGAATCCTACTTTGAGGGGCTAAAATCCATTCACGCTGATATCAAGAATACTGGCCCCCGTTCAGGAGGTGCGATCACCGCAGCTTTGTTCCTGAAGCAATTTGTTAAAAAGACCCCTTGGGCACATTTTGATGTTGCCGGAACAGTCTGGGCCGACAAGGACTATGGCTACAAGAGTACTGGAGCTACTGGGTTTGCAGTGCGATCGCTAGTTCAATGGGTTTTGAGCTAGGGTAGGGCTGCAGCCAGGGAACTTATCACGGTCTAGGGGACTGAACCAAATAGGGAGAGGTAATAGCTTGGGCTTGTCCTGAGTTGACTAATGCCTGGTAAACAAAGGCGGCAACATCGGCACGGGTTGCGGGTTGGTTCGGATTCAAGCGGTTTTGCTGGGGATAGTTGACCACGAGCTGTTTCTCCGTAGCTCCAGCCAAGGGTTTCAGTGCCCAGTTTGGAACTGCATTGGCATCCTGATAGACGGATAAGATTTTTGTATTCTCCGAAGCATACCCTAAACCGTTTGCCAGACTCACCAATCCCTGAACTCTGGTGACTCGGTCATTTGGGCGGAATTTCCCATCTGGAAACCCGGACAGAAACTTGGCTCGATAGGCAGCCTGAATGGCCCCGTAACCCCAGAAATTTCTAGCCACATCCCCAAACTGAGTTTCAGGCTGCTGAGGCGCAGGATTGAACGCTTTTTGAACAATGGTGGCAAACTGGGCTCGGGTAATGGGTTCATCAGGGCGAAAGGAGCCATCCCCAAACCCCGACATCACCCCTTTTACGATTAATGCTTCAATGTAGGACTGAGCCCAATGTCCTCGCAAGTCTGAACTCGTTCCAGAACCGACAGAAACGTTAGGCGGCTTGACCGCAACGGCAACCAGCTCGACAGGCCCAGAAATTTGGCTGGGATCAATGTCATTGTCAACGGCAGAAATCGTATAGCCCCGAGTGGCATTGTAAACTTCATGACGGCCATTGTTCCGAATGATGTTTTGGCCCGGATTGCCAGCGGTGCCCAAATCTGGCTGAGCCTGGGCGATCGCCACTACCCCATCTCGACTATTATTCTCAATCAAATTATTTCGCAGCGTTGGCTTTGCAGTGTGAGAAATCACAATCCCATCTCGGTTGTCAACGATTTTATTTTCGATAATTAACGGGGCAGCCTGATCGTTGATTGACACACCAAACCCCGTATTTTGGAAGAGATTGTTGCGAATTTCTCCTTGACCTGACCGAGCCACTGAAATCCCATTTCCCTCATTTTGAGTAAAGATATTCTCTATCACCTTGGGGTTGCCCTCGGCACTGATAAAAATCCCATCCCGTTTGCTATTGACAAAGGTAGAGTTCATCACCGTTGGACTAGAAGACTCGATCCAGAGCGCTGTTCCACGGGTATTCGGGTTGGTAATAGTAACCCCCAGAACTTGACTGTTGCCTGCGGTTCGGAGAGTCGCGTTCTGACGCGCAAAGGTCGGACTGACAAAGTTGCCCCCTCCCACAATCACAATGCGTTGGCCATTACTAGCCCGGTCTCCCTGTAAGATGACTCCATTGGGCAGGAGAATTGGAAAAACTTCCCCATTTTCCTGAGAATAGGTTCCAGGGGCAAGCTGAATCATCATTCCCGGTTTCACCCGCTGGAGCGCGTGAGTAATACTTCGGAGCGGGCTAGCTTGACTGCCACTAGCGGTGTCGAGCCCATTCACCGGATCGATGTAAATTACCTGGGTTTGAGCAGCGGGCTGAGTTTGGACAAGCTGCCCTAAAGTTGGCTCCTGGGTTGTTGAGGCAACGGTTAAAGGGTTAACGGTTAAGGGGTTAGAGGGTGCAGCTAAAAACTTAGCCTGAGTAGGCTGCTCTAGAAATCCTAGAGTTGCTAGCAAAATCACAGCAAAGCCGGACGTTTTGAGCTTCAGGAAGAAACACCGACTTGAGGAAAGAACAGATATTGCTGTTCTCCGTTTGCTCTCAGGGGAAGTCTGGGGATGAGTCATAATACTTTTACAGGTAGGAGTGTGAATCAAATGTAAGCATTTTAACGGATTGAGCGTTAGGGAATAATGCTCAGTCCGCTAAAATCACACTCTAACCCTTGAGGGCTGAAGGATAGAGGCTGAGAAAACAGACGCTAACTGTAGATCTTAGGTTTCGCTTTCTGGTACGGAGGCAAGCGTTCTAGGGAATCCCAGAATTTTTTTTTTACTACTGGGAACTTTCTAAACGCTCTTCAGTCTTGAGGCAAAGGGTTATTCTCTTTGCTACTGAAATTCCTCTGTAGCTTCTAAGCTTCGGGCTTGCAGCGACAGGAGTCAAATTTTTGCACAGGTTCTAGGTAGCAGCACTAACTCTAGCTCCAATATGGTTAACATTTCTAAAATCTCTATGGAACTGTGAATACCTGTAACTTCGAACCTAACACTTAGTCAGGCTGATGTGTTTCTCTGAAAAGCGTGCCAGTTTCTTGAAATTCCGACCAAAATTCTGCTATTCTGATACAGAATTTTTGCGGATTCAACTGAAAACTGGATTTGATTCAGGTTATGTAAATGGTGTGATGATAGTGAAACTATGAAGTCAGGCTGTAGGACATATTGTTTTACAACTTGCACCTTGATAAAATCCGAATTTACTCGGTTGTTACCTTATTGGAGTGTTCGTTAAACTAAATGCTGGCTTTGTTAGGCTTAGTGTTTTTTCAGAACCCTTACCGTTAGGTCAAAAACCTACCAGATATCCTAACTCCTAGTGTAGAATCCCAGTGTTGCAGTTTTTTAGTAAAGTAAACTTCTCGTGAGGAGGAATTATGTCACAGGTAACTAACCCTACCACCCCAGTTTTTGAAGATGGCGGAGTCAGTTTATTGCCCCCACCCGGTGCAAATAGCGTTCAGTTTTCTCAGTCTCAAAGTGTCGGTGGAAATCCTGTTGCCTTTGTGGGTGGCACAGGGGGCGCAGACATTTTTGCTTTTAGCAAATCAACGAGTGATCTTGAGATCTCTGCAGGTGGCGGTAATGACTCAGTTGTCGGTGGTTCTGGGTCTGATGCTGTTTTTGGCGGCGCAGGCAATGATACTGTCTTCAGTGGAGCTGGAGACGACGAGGTTTCCGGTGATGCAGGAGATGACCTGATCTTCTCAGGTGAAGGTAACGATAGAGTGTTGGGTGGTGCAGGCAGTGACACTATAGACGGTGGTGCAGGCAACGATACTATCTTTGGTGGTGAGGGCGCTGACTCCATAAACGGTGGTGACGGAGATGACGTTGTCTATGGAAACCAAGACAATGACTTCCTCCAAGGCGGTGCAGGCAATGACATCATCTATGGTGGTCAAGGCAATGACACGGTTCAAGGTGGCAGCGGCAATGACACTCTGTTCGGTGACAAGGGCAATGACCGCCTAGTCGATACCGACGGGGGTTCTGATGCGTTTGGTTTCAGCTTCACAGGGTCTGCAAATGCGGATACCGTAGTCGGCTTTGATGCTGGAACTGACCGGATTCTCTTAGGGACTGATACATTTGCATCCCTCGGTGCAAGTGTAGAAGCCAGTGAGTTTACGGCTGTTGATGCTGAGTCTCAACTGGCCGATGCTGATACCGCTCTGGTCTACGTCCGTGAGACTGGTGAAGTCTACTTCGAGGGTGAGCTAGTTGCAACCTTTGTGGGTAACCCAGAGATTACTGTGGATAATTTTGAGTTGTTCTAAGGACTACTCGTACAGTCACTAATCTCTCTGTTGAAGGGCAACTCCAAAAGTTGTCCTTCTCTTTTTTTGAGATAGACCTTGAGTGATCTTAGTTTTGATCAGTATTGCCTCCCGCTCAGAGACTGTGCGAATGCTTGGAGTGGCCTTACGAGTTGGCCAGGAAAAATGGAATTGTGTTATTGTCATCTAAGTGCTACTACTCAAACCCTATGGAAGGAATTGATTGGCAGAATGTGATCATCGGTGGGTTAGCCGCAATCATCTTTGTCAGCGGTGTCGTGATGATGTTCACCAATGTGAAGAAACTTGGAGAATAATGCTGGATTGGATTTTGGATTGGCCTCGTGTTGCTGAATTTTCTAGAGTCAACTGCGTGACGATCTGCGCCTTTCTAGTTCCGGCCAATCTCATCGCCACCTTGCAGACCCTAATTTTTATAGAACTTCAATTGCCTCGCTTGAAATTGGGTTTGATCACGGGTTGTGCCAGTTTTTATGCTGTATTAATGATTGTTCATGTTTATACCTGGTTTGATATTGGCGTGGTCAAAGCCCCAACGTTTATTCTGTTATTTTTGGGAAGCCTGTGTCTAGGATTGAATACTTGGGCGATCGCTCATCCGATCAGCCTCTCTCAACTTTTGCGGTACGGATTGTCTAGAGTGGTAAGATTCCGGCAGGCGATCCTCAGCCGATAGGGGTGATTAAACAAACTAAGTGTGGTTGGGTCGCTAGGAATGATTGGCGATGATCAGATTGATGGTAATTAGACTGGCGGAATTAGATTGGTAAACAAAGCTGCACAAAGTCATTGGACTCACTGATTTGTTTGCGACGACGGGCTTGAGTTCGAGGCGGCTTAATATCAACGTGAGCCACAAACCAAGTGCGTAGAGCTTTAGATTGGGTGGCATTCAAGGTCTCTAGGTCTAGGGCTTTAGGAAACAGATCATCAACTGGTGCATGGGCCCAGCTCACCTCACAAATTTGGCGATCGCTCCCAAAGGGTGTCAAGTCCTCAGGCAACCGCGCCAGAAAGGCTAGAACATTCTCCTGACCCAGAAATTGACCTCGCTGGGCTTGAAGCTGCTCAACTCGACGCTTACGGGCAGCACGATAGTTCAGAATGGGTGTCCGATAATCCTGCCTCTGAGGTGGATTACCCAACTGGTCTGGAGGAACGTCAGCCAATTCAGGTACCCAGTGCTTGATGAAAATTCCCTCTGGATCACAGCGATCTACGGCAGTCTGTCCGGGGTTGTAAATTCTTGTCCAAGTCTTGTCAATACAGTGAGTGACCCCCGTTTGCATTGCCCATTGGTAATGATCAATCGGACAGTCACCATCAATGAGGTGCTGCATAAAGTGCAAAGCGCCGTAACGCCAGTCCATCCCCAGCAAATTTCCCAGGAAGCTTGCGTAAATTGCCCGAGTCCGAAAGTTGAGGGCTCGCCAACCCCCTGTGGCTTGCAGACAACGAGCCGCCGCATCAACAATTGGAAAGCCTGTGTTGCCATGCTTCCAAGCCTGATACAGCTCTTCGTCAAACTCCCAACCTTCCTGATCAAAGATGCTATAGAGCGATCGCAACTCCAACTGAGGCAGATAACGAAATCGTTGAGCAAATCCCACGCCCCATCGCAACCGGGCGATCGCCTGCTGTTTACTGCGTTCAATTCGAGGATCTCCCTGGGCAGGGTAAGCCTGAATTGTTTGATAGCACTCCCGCACTGAGATTGCGCCAAATTTAATATGGGGACTTAACCCCGTTGTGGCCTCAGCTCCCGGATAGGACAGTTGCCAGTAGTAATCCCGAGTCTTATGGTCTAAAAAATCTTGCAGTAACTTCCGGGCAGCACCCGTTCCAGCCGGGGGAATTGGTTTGCCATCCTCCAGTAATCCCAAGTCAGCTAAAGTCGGCAGAGCCTCACTCCGCACCTCCTCAGGTACTGTCACTTGTTGGGGAGCAGGGGGGATCAATTCTCGCATTTGGGAAAACCACCACTCTCGATATTGGGGATAGGGCATTAGACTGCTCGTTCCAGTCGTTGGCTCAAACCAGCGGATTTTCATCAGCTTCTGTTCAAGCACCTGATTGAGCCGAGCATCCCGCACCCGCCCGTAAATCCGTTCGTAGTCAATATAGGCGTAAATTCCTGCTGCTGCTGTTTCCTGAACGAGTTGGGGCAGAACCTTAACCGGATCGCCATACCGCAGGATCAACCGTCCACCCCGTTCCCGTAGATCCTGATCCAAACTGCGGAGACATTCCAGCATAAAGCTAACCCGAGCAACACCTGTCTCAGGATGGTGCAACAAGGCCGGGTCGAGAATAAACACCGGGATAACGGCTCCCCGCTTCGTCGCCCGATGTAGGGGAGCATGGTCAACAACCCGTAGGTCGCGACGAAACCAAACAAGAGTGCAGTTCACAGGGCTGACTGGATGGGATGCCAACCTTTATAAGGTAACAAATCTTCATGATTTTGAGAAAGCTTAATTTAACGTCCAGAATTTGGACAAATCAGGTCTTGACCCTGACCCAAACCCCTCCGAGAAGAAAGGCGATCGCGGCAATTCCTGCTTTTGCAACTAGGGAAAGCTGACCAAACCCCGGCATTACCCCATCATAGAGGGCCATTCCCAGGGAAAAGCCGCTAAAGTAAAGTCCTACCCCCAGTCCCCCTTGATTCACCGGAACGGCGGAGAGGGCAAATGGGACTGCTCCATTCGCAACGAGGCTATAGCTCGCAACCGTGACCAAAAGTGCCAGAAACACCGATAAAGTTCCTTGACTGTAGGCCATTACCATGACGATCCCTGCCGTTGTCAATAGCCCCATCAACAGAGCTTGTCGGTTCCCAACTTTGACTGCAAACCTGCCCGCAGGGAGTGCTGCCATGGCCAGCAATGCCAGAATTGCAAAGGAGAGCAATTTCAGGTTTGTATTCGGGACTGCATTGACTAAAACGGCAGGCAGGATTTCTCCCAGCATCAACCGGGTTCCCCAAGCAATGGAGATTCCCAAACCGATGATCGAGCCTAGACCTTGGCAAAATACTTTGAAAGAAGTTCTCTGAGCCACAGGTTGAGCCGTCAACCCTTGGGGGTTGATCTCGTTGGGATTGAGCGATCTGAGTCCGATCACAGCCAATAAAAGCGTTAAGGAACCTAGGGTAAAGGTGATGTTTGGCCCCCAACTCAGAATTAAATCACTAGCAATGGGTTGAATGGCTCTGACCAATCCGCCCACGAGGACTAACACACTCATGGCTTGGGGCAGAACCGTTGCCTTAGCGTATTGACCCAATAATGCAGTTGCTGGACTCCGAAATAGAGCCATGACTCCGGCCCAAGCGATTAAAACCCCAGGGAGTAAAAATCGGAATCCTTGAACAGGTTGACCCAGGCCAAAAACAATTGGAATCGCAATAAATAAGGCTGAAGCCAGAATCACACCTAAGCCAATGATAGGAAAACGAGTTCCCAGCCAGTGTTTTTGCCGATCTGATAGGCTCCCAGCAATGGGTTCGAGCACAATTGCTAGAATGGATTCCAGCAAAATCACGGTTTGTCCCCAACCACTCATCCCCACTCCAGCTAGAAGTTGAGGAAAATAGAGATGATAAATTAGCCAACAAAGGGTAATTGCCCCTTGTAAGCCAGCCAATCCCAAAACCTGTCTCCACAGAATCGCAGTCTGTTTTTTTGCCGGGTTCATCAGCGCCATAAAGGATGAAAATTTCTGAACAGGATCAGGCTTGGTTAACTTGCCAATTCCTGCAGAAAGGTTGTTTGAGCTGCTCGTAACTCAACCTCTGGGTTTGCCGTTAGAACAGTTTGCACTGCTGTTTCATAGGACACACCAGAACGAATTAAGTAGGCGGCCAGAACAGTTCCAGTTCGTCGTCTGCCACTGGTACAGTGAATAGCAACGGCAGTTCCTTGGGAATTTTGGGTATCGATAAAGCTCTGCAACTGCTGAACCTGTTCTGGGCTAGGGGCAGTTCCCCCGGTAATTGGCAGCCAGAGATGGGGTAGCTCGGCCTGTTCATACAAATCCAGGTTGGAAGGATCATCCATAACTGAGACAATTGCTCCAATCCCCGCCGTCTTCAATTCAGGAATTTCCTCAACTGTCGGTTTCCGAACCCCGGCTAATTTACCTGGAATTGCCCACCATAGATTTTCCGTAATTGGTTGAGAAGATTGCTGCTCCACTGAAATAGACTCCTAAAATTTCATTTGATTTTATTTTTTAGTTATGTCTCAAGCCAATTGTATCTTAAGGGCATTTTGAGCCATCAAAAAAATCTATGGGTTGTTTTTTTCCTGGCGTTCACTGTAGCGATCTGTCAAGTAATCAACCTTGTCCCGTAAAAGTATCGTGAACTTATACAACTCTTCCATCACATCAATGATCCGGTCGCGATAGGGTGAATCTTTCATGGTTCCATCCTCATTAAACTCCTGATATGCTTTTGCTACAGAAGACTGATTGGGAATGGTAAACATTCGCATCCAGCGCCCCAATATTCTCATCGTATTCAGGGCATTAAAGGATTGAGACCCCCCGCTCACTTGCATTAAAGCCAGGGTCTTTCCCTGGGTCGGTCGAACTGCACCAATACTTAAAGGAATCCAGTCAATTTGATTCTTGAAAATGCCTGTAATGTTGCCATGCATTTCTGGAGAACACCAGACTTGACCTTCAGACCACTGGCTTAATTCTCGGATCTCTTGGACTTTGGGATGGGATTCTTCAACTCGATCTCTTAACGGTAAGTCATGGGAATGAAAGAACTTAATTTCTGCACCCATTTCTGTAATAATCCGGGAAGCTTCTTCTGCCAATAAACGACTGTAAGAGCGTTCCCGCAATGAACCATACAAAAACAGAATTCTAGGGGGGTGGTCAAAACTTACCATCTTTAAGCGTTTCCTTTGTTACAGTAACCTTGATATAGCAATCTCAAATAGTTTATGAAAATTCTGTGAAAATTTGTAGTGCAGGCTAAAGCTTGCCCAGGTAAAATGCCCAACTTAACGCTTACGATTCCAATAGGATGGCTATGGCAACCATTCAAACGTCAGAAAAGAAAGCTTTTCTGAAACGCAACAGGACTTCTGAATGATTTGTTAAATCAGATTTAACCCCAAAGTAAGTCTAATTTAACCTCAGTCCATTACCGTCATCATAGTTCGTGAGGAATTTCCTGTGGCCTGTTTTAAGATTATTCTAGTTGCGTATCTCCTGCTTTTGGTCGGAGATTTTGTCGCTACATTTTTCTACCACGTTCCCGAACACATCTTTGGCAAGTTTCACTGTATCGTTCATCATAGCCCGAATCGGAGCTTTATTCGCTACGCTTTCCGAGCCAAGCAGCCCTGTGCTCTGATTGTGGGATTTTTTGCGGCATTCCCTTACTTGATGTTTATTCCGGTGTTCTGGATGATTTCTCCAATCGGAACCGTCTTAGGATTAGTCGTGGCAGAGTGTCATGTGGAGTGGCGACATCTGTCTTTGCAAAAGTGGCAAACTCCTCCCTTGCTCGCACAACTCTGTCAAAAATTATTTGTTACAACTCCCGAACGACATTGGCAACATCATTGCAATTCAAGAGTTGCGTATGGAGATATTTTTACATTCTATGATCAACCTGCCCAGGCATGGTTTAAATTCCTGTTAAAGCTAAAAAAGAAATTGAAAACAAGTTATGTAGCCATCCCAAATGATTTGTAAATAACCTGTGAGATAGGATAAAGAGGCGTTGCTCCTGCCTCCAGACAAAGTTCTCAAACTTTATTCTCAAACTTTATTCTCAAACTTTATTCTCAAACTTTATTCTCAAACTTTACTACGATTGATGAATGTCAGTAGGGCGGGAAGATTGCCCACCTTACTGACTGTTCCGACTCAATAAGAGTACTAGAATTAACTGATAAGTTTTACCTCCAGTATATCTTGCCTCCAGACTTCCCCACTACAGAGGGTTGGCGGAGGTCTCTTCCAAAACAAATGTCATTGATCCTGAACTTTCCTGAGAATTATAGAAAATTGTCAGTTGTTGCTGAGGACTAATTTCATAGTTTTGTGCACCTTGAAGCGCCATTACAAATCGACTTTCCTGTTTCAGAATGGGTTCAGGGCAAGCTTTTTTGGTTGTGGCTATTTCACTAACTTTTAAAGTATTTTCCTCAGTTTGATAGGAGCCTATATAACGGTTACATCCCGAAGAACCTGCTACTTTTCCGTCTACAAAGGTCGCGTCAATTATCGTTTCTGCTAGAGGAACTCCTGTTGATTCTGCATCCTCCCAACGGGTTAGCCGCCAAGATGAACCTTCTAAACGGATAGTTGGTTGAGTACCAAAAATCAAAACCCCTTCTTCAGTGCCTTGACTGTAAGAAATTCTGAGTTGCCCTTGAGCATCAATTTCATACCGGGTTGCTGCCTGCAATGCGGTTAGATATTGGAATTCTTGAGCCATAATTTCATCCGGACAAGCGCGAAGGGTTGAACCTAAAGTACCAACTTTTAGGAGTTGTTGATCTAAGCGATAACCTCCTATGTACTGATTACACCCTGAAGAACCGCTGAGTCTATCCTGAGTAAAGTTCAAGGTGATTTTCGAGTCTGCAAGGGGTGTTTTTGAGCCTGATTGTTCTGTCCAAGACAATAACGTCCAAGTTGTGTTTTCCAGGGTGTTATTGATGGGTAAAGGATCTTGAGCAATTGAAGTTGGCAAGTCGGATTCAAGGGCGATCGCCCTTAATCGATCTGGGTTAATGCTTTCACAAAAAATCCCAGATAATGATAGAAATCCAACTAAAAGTAGAGCACTAGTTTTAATGATTTTCATCCTGTTAACGCCTGATTCATAGTTATCTTCTAGTGGTTAACCCATCAAGTCAAGTCCGCCATCCGGACAGAGGTAATTCTGCGAGTACGGGAATTAAACTCAATATCCATCCCAATTTGACCTCGATCTAACTTGACGACACTATTTGTAGATTCCGTAACTTGCCACCCATCGCGCCGAAGACGACTGACAACTTCGTCAACATTTTTTCCTAAGAAGTCTAAATCTGTATTGTTGGAATTATTACCAGAATTATTACCAGAATTATTGCCAGAATTTTGGTTTCCTGTAAAGTTCACTGAAAAATTCTGCCCATCCAAACGACCATCTGCAATGATGCGATTGATAGAATTATTGGCCCCATACTCAACGTTGGCTGTACCTTCAGCATCCGCATTACCCGAACTCCGTAGATCAAGGGTTAGGGCATAAGCGTCTTTAGCCACCATCCGCCCACTGAATCGAACGAGATTGCGATCGCTCATTCTCAGCGCCAGTTCTGCATTCCCACGGGAGTCCACACTCACTGAAGCACTCTCAATAGTCTGGTCTCGCCGACCGGCCAAGGTAAAGCGCCCCTTGCCAGTTTGAGAGAGACTCATGGATTGACTAGAAGACGAAGTCGATCCGTCTCCTGACACGCGGATAAAATCTCCACGAATCCAGCCTTTAGCCCCAGATTGGGGAAAACGGACTTCATACCAATTCCCATCTCGGTTGCGAGCTTCATTGAGAATCTCAACGCGATCGCCCACTACCCCATAGCCACTGATTCTGGCTCGCTCTGAAGGTTCGGAACGGAGGTTAATCTGAGCGTTGGGGTCACTGGCGGTTAATACTCCTTCTCGCTGGCTACGAGCTATTTTCAAGGCATCCTGGGCTCGGGTTGCTCGGGCCTGGGCGGGCTGCGCTGCCAAGATACCATTACTAGCAAGACTAAAAATTCCACATAGGGCGACCGCGACTACAAACGTTTGACTTCTCATGGGGTTCTCAGGTTGCAATACTAGTGTTGTTTTATACTTTTATTTCGGAGCATGAGAGGACAGTCAGTCGTCTCTACTCAATGGAAAAGGATTGAGATTAGCTCTGAAACTAAAGGATTAGACCGATTCTCTTGCCTTAGAGTTCCAAAAAATTGACCTGGAAAACCAGGAACAATTAACTGCCATAGCATGTCTCTCCAGGTAAAAAGAAGCACAAGACTTTAGTCTTATGGGGCTTATTCAGACGGAAGAGCACTCTACAATTTTTATCACGTAGAGCGCTCTTCCGAACGGATGAACAAAGACCATGCTAACGGTTGCTAATTGTTCTGATTTTTAGCTGATAGGTCTGTATAGCTGTTCGTCGTCCGGGCGATCGCGGCCAAGGGCAAGCCAGCAGGATAGCTCCGCTCAGCCTTAATCCGCTTAATTTCTGCTGCCGGAATCAAGACCTTTAAGCGTTTCGCCACGGCTTGAACAATATCCCCTCGATCGATAATCCCCGCAACGGCTCCTGCTGGAGAAATCACCGTAATCTGAGGCAGTTGCTCAGTTTCCATACGGTTAATCACCTCAGCCAAGGTGGCTGTTTCCGAAACCGTGACAAGCTGTTCTAAAGGTTGAACAATCTCCTGGACTATTCGCATCTCCCACTGGCTGCGTTCGATGGATCGCAAAGCGTCTAGGGGAACCAAACCCCGATACCGCCCCTCAGAAGCCGCAAAGTAGACCGATGCAGTTGTTGCCTCAGACAACACTACATACTCATCCGCGAACTCTCGTAACGTCAAGTTTGCATCTACAACCCGAAATTCACGGGTCATCGCCTCAGCCGCCTGAATTTGAGTCAGGGCTTCTTGCAGGTCAGTCATGCGATTGTAAGAGTTGGCATTCCGCACGACAAACCAACCCACCAACGCCATCCACAATCCGCCACTCTGATTGGCCAGTAGAAATGTTGTTAAGCCTAGGGCAACTGCGCTCCATCCAAGCCATTGGCCGGTTCGAGCCGCCCAACGAATTCCTGTAAATCGATTCCCGGTCAACTTCCAAACCGCAGATTTGAGCACCTGCCCACCATCGAGGGGGAGACCCGGAATCATGTTAAACACCGCAAGCACCAGATTAATCCCCGCCGCTCGCTGAATCAAAGCAGTTAAAAGGCTAGAAGTCGGAAGCAATTGGGCGGTCACACTGAACAGAAAAAACAACCCCAAACTGACCAAGGGGCCAGCAACCGCCACCTGAAATGCTTGGCCAGGGGTTTTAGATTCTTGGTCAATGGAAGCAACCCCCCCAAACAAAAACAGAGTAATAGAATTTACTTTAATTCCTTGGGATTTCGCCACCAAACTGTGACCCAACTCATGCAATAAGACTGAGCCAAACAGTAATAAAGCAATTGTCAGACCTGCTCCCCAGGACAGCGCGGGCCCCCAAGCCAAATAATCCTGGCTGTAGGCAATGGTAATAAACGCTACAATCAAAAACCAAGATGAATCAATAAAAAGTGGAATGCCAAATATCGAACCAATGCGCCAACCTGCTTGCATGAGCTGTCCTGCTGTTTAACTGAACGCTTAAAAAGTTAGTTTACAGCGCTTTAAATTTGTGTACGGGAAGGTTAAGCGTGTAAAAGTGTATACTCTACACCCTTATCCCTCAACCTGGCCTAACACAGTTGAAAGCTACTATACAAATTTACTTACCCTCAGTTTATCAAGAACAGCTCGGTTGGCTCTAAGGGTATTCCCGATGAAACAGTGTGGAGAACCGTTCAAGAGCAATTCAAGAGCAATATTGTCATTCTCCCCCTTAGAACACCACGAGATTCTAAAGCAAGCCAACGTTGCCCAACCCCAAAATCATACCTGCCCCCAATAAATGGCCAAAACTTGCCGTTGCCAGTAACTCTGGGACTCCGAACCCTTCAAATAATCCAGGAAGACGGACTGGAAGTGCAGGCCCATTGCCGCGATTTTCTTTGGAAATGGCATAAAACCCAACGGCGATCGCAAATATATTGCAGGTAATCATAATCAGGGCAACCTTAGGCGACCAAGTTGGGGTTGTGGGGACAGTAGCTTGAGCAATCAAGAGCCAGAATGAATTCATTAATTTAAATCTCCAGTCGATACAACAAAATCACAACAACAAAATCACATCTAAACAAAAATGGCTGTCGCAATCTCTAATGATTAATGAGATATGCGTGATACAAGCTTTCGGTCTACGCAGGCAAGATGCCCACTCCACGTTCACGCTTTAAATTAGATTGCTATCAGTATCTCTAACAGAAAATAATTATAAAAACCTAAATTTCCTGATGTTAGAAAATGTTTAAATAATTAACAATTTCTTCAAGTTTTGCAACATGACAGAAAAAAGAGGTAAATCTGATCATCTTACCGAATGACTAACAACCATAATAAACCTGAGCATTAGTCAGTCCAAAATCTCGTAAGTAATGGTGCCATCGCTTAGCAATCTCTACGTTGGAAAAAGGGCCAACCGCGACCTTGGGTTCAAGTAGATGTCCTCGTTGATAGACCCCAGTTTCTGGGACTCCCAACAAAATGATCTGTTCGGCAATTTTTGGTAAATCTTCTGGCTTGCCTGGAATCACCACAAAATAGGCAGCACTGGCTTTGCCCCCACCCACTCCGTAGGCTCGCTGAACCTTCTCTAATGCCAATTCTGTTTCAGGAGACAATCGACCATTCAGTGCTCCCGGATCTAACCCTTTGGCTTGTAATCGTCGCTGCAACTCCAGCACTAGCAGTTTGCTATAGTGCCCTTGCCCAAATAATCTATCTGCAGTCATTTGTTGAGATTTTAACGAGTCAGATTTCAACTAGAAAGCTTTAACAAAAAGGCTGCAATCAGAGGTTACAACGATCAGCTACAAGTAGCGTCTCAACTGAATTTGAGCCCTTTTATTCTCTTGAATAGCGGATGTCTAGCCTGCAATCCCTTGGCTTAAAAAGTTCTGTGCTTCAGTTCAGGGCAACAGAACCCCAAAAAAAGCAAATAGGTAGATGTCATGGCTGCTATCACCAAGCCTCTAACTTAATCATAAGCCAAGGGTTCCGGTGTTGCTTAAACTCGTTTTTTAGATCAATTGAAAAATTAATTTTTCAATTTACAGCAGTTTTCAGAGCGGTTTTTATAGCAGTGAAGGATATCTCAGTCACTCCAGTCCTCCTTTTAAAAGGCATTTTGGGCGATCGCTCCGTATCGCTCTGAACAAAGGCGACTGTCAGCTCTCAAGTAGCAAGTTAAGTTTGCAAGTTAAGTTGCAAGTTAAGTTGCAAGTTAGGTTTGCAAGTTAGGTTTGCAAATTCATCAGATGCAATTTCCAAGGAACCCTTGACTGGGACAACTCAATGTCCACTAGGTGTGCACCTTGCTATCCTAGTAAGGGAGATGTCTCTAGGCATCCAGCACACTATTCCAATCCTCTCTTCTTCACCATTACCCATGACTGAACAACCAAATCGCATTTGTATTTTGGGGGGGGGCTTTGGTGGGCTCTACACTGCCCTCCGCCTGAGTCAGCTTCCCTGGCAAAAGTCGGAACATCCTGAAATTGTGCTGATTGATCAGCGCGATCGCTTTTTGTTTTCTCCTCTGTTGTATGAACTGATTACGGGAGAATTAGAAGCCTGGGAAATTTCGCCTCCCTTTGAACAGTTGCTCCAGGGAACAGACATTCGGTTTAAGCAAGGGGTCGTGAGCGAGATCAACCTTGAGTCTCGATACGTTCATCTCGATGACGATATGCAGTTTTCCTATGACTATCTCGTGCTAGCCATGGGGGGAGAAACCCCGTTAGGGATTGTCCCCGGAGCCAAGGACTATGCCCTGCCGTTCCGCACCCTTGAAGATGCCTACCATTTAGAGGAAAAGTTAAGAATCTTGGAAGCTTCTGACCTGGACAAAATTCGGGTGGCGATTGTAGGAGCAGGCTACAGCGGGGTTGAGTTGGCGTGTAAGCTGGCAGATCGGTTGAAGAGTCGCGGTCGAGTTCGAATTGTTGAACGAGGGGATACCATTTTGCGCGGATCTCCTGACTTTAACCGAGAAGCAGCTCAAAAAGCGTTGCAGGCCCGACAGATTTGGCTGGATTTGGAAACAACAGTGAAATCTGTGGAGCCAAACCAAATCGTACTGGAATACCGTGACCAACTTGATCCCATTCCAGTAGACATTGTGCTGTGGACAGTCGGAACTCAGGTGGCTCCAGTGATTGATTCCCTCCCTCTGCAGAAGAGCGATCGCGGTCAAATTCTGACTAGCCCAACCTTGCAAGTGATGGATCATCCTGAAATCTTTGCTTTGGGGGATTTAGCCAGTTGTAGAGATGCCCAAGGTCAGCAAGTGCCGGGAACAGCCCAAGCAGCCCTGCAACAGGCAGACTATGCGGGTTGGAATATGTGGGCTTCTACAACCAATCGACCGTTGCTGCCCTTCCAATATCAGGGGCTAGGGGAGATGATGACCCTTGGCATTGACAACGCGACGCTTACTGGTTTGGGTCTGAAATTAGACGGTCAACTGGCTCACTTGGCCCGTCGTTTGATCTATCTTTATCGTCTGCCAACTTTGGATCATCAGATCAAGGTTGCGTTCAACTGGATGACTCGTCCGTTGCAAGATTTAATCACTTCACCCAAGAATTAGTCACCGGAGGTACAGGAGATTTGGTACGGTTGTTATCAACGTTCACTATAGTTACAACACAAGATGGCAACCATCTGGGAACTGGATTTTTATAGTCGGCCTCTACTGGATGAGTCAGGCAAAAAGGTTTGGGAAGTCCTGATCTGTGAAACACCTTTAAAGGTTGGCGATCGCGCCGCAGAGTTGTTTCGCTATACCCAGTTTTGTCCCGGCAGCCAGGTTAACTCGATTTGGTTGAAAGAGGCCATTCAAGAGGCGATTCATAAGGCTCCTAGTCCTCCCGATCGAATTCGATTTTTTCGTCGCCCCATGGCGAATATGATTGCCAAAGCCTGTGCAGAATTAGCCGTTCCAGCGTCGGCAAGTCGCCGAACCTATGCGCTGTTCCTCTGGTTGCAAGAGCGGTCAGACACCCTCTACCCAACCCTGGCCAACTATCAGTCAGGGGCAAATCCTTCTGTGCAATTCCTGCCTACTCAGCCCCAACGATTGCCGGATGCCCTGCAGGGAGATCAATGGGCCTTGGTGAACTTAGAAGTGGGTGCTTTTACGGAGATGCCTGAGTGGGAAATTGGTTTTGGGGAGGCATTTGGACTGTCTATGTTCAACCTGAGTCCAGAGACCCAAATTCCTGGGGTGATTGTTTTTTCAACACGGGCAGTTGCTTTGGCGGCTTGGATGTCTGGGTTGGAATTGGCGTATCTGAGAGTTGATGGGAGTGCTCGTCCCAATTTGGTGTTGGAAACTGGAGAGGGGGAAAGCTGGATTTTAGCGAGCCTGACCGATACTGCCACTCAAGCTGAAGCCCAAGGGTTTGAAGCAGCCAAACATCAGGCAAAGAATATTCACTTTCTGGCCATTCAATCCGATCCCAACTCGGAGTCGTTTGCAGGGTTTTGGCTATTGCAAGAATTACAGTTTAGTTAACAGTTTGATTGACAGTTAGTTGATGGTTTGATTAACTGTTTAGTGAACTGTTTATAATGTCCAATTTAAATTGGAAATGTTGCAGGCAAGATGTCCGCGCCACGAACGTTCACAGATGGCTTAGGACTGTTATAGTTGGCAAGTTAGTGCATTGCTGAATGAGTTGTCTAGTCTAAATGATCCCAAAAATCTCGATTTTTCCTTTGCTACAACTTGCTTCAGGCGATCGCCTGACATTGCAAGTTTACAAGTTTCAGGGTGCAATCCCAGGGAAGAAAGTTTATGTTCAAGCCAATTTACATGGTGCAGAAATTAGTGGTAATGCCGTAATTTATCAACTGATTCAATGTTTAGAAGCCCTGGAAGAGAGTCAATTGCAGGGAGAAATTTGGTTGGTTCCAGTCTGTAACCCGTTAAGTGTAAATCAGCGATCGCACCATTTTTCCTCGGGGCGGTACAACAGCTACGATGGCAAAGACTGGAATCGGATTTTTTGGGACTACGAAAAAACTGAGGCGGACATTGCCGCCTTTGCCCAAGCCAACCTGTCTCTCGAGCCGGAAGCGATTCAAGCAAACTATCGCCAAATGATTTGCGATCGCTTTCATCAGCTTTTGCCTGAGATCAATTCTCCCAGTCGAGTTTCATTCAAAGATTACTATCGCTATCAATTGCAGGCTCTCTGTTTGGATGCTGACTACGTGCTGGATCTGCATAGTTCGACGAATCAAGCCCTAGACTATCTCTACTGTTTTCAGAGTCGAGAAGCCAGTGCTCAAGCGTTTTTATTAGACTATGGCATTTTAATGAATGACTATGATGGGGATGCCTTTGATGAAGCCTTTCTCAAACCCTGGTTGGCTTTAGAACAGTGTTTCGCTGCTTTAGGCAAACCGATTCAATTTGAAGTAGAATCCTGGACATTAGAACTGGGTTCAGGGATGGTCTCGGATGAAATTTCTGTGGGTTTAGGCGTGCAGGGAATTAAAAATTACCTGGCGATCAAAGGACTGCTCAGTATCCCCGGTTTTCCCCTCCCTGCCACCCGTGATCATGAAATTCAGTTCATGGTCAGACATCAGATCAAAAAGTATTATGCGACGGCAGGGGGGATGATCCAAAATCGAATGGAACTGGGAACTTTTGTTGAGAAAAACCAACTTCTGTATGAGATTTTAAGCTTTAATAAAATGGGAAAGACCCCGCAAATGGTTGAAGTTTACGCTGAGGTTGGAGGATTAGTATTTGATCTGTCAACCAATCAGTCCGTGAACCAGTTTGACTATGTCTTATCCATCCTGGAACAGGAAGACCCTGTAAGATCTTAGCTAACTGCTTACGGTTCAGTAACCAAGATTAAGATACCCAACGTCAATTCTGGAATCTTGCTCCACTTCACTAATCTTGCTCTAGGGCCGCAAGTTCTGAGAGAGCTGCACAAGCGATCATTAAACTCACTCTTGCTTGTTCAACTTCTGAGAGATCTGCCCAGTCTCGGGATTGCATCGTAGCTAGGGCGGATTCTGGGGAAGTGTCTCCCCGCATCGCATAGGCAAAGGGACGAGCTAATACCCACAGATCTTCTTCCTGCCATTGGGGGAGTGCGGCTTGTGCGCTCTGTACCAACTGATCAGCAAAGGATACCCCGCTCGCTGCCATCTCCACTCCCTTTTGCACCAACTGATACAGGAGATGCCGAGGCATACACTGGGCAAATCTTTGCTGGAGAGACTTCTGCAATTGCGGGATCAACCACAACCGATCGATGTGGGTCAGCAAGGTCTGAGATTTCTCTAGTACCTCAGCATCGGTCAAGCAGTCGGTAACTGAGAATCTCTCTTCTAGCTGAGATAACCTGGCTTCTGCCTCGGGTTCCAGTGGATTAATCGGATAGAGTTGCTCGGGTTGGAACAGAGCATCTAGCAGATCGAGTTCAGCCTGGGTTTCAAATGGGGAAATCTCTCGTGTCATAGCATCGTTTCCTTATCAGTCATCTAGAGGTCGTCTTTGTGATTTGGGCATTCTGACTGACTCAGGCAGCCAGAACATTTCCCACGGGTTGGATTCAAGTGCAAATTCAAGCGTAGATTCAAGTGTGAATTCAAATGTGAATTCAAGTGTGAATTCACAATCCTGAGTGGTGATCGGTCTTGCATTGACCTCACCTCCCTAGCTACAGCCTCAACCTGAGCAATTCCGCAATTCTGATTGCTTCAGAAGGACGTTACAGGATTTCAATAATAAATTCAAGCACTTGCCCCTGGGAACTGCCAAATTTTAACTGAGTTCCGGATTCCAGGGAAATTTCCTGATGATGCACCCGCTGCCAAGTTGTTTTTTCCTGGATTTTCTCCTGGGGCTTTTCCCAAACTAAAGTTCCATACCGGGAAAAATCCCGTAGAAAGTAAGTCGGTTTTGCTTCTTGACCATTGCGGCAATAAATCTCAGCATGTTTACTGGAAACCCACTGTTCTGGAATGACCACGTCGTTATCATCTCCCCGACCCACCCGCACACTCCCGGCTGCAATGGGCCAGCTTTGGGGAAAAGTAATCTCGGTTGATCCGTTGGGGGTGCGTAACCAGGCTCGTTGGAGGGAGTGACCGAGCCAAGTGTGAGAATTTACCGGAAGCTCGGTGCGATTTTCTTCTGTCGGGTGAACTAACTGTCCATTAAATTCTGGATGCATGTACAACACGGGCAATGTCCAAGCAGGTTGATTGAACTTATACAGCGTCAACAACTGTTGGCGGGCGATCAAGACAGCTTGGTCAATGGGACACCGTTCAGTCAAAGCTTGGGCAAAGGCTTGAATAAAACTCAAGGCTTCGTGATCAGCAATTGCATCCCGCATCCCTAACACTGCCGGAACACCATGGTGAATCAGCACCTTAGCCAAACTACTTCCTGGAATGGCCTGAAACATTCTGGGGAGAGATGGGGCCATCTCAGGTACGGGTTCGATGGCAGGATGAGCCCCCCAGCAGGCATTGAACACGGCTAACGTCACCCCACATTGAACCAACACTTGGGCCAACTCTGTACCATTTAGAGCAACTCCAGGCCGGAGAAACAACAATCCGCCATCGGGAGCTGGAACCCCATGTCCTGCATAAAACAAAACATTGTAAGCTTGGGTTTTGAGCTGGGCCAGCAGTTCAGCAATCGTCGGTTGAATCAGAGTGGTAACTTGACAGGGAACTGTTCCGTCGGTAGACCTCCCTTTTTCCAGGACTTGCCGCAACTGCTCGGCTTCCTGTTCAAGCTGTAATGGTTTGGGAGTCCTCAGAACGTCATAGCCACCGCCAACCTCTAAATTGCCTGAATAGTTAGTTTCCGGTTGACCCATCACTAACAAAATCGTTAAGGATTGGGCCAATTGAAACTGAGAGGGCAGGGGATTGACCTCACTGGTTGTTCGACTAAATAAAATCTGCTGACCCAAAGAAATCGCCGGTTGACCCGGTTGAGCTTGCATGATCTCCCAGGGCAGGGGAATTAAATCTTCTTCTCGCAAATCTAGCCGAATCCGCAGTGGTTGCTCCTGACCTAGGGCAATGCCCTGACTACGATGAAAACTAGCCTGAATCGCGCCCTGAAAGAGCCACTGCCATAGGCCCATGCCAAAGTGTTGCATCAGGCGACTACTGTAACTTTTTTGATCGACTCCTGAGGCTAGGCTGTTGAGGGAATCAACGGTTGAAGTTTTAGAGAGCTGATGGGGCAAACCGTGGGGAGCAAACATCTCTAACCAGGCTCTCCAAGCCTGTGATAATTCATCTGGCCAAACAGAGTCATGATGAGTATATCCACTCGGGTCAGGAGATTGAACAATCCAAGTTGCAAAATGGTTAACCTCTAAAATGTTGAGAGAAGTACTGAGACGGGCGATCGCAATGCTAAAAGAAGGACAGTCAAAGCGTGACATGCAGGCTGATTACTGGCAGTTAGAAAACGAGAAGCAATTCTTTTTTTATCCTATCATGAAAAAAATGGTCGGTTCTGGCGATTTCATTCTTTAGGAACATTTAGTTACAGGTTGTTTAAGCCGATCACCTGTCCTGAATCTTCTTCTCAAATCCCTAAGATTTGCCAGAGAGTTGGATTCACTAAAGCATAACTTTGGCCGTTAAAATTCAACTGGAAAGCAAATAGAAAAATTGCTGGGTTGGCCAATATTTCATTCATAAAAGTCTCTTTGATTAAAGTCACGTTTCTCTATTCTATAAGTGTGTTTATTAATCATACTTATAGAAATACATTTATAGAAACATATTTATAGAAACATATTTATTAAACACATCTAAGACAACTACAGCCGTTTTTGTTCGGATTTAGAAATCGCTGCATCTAGAATCATGATCTAAAACTATTATGGGTACTATAATTTTTTGATTGTTTAGGCTTTATGCTCCATTAACCCTAATCCTCCAAGATTAGTGATAGGCTATCAAGAATTGAGTAAATCGTTCCTGAAAATTTACACATGACCCTCAAAGCTTTAGCAGGCAAAAGTTTTCCCTTGGGTGCAGTCGTTTATCCAGATGGTGTTAATTTCTGCATTTTCTCCAAAACGTGCAGCGCTCTGGAACTGTTGCTGTTTGATACCCCTGATGCAGCTCGCCCTTCCTCTGTCATCCCCTTCGACCCTGTTGTCAATCGGACGTTTTATTATTGGCATGTCTTTATCCCAGGACTTCAGGCTGGACAAATTTATGGTTATCGGGCGGACGGTGTTTATTGCCCTGAAGCGGGTTATCGGTTTGACCGCAGCAAACTTCTTTTAGATCCGTATGCCAAGGCCGTCGTCAATGACAAAAACTACTCTCGCAAAGCGGCATCCTCTGAAGGAGACAACTGTGCCCAAGCCCTGAAAGGCGTTGTCGTAGATCCAACAATTTATGACTGGGAGGGAGATCTCCCCCTACAAATTCCGTATGCGAGAACAATTATTTATGAGCTTCATGTTGGCGGATTTACTCGACATCCCAGCTCCGGTTTGTCCGCCGATCAACGGGGAACTTATGCTGGATTAGTAGAAAAAATTCCCTATTTAAAAGACTTGGGAATTACGGCGGTTGAGCTTATGCCTGTCCATCAATTTGATGAACAAGATGCCGTTTCTCCCTTGAAAAACTATTGGGGCTATAGCAGTATTTCCTATTTTGCTCCCCATCGTTCTTACAGTTCCCGTCGCGATCCTTTGGGGCCTGTGGATGAGTTTCGCGATATGGTTAAAGCATTTCACAAAGCTGGGATCGAGGTCATCTTGGATGTGGTATTCAACCATACTGCTGAGGGCAATCATAATGGGCCGACCCTCTCATTTCGAGGGCTGGACAACTTCATGTATTACATTCTGGAGGATGATCCAGAGTTCTACAGCAACTATAGCGGTTGTGGGAATACAATCAAAGCCAATCAGGAAATCGCAGGTCAACTCATTGTCGATTCCTTGAGATACTGGGTTTCAGAGATGCATGTGGATGGATTTCGCTTTGATTTGGCTTCGATATTCTCTCGCGATAAAAAGGGCTATCCCATGGATGACCCCCCGATCTTGTGGATTATCAAATCTGATCCGGTGCTCGCGGGCAGTAAACTGATTGCCGAAGCTTGGGATGCAGGCGGACTGTATCAAGTGGGATCGTTGGCAGGCGATCGCTTTGCGGAGTGGAATGGTCAGTACCGAGATGATGTGCGGGGTTTTGTGCGGAGCGATCCAGGGAGAGTCCCACAACTTGCCAACCGAATTATGGGCAGCCCTGACATCTATCCCCACCCCGATCGGGAAATTCACTGTAGTGTTAACTTCGTGACCTGTCATGATGGCTTTACATTAAGTGATTTAGTCGCTTACAACGAAAAGCATAACGAAGCCAATGGAGAAGAGAGCCGGGATGGTTCGAACTTCAACCTGAGTTGGAACTGTGGTCAAGAGGGTGAAACGGATAGTTCTACGATTGAAGCGCTCCGACTCAAGCAAATTAAAAACCTCTGGACGATTTTATTCCTGTCTCAGGGCACGCCGATGATGCTGATGGGTGATGAAGTGCGACGGACTCAATGGGGCAACAATAATGGCTACTGTCAAGACAACGAGTTGAGTTGGTTTGATTGGAGTGCGATTGGCAAACAGGCTGATGTGTTTCGGTTTGTCAAAGGACTGATTCGGTTTACTCAAGAACATCACATTTTTCGGATTGATGCTGTTTTAGAGACTGATCCCGATAGCCTCAACCCGAATATTAGTTGGCATGGCACTCAATTGCAAGCTCCCGGTTGGGAGTTGGATTCTCGTTGCCTAGCCTTCTGCCTCCGTCATCCTGCAGAAGATGAAACCCTCTATGTGATGCTCAACGCTTACTGGGAAACACTGAGCTTTGAGCTGCCTACCCTGGAGTCAGGCAAGTCTTGGCACCGAGTTGTAGATACTGCGTTAGTTCCCCCGAATGATTTTTCGGATGTTAAGGTGGCGGTGGCTGTGCACGGCAATCATTATCGGGTTAGTGCCCGTTCCTCCGTTGTGCTCATGGCAAAGCTCTGGAGTTAATACAATATTACACAGAACAAACGACGGGTAGGGTGGGCAGTGCCCACCTTAACCGACCTGTCCTACAGAACTTGGTGAGTATAGGCATGTTGCTTGACATTATCCTCAGAACGAACCACGTTCTCTGAGTTCAGGACTCGCTTGCGTTCTGTCGAGTAATTGAATTCCCGATAGGTCGTGCCCAGGGAAATATGGGATTGCGACTGGGGATGGCGCTTGTAGGTTCGGGCTGTTGCAAAGGCCCGTTCCGAGAACTCTTCCCCGATCTGAGCTTCTGGAGGAAAGTCCAGGGGAATTTGAATCTCAGTTGCGGTCAATACCGTCCCAAGGGTGGTGGCTTGGGCGAGTTCATAGGAGGTGGGGACTCCCTTGAGCAGGGCTTCCAGAGCTGCGGAGGGAATCGGTTCAACGACCTTGACTTGACGAACTTCACCGTCCTCTTTCACAAAGCAAGTGGCCAAGCCAACTACAATGTAATCTTCGGGCGATAAATCTGGGGCAGTAGAGTAAACAGTTGTCATTGATATCCTGACTTTATTCGAAGCGATTTACAGTTAACATTCTGCACTGAACTCCATGGGTTTACTTGGCTGATATTTGAGTAAGCTTGACCTCTAAACACTCCTGAACAGTTAGAAAAAACAAGTTAAGAGAGCTTTTCCCCCAATCTTGGCCAGTTCTTGACCCCGGAGAACCGAAACAGACATCCATCCAAAGTTTATAAACTTTTATTTCACAACCTTGATAACGTGAAGGATCAGAATGTTAATTTCTCAGCCCTTCATAGTCCAGGTTTCAGAGTTTGTAAGGCTTGTAAATCCAATTCAGCCAATTTAGAGTAAGCCTGCTCAATAATATACTTCCCACGCAATGCTCCAGTATTTGCTCCTGGACAAATGTAGTGCAAAGTCTCTGACGTAAATTGGTCAACCAACCGTTGCACACTTTGAATCTGTCTACCCCAATGAAACGTCTTGGCTATTCGGAGGGGGACAGGTTGCCCCTGCAGGTTGGGCAACAGATGACGACCAGAAAACAAGATACCCCCATTAAGGGTAGAGTAAAGACAAGATGATCCAGGAGAATGGCCCGGAGTCCAAAGGGCACAACTGTAAGGGGTGAGGGTAAATTCATGATGAAATGTTGTAACCGTTGCCTCCGGTAAAAGATAGGCTTCCTGTTCTTGGATCAGAATTTTGCAGGTTGTTGCTTGCTGAATTGCATGGGCTTTGCCTAGGCTACCGCGATGAGTAATGAACAACCACTCGACACCCCCTTGATCTGCCAGAAACTCCGTCAAACATTCCTGATTTGTTTCATCCCAAGGGGGCGAGTCCACTAAGATGTTGGCTTGGTTCTCTACAATAAAGTAAGCAGTCGCACCTAACGTCCCTCGATTAGGCGGGAAAGCATAGATATTCTCCAGAACAGCGTGGGGAGGTTTGAAAACAGAAGTTGATTGGGTCATGACAGTTTACTTCGATCCTTAAGGTTGGATATGGGTCTGGATGCCGGGTCAAGCATCCTCATCGTGGGGACGAAAACTCAAAACAAAAACTCAAAATGATTGTGGTTTGGTTACTTTTATTGATTGTGATGATGTACGTCATTCTGCGCTCTAGTGTAGCTCGAGTGACGCAAACCCCCATTTGGTTGCTGTGGTTGGTGTTGATCACGCCAATGGCGATCTGGCTCATTTGGATGCTGCTCTACGGTTCCCAGAAACCAGTTCCCGTTGAGTTGATCTTGAGCGCGATGGTTGTTTGTTCTTTGCTGTACTGGTTTCTCGTGCAGCGTGGACGGCAACCGCCAAGAAAAAGTGACTTAGTAGACCTAGGCCATCCTGAGCCATTGCCCACTCCTGAACTCAAGGAAAAGCCTGCGGCTCAGAGCTTAATCTCGCCAACGGAAGAAGATACCCTGCGGAACTGCTTTCCGTGGTCAGTTTTTCCGCTGCAAAAATTAGAGTTCCGCTCTCAAGCAGTGATTTGTCGAGGTCAATTGCGTTCCCAACCTGAAGTCGCTTATCAAACGATTCGCCATCGGATTGAAGAACGCTTTGGCGATCGCTTCCTGGTGATGTTTCAGGCCGATTCTCACAACAAACCATTTTTTGCTCTGATCCCAAATCCCTATCGAGAACAGACTCAACTTCAATCCGACCCCCTCAACCGTCCTCTATTGGCCGTTGCGCTACTGTTCATCACTCTGTTCACTACAACAATTATTGGGCTAGAGATGGCTAATGTTGCTCCAGAGGTCTGGCAGTCTGACCCCACTGCATTGTTACAAGGTCTCCCTTATGGAGTGGCCCTGATGGCAATTTTGGGAACCCATGAACTCGCCCACTATGGGGTAGCACAGGTTTATCACATGCGAACGACCTTACCCTATTTCATTCCAATTCCCTTCTTTTTGGGAACGCTTGGGGCATTCATCCAAATGCAATCCCCTTTCCCCCATCGCAAATCTATGTTTGATGTCAGCATTGCTGGGCCCTGGGCTGGTTTGGTTGTCACTTTACCGCTGCTGGCTTGGGGATTAGCCCATTCCCAGGTTGTTGACATCAACCCTGAAGAGGTTGGCATCCTCAACTTTAATGCCCTCGACCCCAGTTTTTCACTCCTGCTCACTGTCATCAGTAAGCTCGCCTTGGGAGCAGCTTTGACCGCAGATCGAGCGATTGATCTCCATCCTGTAGCCATTGCTGGCTATTTAGGACTGATTGTTACGGCCTTTAACCTTTTGCCGGTTGGACAACTTGACGGCGGTCATATGGTTCATGCGATGCTTGGGCAGCGGGCGGGAATAGTCGTGAGTCAGGTTGCCCGTCTATGTGTGTTGGTTTTAGCGATGGTTCGTTCGGAGTTTTGGCTACTGGCGCTCTTGCTGTTTTTCTTGCCGTTGAATGATGAACCTGCCCTGAATGACATTACAGAACTTGATAATCTGCGGGACTTTATCGGGCTCTTGACTCTGGTTTTATTATTGGTCATCCTTTTGCCGGTTCCAGGGGCGATCGCCCAGGGTTTAGGGTACTAGTTCAACTCTCTTGAGCGCAAAACCTGGCAAAGAGTTGCTAAAGTAGAGGATTAACCTTAGTATCCTCTACCCTCAGCTTGAGATGTTAGATCACCTAGACCTTTCCCTGACCCTTGACAAAGACACCTACAAAAGTCAAGTTGGAGCGTTGATGCGGCAGATGCGATCGCTACAACACATGTGCTGGCAACAGCAAATCCCGGTGATTATTGTGTTAGAAGGATGGGCTGCTGCCGGGAAAGGGGCGTTGGTGAAGAAAATGGTAGGTTACATGGACCCTCGTGGATTCCTCGTGCATCCGATTTGGCCCGCTAGTGAGACTGAACGCCACTATCCTTTTCTCTGGCGCTTCTGGCAAAAACTTCCAGCCAGAGGCCAAATCAGCATTTTTTATCACAGTTGGTATACCTATGTCCTAGAGGATCGCCTGTTTGAACGCTTGCAGGAGTCTGAAGTCCCGACGGCGATGGGCCAAATACATGCCTTTGAACGACAAATGGTGGATGACGGCGCTATTATTGCCAAGTTTTGGCTCCATCTGAGTAAAAAAGAGTTAAAGCGCCGCTTGAAAAAAGCGGCAGATGATCAGTTGGACGCTTGGAGAATTCGGCCTGAGGACTGGCAACAGGCAAAAAGTTATGAAACGTATCGTACCTTTGCGGACGAAATGATTCTCTACACAAGTCCTGGATCTGCTCCCTGGACTTTGGTAGAAGCAGACTGCCGCCGATTTGCCAAAATCAAAGTCCTTTCTACCCTGGTTGCCCAGATTAAAGCAACGCTAGCAAGCGTTAAGATCCAAACTCCTGTCCTGACACTCCCTGTTCAGAATCAGCTAAGTTTAACACCAGAACCCAATTTCCTAGATCAGGTCGATTTAAGCCAATCCCTGTCTCTCCAGGAATACAAACGATATTTACAATCTGAACAAGCTCGTCTTGGCCAACTGCAACGGAAGATTTATGAAAAGCAAATTCCGGTATTGATTTTGTTTGAAGGCTGGGATGCTGCTGGAAAAGGAGGCGCAATCAAACGATTAACAGACATCCTTGATCCCCGCAGCTATGAAGTGCATACATTTTCGGCCCCAACCCAGGAAGAAAAATCTCATCATTACCTCTGGCGATTTTGGCGCAACCTCCCTGCGGCTGGAAAAATTGCCATTTTTGATCGGACTTGGTACGGGCGGGTTTTAGTAGAACGGGTAGAGGGATTCGCGACGGATGCAGAATGGGGCAGGGCTTATCAGGAGATCAATGAGTTTGAGGAACAACTGATTAGCGCCGACTATGTTCTAGTCAAGTTCTGGTTGCAGATTGATCCAGAAACCCAACTCCAACGGTTCCAAGACCGAAAAAATGATCCCTACAAGCAATATAAACTGACGGATGAAGACTGGCGCAATCGCGAACAATGGCCCCTGTACACCGTTGCGTTGAATCAGATGATTCAATACACCCATACGCCGATCGCTCCCTGGAGCCTAGTTGCCGCAAATGACAAATACTACGCTCGAGTGAAGATTGTGGAAACTGTTGTGGATGCGATTGACCAAAAGCTGGAACGAATGTAATCACTTTTGCTGGGGGGTTCTGAACCAGTTGTCAACAGGAATCAGTTTATGTAAACTTTAGCCTTATAACTTTAGTCATATAATCCTAGCAAAAGACTGGGATTCTAGATATTTTAGTGCTTTAACCTGGCAAATTATTGATATCCTTGACGGTTAGAACTCTAATCGTACTTGTCTTAGGATTAGCTCTAGCTTAGCCCCTCTAAATTCGCCATTCACTCAACAAGCAAGGACTATGTTTGTACAACTGACTCGGCTTCTCCTTCTGCTTCTCATTGGCACAATCATATTCAGGCTCTGGAAGTTGCTGGTTGGAGGTAAGGATAGCAACTTGGTCAGCCGCCTCTGGTTTATCTTGGGGCTATTTCTTTTGATGGTGGCTTTTACTGCCCCCGATAGCCCAATTGGACAGGTTGTTCTGGAGATCCTGGCAGTTTTTATTAAGCCCTTGGGATTGTCGATTCTGCTGCTGATTATTGCTTGTACCCAAATCACTAAAGATGGGATTAGGAATCCTGCGCCTAACCTGATTTTGACATCTCTGCTGATTTTGATCCTCTCTAGTACTCCTTTTGTTGCTCAGTGGCTTGCCTTTCAACTAGAACAGACCGCCTTAACTGCGATTCAACCTGACCTATGTTGCGGCGAAAAGGCTGGGGCAATTGTGCTGTTGGGCAGAGGCACAACGGAACCCAAGCTCCCCTACCGTAGCCAAATTCAATTAACCCGATCCGGCGATCGCATTCCCTACACCGCTCAGCTTTATCGGGATCGATTTGCCCCCAATGTGATCGTGAGTGCTGGCCCTCGCAAAGAACTCTTCCAGCCCACCAATGAGGCAGAAGATGTTAAGCGGCTGCTCGTTTATATGGGGGTTTCCTCCGGAGACATTGTTGTTGAACCCCATGGCAGTAGTGTGAGCGAGAGTGTGCGCCAAGTGAAAAAAATTATGAAGGAACAGAATCTGGGGCGAACTGTTGTTTTGGTGACTTCTGCCTTGGAAATCCGACGAGCTAGTTTGGCCTTTGCAGATGCAGGATTCAAAGTGATTCCGGCACCGACCAATTTCAATACCTTTGTTCGTCAAGATAAGCAGAAGCATCGGGTTAGCGGAGCTGATTTTGCCCCCAGCGCTGAAGCCTTGTTGTTAACTACCAGAGTCTTTGAGGAATATTTGATTACGTTCTACTACTTTGTCCGAGGCTGGCTAGCCCCCAGTATTTAAGGAGTTAGGGTAAGGAGTTAGGGTAAGGAATTAGGGAACAGCAGGCTGAGCTGGAGCTTCAGGAACTTGGAATGCTTCATTCGTAAGAGTTCCATTTCTAGCTCCAATCCCAATAAAGAGGATGAGCCCCAGCAGCAAGAGAAACAAGTATCCAATATTCTCACCCTCGGATGAATTTGAAGAGGGCTTTGAGTCTTTTTGAGAGGCCGACTTCACGTCAAGTTGAATCTCAATTTTCTTTCCTTGAACTGGGCCAGAAATTCTGAAACCATCAATTGTAATTGGTTCCTGGTCTGCCATAAATTTGCTCCTGAATGCTGTTACAACTGACTACAGATTAGGAGGGGTTCGTTCAGGATAGAAAGTAAAAATCAGACTATAAAAATCAGGCAATAAAAATCCTCCACCAGACTGGTAGAGGACTTTGGTTTGCAAAGGTGAGGTTACCCTCTCTCAATACAACTAGGCTTCGCTTTCGATATAGATAAACAACAAACCCATGACGACAATCGGCATGAGCCAGCAAACCACTGGAATCAGAATCCAGGGTAAGAATGAAGCGGCGTATGAACCTGTCATCTTCAAATGCTCCTTTGAGTAAAATTACAAACTGGGTTTTAGGTTACACCCTCAAACTGAATGTTCAAACTGAATGTAAACTGATATTCATGTCAGTGATCCAGAAAATCTCGATCACTTCAGGTTGGTTAATTGTTGACGAATCCCCGGAAAATAGAGTCTATAACATCAAAATTTTCCAGCAGGAAATAGGCCACAACAGCCCCACCCATGGCTCCGATAAAGAAACCACCGGAAAATTGACTCCAACCCTCAGCCGTTTTTAATGGATCAGGGCCTGGTGCTTCCTTGCCAAATGGATCATCTTTTTGGAAAGACACTAACCCATAGGCAGATAGACAAATTGTCGCAATCATAATCAGGGCGATCGCGGAGATCAGCCCTCCAATTGCAGCATTCTCACTGTCCCGTAATGGGCCTAGTTTTGTCCAAGGGCCAATTACGAAATAACCATGGGCCATCCCAACTTCTAACCCTCTGAGCAATGGAGAGAGCCCTTTGCGGTAGGCAGGTAAATTTCCAATAAAGGCTCGAGTGAATTCAGAATCACTAATAGGGGTTGAGAGATGGCCAACAAAGGGATCACCTTTGTAAGGCTGAACCACTCCGGTATCTAAAGCCTCAGACATCCTTAGTTGCTCCTTTTTGTAAAAAGTTTGTAAATCACCTTAAGGTCATATTTTATGCAGACAGGGGGAATGAAGTTACAAAATTGAGCAGGTGTGTTAAAAAAGTTCATGATTTTTGCAGATGAACCCGCTTGACTCGATTGATTGGAGCATGATGACTGTCATCGTGAGTCAGTGAACCGTGAGTCAGTGAACCATGAGAACAAGTTGACGGCCCGGATTCCCCCACAAGTCTTTGACTCAAGGTTATTTCCAATACCAATTTTAACGAGTTCTGCATGATACCTTCAGATTAGATCTAGGGATTTAAACTCTTATCTGCTGCCGTCTTTCTAACTGGGAAGAGTTCTATGTACCGATTCCAGATCAACGCAGATACACAAGTGGGCGAATCCATCGGTCTCATTGGTTCCACTCCTGAGCTAGGGTTGTGGGATGAGACAAGGTGTGTCCACCTTCGTACCAGTGCCAATCAGTATCCTTTGTGGTGGACAGATGTAGACATTGACATTCAGCCGTCTTCGAAGTCAGCCGAGCGTCAAAGAGTTGAGTATAAATATATTCGCCTCAGTTCAAACCGCCGCGTAGAATGGGAATCTCTGGGTTCAAACCGCTGGGTACCTATCAATCCCGATCATCACTCCTACACCTTGGTTGTGGAGGACGGAGTGTTTGGCTATTTACAACCTTATCCATTTGGATATATCCAGGATGCTGTTGCTGGGCTGCCCCTAGACAAAGAACCTGAAGGGCTAAAAATTGTGGTTATGGGGAGTTCCATAGCGGTAGGTCATAAGGCTTGGCTGCTGAACGGTTGGACTTCGCTGTTGGGAAAAGCCTTGCGACAATATTATGGTCATCAACTGGTGAATCTGTCGGAAGTCGGTGCCAATGTTAGCACCACGATTGCCCGGTTTCCGTCAGTGGTCACGCCAGAACAACCGGATGTTGTGATTATTGCCCTGTCTCTGGGCAACGAGGGATTGGCCTACTGCCCCCCCCATGAACGACGGGCTGTGCAGCGACGCTTTGAAAGTGGTTTACAGCAACTGATAAAAATGACCCGAGCCTTGGGAGCCCGACCCATCCTCGGGGGAGTCTATCCTCACGATCACTATTACCCTGAACACTACTGGTTGCTGCAAGACACCCACAACCGGATGCTGAATTGGGGTGTCACCGTACTGGATTGGCTAGCAGCCGTTGATGATGGCCAGGGACACTGGAAAGAGGGCATGTCCTTTGACCCCGCTCACCCTAACACGATTGGTCATCGTCTGATGTATCAGGCGATCGACCCCTATCTCTTTCAAATCAGCAAAGCCGACCTGACCGCTGAAACCCAACGCTTCCAACAGCAGCATGAAGTCCCTGTTTATCACAGTAATACGGGTTTCCAGATCTCTGCCTGTCTCGAAGAGCAACGGTTGCGAATCCTCAATCTATCTTCCTACAGCTACACAATTGCTCCCTACTGGCAAGAGCTGCAAATAGCACTGCAACACCATGCCGGATTAGTACCGGGTCTTTATATCGCCCAGAATACCCAGACTAGGGCGCTCCCCTTTTTTGCAGTGCAGGAGGACGGCAGGATCGAAACCACTCTGAATATTCCCCCTGATGCCAATCTGGAATACGGCGCTGCCTTCAATTTCTTTTCACCTCACAACTCACATCTGTTGTTTTATGATGGGCATCTGGGAATTTTGCAAGAGGATGAGTGTCACCTCTGGATCATCAACGAATCCCATCACGAGTTTAATATTCATCCCATGTGGCAGGAGGTACGGAGTGCTTTAAAAGCCATGCCAGCAGGTATCTATGAAGATCCGCTCTATCCTGATGCTCCCTTTCGCACCCTAATGATTGGCAAAGATGGTCTGGAAAGTCGGGTTAAGATCGCTCCCCGGTCTGTGATCCTGTTCCAATACCAGTGCCAACTGTCAGACATTAGCCGAGTCGCCATTGTTCCCCTCGGCGATCGCTGTGCTGTCCGAATGATGCTGTACAAGATGGAATATGATGGCCCCGCCTTCCCGTTTGATCTGACACGCACGACTCGGATTAGCGATGTTGCGGACATGATCGAAAGCCGTTTCTATGACATGTGGAACCCCGACTTCTTGCACTACAGTCCTGATGCTGGGAGACTTTACCACAACAAATGGACAGGTCTGTCCTTTGCCCACGAAGTTGAAGAGACTGACGACCCCCTCAATGACATGTCTCCTGTCCATGAACGAATGCGGGTTCGTTATACCGCAAGATCGGAGCGGTTTTGGTACACCCTTCAGAACTCTGACAAGCTACTGTTTGTCCGCACAGGCATAGCCGACCGAGGCGGGGTGATTGATCTGGTCAACAAACTGACCTGGCAATGCCAAGGAAAACCCTTTCACTTCTTACTCCTTTCCCCCCAGTCCTCTGACGAGTTCTCCAACTTGCCCAATATACTGCACTACAATCTAGACTTTAATCCTGATTATATGTACGAGGATTTGGCACACTGGATGTACTGTACAGAGGTGATGCGAGATATTCTTACGTCCCTCGGGGTGTCCACCAGGAACCTCTTCTGGTGTCCGCCCAAGCTTCCAAAGAATGCCTTAACGTCAAAGGGTAATTTACCCAAGTGATTCACTCAATTAACTAAAGTTAAGGGGATCAACGTCAATGATCAGGCGCACGGTTCTTGGGCAAAGCGGGCGCAGGTTTTCGAGCTGAAGGCTATCCAGGGCCACTGTAGTGAGAAGCTTGAGCAACAGTTGCCAGCGATACTGATGGGAAATTCGGGGAATTGGAGCCGGAGCGGGGCCAAGAATTGCAATCGTTTCAGAGGGTAAGGCGGTAAGCTGCTGAGTTAATCCCTGAGCAAACCGCTGGGCTGTTTGTTCAACCTCTGCCAACTTGGGGCCACTAAATCGCAACAAAATTAATCGACTATAGGGAGGGTAATCGCGCGATCGCCGATAGTTTAGCTCTGTCTTCACAAAGGAATCCTGTCCATGGGTTTGAACTGCTTGAATCACCGGGTGATCCGGGCTATAGGTTTGTAAAATGACTCGACCGGGATCGTCACCTCGACCGGCTCGACCTGCAACTTGCAGCAATGTTTGAAAGGCTCGTTCACTGGCTCGGTAATCCGCCAAGTGCAGCAAACCATCGGCTGAGATAATGCCCACTAAGCCCACAGACGCTAGATCTAGTCCTTTGGTGAGCATCTGGGTGCCAACCAGTAAATCGGCTCCTCCTTGAGCAAATCGAGTCAGCAAAATGCGGTGAGCGTCTTTTGTTTGGGTCGTATCACTGTCAAACCGGATCAGCCGTAGATGCGGAAACAAGGTGTTCAACTCCTGACTGACCCGTTGGGTGCCACTGCCGAAGTGTTTGAAGTAGGATGAACCACACTCGGGACAGTGCTGAGGATAGGGCTGACTTTTGTTGCAGTAGTGACATCGCAATTGCTGGGTCGCCTCGGCACGAACGTGGTGATAAGCGAGGGAGACATCGCAACGGGAACACTCCATTACATAACCACAACTGCGACAGGACACAAAGGTACTGTGTCCCCGCCGATGAATGAACAGAATCCCTTGTTGACCCTGATCTTTCATTTGACCGAGGGCCTGTTGCAAAGTCTGACTAAAAATCGAACGATTTCCTTGGCGCAGTTCCTGGCGCATATCGACCACTTCCACCTGAGGGAGGGGCCGCCCTTGAACCCGTTCTGGAAGAGAGAGGTAAAGCTGCGGAGTTGAACGTGGGGCTGAAGATTCAGAACTTTGCAGCTCGAAGTTCCCGACTTTCACATCCACCCAACTTTCCAGAGCAGGAGTTGCAGAGCCCAAAATCAAGGGGCAATTTTCCAGTTCAGCCCGCCACTGGGCCACGGTGCGCGCATGGTAACAGGGAGCGGGTTGGTCTTGTTTGAAGCTACTGTCATGTTCTTCATCCAAGATGATTAACCCCAGGTTAGCCAAGGGCGCAAAAATCGCAGAGCGAGTGCCAATGACGATCCGGGGCTGTTCCAGGGTCATTGTCCGCCAAGTGTCGTACCGTTCTCCCTCAGACAGACCACTGTGGTAAACGTAGACTTGATCCCCAAATCTAGCCCGGAACCGATCGGTGAGTTGCGGGGTCAAGCCAATTTCGGGAACTAGAACCAAGACCGATTGGTAGCGCTGCAAAATCGGCGGAATCACTTGGAGATAGACCTCTGTTTTCCCCGAACCTGTTACCCCATGCAGTAAGACCTGAGTAAACCCTGACAACCCATTAATCGCCTCTACAGCCGTAGCCTGGTAGGAGGTTAATGATTTGGGCGTATCCGTAGGTTGACGCTCTCCTTGAGCCAGTCGTAAGACTTCTCGTTTTTGTAGGGTAATGCATCCCTGATCCGCCAATCCCTGCAGGGTACGGGAAGTGGTCTGGCACAATTTCAGGAATGCGCTCCGTTCCATTTCGCCGCTACAGTTTTTCAGGTGGTACAGAATTTCCCGTTGGCGTAGGGTTAAAGCTTCAGCCCCATCAGGATTGACCACCAACGTTACCACAGTCTGAAACATCGCCCGCAGCCGCTTAGGAGACTCTAGATAGACTTCAATCCAACCTCGCTTGAGTAAATCTTGTTCGGCTCGCCGCGCCCAACTTGTAGAACCGATTTTTTGCTTCAGAGCTTTCCAACTCAGATCCCCAGTTTTGCTCGTCTGAAGCAGGGTCAACAGTGTCCGTGAATGGACAGGCAAAAATACTTCAGCACCTGACGGAACCAGGGAGGTGAGTAGACGCACCCGCCGCTGACTCCCGCGCAGCAACCCAGCCGGAAGAGCAGTTCGAATCACTTGAATCAAAGGAGCTTGATAGTAGCTAGCAACTTGCTGCAAAAGTTGAGGATAGGTGGGCGGAAAAAACCGAGGTTGGATCACCGCTTCAACGGTTTTCACCCGATCCCGTTCTAACTCGGGAGGAAGTTGATTGATCTGACGAATGGCGATCGCCCCAAGCTGCTGATTGCCAAAGGGAACACTCAAAATGTCCCCCGGACACACCACCAAGGCATCTGGAACCTGGTAGATGAACAACTGCTGACCTTCCTCAGTCTGAGTCCTCAACTGCTGAGTCGGCAAGTCCACCAAGACTTCGATGAACGCTGAGTCAGGGGAACCCAAACCTAAACTTGACTCGCCTGGAATCCCAGGGAACAAGTTAGACGTTGGAAGTTGCTGATCTGCTTGGCCCACGTCTCAACCCCCATCCCAATCTAGCATCCAAGTCTATGATCCAAGTCTATGATCCAAGCTAGGAACCACTGAGGATATCAGCGATCGCCTGATGTTCCTCTGAAGTATCGAAGGTCATTTGACGAATATCCGTAATCAGCCAATCCAACGCTGCAGCCTGAACATCAATGGCAGCACCCATCTTATCCACACAATAGCGCCCAAACACCAGCTTATCGACCAATCGCACTCCTGGCCCTAGACGAGAATATTCAAAAATCACGCTGTTATCAACGTAAGCATCCCGGCAAATTCGGCAGTTTTGACCAATCATTGATGGGCCAATAATCGTTGCCCCATCTTCAATCCGAGTCATGCCCCCAATATAAACAGGCCCCTGAATATTAACTTTGTCCCAGTTCACAGCAACATTTAACCCGGTATAAACCCCAGGACGCACTTGCTGGCCAGGGATTTGGACATTTTTGATCCTACCCGCTAGCACTCCTCGAACCGCATCCCAGTAATCGGGGACTTTGCCAATGTCAACCCACTCAAAGTCCATCGTAATCCCATAGAAGGGAGCACCCATCTCAACGAGTTTCGGGAACAGATCGCCCCCAATGTCATACTCACATCCTGAAGGGATGTAGTTAAAGATTTCAGGTTCAAAGATGTAAATTCCAGTGTTGATACTAGTGCTCAGTGCCTCATCAACCGCAGGTTTTTCCTGGAAAGCCTGAATTCGGCCTGAATCGTCCGTCACAACTACCCCATAGCTAGAGACTCTTTCTCGAGGAACGGAATTCATGACGATGGTTGCCAATGCACCTTTTTGCCGATGCCATTCTACGGCAGCAGTCAGATCTAAGTCGATCAAAGCATCGCCACAGAGCACGATAAAGGTATCGTCAAAGAACGGATAAAAGTCTTGAATCTTTTTCATCCCTCCCGCAGAACCGACGGCTTTGCCAATCAAGTTCCCGTCCTCGATTCTTCCTTCAAATGAGTAGGAAATATGGACACCAAATCGTTGGCCATCTCGAAAATAGTTTTCGATTTCCTCGGCAAGATGGCTGACATTGACCATGATTTGGTCAAATCCGTGCTGACGGAGTAACTCGACCAAAAACTCCATTACTGGCTTTTGCAGAATTGGAATCATTGGTTTGGGGATGGTGTATGTGATTGGACGAACGCGAGTCCCCTTTCCGGCTGCCAAGATCATGGCTTTCATATTCACTTCCTCAACCCTAGGTGGTTCAGTTGATTACAATTAATCGCTGCTTAATCGTTGCTTTGTAGAACAATGCACACTGGTACTTACAGGAAAGTTGCAATTATTCATCTGGCTAGTATAATGCAGCCAAGTGGCTATTAATGAACTAGCGTATCACTCTCCTTATCCCAATTTACCGAGATTTTGTCCGAATGTCGCCTCCCAGATCTATAATCTCCTTATACGAGGGTACGAATTCGTAGGTCTTTGTAGAATTCATCTTGAGCTAGCTCAACTTTTGATTGGGCACAGAGCAGGAGTAATGCCCAGAATATTCCAACTCGGTCGTGAGTGTGAAATTGAACTTGATTGGGATGGGAGAGGGCCGAACTAGAGTCAGTTTGCTCCATTGTAATCAGCTGAGTCCACCACACCGACAACTGTTCGAGCTCAACCCATCCCTCCGCCAGATCGGATTTCTGTGTACCCAAGAGTTGATCAAGCTTGGCTGCTGTCTCGGTCAGATTTTCCTGGTGAGCGAGCTGGGCAATGGTCTTTGCAGCTTGCGTCTTAGACTGGGGTCGGAGGCGATGGCGACGGGGATGTTGGTTTTGGGAGGCAATGACATGAGCAACTTGCTGAAGTTGTTCGACGAGTTCTTGCAGGGTGACTCGACGCTTTTGAGGAATAGGGGCGACAGCTCTACGGTGGAGCTGCTGTTCTAGGTTTTGTGGACGCTGGAGGCTGACTCCGGGGTCTGATTCCACCCAGTCTTCTGGAGGAGACTCTGCAGGATGTGGGCTAGAGCTTGCTAACATCATTAAGCTATCGGACTTGAGCAGAACCAACATTGAGGCATAAAGAAAAGCTTGACCAGAATGGGAGAGTTCCGCAAAATTGTTGTTGGATAGACTTGAAGGGGATGTTGAAGGTTGTGAGGTTAAGTGACTTAAGTAGCGATCAATCACCTCAATCACTTGAACGTCCCACGGATCAACTTCTCCTTGTTCAGCAAGGTCAATCAGGAGGGCAATCCGCTGAGAGAGGGTCGCCAGTAAACTTTGAGTCGGATCATTCGTCATCCAGAATTACACGTCTATAACAGCTTGGTGAAGCCTATGGGCAATGTTTCGGTTTCTATATCTAAAGGTCTTACACTTAAGGGTCTTACACTTAAAGGTATTACATTTAAAGGTCTGACTGCTGTGTTTGATCGATTCACGGGTTAGCAAGTTTCCTGTAGAATACCGATTCCAACCTACTATCAGTTTTATTTAAGCACAAAGTTGAAGAAAATTACATCTACTCGAATCTTAAGAGGATGTTTGAAAAAGGTGGCGAGTGGCGCAAGCGAACCAGACCCATAAAAAACAGAGGAGTTTTAAGCCTCGCCGTTTCTCAGGTAACGTTTTTCAGGTAACTTTCTCGGTATAGTTTTCATTGCAGTACTTGATTTCTGACGATTGATGTAAAGGATTTCTATGAGTGATTTTAAGGCAACCCCAATAACAGATTTGACCGTAGATCAACTTTTAGATCGATATCAAATCCATGATGAATCTCTTTTACAGAATTGGGCAAAACTGCATGGGATGAATGGCTATCGAAGAATTTACTCCCCCTCAGAAATTGGCCTACTGGATCATGTTCATCACCATTTACAGATTCTCAGTATGGATGTTGAGGACTATCAAGAGTTGATTCGGTGTCGCCCACAGTCCCAACAAATACAGTTCCAATCTACACCTTGCAAAGATACAAACTTGATCCAACACAACGGGCCACACAACATGCTAAACAACACCCAGAGCAATCACTCAGAGCCCTCAATTCCAGATTGTGCTACGGACGAACCTGAACCCCAATCGAACGAATTTGTTCAGCAGGCTGGGGAAATGGTGTCGGTTTTGCTCGAACAGTACTCAGCAACCGTAGATCTGATGGGCGATCACATCGCCGAACAATTTATTGAAGAACTCGACGCTTCTGTGATGCGTCACCTAGCCCAAAAAGTGAAGGAGCGCCAAAGTTCATCGGATCGGACTCGCCAAAACCGTTTTCTGCAGGTGATTCAGACAGTGCTGAAATCTAAAGGGGATCTTTTACTCGCCCCTTCCCCCAGGGAAGTATCCAGCCTGGAAATGGAAAATACCCATCGACTGGGTTAATCATGAGTCAGTTAATCATCAGTTATCCGTTAACAGGACTGAACAGTAATAGGGTAGGGCCATGATTAGAGCTTGGATGGGAATTGTTGGGGTTGTTCTGCTGGTGGTCTGGATCAGTAGCCAGTTCATGACTCCGGACGATCAGCGTTGGTTTAATCGATTGCAGCGTCCCCGGTGGCTGACCTTTGAATCCTGGATTCCGCTGATTTGGACAGTGGTTTTCATCTGTGCCACGCTCTCAGCAATCTTGGTCTGGAACCAAGCCCCCGGAACCCTAGAAACCTGGCTAAGGATGGGACTTTACTTGCTCCTAGAGGCAGTAACCCTAGCCTATACCAGCGTCATGTGCAAGTTTCGGAGTCTACGGGTTGGAACCATGATTGGGGGCACGGGCGCGATTCTGAGCATGATGCTGGCGTTGAGTGTGTTGTCTATTTCTTCTCAGGCAGCAGTATTGTTGTTGCCCTACATTCTCTGGAGTCCGATTGGAACTTACACGACTTGGGCAATGATTCCCTTGAATTCAGCGGATGCCTAGACGATGTCCAAGCCAGATCAGAACTGAGTCATACTGTCAATTCAAGGCTATTCTTAGAGCAAATCCACATTGGGATTTCCAAGATAAACCAAGATAAAATAGAGGAAGGCATAAACTAAGTGTCAATAGGTTATGGAACTTATAGACTTATGAACTAAGAAAAAATGAATTTTATCAAGCTAAGGTGATGGGAGTGAAACCGATTCGTTCATTGGAGGATGCGCTAAACTGTTGTCAAGCTAAAGGAATGCGCCTAAGCCGTCAGCGTTGTTTTATTCTAGAACTCCTCTGGCAAGTGAGGGAGCATCTCTCGGCCCGCGAAATCTATGATCGCCTAAATCAGGCCGGGAAGGTGATTGGTCACACTTCGGTTTATCAGAATTTGGAAGCTCTGTCTCGTGAGGGCATCATTGAGTGTATCGAGCGTTCGGGTGGATGCCTATACGGTCATACTAATGACTCTCACTCCCATGTCAACTGCCTAGATACCCATCAGATTTTAGATGTCCATGTCGAGCTTCCGATAGAGATTATCCAGGAAATTGAACAGCAGACTGGAGTCAAGATCTCAGACTATCGGATAGATTTTTATGGGTATCGCAAGTCTTCTGGGGAGACTATTGCAGAATGTTCTCCCGAGGAAAAAACTCCCAAAGCTTCTTAGGCTAACCCAGTAAACCCCTGAGAGTAGGACTACGTTGAGTCCACCCAGTTCAGTCTACTCCGTTGTCAGATGTAGGTTCGACCCTGGTTCATCAGGGTTAGGATTTGCTAAGATACAGCCGAACTGTTTAATTTGCAGCAAGCAAGTCCAGTTTTTGGATATTTTTTGTTTCAATCTAAGAGTGACTAGAAGAGTAGCGCCTGACCCTTACAGCTTTTGCAAGATAGAACTTGAGGATAAAAGGAAAATAGAAGAGTAATGGCACCTCCCCAGTTTGACCCCTCTAGCTTACCAACCCCTGAAGGTGAAGCTTCTCTGGCAATCTCCTCTCAAACGACCTTAGAGGCTGACGGCGATCGCCACCCAGCTTTTCCTAGGAAGCTATCCTCCCTACAAATTCCAAAGGGGTTCTGGGGATGGCAACTGCTCTGGCTACTGATTCTCTTGGGGTTTGGGACAGCCGGAACAGGGGCTTTGTTGTGGCTGTTAACGGCTCCTCCGCCCTTGGATTGTGAGGGAATCTCTGCGCTCTCAGTCGATGGCGATCGCCTCTATTGTGTGGATCGGGCCGCTCAATCTGGTGGATTAGGAGAGATTCAAGCCGCATTTAACTTGGTGGAGTCTTGGCCCTCGACCCACCCCCTCCAGCCTCAAGTCCAGCAAATGATGAGCAAGTGGACTTATGCCCTGATCAAGCTTGCCAATCAAAAGATTGATGCTGGGGATCTGGCTGGGGCTTTGGCCCTCGTCAAGGCTGTACCTAAAGATAGTCCGGCTTATGCCTCGGTCGAAGAGGCCGTGTCCAGTTGGCAAAATGACTGGCAGGAAGGTCAGCAACTCTTTGATAAAGCCCATAAAGAACTTAAGGCCCGAAACTGGAAAATGGCCTTTTACTATATTCAAGCCTTGACAAAGCTAGAAAATGCTCGCTGGAGTGAAAAGGCATTTAGCGAATTGCTAGCTCGATTGTCCATTGAGAAAAAGGGAGAACAACGCCTCAAAGAAGCCCAAGAAATTGCCAAACAAGGTAACCCCCGAGAACTTTTGGAGGCGATCGCACTGGCCAATCAAGTCGATCACCAACTCTACATTGCTGGAGTCGCTAAGCAGGAGATTCGAATCTGGAGTCGGCGTTTGTTACAACAGGCAGGACAAGCCCTCAAGGCCAACAACTTCAGCGAAGCCATCAAGATTGCGGAGCTATTGCCCAGGTATTCTCCGTTCTACCAAGAAGCGCAGGATTTGATCCTGTTGAGCCGAGTCAAGAGTACGTTCGCCACTCAGGCCACTCATCAGCCTTTTCTCCAACAGATGTTTATTCTGCTAGAGGGGAAAACAGCATTGGCAGATGCTAAACGACAGCAATTTTTCAATCAAACCGCTCAGCTGCAGTCGGAAGATTTATTGAATCAGATTCAGAATCTTGTCAGTCTTCAATTTGCTAGTCAGGTTGCCAAGGTTGGACATCCATTTGCACTCAACTTAGCGATTGAGCAAGTTCAAATGATTGGCCCAGAGCAACCCCGTCGAGTTCATGCTCAAACCTTGGTGGCCCACTGGCGCAAAGAGGCACAACGGATTGAGGATCGACCCTATCTTGCTTTGGCACGACAGCTTGCCCAAACTGAAACTTTAGAAGGATTTAGAGCGGCTGTAGCCCAGGCCAACCAAATTAATTTGGGCCGCCCCCTTCGAGTTGAAGCCCAAACCTTAATTGCAGAGTGGGCAAAACGGGTTCAAATTATCGAGGATCAGCCTCTGTTGACCGAAGCTGTAGTCCTGGCCAAAGAAGGAAAGTTGGGGGCAGCGATCAGCAAGGCTGCTGAAATTGATGAAGGACGGGCCCTCTATCGAGAGGCTCAAGCCAGTATTGGAAACTGGGTGGCCGAGATTCAGGTGGTTGAAGATCGACCCATTCTGAGTCGGGCAAAACGCTTGGCAAGTCAAGGAAGTCTCAGCGCAGCAATCTCCGAAGCCTCTCGAATTCGCTACGGCAGAGCCTTGTATTACCAAGCTCAACGGCTGATTGCAGATTGGGCAGCCGAACGAGATGCCATTTGGGCCACCCAACAAGAGCAATATTATCGACCGCCTTCTCGGAATAGCGGCGGCTATTCGGACGGCTACTCTGATTCCCCCAGGTATTATGATTCATCCAGTTCCTCTGGATATTCAGAGGGATATTCTGGTTCTTCGGGAGATTCGTCGGGGTACTCTGAACCCTCGGGCTATGCTGAACCCTCAAGTTCATCGACCGATTCAGGGTTTTCAGGTGAGGCATCTTCCCCGCCAGAGCCATCCGGAGGTTACTATTCTGAATCTGCTCCGACTGAACCTGCTTCGACTGAACTCGCTCCGACTGAATCAGCTCCGGCTCCTATTCCAGTTGTTGAACCCGAATCGACACCCCCTGAAAACAACTTATTTTTGGAATAATTGGAATCAGGTTTGGAATCAGGTTTGGAATCAGGTTTGGAATCAGGACTTTAAAGCAAGAACTTTAAAGCAAGAACTCAGCTTCTCTCTGCTGGTAGTGTGGCCATGAGTCAATCGACGATCCAAATTCTCCTGATTGAAGACGATCCTATCTTTCGGTTTGGAATACGAGCCGTCTGTGCAGATGCGAATCACTTCGAGATTGTAGCGGAGGCTGAGACTCGGGCCGCCGCTACAAAAGTTCTGCAAGGATGGACAGCGGACTCCCCTCATCCTCAAAACTCCCCCCTCAATCCAGTCAGGGTGATTGTCCTAGAGCCAGGGATTCAGGATTTGTCAGCGCCGCTTCGTAGCTCTGAAGGTCAGAGGTTTAACTCCAAGGCGCAGTTGGTGATAGCCCCTGAGGCGATCTCATTTTGTCAATTTCTCGAAACCCATTATTCCCAATTTCCCATTCTAATCCTGACTGCTTTACAAGATCCGGTTTTGTTGACTACGATTCAGGACATTGGAATCGAGGGATACTGTCCAAAAGGCGTTTCGGCAGAAGAATTAGCGATTGCTCTCTATCAGGTTGCGTCTGGTGAGTTCTATTGGGTGACCCCGTTACCGACCTCTACAACTTCCCCTCACCCATCTGCCAAGTTTCCTGCCTTGAGTCAACCCTTGAAGAAACTGCGTCAGGCGGTGGGTCAGTCAGGGCTGCGGCAAATTGATTCAGCTCTAGAGGCTGTCAAAACTGAACTGCCAGATCCCAAGGCGTTTGATCGGAGAAATCCTGCTGAAATCCTGAATTGGCTGATTGTTCGGGGACAACAGCGAGAATTGCTCGTAGCTCGTTGGATGGTCAGCCAACTGTTGCCGACTTCTGCTCGCTCTGAATCCATGACTCCAGAAAATGGTTCCGAGACTCCCTTAGGTAATCCTTCAGAACGCTTCTCAGAGTCCAATTCCTGGGAAAGTAACCGGGACAGTAACCCCTTAGAATCCCTTAACCCTGAGATCAGTCAGACACTGTCCTCAGCAGGTGCTCTAGCTTCACTGAAAACGACTGTTTTGGCCGTTCAACCTGTGATTTCTCCAAACATGCTCAAGTCAGCTCTCTTTGACGCTACTGTTGCCAAATTGCAGTCTGGTTTGGCCAATCAAACTGGGATTCCTCTGGAAACTGATATCCTCCGCCCGAGTCAAAAGCGAGAATTAATTTATCTCGTGCTCCGACAATTTGAACACTGTTTGGATGAGTTGCAGTTTTCTCAAATACATTCAGATCAGATCCCAGAAAATTGCCTGGAGATGCTGCGAGATATTTGGGTAGCCACCTTGACAGATTTCTTTGGTAAATACTCAACTGTGAACTTGGGCGATCGGATTGTGGCCATTGTGCCGATATTGCTGGAGGCTGAACCTAGGGTTGACCAAGAGATTCTGAGTAAAATTCCCTTAATTTCAGACCTTGTGGCTCACTTACTGTTTCAGACTCCCTTGATGGTGGATAATCTGGCTTGCACCGTCGGGAGTCCCGATGCCATGAGACAAGCAGAAATCCTGCTGCAAAATCTGGTGATTAGAGTGGCCAATAGCGTGATCCAACCGCTGTTAAATGCCTTTGGCGATGTGGAAGAAATTAAGCAAAAATTTTATGATCGCCGTTTACTGTCTACACGAGAAATCGAGCGATTTCGGAATGATTTATCCTGGCATTATCGGGTAGAACAGTTTTTTGGAGAACCGCAGGCGATCTTTGAAAGTTCTTATAAGCTCTTTGTTTTAAGCGATCGCGGCATTCAAACCGAAACCATTTATTCTCCTCGTCATGCCGAATTAATGCAGCTCAATGGAATCTCCTTGGCAGTAACCTTGGCATTAGAAACACGGGATGCGATCGCGCCTCGGATACGATCAACCCTGTCTCTGCTTGGGAGTGGAGTAGTTTATCTGTTAACTCAGGTGATTGGTCGCGGGATCGGATTAATTGGTCGCGGGGTTTTACAAGGCATTGGATCTTCAATCCAGGAAACTCAGATCAGAAACCGAACCAGAACTAAAGGAAATCGACGATAAGTTTCACGTTAAACTTAGGATAGACATTGAACCGTGGATTGCTATTGGATTGGAGAAACGTTATGAAAACACTGGCGCATCGACACAGGCTGCGAGGTTGGCAAGCATTCGCAACGAGTTTATTCTGCATCGTTTGCCTGGTCTTAGTCAGTTGCTCTAAGCCTGCTCAATCTTCAGATCCAACCAAAGTGAGTCCGGAGTTTGAGCAACAGGTGATCCAAGTGATTCGGAATAATCCGGAAGTGATTCTACAATCTGTCCAAGCCTATCAAGAAAAGCAACAAGAAGACCTCAAGCAATCTCGAGGCAAGTTTTTAGATCAGATGCGAACCAATCCTAAGGCTGTGATTGGCAACTCTCCCACCAAGGGTTCCCCTGATCAAAAAATTGTGCTGTTGGAATTTTCGGATTTCCAATGTCCCTTCTGTGCAAAGGCTCACAAAACCGTCCAGCAGTTTATGGAAAAACGCCAAGGGCAAGTGACGCTGGTCTACAAACATTTACCGTTAACTCAAATTCATCCAGAAGCTCTCCCCGCCGCCAAAGCTTCCTGGGCCGCTCAACAACAGGGGAAATTCTGGGAATACCAGGACGCTTTATTTACCAATCAAGACAAGCTTGGGGAGGACTTGTATACCAAAATCGCCCAAGACCTGAGTCTGGATCTGGAGAAGTTTAACAGCGATCGCAAGAGTGAAGCTGCGGCTACGGAGATTCAGGCAGATATCCAGCTTGCCAGTGGATTGGGCATTCAAGGGACTCCGTTCTTTGTGATGAATGGAGAAACTCTTTCCGGAGCAGTTGAGCTATCTGAGATTGAGGCTATATTCGCTCGCGTGACCAAACAGTAGGAGGGGTGCAATATCGTGGCCCAATCCCGCGAGCCGATTCAGAGCCTAGTCCTCTACCGCTTGTTCAAGTGGTCGATTGTTAATCCTGTCCTGCGGGTTTATTTTCGAGGCCGAATCTACGGCGCAGAGCAAGTTCCCCAAGAGGGGCCATTGGTGGTGGTGAGTAACCATGCCAGTGACTTCGACCCGCCCCTCTTATCGAACTGTATGCGTCGCCCCGTCGCGTTTATGGCCAAGGAAGAACTATTCAAAGTTCCAGTCCTGAAACAGGCTATTCTACTTTATGGGGCTTACCCTGTGAAGCGGGGTGCTGCGGATCGGAATGCGATTCGGTCTGCCCTGGAATATTTGGAACAGGGATGGGCAACTGGGGTTTTTCTGGAGGGAACCCGTACCCTGGACGGACAGATCACCGATCCCAAGCTGGGGGCGGCTTTGGTAGCTGCGAAAGCCCAAGCGCCCTTGTTGCCCGTGTCTCTGTGGGGAACTCAGGCAATTTGGCGACAGGATGCTGCGTTCCCTCGACCTGTACCAATCACCGTGCGGATTGGGCAGGTAATTCCTCCCCCCCGTTCAACTGACCGAGAAGAACTCGAAGCCTTGACGCAAAAGTGCGCTATGGAAATTAATACAATGCACGACCTAGGGCGCTAGACTGTAAACTCCCTTGAAGAAGGTTCAATCAAAATTCGTGACTCAAGATCCTAACCCACAAGACCTAAACCCACAAGATTCAAGCCCACAAGACCCAAACCAAGCCCTGAAAGCCCAACTGGCCGAGAATCTGGATGAGGCAGAATGGGACTGGCTGATTCCCCATCTGCAGCGAGATACGATCGTGATTGTTGATCCCAATCTAGATCTACTTGAGGCTGGAGTTGCTATTGCCAGCGACAACATGCTCTTGGTGAAGCGATGGATGGAAGAGCAGTTGATTCATAAACCTCAGTTGGAGGAAGTGGCTGACTGGGAGCGCGATCGCAAAAAGCGGTTTAAAGCCCTGATTGTGCAGCCCTTTATTTTGATACAAGCAGTAGAAAAGTAGGGCAGGTAAACCCGCCCTACAATTTCTTGGTTTTACAGGTTCCTGGTTTTACAGGTTCCTAACATTGTCGTTAAACTAGCGCAAAATTAGATTCAGAGAGACCTACAACTCCCTGAACAACCGCTAAAGTTTCAGTTCCAAACTGAATCAGGGTGTTTTGTCCTTGGGTATTCAGAACTAATTCACTGAACATCAAACCGTCAGAAAGACCGATGAAGTCAATTCCTAACTCGAAGTCATAGATCGTATCTTTGCCGTCACCTGCTCGCAATACAAAGGTGTCAACGCCGCCGACCATGTCGCCAGCATCTCCATAGAGTCTGTCGTTACCCAGACCGCCATCGATCAGATCATCGCCTGCGTCGCCCCAGATGCGATCATTGCCCTCTTCACCATAGAGTTCGTCGTTGCCAGCTTTACCGCTAATCCGGTCATTGCCAACACCGCCGAAGATCTTGTCATTGCCGCCTTCAGTACCAGAAGCACGGGTATTTTCGTCGCCTCGCAGCAGGTCGTTGCCGTAGCCACCATAGATTTGGTCGTCGCCTAGACCGCCAGCAACCGTGTCGTTTTCACCCCGAGAGACAATCAAGTCATTCTGGTCATCTTCACCGATAAAGGTTTCAGCATTGGGAGAACCGTTGAGATAGTTATCGGTTCCTGTGACTGCTGCTGCCATCGTTTGGAAGATGTGGCTCTGATCGACTCCATTGGAGAAACCAGGAACCTCAAAACCATAATTGGTGTAGCCTTCGCCGACTAAACCATCTAACACTTCTGAGCCTGCGCCTTGGTAGTACACAGGAACAGGACGGTTACTGTGGGAACCCCAACCATATTTGACCGCATCATCAGAACCCCAGAAATGTCCGGCTGTTTCTGGATCGTGTTGCTCAAAAGTCAGAGCTTCAGCCCCTTCAGTAGCCAGCAGTTCAGGGAATTCGGGGTTCAGAGTCAAATAGTGGTCGTGGTCAGCCGTAACGATTAGCAGGTTCTCTTCCCAGCCACCGTTCTCAGCAATCCAGTCTGTTACGCTCTGAACTGCTTTGTCAAAGTCGTTCACTGTACCGATCAGGTTGTCAACGTTGTTGTCGTGGGCAGACCAGTCAATGTCTCCGCCTTCGATCATCAGCCAGAACCCGTCTTCATCCTTACCTAGAACTTCCAGAGCCGCATCAGTCAGGTTGGTTAAAGTGGGGTTTTCGTTAACTTCTGTTGCGATGAAAGATTCATCGGTTTCCCCAGGGAGCAGGGGACGCTCAGTATCAGGGGTCGGAATGCCAGTTTCCTGAGCAGAGCTGAAGAGGGAGAACATATCCAAGCCTGTGGTGCTGTAGTCACCATCGGCAGAACTAACGGGCAGGTTGCCGTTTTGTCCTCTGGCTCCATATAGACCAAGTAGGCGCTCTCCTTGGTTGGGGTCAATTTCCGCAGCAGTATCTGCTAGGGTCATTGCCGCATCAGGGCCACGCTCCAGGAATGTATAGTCGTAAACGTTGTCAGTTGGGTTCGCGCTCAGCTCTGCATAAGTTGATTCTGTGATGAAAGTGTTGTCTGTTGGCGGCTCAACTCCATCGGGCAATGGGTCTTGTGTATTAGAGAAGGGATGTCCACCGCCTAAGAGAACGTTAGGACGGTAGATCCGCAGTTCCTGTTGCAGGATGCTGTCCAAAGTTGGGAAGTCACTGTCGTACTTGTTCCGACGGTTAACATTGGCGGCTGCAGCTCCAGGCGTTGCGTGATCGATGGGAACAGAAGTTACCAAACCTGTAGACTTGCCTTGATCCGCTGCCATTTGCAGAACAGACTCTAGAGGCTCTTCGTAGATATCGACTCCAATGGCGTTGTTGTAGCTCTTGACTCCGGTGTAGAGCGTGGTTGCTGTATTGGCAGAGTCAGGATAGCTGTACTTGATGTACTCTGGGTCAAAGCCTTCAGCAGGATTCTCCCGATTGTCGTAGTAGCTAGCATCCCAGGGCACTAAACCGCCGCGCTCAGCATCATAACCCACCAAGTTGCCTAACGCAGTCGTTCCAGGGTTAGGAGCCTCGCCGCTTGCACTAATCCCAGGATTGAAGTCTGGCACAAATTCAAAGTCAGGACGGAGTGGGTTAGTTCCAGTTGGGTTGGAGCCAGACCCATACAATGCACCATTACCTGTACTGAACAGTCGCTTAGTAGGATCAAGCTCTTCGCTGCCAGGAGCAACGGTAGTACCGTAAGTGGTTACAAAAGAGTAGCCCTCTAGTTCTTGAAAGCTTAAGCCTTCCCCTGCACCAGAAGTGTAGAACTCTCCGGTGTTGGCAGTAGCGGCAGTACGAGCCATTTCCCAGCCCATACCGTCGCCGATCATGATGATAACGTTCTTAGCCATTTGATTTGGATTCCTATTAGTACGTATCAGAGGCTATCTATGTAGTTAGAAGCTTGATTGGAGGTAGCTTGATGTTAGAAAAACTGAAAGACAATGGAAAGGGTTTTATCACAAACAATGCCCTGATCTCTGAACAATTTACGTCTTATATTCAGTTCCAGATCCTAAGGTTACTTGTTGAAGGTTAAGAGGGAATTATGACTGAGTTAAAAAAGAGTGAAAGTTTTGTGACGTTCTGGTTTTTAGAGTTTTTTAAGACAAATTTAGCGGCCATTCGCAATATCAAAAATTCAAATCAAAAAAAGTTGATATTTTTTAAATAAATGCTATTGCTATTTTTGCGAAACATTTTTTTAATTAAAAAATTATCTTTGATACCTTAAATTCTAATTATAGCAAGATTATTAATGATTTTTTCTCAACGCTTAGCTTTAAGATTTTTTAGTAAAAGATTAAAAAATCAATCTTTAGGATACTATAAATTTTCATCGTTTATTAATTTAGTGTTTTAGCTTTCTTTAAGTTGTTTAATTTTTTGCTGTTGGGGATAGTTTAAAATTTTAAAGAGATTTTTTAAAAAAGTTGTTAATGGTTTTTTAAACGTTTTTTACTTGAATCTTAAATAGAATACTCAAAAAACAAGAGGGGATAAAACTTGCTCATCCCCTCGCTTTGAAACAATTAAATCGTCACGAAATCAGATTCAGACAGGCTATTAACATTAACCTGTTGTAGAACCGCCAGGGTTGTCTCCCCGAAATTAATCAGTGCATTTTGTCCCTGTTGATCCAGGGCGAGGTCACCGAAGGTTAATCCTCCAGCCAAACCAATCAGGTCAATCCCAATTTCAAAGTCGTAGATTGTGTCCATTCCCTCACTTTCGGCCAGGATGAACGTATCAACGCCACCAGTGGAATAACCTGAATCCCCATACAGTTTGTCATTGCCCAAACCGCCCCGAATTAAATCATCGCCTTGATCGCCCCAGATGCGATCATTGCCTTCATTTCCGTAAAGTTCATCGTTGCCTGCTTTACCGCTAATTCGGTCGTTGCCTAACCCGCCGAAGATCGTATCATTACCACCTTCAACTCCCGAAACTCGTTCATTCAGATCGCCTCTCAACAGGTCGTTGCCCGCTTCCCCGTAAATGAGGTCATTGCCTAATCCGCCAGCAACAGTGTCCTTGCCATTAGCAGCGTTGAAGAGATCATCTCCATCTGTTCCTGTTAAGACTTCAGCGTCAGCAGTTCCAGCAATTAATCCTTGGGCGGGATTGCGAGGATCGTAACTAGTGGTGTCAATGTTCAACGGATTGGGGAAGGCATTGGCAACATTCTCCCAGGGAACAAACTTGAAGTTGGTACTGTTATTTTCCAACTGTTCATCATCTTCAATCACCGATTGGGGGTCGTTCGCGCCATCGTGAACAACGAATAAGCCGTTGGGATAGGCGGAACCCAGGGGAACGTTCGTGATGTCAAAGCCATCGGTTTCGTTGATCTGGTCGATGTCACCGTTGCCTGCGATTACGAAACTGTCTAAATATTCGTTGCTTCCAGCCCGGTCAAACAGGGCGTAGCTGGAATCGCCTTGGCTAGACGCGATCAAGTAACCGGAACCGTTGTCACCGTAGTAAAGGGTTAATCCTTCTAGGTCAGGAACCAGAATATCTTCGTCAACACTGTAAATTACTTCAAAGTCATCTCCAGCCTCAGGTTCAGCCTGGAACTTAAGAATTCCAACCTCATTTTCCATCGCCAGGT
>JBOFUV010000042.1:0-40740 GCA_051652765.1 Microcoleaceae cyanobacterium | reverse complement strand
TTGTTGGGGAAATCATAGGCTTGCAGTCGTCTCAGAGCCTCTGGAGTGATCCGAACTTTCCGAATTCGTTGGTCTCGGCAGATTAAGCTGATAAAGTAGTTGACCCAGTCTTCAATGTCTGCTTTCCGCACCCGCAATGGCACGACTTTAATTGCAGTGGAAATCACCTTTGCTAATTTTGGAACTATTTTTTCCGAGACTAGAATCAGTCTAACGTTGCAATGCCTTGGCTCGGCAATCAGCTCTCCCGGCCCACTGATTGGAGTGTAGAGGCTCGTTTGAATTAACTGGATCAGCGGCGCAATTACAGTTTGGGGAATTTGTTCTACATTGTTCAGGAATAAGGTTCCTTCTCCCAGAACCTCAATCAGTCCGGCTTTCCCACCCATTCGGCCAAATAGCTCCGCTCCACTAGTCTGTAACTTGCTGCAATCCACTTTAATCATCGGCTTTCTCCGATCGGAGGAGCTAAAGTGAATTAGGGCCGCTAGGTTATCTTTTTCCAAGCCCGGTTCTCCAAAAATCATGACCGGATTCTGGTTTTGAGCTGCTTGAATAATTTGCGATCGCAGTTTAACCGCATAGCGACTTTTGCCCACAACTCCCCGTTTGACTTTGGGCACAAGATAGGGCTGTAACGTCGTCAGTCGTTCCTGTTCGTAGGCGAGTTGGGAGGTGAGAACTTCGACTTCTTGAACCAGTTGTTGGGAAAACGCTTGATTAATTTCTGGGTGACGTTGAATCAAGTGTTGAAACGGTTCGGCAGCGATAAACCACAGTTGGCAAGGGCCCAGGGTAATCAGGGTTTGGCGAACAGGCTGTTCTAGCAGCAACTCCTGGAGATTAATCACAGCTCCGGGGAGTAAACTGTAAGCTTGCAGACGGTAGGTTTGGATCTCAATCCGACCCGTTTCCAGGATATACAGGCCCTCTGGAGAATTGCCCTCGATTACAACGGTTTGATGTGCAGCGATGGAACGGTTTTCCAAATGGGCGGCAATTTCCCCCAGGATAGTTCGACTCAGTGAGCTGAGCGCCGTTCGTTCTTGCAGCCAAGTCCCTAATTCAGCAATGTTCATGGTTTTGTCTCCTCATTGAGAAACCTCGGTCAGGAGCCGGATTAGTTGATCAAGCAACCGCCAACCAGCACAGTCTTACATGTCCTCTAGCTCGCGGCCCTTTGTTTCTTTGATGAAGAACCAGACAAAAAAGATAGAACTCGCAGCAGCGATGGTGTAAAGCCCATAGGCAGAACCTAGGCCAAATTTATCCAAGATCGGTGGGAAGGAGGTAGAAACCAGGAAATTTGCAACCCACTGAACAGCCGCCGCAACCGACAATGCCATCGCTCGAATTTTGTTATTAAACATTTCACCCAGCATTACCCAGACCACAGGCCCCCAAGAACACCCAAAGAACAGCACATAGGCGTTGGCAGCAATCAGAGCAATGATTCCTGCTGAACCGGTTAATACAGGATTTTCCTGGGCATCAAGAGCCGCATTGCCAAAGACCCAGGCCATCGTTCCTAGGGTAATTGTCATACCAATAGAACCAAACAACAGTAAGGGCTTCCGACCAAACTTGTCCACAAAGGCGATCGCAATCAACGTAGTCACAATATTCGTTGCGCTAGTGATGACCGTTATTAGCAGGGAGTCAGATTCATTAAAGCCCACAGAGCGCCAGAGGAGGCTGCTGTAGTAGAAGATGACGTTGATGCCGACAAACTGTTGAAAGACGGATAGACCTATGCCAACCCAAACAATGGGCAGCAATCCCCCGCTACGGCTGATCAAATCAGACAGTTGAGGTTTGTGTTCAAGCTGAATCGTGTCTCGAATTTCGCGCACTTTGGTCTGGACATCTCCCCCTATAACCTTTTCCAGAACAACCGCAGCTTCCTGCTCACGTCCTTGAGCAACCAAGTAACGGGGAGATTCGGGAATCCGCAACGCTCCTAAGCCATAGATCACCGCTGGAATCACTTCTAGCCAAAACATCCAGCGCCAAGCATCAATACCAAACCAAAAGGGATTTTCTGCTGAACCTGCAAGCCGGACAATCAAATCTGCAGCCAGCAGAGCTACAAAAATCCCAGTCACAATGGCCAACTGTTGCAGAGACCCTAACCGTCCCCGCAGGTGGCTCGGGGAAATCTCCGCAATATAAGCCGGAGCAATTACGCTCGCCACTCCGACTGCCACTCCCCCCACCGACCGCCAGAAAATAAAGTCCCAAATGGTAATTGGCAAACCGGAACCAATGGCACTGATGATAAACAATCCAGCCGCCGCCACCATCGATTTTACCCGGCCACTCCGATCGGCAATTGGGCCTGCAAAAAAGGCTCCCAGTGCTGATCCGAGGAGGGCCAAAGAGACCGCTAATCCCGTGACAGTGGATGAGGTAGTAAAGTGGTTTTGCAGGGCAACGACAGCACCATTAATGACAGCAGTATCAAATCCAAATAAAAATCCGCCTAGGGCTGCAACCCCAGCAATCAGGATCAGATAGCTTGTGGCAGAGGAGTGAGATGCAATGGGTTCCTTTTGAGCAGTCATAATTTTTTGTCTTCTTTACGGGTGAAGTTTTACGGGTAAAATAGGGGTGAAATGGGGTTAGTTGCAAGAAATGGCTCAACCTGTAGCTGAAGCATCAGGACTTGAGAGGCTCTGAATACTCTGGGCCGCACACAATGCTGCCCCCAGTAGCCCGACTTTAGGATTCAAGACAAGGTGAATAGGAACCTTTTTCATCAAGACACCCATCCGACCTTTAGAGGTAAAAGCATTTAGAAAAACATCTTGAATCATCAGCGGCAGGTTCTTAGCTGCAATGCCTCCAGCAATGTACATCCCGCCGTAGGGCATTAATTTCAAGGCCAGGTTTCCAGCCTCAGTCCCATAGGCTTCGACGAACAGGTTCATGGTCTGGGTAGACAAATAGTCATCGTTGGTTGTAGCGGCTTTAGAGACTTCTGCAGAGAGATCAATGGTTTTCTGTTCCTTGCCAATTTCCCGTTTCCATTGGTGGAAAATTTTTCCCATTGCGGCACTTTCGAGGGAAGGATTGCGATCGCGCAGAAATTGATAAATCGCTGTAATTCCCATACCAGAGACAATCCGCTCTACAGAAACCCGATCAATTTTGTACAGATCTTTGACATAACCCAGGAGTTGAAATTCCACCTCTGAGCGCGGGGCAAAATCTACATGACCTCCCTCAGTTGCAAAGACTCGGTAGCCACTGCCACAGGGAATGACAAATCCCTCACCCAATCCTGTTCCGGCCCCAATCACGCCAATGGGAGCCCGATCATCCGGTTCCCCAGGTTGCAAAGTCTGTAAGTCTTCAGGAGCTAGAGCTAGCACCCCATAGCCGATGGCTGCAAAGTCATTGATCAGATTCACCTGGGGGATTTTAAGTTCTCGTTCTAAGGTGTCCGCCTGCAAAAACCAACTCAGGTTTGTCAAGTTACAGGTATTGTTCACCACGGGGCCAGCAATCCCAAAACAGGCCGTTTCAGGAGCCAAATCCTCTCGGCCCAAGGCGGTTCGGGCTGCTTGCATAAAGTTCAGCACAATTGGCACGAGGTCAGAATAGTCCTGGCTCGGGTAAGTTACCTCATGCAGCGCCGTCAAATTGGGTACTCTCTTGGGAGGATAGGCGGGTTCAGCCTTGACTAACCGTAGAATAGTCTTGGTTCCACCGATATCTCCAGCTAGCAAAGTTGCCATAGTGTGAATACTCCTAGAGTAAGTCATAAAAATTAAAAATTAATGAGGAATATACAGCCGCTTTTGCTCAGATGTGATGCAGAGCGATCCCCCTTGAATCCCCTACTCTAACGAGAAGCTTCGCATCTAGAAAAGGGGGACTTGAGTAGCTGAGATGTCCCTCACTGATTGAAAAACCGCTGTAGTCCGATTCAGTCCAGAAGAGGCCAATGGAAATACACACTACAGGGATTTTACTGCTGACTCAAGTGGATACTATAGGTTTTAAACTGAAAATTAACAGTTGAAAATTAACAGTAGGATTCTACAATTTCAACTCTAGGAAAAAAATAATTGCAATAAAAATTTATTTTGAGATCATTTTAGGATCTTACAATCCAAGGTAGAGAATTATAGAAGGTTAACGATCCAGTGTTGGCAATTTTCAAGAATTCTTTTTAAGAAGAACATCTGTAACCAAATATTTCTGAGTGTTGAGATTCGTTGACACTAGTTCAAGCTTGGAATTCAAACTCGAGCTTTAAATTTATTAGATGTTACTTTCTTTCAATTTCTTTTGCTCAGTAGTATTAATTTCAAGTAGTTTCAGGTGACTTGATTGGATTCAGGGTGAGACCAACTTAAATGAATCCAAAATATTCTGATTTCAAGGATTTTTTATCCTTGAAAATCTCAATGCTGATGTATCTTCTCGGCCCCAGAAAATACTGTCTGCCCTGCTAGCCTAAGACTGAAGTCGGCGACTTAGAGATTTAATCTAAAGCATGACGAAATTGCATCAAGATTAAGCTAGATTTGAATCATTTAACCTCAAGTATGACTCATGCCAAGCCTACCAATCACCAATAATCCGATTCCCACCCCAATTGCCCTTTCCAACCTTTCTGTTCAATTGGAAGAGATTGCTCAAATTCCAAACAGCGGCAGTGGCAGCAGCCCAGCAGCGCGATTAAATCAGATCACGGATGCCCCCGATGGCAGCGATCGCCTCTTCGTGAATGATATGCGCGGGAAATTATACGTTATTGATAACGGAACCATTAGTTCCTACCTTAATCTAAAAAGTCAAGTGGGAAGTGGATTTCTGAGCAATACGAATCAGCAGGGCTTTTCTTATTTTACTTTTCACCCAGATTTTGCCAACAATGGCATTTTTTACACCATCAACTCGGAAAGCAAAACGACAGGAACACCCGATTTTCCAGTCACAAAACCTATCTTCGATCGCAATGGTAATATCATCGCCAGTTCCCATCATGAAGTCGTCCGGGAGTGGACAGCAACTAACCCCTCAGCCAATCTCTTTGCCGGAACTGTGCGAGAGATCATGCGGGTTGAACAACCCTATGGAGATCACAATATGGGGGAACTCGCCTTCAATCCTAATGCTGAACCCGGGGATGCTGATTACGGAATGTTGTATCTGGCCGTTGCAGATGGCGGGAGTGACGGCTTCCCGGTCAGCAACACCGATCCCCTCGATAACGGCCAGGATTTGAACGTTCCTCTCGGTAAAATTTTGCGGATTGATCCCCTAGGCAATAACAGTGCTAGCGGGGAGTACGGCATCCCAGCAGACAATCCCTTTGCCACTGACGGCGATCCTAATACTCTAGGAGAAGTTTGGGCTTATGGACTGCGGAATTCCCATCGCTTCAGTTGGGATACGGGGGGCGAGGGCAAGATGTTAATTGTCGATGTCGGTCAGGCTTTTATCGAAGAAGTCAATCTGGGTGTTCCTGGGGCAAACTACGGTTGGGGGGAACGGGAAGGCACATTTGTGATTGAAGAAAATAACGAAAATGCTTTATTTGAACTGCCGCCTAATGATGCCGATTTTGGCTATACCTATCCCGTTGCCCAATATGACCATGATCTTCCACCTGAGACATCGGGATTTTTTGGGTTTGCGATCGCTGGCGGGTTTGTATATCGGGGCACGGCAATTCCCCAATTGCGAGGTCAGTATGTGTTTGCTGACTTTGCCAACGATGGGCGATTCTTTCATGTTCCAGTCAATGAACTGGTTGAGGGTTCTCAGGCAACTCTACGGGAATTACGACTCTACGACGGCAATTTACAAGGATCATTTCTAGATTTCTTAGGATTTCCCCGTTCTGACGTGCGATTTGGCGTGGATGCTGCCGGAGAAATCTATGTTACCTCCAAGCAAGATGGCACAGTCCGAAAACTGGTTCCTACTCCAGAGACCGATAACAACGATACTTTGCAGGGCAATACTGACCATAACTTGATGCGGGGATTGGCGGGCAACGATAGCATTCGGGGAGGTGACGGCAACGATACCCTTCAAGGACAGGCTGGGAATGACACTCTCAGCGGTGAGAACCACAATGATACCGTGTATGGACAGGATGGCAATGACCGACTCTCAGGCAACGCAGGAAATGATCGACTGGACGGCGGGACTGGCAATGATTTCCTGTGGGGCGGGACTGGCAACGACACCGTCAACGGCAATGATGGCAATGATCGAGTGTTAGGAGATACCGGAAACGATCAACTTGCAGGGGGTAATGGGGCAGACACGCTGACCGGGACAAATTCTGCGGCGGCTGGTGTTGGGGAACAGGATATTCTTCAGGGACAGGGCAATGCCGATCTGTTTGTCTTGGGAGATGCGACTAAAGTTTATTATTTGGGCGCAGGAACGGCTGATGTGGCCCGAATTTCAGACTTCACAGTCAGTACCGATAAAATCCAGCTCCACCAGGGCGAACCCTATCAACTCCAAACGGTCAGCAACAACACCCAAATTCGCTTAAACACGGATTTGATTGGGGTTATCACCGGGGTGATCGGGCTAAACTTGAATGACGCTAGAACATTCAGCTACGTTTAGACTCTGACTTGAGTCTTATGGCCAAGAGTATCTACAGATAAAGTTCTGAAACATGGGGGCTTGGGGGCAAAGCCTCTTTGTCCCTGACACAATTTTTAATTTGCTTAATTTGCTGCACCAATAGACCGCAGGGTTTCTTGAAAAATACCCCCAATTCTGATACTGCTGGGGGTTGGGGCAGAGATATTGCAACTGCGTCAGTCCTATCTACTGAGATCAAAAATAATCAGGATTGATCCTGCTGAAAGGCTTGCTGTCAAGTTGAGAGAATGTCACAATACTGGACAATCTTCTACACTAGAAGACTAAAGTCAGTGGTTTGTCAAGCTGAATTGAGGTATGTTCAAACCTTTTGATTCAGGCGTTTTATCGGTTAAGTGAGTATGCTGATTGTGCAGAAATATGGCGGTAGCTCAGTTGGGTCTGCCGAACGAATTCAGGCTGTAGCTCGACGAGTGATTGAAACAGCCCGGAATCATTCGGTCGTTGTTGTTGTTTCAGCTATGGGCAAAACAACCGATGGCCTGGTTAAATTGGCCCATGAAGTCTCCAGCACTCCCAACCGCCGCGAGATGGATATGTTGCTTTCCACTGGAGAACAGGTGAGCATTGCCCTGATGAGTATGGCCCTCCAGGAACTGGGACAACCTGCCATTTCCATGACCGGAGCCCAAGTTGGCATTGTTACCGAAGCCGATCATACTCGGGCCCGGATTTTGCATATTCAGACCGAACGATTAGAGCGCCACCTGAGAGAAGGCAAAGTCATTGTCGTTGCTGGGTTTCAGGGAATTACTGAAGGAGAAGACCTAGAAATCACCACCTTGGGTCGCGGAGGGTCAGATACTTCTGCCGTTGCCTTGGCGGCAGCATTACGAGCAGATCAGTGTGAAATTTATACCGATGTTCCTGGCATTCTAACAACCGATCCCCGGATCGTGCCCAATGCTCAGCTCATGGAGGAGATCACCTGCGATGAGATGTTGGAACTGGCGAGTTTGGGAGCCAAGGTTTTACACCCACGAGCGGTTGAAATTGCCCGCAACTACGGCATTCCCCTCGTGGTTCGTTCCAGTTGGAGTGATCAACCAGGAACACGGGTGGTTTCCGCCCAGCGCCAGCCGCGACCTTTAGAAGGGCTGGAACTAACTCATCCTGTTGATGCCGTTGAGTTTGACACGAATCAAGCCGCCATCTCCCTGTTGAGAATTCCTGATCGCCCCGGCATTGCCGCCAGTCTATTTGGGGGAATTGCGTTACAAAGCCTGAATGTGGATCTGATTATTCAGTCCATCCACGATGCTAATATCAACGACATCACCTTCACCGTTACCCAGGAATCCTTCCAGCAAGCGATCGCCGTGGCAGATGCGATTCTTCCTACCTTGGGTCAACCAGAAGACCTGAAGTTAGGACACACCGAAGTCAGGGGAGATGACACCCCAATTGCCAAAGTCAGTATTATGGGCGCTGGCATGATTGGTCGTCCTCGGGTGGCGGCCCAAATGTTCACAACCCTGGCCAATGCAGGGATTAATATTCAGATGATTTCCACTTCCGAGGTGAAAGTGAGCTGTGTGATTGCGGCAAAAGATTGCGATCGCGCGGTGACTGCTCTCTGCCAGTCCTTTGAGCTGGAGTCTTTTGAGATGGAGACGACCGGGAGTCTAGAACCTAGCCTAGACCGGGTAAATTTGAGTCCAACTTCTGAATCCCAACCGTTGAACTTAACTCTTCCACCAATTCGAGGGGTTGCCCTCGATCGCAATCAAGCGCGATTGGCAATTCGGCATGTTCCTGATCAGCCCGGAATGGCTGCCCGGATCTTTGCCCTCTTGGCTGAACGGAATATCAGTATTGATATGATTATTCAGTCTCAACGCTGTCATGCGGTCAATGGGATTCTGACCCGTGATATTGCCTTCACCTTGGCTCAAACCGATGCTGACGAAGCCCAAGCTACCCTCGAACAAGCCACTGTGGAACTCAACGTTGGGGAAGTTGTGGTGAATCGAGCGATCGCTAAGGTCAGTGCTGTGGGGGCAGGGATGGTCAATTCTCCGGGAGTAGCGGCCCGCATGTTTGATGCCTTGGCCAAGGAAGGAATCAACATTTCTATGATTGCCACCTCTGAAATCAAAATCAGTTGTGTGGTGGATGAGGCCGACGGCGTGAAGGCTCTGCAAGCTGTTCATGCTGCTTTCAAGTTGTCTGGAGAACAAACGATTGTCATGCCAACTGTTGAAATTACTCAAAGTTGTACAGGCAAGTAAAGGCATCGAGTTGCCGAAAACAGTCAACAGGTTGACCGATTTGGTTGGGGTAGTTTAATAGATTAGACTCTTCGGAATTAGCAGCGCGAAATACTAGCCACACCCGATCTTGACCCTGGAATTGTTGAATGTCCTGTTGATATTGGGCCTGTTCTTCAGGCGAAATCTTGCCTTCATCATTCAGTTCAATTTGCCCCAAGATATAATCACCCTCAGTGTATCCATATCTGTTGCCATAGTAAGCAAAGTGATTTCTCCCTTTGAGATAAATATAAAGGCGATCGCCCGGTCGTTGATGATTTTTAACGTAAGCCAGAACAGGTCTAAATTCCTCTTTCAAGGTAGGCCGCAAGATTAACCCTCCAGATTGAACAACCGGAGGAATCAGTAAAATTAACAGGAGTAACACCCCCAACCCCTGAACTGATTGACGAGGTTGTTGGATCAGAAAAATCAGACCTTCAGCAATCATCAAAATTGCCCAAGGGGTGAGAAAAAGCACCAACCGCTCTCTAAACGGGTATTGATGCAGATAACTGGCGATTAGAGTTGCTAGAAATGGAGCAGTGAGGGCGAGAAAAGTGATGCGATCGCGGTGAAAAAATGCCCAACATCCGATCCCAAATGTCATCATGGCCACCCCATCGGCGAGGCTAAAAAACCCAAGGGGTCTGTAGAAAAAACGACCCAAGGTATCCAATAGCCAAACAATATCTAAGATGGAATCTGGATACCGAGAACTCCAAGACTCAATTAAGTTTTCATTGCCCAAAGTTGGACTGATCGTCAGGTAATACAACAAGCCAAAGCTCAGCAGCCAACTTAGATAAATTGGCAAACGATTGCGAAAAATCAACCTCCGATTTTTTGCAATGAGAAGATATGTTAGCTCAATTCCTCCCAGGGTAAAAATTGCTGGATGGGACAGCCAAATTGCGATCATTCCCACTAAACTTAAGGCCATAATTTGACCTTGGTTTAACTGCTGATTGCGCCAATTGATCAGCCACAGGGTAAAGATTAACGCGATCATGATATCGCTAGAGTATTGCTTGACTTCTGTGGTGTAGTAGATCGTGTAGGGCAAACAGGCAAATAGGGCGATCGCAACTGGAGCAGCCTGTTTTGAGCTGTAGCGAGTTGCTAGTTTGTAAAAGACAACTAGGGAAATCAAGCCGGAAATAAATGGGAAGCAGCGGAGGGCATATTCATGATTGTCAAAAAGCTGAATCGCTAACTTTTCAATCCAGAGAAATCCAGGGGGTGCGGCTTGATTATAGTCTAAAGGTTTGAGTAGGTCTTGATAGGAACGTTGAACAATATTTAAAGCTAAACTTGCTTCGTCAAACCACAGAGATCGATTATTAATATATTGAACTGAACGAATCAGGATGCCCAATAAAACAAAAAATATTGAGAGGTGTTCTATGCCGTTAATGTGACGTAGTTGGTGAGTTAGGGTGTGTTTCAGGGTTTGGATTTTCTTTGACATATGATGAGTCACTGTTCAATTATGTGCCAATGCACTAGGCGACCTCAACGGGTTTATAAACTCTGATTGTATCCTTAAGTTACAGCAGTTCTCAGTATGGAAATTCAACTGGTGTTGGATGGAATTTCTAGCTCTAAACCCTCAAGCATGAAGGTAAGCAGGTGATCCCAATTGTTGAAATACAGGTACAGATCAATGGTTTCAGATTTTGCCAAAGATTATATTAGTTTCTGGCTGAGTAAAAATACTTGAAGCCCAAAGCCTTACTGTGAAATAGTTTCAGCCTGAGTGACCATTTTGTCTCCATTACTATACAAACCCGAACTTTAAACCAAAATTCTTGTTTGTTCAAAAACTGAGGCAGCTTTCTCCATCCTGGGGAGAAAACTGCCTAGTGATACTTTACAAGAGAATTACTGTGAACGCCTCTCCGAGGATTCCATCTCTATTGTTGCTGACACAGGAAGCCGCCCGGTGCTGGAACATAGGTTGTTCCAACTGGACAGTTGGCATCTTCAGCAGTCAGGCCCCCTCCCAAAGGAGCCGTCGATCCTGAAGAGTCTGTCGCAGCCGACCGAGTAAAGGATACATTCAGGAAATTTGGACTTCCCTGCCATCCCGAAGTTCCAACCGCTGGAATCACGATTTGCTTGTCATCCGCAAATCGATCGCTATTCTTATCCATAGCGGCGTTAGTATTTCCTTTGTGACCATCTGGAATTGGCAATTCTGGGTGATCGAACGGTGCTTTGTCATATACCACCCGCTCATCCGTCATTGATTTGAGAAATGCCACCAAATCGGCTTGCTCCTTTTGGCTCAAGTCAAGATTTTCAATGTCAGCATCTTTGTCTGTCTGGTTGGCAAAATCACCGCCTCTGTTATAGAACTCAACCACCTGTTCCAGGGTGAGCTTACCACCGTTATGGAAGTAAGGCGGGGTCAGGGCCACGTTTCTCAACCCCGGTGTTTTGAAGGCACCATTGACAGCAACTCGCTCATTGGATTGTAAGGAGCCAGACTCAGCCGGGGGCTCTGCTTGAACGTTGATGTCTTTCCCTTGCCGTTGGAAGAGCTTGCTGAAGGACAGAGGATTGCCAAATGGATCCTTGCCGCCAACGCCCAAATCATCCTCAGTGGGTCGTACCCCAATGTTGTAGAAGCCATTATCGTAAACAGCAACGTTGCCATCACCCATAACCATGCGCTCAATCGGTTCATTGCGAACATTGGAGACTGAGGCTTTAGTCAGTTCGGCTCCAGCATGACAGCTGACACACTTGCCCTGATTCAAGAACACATCCATGCCTCGAACTTCCTGAGCAGTTAACGCCCCTTGATCGCCAGACAGATACCGATCCATAGGAGTATCGTCAGAAACCAGGGTGGCTTCATAGGCTTGTACTGCCAGACCAAAGAACAATGGGAAGTTAACTTCCATTTGTGTAAACTCATTTAGCCCAGCCTGGTCTTCGGGCTTGGTAATGAAAGTAAAGTTTCCAGCCTCGTCGATGGTGACCAGTTGATTACTATTTCTCCACCAGCGGTTCTTGAAGGCTTCCTTCACCATCTGGCGGTAGGTTTTGGTCAGGCCCTTCTTAGAACTATCACGGAGTGACCCTAAGACACTATCATCAGGGTGAACAGTTTGGTTTGCCAGGGCCCGCATACTAAGTTTGCGCTTAGCTACTTGAGACTCGGGTTTGCGGTTGCGTCTCAGGTTCCGAGAAATATCGGGAAAGATTCGACCATCAGCCGACATCTCAAAGGCACTAGTTGGAGGCCCAACCGCTTGAGAGGCCAGGGAAGAATTATCTAGACTAATCTTAACGGTTGATAGCTTACCGCCATTGTCATTATTTTTGGCTTTCAGAACCACTGCATTTGGATCGCGGGAACCAAAGGGGTTAACGCCATTAAAGTCGTTCTGGGCTCGACCATCCCAAAAATTTCGGAAGTTGAACACCGCATTGATTACACTCGGAGTGTTTCGGGGTTCTACCCGACGGGTGTTCAAGCCGTTGACATTAAATACAGCGTCGGGTTCTGGGGTAGATGTCCCGGTTGCCTGATCATACTTCGCAAAATGAACCCCCTGAGAAGAGATAACATCGTTGTCATCCTTGCCCAAGGGGAAATCCCCTGTCTGGAGATTATAGTCAGGGGCGTGAGGGTTAGTAAAGGTAGTATCGGGATTGGGTTCGAACTCTCCATTGCTGTAAAGATTCATCCGCAACAAACCAGGACTGATCTGGTTTCTATAGCGGTTGTCCGCTCCAGAATGAAAGTGACAGGTGGCACAGGAAGTATTCCTGTCAGATCCAATCTGAATATCCCAGAACAATGCCTTGCCCAGTTGGACAAGAGCCGCTTCATCTTTAACAAATTCTCCCAAATTACTAGGTTTGGGAACTGATTGTCCCTTGAGGGAGGCAATCGAACCAGCACCCTGAACCAGTTCAGTGGAAACCAGTTGACCCACAATAATTACAACGGAGATCATAGTTGCAAAAGCCATCAGGCGCGACTTTTTGAACCGTCGAGATCCAGCCAAACCTGACACCCTTTCCGAAAGGTTCGAGAGTTTCTTTGAGACCCAAAAAAACTTCCAGAAACCAGTCTTGGAAAGACCCACAATCAATATCATAATGACAGCCGTAACGGCTAGCACCATACCTAAAAAGTTATTCATAGCTACGTGAAACTGACTAACGTTAACGTTGAACAGGCAAGCAGCAAATTACTTCAGGTAACTCATGAATTTTTTCGCAAGGAGTCAAAACAATCTGCCAAAAGTAGAGCCAGCAATCTATTAAAAGCTGACTGGTAAAGCGCAAAAACTAATGCAAATGCCCTGATGCAATTTTTTTATTAACTGAGTGTTCAACAGGTCTTCCTGTAGTTAGCTGACTAGAGTTCACTCAGAAGAAATCAGACATCGAATACCTTGGAAAAGACTATCAACTAAAGGAGCTAAGCCTATCCTGTCACTTAACTAAAGTTCTTAACAAAACTACAACGTTATTCTAACTTAAGAAAAGTTGAATATATTTACTTTACAAAATCTTTATGTTCCAACCACTATATTTTGTTGTGATTTGTGGCTTGACTGGATTAGCTTCTAGAGGGCATGAGGAGCATCTCATTAAAGCAATGAATATAAATGCTCAGGCAATTGCCAGGTTGAGATAGGCGCACCGTTGCTTGAGAACTTGAGCCACATTCTCTTATTTCCACTGTGCTCCAGATCGCTGCAAGCGTAGTCCAATCCGCTTGACAGTTGACTCGACTGCCCCAGAACCGCGACAAATCCCTGCTCGCTGATAGCTTTAATACTTCACAATTCGCCGGTCGTGCTTGGATAGATAGCTCAAAAAGTTCCCGACTCGGGCTCTCTCCTACCCACAAACGCATCTTGCACAGGCTCACTCTGCCCTCGCCACAATGCATTTCACCTCAGCCAATTGAAGGGTGTTGTCGTCCTGTGAGCCCTCAATCAATAAGAGGGGTTTAAAATGAGAGGTGAGGGTTTACAAAAATTAATAAAGTCATTACACTTAGGTTATACATCGAAATCAATGAGTCTTAACTTACATGACTTCTAAAACAATAGAGTGTCATTGTTTTAGATCTCAAGTCCAATAAGGGAAGGTTTTTCTTCCCGTGTTAAAGTTTCAGCTCGAACACATTTGCAGGGCTTTTGAAGTGCATCTACGTCATAAGTATGCCCTTAGAGCTGACTTATCATAATTTTTATATGGTTTTGTTCAGCTAATTTTGGGGATTACTTATTGCCTCTATACCCCTATCTACTGCATTTTAAAACTGTAGAACTGAGTTTTTACTGACAGGTATTCGTCAGCATTCTGATGTGGAATCTTATGTTTCTACAGCTCTGGGGGGTGATTTTTCTCAGATAGTTGGCATGTCAAGTGCCCATGCGTCTGTTTGAGTAGTTTTTCAGCTCTGATTAGGTTGTCCCCTTTTTGAGGGTCGCGCAGTTTTTGCTGTCCATCTTTTAGCTTACTTAAAGGTTGATCTATCATGCTCAAATTTAGTCGCCGCAAGGCAATTCAGTTAGGTTTAGCGGTTAGCGGATCAGCTCTTTTACCTGCTGCTCTCCAGAAGACTGGTTACGCTCAAGTCTTTAAAGATGAGGGTGGCTATACTTCTCCTCGTAAACCGGAATTCTATGCTCAGGATTTCCGTCAAGCCCCTCAAGCAATAATTGGTCGGTCTGATGGAGGCACTGACTATTACGAAATCACGATGAAAAAGGGCTCAGTGGAGATCTTGCCTGGGATTCAGACTGAAATTTGGGGCTATAACGGCATTACCCCTGGCCCAATGATCCGGCAACGACTGAATCGTCAGTCTGTAATTCGCTTTATCAATGATCTGGGTACGGATAGCAAGAACGCAGAGATTTACACTTCAGTTCATCTGCATGGTTCAGCTTCCCTACCCCAGTATGATGGATGGGCCGATGACATTACTCGACCCCGATATTACAAGGACTATAACTATCCGAATAACCGAGCGGCCTCTATCTGGTATCACGACCATGGAGTTCATCGTACTGCCCTTAACGCTTATATGGGTTTAGCAGGACAGTACATTATCGAAGATCCTAACGAGCATCCTGATATTCCTAAAGGAGAATTTGATATTGCCATAACTCTGGGTGATAAGCTCTTAGACCGTAATGGTCAACTGGTTTACGACGATAACGATCAAAAAAATCTGTTTGGGGATGTCATTTTGGTGAATGGTGTTCCCTGGCCTAGGATGGCAGTCCAAAGAACTAAATATCGTTTTCGGCTCTGTAATACCGGGATTACTCGAGCCTATAGACTCAGTCTGCAGAACGGTGATTCTCTAACCGTGATTGGTACAGATGCTGGTCTGCTGGAATCTCCAGTTGAAACCAAGACTTTAGTGGTTGGTGTAGCCGAGCGCTACGAGTTTGTGGTGGACTTTGCTAAGTATCCAGCCGGAACTAAGATTGAACTCCTCAGTGGAGAACTTAAAAATCACGATCAATTTCCTAGCACTAGGAAAATCATGCGGTTTGATGTTGTAGGTGGGGCAGTCTCCGAAAATCCACCACTTCCCCAAAACCTGCGGACAGATGGCTTCAGGTACGCGGACAAAGTTGCTGAGTTGAAATCTCAGGCTACACGAACTCGTGAGATTGTATTTGAACGCCACAATGGTCAGTGGGCAATCAATGGTCGCTTTTGGGGTGATGGTGGAGTTGAGGCGAATCCAGGTTTGGGAGATGTAGAAGTCTGGCGACTGGTCAATAACGGCGGTGGATGGAACCATCCGATTCATATTCACTTGGTGGATTTTTTGATGATTCGTCGTTTGAAAGGCAACATTCAGTCTTATGAAAAGGGCTGGAAAGATGTGTTCTATCTGGGTGAGGGTCAAGAGATTGATGTAATTACCAAGTTTGGCCCCCATAAAGGCAAATATATGATTCACTGCCACAACTTAGTCCATGAGGATCACGATATGATGCGGGCTTTTGAAGTGGGACAGGGCGGGCCAGATCCAGTAACCACTGCACCACCCCAGCGTTATTACTAAAGTTGAGGTTTTATATTATGCATATTTTTCATTTGTATTGGATGCGGTCGATTACAACAACTTTGCTCCTGATTCTGATGCTAACTGTTGGTGTGCAGCTAGGTGCTATTGCAGAGACCCTAACCCATGATCATCACCGAGTACCTGCGTTTGATTATCCCTATCTGATTCCGCTGGAACGGATTGAGTCGGAGCAATTTTTGAATGAGGGATTGAGCAAGGTGCATCAGCAGGATTTTTTAGGAGCGATCGCCTCCTTGACTCGAGCAACTGAGATTGATCCAACCTATGAGGCTGCTTATCGTTATCTTGGAGATATTTATTGCCAGGTTGGAGATTCGGATGCAGCGATCGCAGCTTATTCCCATGCTCTAGAATATAACCCCTTCTTTTCCCGTCTATATAACAGTCGAGGAGAGGTTTACCTAGCTTCACAGGACTACGACCAAGCGATCGCTGACTTTACCAAAGCAATTGAAGTCTATCCAGAAGATCCGATTGGTTACTATAACCGAGGTCATGCTTACTATGACTTGAAACGTTATCCCCAAGCAATTTATGACCTGTGGGATGCAATTCGGATTGACAGCACCTCTGCTGAAGCTCACATCATTCGGGGGAAAGTTCGGAAAGCTCTAGATAGCGCTCAAGGCGCTATCGCAGATTACAAGATAGCTGCTGCCCTCTTGCACGAACAATCGGAACAGATGCTAGAGCAAAACGATATGAAAACTTACCAGCAGCTTCAAAATCAGCTTCAAACTGTTGTTCAAGACGTTAAAGCACTGAGTGATAGTTTTAATTAGCACTGAAACTATTCTCGCGGTTAGAGATGAACTAACTCAACGTTTTGATCAGCAACTCCTGTAGATAATCGTCTTAATTCTGGTGAATCCAATGAAAACTTTAGTTCGAGTCATTCTATTTCCTTGCCTGATTGCAATATTTTGGTTCAGCTTAGTCCCGGTAGTAGCGATCGCCCAGACTAGAAATTCCGATTCAATTTGCTACATGCAAACTGAAGATGGCAGAAGGGTGGATCTGAGTGGTCTATGTCAGCAAGTGCAGCCCAAAGTCCCGGCTCAAAATCGACCTGTAGTTCCTCGTTCTCAGCTTACACTTCCGCCAATTACAGGTGATATCAATAAAGATCCAATCAATCGGGTGTCTTATCCAACTGCACCCAATGTTTACGATTATAAAGCTATGCGGGAATTTGATCGGCAACTGTACGGTGACTAAACTTTTATTGTATTTGGTCACTACAAGAGATGAGGTTATTGAGAATGAAGTTTTTGTCAAGCCTACTCAGATGAAGAGGTTTGAAGGAACAGAGAAGGAGAAGTGGTATCTGCCAACAAGGAGAATAACTCTTCCACAGCATTCTTGTCTTGTAAGCGAACAGTTTCCAGAAAACTGAACATGAGGGAAACGATCTGCCCACGCCAATGACTTCTGGCTCCTCCAGTCACTTTACGATGAATAACAACCAGACGCAGGAGATTGTCAAATGCTTTGTGTAAGCCGAATTAGTCAACGGGAAAACGGTCTGGGAATTCATAGAGCTTCGCGCCGCCGAAGGCGTAGGCAAATCGTGACAGTGCAGCCTTCCAATCACGAATTGGCATCGTCCATTTCTGTGAAATCTCATCCAATGCCAGGTAGAGCACTTGACAAAATACAAAGTCGGGGAGTTTCAATACTTTAAAGTCAATCGAATCGCCTCACATTTGTGCAAGTGAACGATGCAAGTTGCGGGTTTTAAACACCTACATTTTGCAAAATAGCAGGTTTCCATGAGAATCATTCTCATACTGAGAATTGCTGCTTAAGTTGGTGTAGCGTTTACATTTTTTGGCAAAGGTGTATTGAATTATGTCTCACGTTTGTAACAAACTTGTAATGTATAGCAGTTGCCATTATGGTTAGGATATTTTTGTGGGCGCACTGTGTGCCCATAGAGGTGTCTCTGTCCTAACCACTCCTGCAGTAGCGATACTAGCTGGAGTTTGTGATTTGTTCGTCAGAGTTTACCTTAAATCTATTCCTTTCAGCTTCCCCAACGTTACTGAATTATGAATCCATCTCAACTGAACTTGGTGCAGCGTCCCCGTCGCCTCCGTCGGACTGATGCCCTGAGACGCATGGTGCAGGAAACTCAATTAACGGTCAATGATTTGATTTACCCATTGTTTGTTATGGAAGGGGAGAATCAAAAAGTCGAAGTCTCTTCGATGCCAGGGAGTTATCGCTTTACCCTGGATATGTTGCTCAAAGAAGTTGTAGAAGCCTATGAACTTGGAATTCCGGCGATCGCCCTCTTTCCTCTAGTTGCAGACGAGAAAAAGGACAATGCTGGTACGGAGAGTTATAATCCAGAGGGTCTAGTCCAGCGAGTTGTGCGGGCGATCAAACAGGAAGTGCCTGAAATCATGGTTGTGACTGATGTTGCCCTTGATCCATTCTCTAGCAAAGGTCACGACGGAATTGTCAGCGATGCCGGGGAGATTCTGAATGATGAAACGGTAGAAGTCTTGGTCAAACAATCGATTTCTCAAGCGGAAGCTGGGGCGGATATTGTTGCTCCTTCCGACATGATGGATGGTCGCATTGGTGAAATTCGGGATGGGCTGGATGCGGCTGGATTTACAAACGTTAGTATTTTGGCCTACTCTGCCAAGTATGCCTCCGCCTATTATGGCCCTTTTCGAGATGCCCTAGAATCTGCTCCTAAGTTCGGGGACAAGAAAAGCTATCAAATGAACCCAGCGAATGCTCGGGAAGCTCTGAAGGAAGTTGCCCTAGATGTGGAAGAGGGGGCTGATATGGTGATGGTCAAGCCTGCCTTGGCTTACCTTGATATTATTCAACTGGTGAAGTCTGTAACAGATGTGCCAGTGGCCGCCTATAACGTCAGTGGAGAATATGCCATGATTAAGGCTGCAGGGCAAAAAGGCTGGATTGATGAGAAGAAGGTCATGCTAGAAACCCTGACCAGCATGAAACGGGCCGGGGCAGATGTCATTCTGACCTATTTTGCTAAAGAAGTGGCCTTGATTTTGCGGTAAACCCACTTGAATCCTGTGAAGTTTTGAGGGCAAGATTACTTGCCCTCAAAACTCGCGCTAAAAAAGTTTGAGCTGTCGGTAGCCCAAAGAGAACTGTTACATGGCAAATGGATTTGTCTCCAGATCTTTCCCCCAATTGGGAGCTTTTTCAGCCGCACGAATCAAGTAAGCAGCTAACTGTTCAGCCTGCTCTTGAATCATCCAAGCTTCAGGGATTTCGCGACACCAATAGTTCGTATCGCTGCCATCGTAACTCATGGGATGCCTAAAGTAAGCCACTAAATTTTCAACATTATCCCGTGGGGGCATTGCCCCTTGTAAGGCCGTTAATGATAAGGGAACCTGGGGATAGGGAATCGTTCGACCCCTGGCATGACAGTTCAGGCAACTCTGATCAAACAAGGCTTTTCCTGAGGTTAATTCTTCTGGAGAAAAGACTTTAGTATTGCCCTGAGAATCTGCCTTGATTTCTACAGGTTCAATGGCTAAGTAACGACGGACAAAGATATCCACACCCTCCGCTTGAGCAGGGAGTACCCAGATCAAACTGCCGAATAGAAATAAGGATAGAAGCAAACAAAATTTTTGACGTAATTTTTGACGTAATTTTTGACGCAGCATATTGAGTTCTCAGTCTTGAGCATGAAGTAAAAAATTTGGACTTTAGATTCTTGAATTTAGTCGGGGGAACATTTTTTGCCTCAGGAATGACTGGCAAATCACGCACATCCGATCTGAACCCTTAAAATCTAAAGTCCTTTGCATACATTTAAGATTTGCTTAGCTGAAACTAGCTGAGCAAGGGTTAACGGAGGTACTTACCACCGCCCCACTGATCGCCCCGAATCTTTGGCTCCAGCAGAACATAGCCTGCGATCGCATAGAGATCATCTTCCGTCAAGTTTCTCATCTTGGGGAAAATATCAGAGCTTTTAGTGCTGGGATGCAGTTCTGAAATCTCAGCAACGCCATCATAGGTTGTGGGATTTTTCATGTAGTCAATGATGGACGCGACATTGTCTCGCGCTGGAACCGCATTGGCAAGAGCCTCTGGGCTGAGATTCACGTCAGGGTTAGTTTTAGTCACTCCCAAAGCATGACATTGGGCACAGGCATAGTTAAACAGTTTCTTCCCTTGTTTGACTTCTTTCAAACTGAGCAGAGTCGTTTCTCCCTGTTCATTGAGGGGCAAGGTGCGTAGTTCTTCAGTCAGTTCTAGAGCATAGGCTCCCCCAACAAACAGTTGAACAGTGAAGAGTAGAGTAGCTACTGCTAGCCCAATCCATCGTTTTAGCATGGTTCTCCTTAAAGGTTTAGGTGAATGACGAAACATTCAGGACAAGTACACTCAGTTTATGGTGCCATTGTTCAGGATGCTATTGTTCATGGTGCTGTTTTAGCTGAATGCCACAGCATCGGGATTTAATCACACTAGAGTTAGTATCAGGGTTCAATTGATGGTGCTGAATCTGTTGTTTGTCAAAAATCTGCTTTTACTCCTGTGCAAGAATCGGTCACAGCGCTAAAAATTCATCACTAAAGATTTATGATTTATAACTGCGACTGCCAATTTCAGAGCCTGAACTCGCTCTAACTGGGTTTAGTCCAGTTAGGGTGAATCTAGCTGCTGATCAGCAATGATTCTCGACATAATCGCTTTAGCATCTTCCAAGGCCAAACGAGTTTGAGGATGCTTGTAGGCAATCCCCAACTCGGTACACAGACTGAGCACGGTTTCAATTGATACCTTGTGATCCTCTGCAATTTCTGCAATGGACATATCTGCAAAACCCATCTGAGTTAGTTCCTACAGGTTTTTGTCAATCCCAATTATCTTTCATGATTTGTTCATCAGTCAAAGGGTTGGACTTGACTAATTTTTCTGAGCCCATTTTCCGAACCTATATTTCCAAACGAATTATTGTAGATCGGAATAATTGGCAACCAGATTCTAGCTCTACAGTTGATCCCCATCCCGTTTGCCCAGGGGATGAGTCAAATGGGAGTCCCGATGGGCAAGATGCAGCTGTCTGTTCTCAGATTGATTTAACACCGGAAGATGTTTGGTTTGAGACCCATGCAGTCGAATTAATTGTCCTAGGGTTTTCTTTAGTTGAGTCCGGGGAACAATTGCATCAATAAACCCATGACCCAATAAATATTCAGAGGTTTGGAAATCCTCTGGGAGCTTCTCTCGCAGGGTTTGTTCTATGACTCTTCGACCGGCAAATCCGATGGTTGCTTTCGGTTCTGCCAGAATCACGTCGCCCAACATAGCAAAACTAGCCGTCACCCCGCCAGTGGTTGGATGGGTCAGTACAGGAACATAGAGCAAGCAAGCATTGCGGTGATGTTCCAAGGCCCCCGAAATTTTGGCCATCTGCATCAGGCTTAACATTCCTTCTTGCATCCGGGCTCCCCCAGAAGCACAAATAATCACCACGGGGTAACGGTCTTGGGTCGCCTGTTCAATTAAACGGGTGAGTTTTTCTCCAACCACAGACCCCATACTGCCACCCATAAACTGAAAGTCCATCACGCCGAGGGCGATGGGTTCTCCTTCCAGTAAGGCAATCCCTGTGTGTACAGCATCCAGTTGACCTGTTTTTTCCTGGTAGTCTCGAATCCGGTCACTGTAGGACTTGCGATCGCGAAACTTGAGAGGATCAACCGGTTGAAGTTGGGCATTGATCGGTACCCACGAGTTGGGGTCGATCAGTTGTTGAATTCGTTCTTGGCTATCCACCCGCATATGATGACCACACTCTAGACAAACATTTAAATTTGTTCGGAGGTCTTTTGCATAGGTTAGAGCGCTGCACTGTTCACACTTTACCCAGAGGCCGTCAGCAATTTCTCGTTCCTGACGTTCTGGGCTCATGGCAATGGATTTTCGCCGATTTGCAAACCAATCAAACAGAGACATTTAAAGTGTTTATATTGAAAAATTCTGAACTCCTTACCAGATTACAACTAAATTAATACTGAATTGGTGGCCATATCAGGAACTTCATTTCCTTCATTTTTCTACACCAATATTGCAATATTTCTTAATGATTTTCCTGGCAATTTTTCAAGTTTCTTCCTCCAAAGGCTCTGATCCTTTCTCGATTGGACTAGTCAATAATCGGGCTGTCCACGCTTGATCAGTGGGAACCTGCAATGCCGTTGGACTGCCCATGCCTAAATAAGCACTAGCACCCAAATCAATAATTCGGGCCGCAATCTCATGATCGAGCAGAATCTGTTGCATGAACTCTGCCTCCCAGCGAGTAGCCGTTGTTCTGATCGTGACCCAATCCATAAAAACTAAACACTAGAAATTATTCAGGTTGTTATTTTGGAACTTTACGTTAAACTTCGCTTCGGGGATCATTAAGATCCATCCTCGGTTCAGGGTAGTGGAAAAAAGAAATTGAAGTAAGCTGTCAGGAGTGATTCTCCCCAGAGAGCCGCAATCCCTGCGCCCAAAGCCAAAAAAGGGCCAAAAGGAATGGGTTGTTGGCGGTCAATCCATTTCAGGGCGATCGCACCCCCTCCAACAAACGCTCCCAGAGCACAGGCAATAAATCCAGCCACTAGCAACAATTTCCAGCCCAGCCAAGCTCCCATCATGGCTACTAGTTTACTGTCTCCAGCGCCCATGGCGGTTTTTCCCAAAATAACGGAACCCACTAGGGCAATGCTATCGAGCAACCAAATGCCGATCACAGCTCCCAAAATTCCCGCCATTAAAGCTTGACATCCTATGGAGAGGTTGGGCAAGGGCGATCGCTCAATTCCCATCACCACTTGAAATCCCAAACCTGCGAGGAGACCCGGTTGTGTCAAAGCATTGGGTAGGGTGAGGGTGTCTAGGTCGATTAGGGCCAAAGTCAACAACCAACTGAATAGTGTCCAGTACCCTACGGTTTCAGCCCGAGTCTGGGTCAGCCAGAATACCAGGAGAAAGATCAGCCCCATGATAAATTCCACCAAGGGATACCGAGGTGAAATTGAAACTCCACAATGCTTACAGCGCCCCCGGAGCCAGAACCAGCCCAAAATGGGGACATTTTCTGACAACCCCAGTCGAGTCAAACATTGAGGACAACGGGAGGGGGGATGAAGAATCGACACTCCCGCTGGGACTCGATAGATTACAACGTTGAGAAAGCTCCCAATGGAGGCTCCCAGAACAAAAACAATGAAGTTAGCAAGCCACTGCGCGATCAGTTCCATTCCTTAAAGTTGAGCTTATGTATGGCTGTAAAGTATTGGATAACTTTTATGGCAATTAATAGATTTTATAGAAAAGAAAATACCAACTAGAAACTGATAAAAAACCTAACAGAAAAATAATTTATCTTGATAGAAATTAAGCAGGATTTGACATAATCTCAGGGCATTAGACATAATAGAAACTGCATTGAACTAGCGAAGAGTTACGGGCCAACATGGAGCAGTTTTCCCTCCCAACAGAAATTATTTTAACCCATCCTCGCCAATCTCTTGGTAGTATTGACCTTGATTGGACACCACAGCCCGGTCACTATCTGGACTTAGAAGATCAAACCTATGTTGTTCTGGAGCGTCGTCATCGCTATCAACTCAAGCTCGGTCGATATCGTCTCTCCGAGGTTGCCCTCTATGTTCAGTCTGCCTCTCGCCCGGAGGAGAGCTATTGGCTAGAGGGGCGCTGGGTGCTAGGAAATGCAAGTTGTCGCTATAGCGCTCAATCTGAGCTGATTCGCTGTGCCGTTAATCCTAAAGGCCCTTGTGTTGGCTGTTCTGATTATAATGCAATTCATTAGGAGCTCAAATCGTTCCTACCCACAAGATGAATGGGGCCAACGATTAAAGCGTTACCAAATTCAGGTTTGCTTGATAGTTTTCAGTCGGCACGAGCCGCCATTTGGCATCTTCAAATAGTTCTAGAACTTGATCATGATATTGTAGTAAACTCAGACGATGTCCTACACTCACATAGGTCATATTAGACTGGCACAACATTTGATAAAGCCGCTCTTCATTATTGATATCTAGGGCACTTGTTGCCTCATCCAGGATTGCATATTTGGGTCGAGCTAGGAGCAACCGAGCAAATGCCAATCGTTGCTGTTCTCCAAATGAGAGGACATTTTCCCAATCAATTTCAGTTGTAAATCCACCGATTTGTTCGGGTAGATGTGAGAGATTAACGCATTGCAAAACCTTGTGAAATAGTATTTCACTGATGTCTTTTTCGATATCGGGATAAAGCAATTGTGTTCGTAAGTTCCCCAGCAACATATAAGGGCGCTGAGGTAAAAACAACATCTCCCGTGATTCTGGTCGCAATAAACGTCCTGTTCCAGATTGCCAAAGTCCAGCAATTGCCCGCAATAAGGAACTTTTCCCCACCCCACTTGCCCCCACAATTAGCAGTCCTTTTCCTAGCGGAACAGAGATAGATAAGTCTTGAATCAAGGTCTTTTGATAGTTGGGAGTCTGCAGGGTAACTCGATCCAAGCTGAGTATCGGATTCAGGATCATACTAATTTTGGGTTGCTGCGGTTGAGGAATTTCTATCTTCGATTCTAAGAGATCAGAAAAGACCGATAGGCGATTGATGCCAGCAGCAAATTGACTCAGTTTCTCAATTTCTAATACTGCAATTGAAAATGCTTCAAAAATATGGCGAAATGCAAAGTGCGCCTGAGCAATATCTCCGTATCGAATTTCCCCTGCAAAATAGTTAGGAGCAAGCACGAGATAAGGAATTGCCACAATCAAATAGCGATATCCCCGCGTAAAGTAAGCGACGTTCCGCTGCCAGCTAATGAGCCGATTAAAATTGCTAAAAACTTTTAAGAAACGTTGTTCAACTTGAACATTTTCCAGCTTTTCTCCTTGATAAAAAGCAATTGATTCAGCATGATCTCGAACATGTACTAAGCCGTAACGGAAGTCAGCTTCATATTTGAGTTGATTAGAGTTTAACTGGATTAATTTTTGTCCCAGAAAGAATGTGACTAGGGTTCCAAAGGAGGTGTAGAGCAATAAAATGAATGAAATCTTTTTAGAGATCATCCAAAGAATGCTGCCAAACATGAGCGTGTCAATGATGGAAGAGACGATGATCAGAAGAAACTCCAAGCTGATTGCAGTAAAGGACTTAATATCTTCTGAAATTCGTTGGTCAGGATTATCAATTTGACCTTCTGACTGCAATCGATAGTAAGCTCGATCAGTGAAATATTGTGTTAAGAACTTTCCAGTGAGCCAATTGCGCCACTGATTAGCAAGTTTATCTTGAGTGTACCAATAGCCTGCAACTAAAGGTGTTCCCAGCAAAAAAGAGACCGCATAAATCGAAATGAATCGCCAAAACTCCGGTGCATTTTTTTCAGTTAGAGCTGTTGTGAAGAACTTGATGACATAACTAATGACAACATTTAATCCACTCACCGTAATTGAGAGTAAAAGCAGTATGGCAAGGGACATCCAAGCCCGCCAACGAACCTGCAGTTGATCTCGATACTTTGAGATTGCCAATATCGGTAGAATCAAGGCTAATCCCACCACAAAAATCCAGTGAGATGCTGAAATCCCCATGACAGCTTCTGTTAGTCCTGGAGCAATCTGACTGAAAAGCTCTGGAAACAAAAACTGGCTACCCAAAACAACTCCACTGACTAAGACAAAAACAACGGCAAACAGCGAAATTAACAGGAGAAATAACAGTCCCAAAAAGACTTTACTACTCCCTGACTCTAAAGGATAGAAAAAAGGCTGAGAGATGTTTAAAAATCGCTGCCAAAGCTCACGGTTAAATCGGTTCATGCTCAATGAGAAATAAAATCTAGTCGGATTTCAGAAGTTAGGTTTAGCAAGTTAGGTTTAGCAAGTTAGGTTTGGTAATTAAATTCCAAAAAATCGCAGGCTTTGTATATTACAAAGTCTGAGGACAAATTCGATCGTTTTTCTCTGGACTATATTAGAATCCCAACCTCGATTTTCCCCCTGATCTCAGCTTTCCTGAGAGTCTGAGGATCGATTTCAGAAGCAAACAGAATTCTCAAGGGATTCAAGGAAAAGCTTTGTGGGAAGCTGTATTAGAAACTAGGTAACATCGCCAACATCAGAGGTCTCAGGATTGTGCGAGAGTTGCATTAAATTAGTGGGTAACATTGCCAATGTCAAGGGTTTCAGGATGCCGTAGAGTACCAGTAAAACAATAAAAGTTACTGTAATTACAACAAGCGGGCGTTCATTTAAGAAATTCTCCTGCACAGAATCAAGCACAATCCTGGGCTGAGTCAGAATATCCCAGCTATTGAAGCGTTGAAAGCGTCCCAAATAGATGCCAATGGCACACAACCCATGGATAATCCATTCAACTAGCCACTGGGGTTGACTCCAACCTTGTTCTTTTAGATAACAGTTCAAGTTAATCAATGACAGAACATATGCTCCAAACCCAATCCCCATAAACAGCAGGTACTGAGGAATTAAAGCAAGGGTAATCACCCACACAGAGTAATCTTGGCGGATTTGCTGGATTAAATGGATAACATCTGTTAAAACATAAGGTGCATTCGGTAAGAAGAAAATAAACGTCAGAGATCCTAGCCACCAAAATAAAGAGTGAGTTCTGGATCTAGTGTGTCTGCGATTCCGCCATTGCCAAAGTTCCCAGACCATGAGGGCAGAAGTGATCCAGGTTATTAGGAGAAAATAAGGTTCGTTTAGGAGTTTGAACAGATGGGTCAGTCGCCACATGAGCGGACGGACATTTGGCAACACGGTCACTCCCAACAGCAGCCAAATCATCCAAGATAAACTGGACGACCTTCCCAATCGGACTCTGACGCTGGATGTATGCTGGAATAGCCAAAAACTAAGGGCGGCTGGAATCAAAGCCAGAAACAAATTCCAAGACATCCAACCCACATTAGAGAGGACAAGCTGCCCCGCTGAACGAATCCAGTTGATTAAGTCCATCATTGAGTTTCCAAGCTTAACCCTGAAACTAGACGATATTATTCTAAAGCTCTGTACAGATGCTAGCCCTGACCTAATAAAATCGATCCATAGGAAATCAATACAAGGTATTGTCTGATTTACCTCTCTTAACTGTAGCTTGGGAGAATCTTGAGCTACAGGCAGAAAAGAAGGTTAAATCCCGTAGGACTCTCTACCTTTTTTCGGTAGGACTCTCTACCTTTTTTCGGTAGGATTGATCTAGGATACTGCAAGATTTCGAAAGAAGCCATGTCCAAAGTATATACAGTTGAATTCCAGCATCAGGGGCAAACTTACAGTCTGGAAGTCCCTGAAGACCAAACAATCTTAACCGTGGCTGAGGCGGCGGGTTTAAACCTACCCAATTCCTGTAATGCTGGGGTTTGCACAACCTGTGCCGCCAAAATCCTCACCGGAGAGGTTGACCAACAGGAAGGCATGGGCCTAAGCCCCGGACTACAAGCAGAGGGATATGTTTTACTTTGTGTTGCCCATCCGCGATCTGACCTAAACGTTGAAACGGAGAAAGAGGACGAAGTTTATGATCGTCAGTTTGGGCAAATCGCCTAATGCTTCTCTCCTTTAAACCTCGGCTTCATGCCTACCGCCAATATCCTTAGTCACCCGAACTCAACACCCTATGACAACCCACTTCATCATCGCAGAAGTCAATTTGCAGGATTCTCCCCAGCATCTGCATCAAGCTATTGAGGCCGAGCTACAAAAACGGGGAGAACCGCTGCGTTGGGCAATTACTGCCGTAGACTCTAGTCAAGGAACTGCCAAAGTTGAAGCTGTTGTAACAACGGTTGTTACAAAGGTTATTACAACTCACCCAAGCCCATAGCTCGCCAACTGTAGGATCACCCGTGGGATCACCCGTGAGATCACCGCCATACACTGTTGTTTTAATTGTTCCAACTGGGATCGGAGCGGCGATTGGGGGGTATGCTGGGGATGCTTTGCCTGTGGCTCGGGCGATGGCATCTGTGGCAGATACCTTGATTACTCACCCCAATGTCCTGAATGGGGCTCAGCTTTATTGGCCCTTACCAAACGCCTTGTATGTTGAGGGGTACGCCCTGGATCGGTTTGCTGCAGGACACTGGGGACTGGCTCCTGTTCGTCAAAACCGGGTAGGGTTACTGCTGGATCAAGCCATTGAACCGGAACTGCGATCGCGTCACCTGCAGGTTGCTGATGCTGCTCGGGCCACCTTGGGGTTAGAGTTGACAGACTATGTGATCACAGACGCTCCCCTGAATGTAGAACTCCGAACCTCCGCTTCTGGGGCTTCCTGGGGAACCCTTGGCAATCCAGATAGTTTGTTGCGAGGATCTGAAATATTAATTCATCAGGCTCAAGCTGAAGCGATCGCGGTGGTGACTCGATTCCCTGACGATCTCGAGAGCCCAGCATTAGCCAACTACCGACGGGGGCAGGGCGTTGATCCCTTGGCAGGAGCGGAGGCCGTCATTAGTCACCTGATCGTTCGAACCTTTCAAGTTCCCTGTGCCCATGCACCCGCCCTGTCTCCCCTGCCCCTAGACCCTGATCTGTCTCCCCGTTCTGCGGCGGAAGAATTGGGCTATACGTTCTTGCCTTGCGTGCTGGTTGGGCTGAGTCGGGCTCCCCAATTAGTTCCGGCTCACTCTAGAATGGGTTCCCCAAACTTGGTTCTCAACCATCATGTTGATGCTGTAGTCGCTCCAGCAACGGCTTTTGGCGGGAGCGCCGTGTTAAACTTCAGTCGAACTCAAGCCCAGATCATTGCCGTGCAGGATAATCAAACTCAAATGGCAGTTCCACCCGATGCGTTGGGGATTAAGGCCATTCCCGTGAAGTCTTACTTGGAGGCGTTGGGAGTCTTGGTCGCGAACAAAGCTGGGGTGAGCCTGACCGCGTTGCAATCTGATCTGTTATCCATTGCTCAAGTTCAAGTTCGCAGTGATTCATCGTGAAGCGTGAGGGGGAGAAGGATAGTTGTTAAGATAACGAGATGTGTTCACTGACAAAATCTCTTAAACTCCAAACTCACTGTGGTTGAGCAAACACCTAACAATTTGGACTTTGAGCCTCTAACCCGCACCCAGGTGTTAGTTGCCATGGGGGGAACAGCGATTCTCCTCCTCTCACTCTCAAAAGTCTGGCTTTACGTGGGTCGGGTCTCGATGCTGCCCTTAGAAGTTGATTTTTTGGAACTCTGGTTGGGGTTCGCCATTGGGTTAATCATCACATTAGTGAGTGCGGTCATCTATCGCCTATGGCCTGCCTACAATCGAAGTGCAAATGCCTATTTGAAATTGGTGCTAACTCCGTTACTGTGGCCAGATTTGATTTGGTTAGGGCTGCTTCCTGGTCTGAGTGAAGAACTGCTATTTCGCGGAGTGATGTTGGGGGCTATTGGCTTTGATGACGTTGGGCTGATTATTTCTAGCTTGTGTTTTGGCATACTGCATTTTAGTGGTTCACAACAGTGGCCTTATGTAATTTGGGCTACCGTTGTGGGGTTGGCGTTGGGGTATGCGGGCATCGCGACTGGTAACTTATTGGTGCCGATCATTGCCCATGTCTGCACTAATTTTGTCTCTGGATGTTTGTGGAAGCTGAAATATATTGGTTCCAGCTCTGAACGTTAGGGTCAAAGCTAGGACTAAAGTTAAGGCTTAAAGTTAGAGCTAGAGTTAAGAAATCTCTAAAGCTGCGATAGGATGTTTGTAAACAATTGCTAAATCATGTGTCGCTTACTGAGTTATCTCGGCCCTACAGTCCAACTAGAAGACATCCTCTGCAAGCCCAAACATTCCCTCATCGTTCAAAGTTATCAACCCCTGGAAATGCAGGAAGCCCTGCTAAATGCAGATGGCTATGGAGTGGGATGGTATCACCCTCTGCGTCACACTGAACCGTTCACGTACAAAAGTGTGTTGCCAATTTGGAGTGACCGGAATTTACCGAGTCTGGGTCGCTATGTGGAGTCGGGAAGCATTCTCGCCTATGTTCGGAGTGCAACACCCGGACAAGCCGTTACCCTGACAAACTGTCAGCCGTTTCAGTTTGAGCACTTACTCTTTACTCATAATGGCTATATTGATCAATTTCGCCAGACCTTGCACCGTCCAATGCGCGATCGCCTGCGGGATTCAATTTATGCAAGAATTGAAGGAACGACAGATTCCGAGCACATCTTTGGTCTGTTGCTGGATGAACTGACTTCAGCCCATTCCCCGACTCTGGAACAAGCCCTGCATACAACTCTCAAAATCCTGGCAGAACTAGCAGAGCTTCATCAGGTTAAAGTGCTAGCCACTATCATCGTTAGCAACGGTGCTCAGATGGTTGCCAGTCGTTTTGCAGTTTCAGGGATTGCCCCAACGCTTTACTGGGTAAAAGATGACCCCCAGTTCCCAGGCTCAGTGATTCTTGCCTCAGAGCCGCTGTTTTCTGGCAATTGGCATCTGTGTCCCGAACAAACCCTCATCCATGTTGGAGAAGACCGTGAAATCGACTTCTACAAGCTTCCTTAGAGAACAGCTTTACTACGCTTTGCATCACTGTCGTCTGGGAACGTTGAAGTTATTTGAAGGGATCGATGCCGAGACGTTCTGTGCCCAACCCCATCCTGACTTTAGTCCCGTAGGCTGGCATCTGGGACATATTGCTTATACAGAAGCCTATTGGTGGTTAGAGCAGTTTGCTGGATTGCCCCCTGTGTTTCCAGACTATCATTCGGTGTTTCGAGCCGATGGCTTACCCAAGACCGAACGGGTTTGTCTGCCTGCACTAGATGAGGTGAAGGGTTACCTGGATGCCGTTCGGCAGCAAGTTTGGAGTCATTTAGCGGGTGTTCCCCTTGACCACCAAGAACGGCTGGGGCGGTTTCTGCTTCAGCATGAAAGTCAGCATACCGAAACGATTGCGTTCATTCTGCAACTCAGGAGCCAACAGCAAAGCTCACAGCAGGGACGATCTGCACCCTCCCCAAACCGGACGACAAGCACTTGGAGTCGTAAACAACAAGATCTCGTGCCCTCATCCCCCCATGATTTGTCTGACATGGTTCAAATTCCCGCTGGGGAGTTCTGGATGGGCCATAATGGGATTGAAGCCATGGACAACGAAAAACCCGCCCATCGGGTTCAGCTTGATACCTATTGGATTGATCGTTACCCAGTCACTTGCGGTCAATATCGCCAGTTTATGTCAGCAGGAGGCTATCAAACCCCTCAGTGGTGGTCGACGGCAGGCTGGAACTGGCTGCAGCAAGAGTCTGTAAACGCTCCCATTCAGCAACCCTGCTATTGGCTAGAGGAGGATCAATTTGCTGACCATCCGGTTTGTGGGGTGAGCTGGTACGAGGCCGAAGCCTACTGCAACTTTTTGGGAAAACGGTTGCCGACTGAGGCAGAGTGGGAAAAGGCAGCGAGTTGGGACAACGGCACTCCGCAAAAAAGGGCCTATCCCTGGGGCGCAGCCGAACTCAATGGCAGCCAATGCAATTGCGCGATGCACGACACCCTTCAAGGGACTCAGGAACGCCAACTTCGGCAACGCCAACTTCAGCACTATCAAGTCCGAACAACCCCAGTCTACGCTTTTCCTGAGGGAGCGAGTGCTTATGGCGTGTGGGATCTCTTAGGAAATGTCTGGGAATGGACAAACAGTTGGTTCCAGGGTTACCCAGGCTTTCAGGTCTATCCCTATCCGGGCTACTCCCAGGTCTATTTTGACGACCCCCATCGAGTGTTAAAAGGGGGGAGTTGGGCGACTCGCCCTTGGGCAATGCGGAATAGCTTTCGTAACTGGTATTATCCCCAGGTGCGACAAATCCTTTCGGGGTTCCGCTGTGCTAAGAGCAACAGTGAGGGCAGTCAACAGATGACCCCCCGACAGATTTATCTTAGAACAAAAATGGTCAGATGGGCCAAGGACTAAGCAGGTTCAGGCCATCCATTGCCCAAGTCAGGAGAGTTGAACTTTACACTCACTTGAGGAGTTGCTCTAGGGTGATGACTGAGCAAGGGTTTAACGCCTCGGCTAATCTGATGCAGCCACCACCATTCCTCAGTCCGAATTGCTCCGAAACAAGCTGTTCCCATCCAGGCATCCACGCTGCCCTCGGCATAGTCTTGAATATAGGGCTCCTCGAAAATATTGGTGAGCCATTCGGTTTGGCGCAGGGTTTTCTGATTCCCATCTAGGACTAACAGTTCGCCCCCCGATTGTAACAGTCGAAATCCTTCCTGCAAGATGGCCTGGGAAATATGGGGCGGAGTTTCATGAAACAGCAACGCAGCAGTAACCAGATCAAAAGCGCCATCCGGAAAAGGGGTGTGTTCGGCTTGACCCTGGCGGAATTGAATGTTCAGCCCTGCTTGCTGAGCTTTGGTCTCGGCCACAATCAACAGATAGGGAGACAGATCAAGACCGATCACTTCGGCATCGGGAAATGCTTTCTTGAGCAAGAGTGTGGTGGAGCCTGTACCACAGCCCAAGTCCAAAATTCTCCGAGGTTTTCCCTGAATGGCTTGGATTAAGCCTTGCCGCACCCAGGTTTCGTTCGGGGGCAGGGCGTACTGGGTAATCGGATCGTAGGAAACGGCGGCTCCAATTGTGAGATAGCCCCCTTCAATGCCGTGAAAATTCTGGGACTTGTAATACTCTGGATAGGTCACATTTGGATCGGTCAGGCGATCGCGCTCCCGTTCCCAGTCAATACTGCGGTAAAAGCGATCCATTTCCTCCTGGTTCACCAGGAATTTAAACATTGGAGCCAGGAATTGTTCAAAGATTGTGTCTCTGCGAGTTGCCATAAAAATTTGCTTGACAATGTGCTTGACTCACGATTGATCTTTTTCATTCAACAGTGTAGCGACTCTACAGAAAATGAGCCATGGAGCAAAACGTAAGGGACTCTATCAAGCAAGCTTCTATAGGATTGCCATAAAAATTAAAGCTTGGCTGTACATTCCAAGATTAACCGTTGGTTTTCGAGGGAATAGGGTTGAACTTCCAGGGCTTGACGGAAAGCGTGAATTGCAGCGGGGTAATTTTCCAGAGCGACATAGCAGAGTCCCATACCATGCAGGGCTCCAAAATGAACTGGATTGAGGGTGATGACCACTTTACAATCTTCCAAAGCCTTGCCGTACCGATGAGTCACGTAGTAGAGGACAGCCCGCCGGTTCCAAGCCTCCACAAAATCGGGTAAATCGACAATGAGCTGGTTCAGAATAGCTTCAGCCTCGGTCACTTCTCCCATCTGTAACCATACTTCTGCTTTGCGGATTTGTTCAAGAGCAGCCTCGCCCTTTTGCTCAAACCACAGCCGCCAAAGCTCTTGAGTTGCGCGCTTGCGAAGATCTGAGTCATGGCTTTTTAGGTTTTGCAGTAATAGCTTTACGTAAGGGTTGTCGTCCGTCATGGCTCTACTTAGTCCGAATCAAACAGCAATTTTGGCCCCCAACGTTAAGAATTATAAATTTCTTCTCAGGTTCCTAAAAGAATAGCATCGTTTTCAAGGTTCAGGAACAGATGAATCGGGATATCAGCCATTTTCCAAGGAAAATTTTAATCCCGACAAAAAAAGTCGGGTATTGTTGACGAGGATTTTGAGGCCGTGATACGCTTTCAACAATTAGATTTAATTCAGCTTAGTATTCATCTACAGTAACGACAGATTCAGGAGGCTCAACCCATGACCCAGGCAACCACAACTTCTCTGACGGGAGCAACCTTTGAAAAGCTGACTTGCAAAGAGTGCGGTGCTGATTATGCCCTCGAGGCAAAGCACGTTTGTGAAGTCTGTTTTGGCCCCCTCGAAGTTCAGTATAACTACGACTTACTCCGCCAGAAGGTTAGCCGTGCCACGATTGAAGCGGGGCCAAACTCGATCTGGCGCTATCGCAATTTCCTCCCGGTTGCAACTGAAGATGTGATTGATGTGGGTACAGGCATGACTCCCTTGGTGCAATCTCAGCGCCTCGCCCGTCGTCTGGGTCTAAAGAATTTGTATATTAAAAATGATGCGGTCAACATGCCTACCCTGAGTTTCAAGGATCGGGTGGTGTCGGTGGCCCTGAGCCGAGCACGAGAACTAGGCTTTTCTACGGTCTCCTGTGCGAGTACGGGGAACTTAGCGAACTCAACGGCAGCGATCGCGGCCAAAGCTGGACTGGATTGTTGCGTGTTTATTCCAGCCGATTTAGAAGCTGGGAAAATTCTGGGCACGTTGATTTACAATCCCATTCTGATGGCGGTCAAAGGCAATTATGACCAAGTCAACCGCCTCTGTTGTGAAGTTGCGAATACCCACGGTTGGGGCTTTGTTAATATTAACCTGCGACCCTACTACTCCGAAGGTTCAAAAACCCTGGGCTTTGAAGTTGCAGAACAGTTGGGTTGGAAGCTTCCCGATCACATTGTTGCTCCTATTGCCTCCGGTTCTCTCTACAACAAAATTTATAAAGGCTTCCAAGAATTTATCAAGGTCGGCCTTGTCGAAGACAAAGCGGTTCGGTTCAGCGGGGCTCAGGCAGAAGGCTGCTCCCCTGTGGCTCAAGCCTTCAGAGAAGGGCGGGACTTTATTACCCCCGTCAAGCCCAACACCATTGCCAAGTCGATTGCGATTGGGAACCCTGCGGATGGCATCTATGCGGTAGAACTGGCTAAAAAAACCAATGGTCACATTGAATCAGTCACCGATGCCGAAATTATTGAAGGGATTCAGCTCTTGGCAGAAACTGAAGGCATCTTTACCGAAACCGCTGGAGGAACCACCATTGCTGTCCTGAAGAAACTGGTCGAAGCAGGCAAGATTGACCCTGAAGAAACCACCGTTGCTTATATTACGGGCAATGGTCTCAAGACTCAGGAAGCGGTTCAAGGATATGTCGGTGAACCCCTGACTATTGATGCTAAACTCGAATGCTTCGAGCAGGCCCTAGAGCGAGCCCGCACCCTGGAGCGATTGGAGTGGCAGCAGGTTTTGGTTTAGGAGTTTGCCTAGACAAAGTTTGTAGGTTGGGTGCCAAGTAACGTAACACCAACCTACCTAATATCAAGATTGCAAAGCTATTATAGCAATCTGATTTGTAGTGTGAATGTAGAGTGGGCATCTAGCTCACGCAGGCTAGATGCCCACTCTATAGACCTCTTATGAATCATTTTTGATTGCTATAGTGCTCAGATAACTCTTAAATCACTAACGACTTGACTATGACTGTTAAAGTTTTGATTCCAACCCCTCTGCAAAAGTTCACCAATAATCAAGCCACCCTAGACTGCGAAGGGGCGAGCATCCTAGAGCTGATTGATTCTTTAGAGACAGCCTGTCCCGGTATCAAGAATAGTCTCTGTGACGACAGTGGTCAGCCCCGTCGATTTCTGAACTTCTACGTCAATAGCGAAGATATTCGGTTCCTAGAAGGAACTCAAACCGTCCTGAGTGATGGCGACGAAGTCAGTATCGTTCCCGCTGTAGCTGGAGGTTAATTAATTTTGCTCCTCAGTAGCTTCTAGACCAATGTGGTTAAGCACCAGAGCAATTCGTGGTGTGGGCGATCCAGAATGGGAAGGTTATCTCAACTTTCTAGGGTTGCCCCATCTCCAACAAGTCCGAACGATTGATAGTTGGGCCAATCCCTATGTTGAGGAATCAGGGGATTATCTGTTGCAATCTTTGGACGAATTATCGGCAACCCTTCAATGTTTACCTGCTCCCCGTTCCGATCGAGAGTATTACTTGCTTTTTGCCGATGCGCTCCAAGAAACAGTGCCAAGGGATCATCCCCGGTTGAGTTTGCTGGGATACGATCTCTCTGACGAGACTTGGACATCTTCCCTGTTGAATTGTGGGCGGTGGGAGGGAACGTTAGCTCCCATTGCTCAACGGGTCAATCAGTATGGTTTGCTCACATTGGCTGATGCTGAAGCTGCTCAAGCGTTGCTTCCAGATGCCTGGGGCGATGACCCTCATGCTGTTGTGACGGTTTGGGCCTTATTGGAAGTTGCTAGCCTAGAATTGCAATCAGCGCAAACGGCATAGATGACGACTCAATCAACTTAGCCATAAGACTCTCTCTCCAGCAGAGCAAACAGACTATAAATCCACAAGGTGATCACGGGTAAACTCCACGGCAGCAGAATGGCTCCAGTAATGTAGAGTTGTAAACTGATCAGTCCATAAAGTCCCGTTGCCCCAATCAACAGCAGTATCCACCTTGCCCGTTGAGCGGGAGCTTGACGAATTGCCAGGGTTGCCCCTTTGCCAATCAAAGCAAAGACTAAAATCATCCAGAGATCAGGAATCGGAACCACAAACCGTTGATGGAGAAAATGATAGGTCATGTAGGCATGAACCTCGGCCCCTGGCATTTTCTCTGGCATGGAGGCTTGTGTCTCGGTCGTTGCCTGCGATCGCCAGTAATCTAGGGCCAAGGGAACTGGAAAGTTATCCTCTCCATCCTGGTCAATGCCTGCTTCGCCGTAGCCCCATGGAGCAATTAACGCGATAAAGGGTTCTGGAGGCAAGTCTAAAGTAGCGATTGGTTCCTGCAAGAGTTGCCAAGCTGGGAGCAGTTGATACACGTGTTGGGGTGCAATGGAATAATCAATCACGGGATGCAACCACCATTGGTTCAGCCGATACGCCAGTAGGGTAACAGGGTGCTGGGTAGAGCGAGGAGAAAATAGCGTTTGATAGTCTTCTCCGGTCTCGTCAGTCAAGCTGACTCTAATCTGATTCAGCCACTGGTTCGAAGCCGTTAACTTGGGCTGGGGCGGGTTCGATTGCTCAACCTGCATCCAGTGACTCAAGGCTACAAGGTAGGAAAAGGGCAAACGTGCAGGACAGGAGGCATCGGGGGACTGTTCCTGAGGTTGAGACAATAAGGCCATGTACAGCGGAATCTCCCCCAAAATACTTAAATCCCCACTCAAGCTCCAGCTCGGATCAGCCAACTCTGGAATCGTATCCACAAAACAGTTCCGTTCCTTAAACTTACTCACAAAGGTAAACCAGGTGGCTTGGTCTTGAACGGCCCCTCGAATGGACACAGCCAAGCGTTCATCGTTCCCCGGTTGGTATCGATCCAGCAGATAATCAAGGCCGATGACCGTAACATTTGCCGCCACCAATCGATCGATGATCTGAGCGAGCAACTGACGATCAAAGGGTTTGGGATTGGAGATTTTATTACGCATGATAAACTCTTCATCCACTCCAACCAGCAAAATCGGTGGTGAGGCGGTTCTGGACACTTGATGGGTCAACTGACGATAGAGAGTCTGAACTAACATTCGCTGATCCAGCAGAACTTCCTGTAAACTCAACTGCCAACTGGCAACTAATACAGCACTGAGGGCGATCGCCTCCCGCTTGCGGGGCAGCCATTGTTTGACCCGATCGAGCCAATAAGTATGTCTTAGGCGAAATACTGGAGCGTCAGGATGGCGAAATAGAGAAGGAATCAAGTAGGCACTGGGATAGGTCAATTGCTTCTCCAATTTGAGAAATTGACAGGCAGACAACAAGGCATCATGGGCATCCTGATAGGCCCCTAGACTCCGGAGAAAATGCAACAAAAATTCCTGGGCAACCTGATTATGAATCGGCTCTCGCATCACCGCCACTTGACACAACCCCAAATCAATCAGAGCATTCGCCAAGCTTAAACCCTTACAAGAGTTAAACATGGCAAATTGCAAACCTCGTTCCTTGGCAATGGTGAGAGGTTGAATCAACTCATTCAAGTAAAGTGAGATCTTGGGGCCAACGGCCAATTCGCCGCCCACGAGTTCGGCTTCGTTGCTATGTCCAGCAAAGAATAATACATCCCATCCCTGGCGATCCGCGATCGCTTCAGCAATCTCAGTTCGAAGTTCTCCGGCTCCTTTGCCCGGTTGCCATCCCACAAAACAAATTTCAGCTAGGGGAGAGAGCGATCGCACCGCATCCTTATCCGCCTTAAAATCCAACCCCGTTTCATCCCCTAAAATGGCCAGCACTCTCATCCGACGCGTTCGACTTGAGTGGCACGATAACTGGGTTTCACTGCGAATATTGAGCGGCTTGCGGACAATCCGAATTTTGCCAGTGGCGGTGAATTCAGTGCCAATTTCCCAGGCTTCCCAAGGTAGACGCGCCAAATCAAGGGGGCTAGCCGTGAGAAACACATCAACCTGGGATGGAAAACTCGGCCATTGACTTGAGGACTGGGGAACTGACTTGGAAACCGCCTTGGCAATCGTAGCGCGAATTTCAAATAAGTCCTCATGGCGCAACCAACGATGAAATTGGTAGAGCAGCTTGGCCTCAGCCTGGACTAACTTTGAATGCCAGTCTATCGCAACATTAGGATCTGTAGGAGCTAGGGGAATCTTTCCCGATCGATCCACTCGACCCCGCAATGCCTGCTTGTAGAAGCTCAGGTACATCTGTTGCCACTCTTGATAGAGTTGAGTCATCAGCTCAGGGTAGGGAATTCTGACCCCCAAACGTTGACCCCGCCCCCAAGACAGCTCAAACAAACAGACGCTATCAACCTGTTGAGCAGTTAAGTGAAAGATAGGGTCTGTCGAAGAACGAATCGGTTGTACATCTTTGTGAGTCAAGCCTTTCACTATCCATCCTTCACTATCTATTGAGAAAATGGCTATTGAGAAAATGGCTATTAAGGAAATGGTTAAGCCCCATGATTCAGCCTGATTTTAGCTCACCTCCGAACCTAGCATTTTTAGGAGTTCTTGGGTGCGACGATAGAGTTTCACTCCCTCATCTAAGAGATCAAACTCACGGTAAATAGTGAGTATATGGGGCAACTTTCCAAGCTCTGATGTCACACGCTCTAGCTGGTTAAATTGTTCCAAAGCCTTAACATGGTACCACAGCGATTGTGAAGTATTTCCCTGCTGATAACAGCTAAGTCCTAAAAAGTTCAGGACTTGGGCATAGACTTCGGGTTGTTCATACACTTGATAGATTTTTTCGGCTTTTTGATAAGCATCAAAGGCTTTATTGAATTTCTCAAGTGCCAGGTAAACAGTACCAATTTGTTGGAGGGTTTTGGCAGACTGCAGTGCTACTTTTCGAGATGAAAAATGACACGCATCTGGATTTTCAGACTGACAATGATTAAGTTTTTGCTGAACTGCTAAAGCTTGGAGCAAATAGGCTAAAGCTTGATGAATCCGACCTCTATGATATTCAGCGACACCGAGATTGTGCAAAATCAAAGCTTTGAAAGGCTTCTGAAGATTAAGGTCTTGAGCTTCAGAGGATTTCTCCAGTTCCTCAACAATCAGTAACGCTTTTCGACAACACCGACGGGCTTCTTCAAACAAACCAATTGTGTTGTAAACTTCACCTAAACAATTTAAGGTAGAACTCATGCCCAGCAAATCCGACTGATCCTGTAAAGTTTCTAAGGCATTGACGTAAAATCTGAGGGCTTGAGAATACTGTTTTGAGGAAAAGTAAACTCGACCGATTCCTTGGTAAATTTCAGCAATTTTCTGGGAACTCTGAAGCTGTTGAGCAAAGATCAACGCTCGCTCAAAACACTTAATTGCCCAAGCAGAATGCTCTAAATGATAGTGAATAGTACCAATCTGAATTAATCCTTCTGCTTGCAGAGCAGTATTGGCTGTTTCCTCAGCGATCGCCAACAGTTGTTGAAAGAGCTTTAAAGCAGCTAGGAACTCACCCTGCTGCAGGTACTGTTGGCCAGTTTGATGGAGGGTTTCTAAACGGGATTGGAGGGGGGGTTGAGGTTCCATAAAGATGACTCTAACTAAAGGAAAACCAGAAGACGTTAAACCAGAGGACGTTAAAACTTGAGCAAGGGCAAGCTGAGAGTGCCAGCGTGATAGGCGGTCAAATGACTCTCGTGACTTGGCGCAACTTCAGCTTGAGTCTTGGTTTGAGTGAGCGGAATAGATGCCAGCACAGTGATTAAAGCGCTCAGAATAACCCGTTCAATGAGGGTAGGAGAGAGTTGCATGGTCATAACCTCTAGTGAGAGTACCCAAAGTAAAGTCAACTAAGATCCTTAACTGTATATATGTCCAGCATGAAGCGGCTTATGCAGTTTTGGCGACAGCGCTGTTCCGATTTTGGTCAATTCCCAGGAGTTGAGCTTGTGTGTAGAGGTCTAACTCTCGTTGAGTTTGACCGAGCTGACTGTAGATTAAGGCCAAGCCATAGTATGTGATCGCCTCCCGTGAGCGATCGCCCAAGTCTTGAAAGATGACTAAGGCTTGTTGGTAAGCCTGAAGTGCGGCTTGAGATTTGCCCAATTGACTATTGAGGAACCCAATGTGGTACAGCATGATACCGATAGAGAAGCGATCGCCCAAGGACTCCAATATCTCCACGGCTTGCTGATAGGTTTCTATTGCTTGTTGAATGTGCAGATGTTGAATTTGTGGGTGTTGACTTGGGGAATGCGGTAGATTTAGGGATTTTGTGCTGTTTAGCTTCATCAATTTCCACTCCTGATGTGATTAGTTCCTAACTCTACTTATCTCTGACAAATTGTCGGTTATGCAAAGATTAGTGAGTTACTCCTCCGGTCAGAATTGGAGGTTAGGGAGAACTACAGAGCGGATTTCCAAAATTCCTTAAACTAACTTGTTAATGTTGTTGACATGGCGATCTGACTTGCAGTGTAAACCTGGAGTGGGCATCTTGCCTACATCACAGATATCTCATCAATCATCATAT
>JBOFUV010000041.1:0-24750 GCA_051652765.1 Microcoleaceae cyanobacterium | reverse complement strand
TTCCTAAGGCTACACCTCGATTGTTCCAAGCATCTGCATAGTCTGTGCGCCTTTGAATAGCTTGTTCATAGGATGCAACTGCTTCGTGATATCGCTGTAGTTTAATCAAAACAACACCTCGATTGTTCCAGGTTTCAGGACTATCGGGGTCAAACTTTATAGCTTGATTATAGGCATCAATAGCTGCTTCTAACTGATTAGACAGAAAGAACTTTTCTGCTTGCAATACATAATCTCTTGCCAATTTTGAAGGTTCAGGCTGAGCAGGGTTCAACTGCACAGATTCTGATAGTAAATCTGACGGAGAGTCCCCTGATAATTTGGCTTGATTACAGTCAGCTTGAGCAAGATTTGATTCAAGGTTTTCTTCAATCTCCTGTTCAACATCTGGTTCAAGAGCTTGAGAAAGAATTTGAACTAAATCAAGCTGTAAAATGTGTGAGTGACCATTTGTTTCTGGGAAAATATCTTCTGAAATGACAGGTGGAAGCTGAGCCGTTAATAAAACTGCTTTAGCGTCATCTAGCAATGTTTCAAGTTGAGATAGGACATCTATTTTCAAACTTTCAATTTCTTGCTGGGCCAAGGCTGATTTTTGAGCCAGTTTAGCTAACAGAAACCAGGCCGCGATCGCTGTAATTGTGGGTAAAAAGAGCAACAAAACTAACAACAGACTGAGAACCGTAAAGGTAGCATGAAAGGTTTGCTGGACTTCGGCGCGAATGTGACTTTGCACTTCATTTGTGACTGAAGTGTCTTGTTGCTGAACTTTATTCTGTGCCGATATCAGGGAATTGGAAGCAAGAATGGGATGGCTAGGAAGAAAAACAATAGCGATCGCAGATAGAATTGTAATATTCATAGATGAAAGCAGCGCAAAATGTGAGGGTGATGCTTCACGAATTTGTTGGTTAATGAATGCTAAAACGTAGAAATCATATCATGCCTGAATGGATTGAGATTGGTCAAATTGTTGCAGCACAAGGATTAAAAGGGGAAGTTAGGGTTCTGCCCAGCACAGACTTTCCAGAGCGATTTTTAGAACCCGGGTGGCGCTGGCTGCAAAAACCGGGTCAACTGGAGCCACAGCCTGTTGAATTAGTTCAAGGACGCTGTATTCCAGGGAAAACGATGTTTGTTGTCCAGCTTGCTGGAATTGAAGATCGAAATCAAGCCGAAGCCCTGCAAGGCAGTCAGCTATTTGTGACAGAGAGCGATCGCCCTCACCTGGAGGAGGATGAATTTTACGTGATTGACTTGATTGATTTAGAGGTTTGGAATCAAGTGACTGGAGAAGTGATTGGCAAGGTGATCAATGTGATTCCTGCGGGGAATAACCTTTTAGAGGTGGAATTGGCCCATCAAATTGAACCCGAAGTATTAGAGATTCCTCAATTCAATCCGTCTGATTTGGAGTCTAACTTAGAGACCAAAGTTGCTCAAACTTCCTCTCGCAAAAAAGCCAAGATCAAACGGAAACCTGACCGCAAACAGACTGTTTTAATCCCATTTGTAAAAGAGATAGTTCCTGTTGTTGATTTCGAGCAGCACCGAATTGAAGTTAATCCTCCAAAGGGCTTAATTGATTAGTTTTGATTAGGTTAGGCTTTAGTCTAAACTCCTGCATTGCAGGTAGGAAATTACGATTTTCATGGCTGGGGCGACTCAGTTTGATTAGGGCAAAACGTTGAATGAAAGTTAAGTTTTTCCAGTCTTCCAAAGTGACTTCAACATCTAGTTCCATTGCTTTTTGTTGAACGCTTTCTGGAACTTCTTCTTGGTTTTTCCAAGGAGGATGGGGATCGATGGGCAAATCTTGCAGTGGAGCCTTACTGCAACGTTCTGCTAAGTTCTGTAGTTGGTTTCGATAGGCTTGAACTGACTCTGGTGTTTCGACCAATTGTTCGACTAAGTGTTGCCGATCTTCATGACTAAACTGATGCCAATGCTCTAGCTTTAGTTTGATGCCACAGGTGTCTAGCTTATAACGAACATTCATTGGAATGCAGCGTAGAGACTCAACAAAATCTGCTTCGAATTCAAAGTGTTCTGTTGCAAAGTGTTCTGTTTCGGAATGTATTGTTTTAGAATGATCTGTCATGGTTCAGGTGAGAAGATTAACTTAAAGTTACTGACTTAAAGTTACTGGCTTGAAGTTACTGGCTTGAAGTTACTGGCTTGAAGTTACTCATGATGACTTGATGCCCTCCGAATAATCCAATAACTGATAGAAAGAGAAAGTATTGCTAGCGCCAATCCAATGATATCTAGTCCAGTAGTTTTCTCTAAATCTAGAATAATAATTTTCCGAGAAACTGCGATCAGGGAAGTCACAATCACCAATTCAACCTGAATCACATGGTTAGTCAGGTAGGATGAGATATTCTCCAGAATTTCTAAGGCAATGAGAAGATTAAGAAAAAGTCCAAAGACCTCAAAGAGCTTACCTTTAAAAAGTAAAGACGGATCAAATAACAATTCCTTACCCAGAAATAAAATCAAATGTGCTGTTGTTGCAAGGATTAACGCAACCATTGCTAGGGAGAGGATCTTGGAGACAATAACTTGAACTTGCTCGAGTGCAAGGACAAAGTTTTCATCTTTTGTAAGAATATTGAGTCGTTTAAAAGACTTTTTCAATGGCGGTTTCAATGGCGGTGTTTCGGAATAGATTGTATCAAATGTTACGAATCAGAGTCTGAACCCGTTGAACTCTTGCCGTAAATAACAGCCCATTTTGATTTTACTGATTTTTCTTAGATTGCTCACATAGCAATTTTAAATGATTTATAAAATGATTTATAAAATATTTTATAAATCATTTTATGAAATGAGATAACGTTCTTTCACCCCTGCTTGAGGACTCAGTCCCCAAACCCCGCTTTCAGTAAAAACAAACCCAAGGAGTAATCCTTTGGGCGGCTGAGGCATTGTAAATTGACAATCTAGCAATCATAGTTGCTTATGCCTATCTAAAACTAGCAAAATCCACTGTAGGATAGAAGCAGGATTAAAAATAGTCTGTTTCTGTTGCTCGTTGAACTCTTCATTCCCCAAATCCTGATCTATGAAAGTCTTAGCGCGAGATTTTCGACGAAATCTTCGACAAAATCTTCGTCACAATTCGTTAAACTCAGGCCAGAGGATAACCCTCAGGATGCCTCAACGCTTCAGAATCATTGGCTTAGCTCTAGTGCTGATTCTGTTCTTTGGCTTGAGCGGGTTTGAGACTTTACCGGTTCAGGCAGAGAACTACGAAAAGCGCACAATGCTGAATTCTAACTTTTCTGGGCAAGTGTTAACCGATTCGGAATTCAACTTTGCTAGTCTTCAGGGCAGTAATTTTAGTGGGGCAAACCTGCGAGGAGTGAGCCTGTTTGGAGCAAAAATGCAGGATACGAACCTAGAAGGAGCAGACCTGACCAATGCGACCCTAGATGCTGCTCGCCTGCTTCGAGCCAATCTCAAGAATGCAGTCTTGGAGGGAGCCTATGCTTATAATGCTGACTTTACCGATGCCAATATTGAAGGGGCAGATTTTACAGATGTGTTGTTTCGCAAAGATCTGTTGCTGAAGCTTTGCAAGGTTGCGAGTGGAACAAACCCAACAACTGGACGGAATACCCGTGAAACTTTGTACTGTGATTAAGCGCAGGTGTGATTAAGCGCAGGATTTACAGCAATTTTCAGTGACAAAACCTAGGATCACTTAGGCAGGAATTTATCCTTGGCGACAGATGATCTGATGGTATTTATCGGGAATTCTAGGAATAGAAACTGTGGTTGAAAGTATCACGGTTTTTATTCTCTTGCTCAACTTGGCAAAGACTCTGCTCTTAGGGACTTTTCCAGACAAGTTTTGAGCATTTTATTGCCGTTAACATTTGCGAACTGTGAAGTTCGAATTGAAAGAGGGTACAACCATGAACCGATCGAATCTCCGGAAATCTAGCGCTTTAATCACTGGTGCAATCACTCTCCTCAGTCTATTAACGGTGGTTCCTCAGCAGGCCCAGGGACTTCCAACAAAGCCAACTGTAACCCGTGCTGACACAAGCCTGAGCTTTCGCGGGAATGTGCCAAAAGCGGCCCAAGTTGGGGCTGAGTACATCCTATTTCAAACGGATAAAAACAATCAAGTTCGGGGATTAGTTTATCTGCAAAATTCTGATATCGGAGCGTGTTTCAAAGGAGACTATGAAATTGCAGGCGATCGCATTCAAAACCTCACCTATGCCTATCCGATGATCGGGGAAACAGAGTCTGGATGGGAGATGAATGTTGCCATTGAAGCCTTAAGTCTTGAGGAATTTCCCCATCCTCTCAATCAAACTGAAGTTAATGATAGTACTCAACAATGGTTTCAGCAATGTTTGGAACTGTTTAACTAATTTTTGATACCAACTTTTACCCAGTTCCTGTGCGTTAATGATGGACTTTACCATTGCTAACTTTACGATCTTTAACTCGATAATTGTTCAATGTCTCAATTAAATCGGGTTCAATCCAAGGCTTAGTTAAATATTCATTTGACCCCAGCTCGTGAGCAAGTTTACGATGGCGTTCATTATTGCGAGAAGTCAGAATCAAAACTGGAAGTTGTTCTGAGGAAAACTGACGACGGCAGTGACTTAAAAATTCAAAGCCATTCATCTCAGGCATTTCTAAATCACAGATGACGATCTGAATTTGAGGATGTTTTTGAAGCTGTATTAATCCCTCTTGTCCGTTCTGAGCCTGTAGAATTTGATAGCCTGCTTTTTGCAAAGTTAACCCCAAAGAATGACGAGTTGTGATTGAATCATCAATAATCAGAATAGTGGGTAAGCTGGCAGAGGTTTGTCGAACCTGAGGCGGAACTAAATCCAACTTTCCAGAGACAAGTTGATCCTGCTGAGACCAATAATTTAACAGTTCAGGACTATCAATCACAGGAACAAGGCGACCATCTCCTAGGGTTGTGCAACCATACAAATAGGCAGGCACTTTCAGAATTTTGTTAAAGGGTTTAATCATCAAGTTTTGCTCCATGATCACTCGATCAATCTTGATTGCAACTGTATCTAACCCCTGGGAAATTAATAGAAGTGTTAGTTTTTTCTGAGCATTGTTTTTCTGACCATTATTCTGAGAATTATCTTTTTGAGAAGGATTAGTTTGGATGGAGGTCTGATTATAAGGATTGGAATACTGATAATCCACAAGGATTGAATGAACCAATGGGATAGATTGTCCATACCAATCATATTTTTCCTGTCCATCTTGACCTTTAAGTTCATCCAATGATGCAGAAACAACTCCCGCCAGGGTGTCCAAAGGAATGGCAAACAAGGAATTTTGACTCTCAAATACCAATAATTTAGCAATCGTTAGCATCCAGGGAAGTCGGAGGATAAATTTTGTTCCCTGACCAACTTCTGACTGGATAGAAATACTTCCTTTCAAAAGTTCGATTTGATGACGAACTGCTTCTAACCCAACCCCTCTTCCTGACAAATAACTGACTTGATTCTGAGTCGAAAAGTCTGGATAGAACAGCAATTCATATAACTGATCTTTGGACAAGCGTCTGACATCTTCACTTGAAACCAGTTGCTTCTCAACCGCTTTATGGCGAATTTTATCCAAGTTAATTCCCTGACCATCATCCTGAATTTCCAGATACGTGTAGTTACCCTGTTGATAGGTATAAATTGTAATCTTACCAACTGGAGGCTTTCCGGCTTGCATCCGAATTTCCGGAGGCTCAATGCCATGATCAAATGCATTCCGAATTAAATGAACTAATGGATCATACAGTTTTTCTAGAACAGCTTTATCTAATAGGGTTTCCTTTCCTTTTAGCTCTAGTTCAACTTGTTTTTGATTTTGGATTCCCAGATCTCGCACCATTCGGGGAAATCGATTTAATACGGCCATGACTGAAACCATACGAGTTTCTGCCAGAGATTTCTGGATTTTTTGTAGCGTTTGCTGTCTTTTTTTTGTGACCTGTCGATTTTGTAAATTGAGGACTTTTAAGTCATAGACTGACTCCTGAATTTGATCTAATTCTTCTAAGGAATTGTGAATTGTTTTTTCTAGATTTTTTGAGGAATTTTTGCCCAATTGAGATTGTAGTCTAGCTAAATATTGACGCAGCTTGACTCGATTTTTTTCCAGAGTTTCTACTACAGTTTGGGCAGTTTGATTTTGTAGAAAGAAGCTGTTGTCCTGAGTCACTAGTTCCCCCACTGAGTCATTAATCAAATCGAGATGGCTCAGATCAATCCGAACTCCCAAAGCTAGTTGAGCCGTAGGAGAACTTTGAGCAAGCACAATGTTGGGAGATTTTGACTTGTCTTCAACGCTGTCTTGAGGAAGAGTTTTATGGCTTGCTTCAGAGTTTTCTTCAGAACTCTTTTCAAGATTTTCTTGAAGGTTATCTTGAAGATTAGCTGCAGAATCTTGACCCACCAAACTCGAAGAATTTATCAAGGTTCCATCTAGGATTTCAGATGAAACCCGAGTTTCAACCTGGGACAATTGCTGAGTATTTAATGTGGAAACTTGCTGTAAAGTGTGTTGCGAAAATTCCCATAAATCTTCTTCTATGTCTTCTTGTACGTCTTCTTGCAAGACTTCCTGCAAGTCTTCTTCTAAGTTTTTAGCTAAACCTTCATGTGAACCTTTATGAAAGTCTTCTTGAAAGTTTTCTTGAAAGTCTTCTTGTAGGTCTTGCCGTGAATTCAGGTGTAAATCTTGTGAATCTTCTTGCCAGTTTTCTTGGAGATTTTGGTTTAAATCTGTAGCCTGAATACTGGGCTGAGTAGTGAGTTGAGGACTCTGTTGAGCATTTGGTAGTAGGGGTTCAACAGGGTGCAATTCAAATTCTGCAGGCTCCAATTCTGAACGCTCAAAGTTGAAAGAATTCGGCAGTAAGAGAGAGGCGGATTCTTGAGTTTTATCTGCCAAGGTTTCAGTCTTGAACGCTTTAGTTTCTAAGACTTTAGTTTCTAGTGTGTTCTCTCGGGGCTGGGTAGGGTTTGCCTGCTGCTGCTCAACTTGTTGCCTGTATTGGGTAATCGTTGAATAAATATCGGGTTTGACCGTCGTTGCTGTTTTGGCGAGTTCTAGTAACAGCTCATTGGGTTGGCCTCCCTGTTCCCGATCCCCAGCCAAAACGGCCTCCTGTCCAACGAGGAAGTCTGCAAGAGCAAGCTTGCCAATTTCGGGATAAAACTGCGGATTGGTTTCCAAGGCTTGCAGAGCAGCATCAGCGATCGCGCTCCATCCCGACAGGCTCAACATCTTGCCCAAGGTGCCAAACACCTCTGCTTGACTCTTCAGTTCTTCCTGAATTTTCTGCATCGATTGTTTTGGGTTTGACAGCAAAGCGCCCCAGCGCCTGAGGCCAACAGAGATTTCCTCCTCAAATAGAAACAGAGTCATATCCGTTTCCATGGGCACTTCAGGTAACTCCGCTGCATCCTCCAAGGGACGGTTCACTTTGACTTCGAGTTGAGCAAAAATTGGCTGAGAATGTTTTAATGCTTGGATTGCATTGCAATGACCCGTTTCAATTTGTTCGACTAAGGGCGATCGCAGATGGTCAAAGGCTTGCAGCAGTAGATTTTCTAGCTCGGTATCAAATACCGTGTCTTCTGCGTACAGCACCCGAATTCCATTTTCCAAATGGTGAGCAATTTGTTGAATCTCCATCAGTCCCACGCAGGCTGCCCCACCCTTGATCGAGTGAGCGGCCCGCATTAAGCTGTGCAGTTTTGCCAGGTCGTGGTCTTGGCTCAAGGTCATGAGCCCTTTCTCTAGAATCTGGAGTAACTCTAGGGACTCCTGAACAAAAAATTCGTAGGCTTGATCGTCGATGGTGGCAAGGGTCATATTCAGTGATGAGGAGAAAGGAAAAGGGAATGGGAATCTGATGTTTAAGAAGGAAAATCAAACTCAGGATTCACGCTAACTTAAACATCAGACTTAAACATCAGACTTAAACATCAGAGGAAATATGTTTCTGAATTGATCCCCCTCAGTCCCCCTCGATGAAGGGGGAGACCAGAAGGGGTCACGTCTGAATCACAGAAGCCTGTGGTGTGGGATCTTGCCTCCAAGCGAGAGGCTCTTCAAGTCCTTCTCTGAGAAAGGAGAGAGATGCTAACGGTCAGTGTTCTGGGGCTAAGCCTTGAATTGAGCAACGCCCTTTTGCAAATCTCCGGCAACGGTCAGCAGTTGATTAAAAGACTCCGCGACTTTGACTGAATATTCAGAGGTTGAATGGGCGATCGCGGCGACTGCTTCCACCGTAGCGGATAATTCGCTAGAGGTTTGGGCTTGAGAAGTGGCAGATTGGGCAATGTCTTCCACCTGGACGCGAATGTGCTGACTGACCTCCACTAAGTTCGTTAAAGTTTGGCGAGTTTCATTCACGAGGGTGGTTCCGAGAATGACTCGTTTCATGCCGACTTTCATGGCTTGAATTAACTCCTGGGTTTCAGTTTGAATTTCCTCGACAATTTGTTCAATTTCTTGGGTTGCTGTCGCCGATTGCTCCGCCAGACTCCGAACTTCGCTGGCAACCGTGGCAAATCCCAGGTCTTCCTGATTGGTTCGGGTGGTTTCTACCGAGGCATTCAGGGCCAGAATGTGGGTTTGGTTGGCAAATTCGCTAATCAGTTGCACCACGCGAGAAATTTTCTTGGAGGCATCCCCCAAATTTTTCACGCGGCGAGCCGTGGCATAAACTGTCTTCTGAATCGCCGTAATCCCTTCAACGGTGCGATTCATGGCCACATCACTCTGTTGCAGGATTTGACTGGCATTCAGCACTTGAGTTTCGGCGGCTTTGGCGCTTTGAGCAACGGTTTGGGTAGCACTGGCCATGGTTTGAATCTGGCTGAGGGCGTTGGCGATCGCCTCTGCTTGATTGACTGCTGCTTGTGAAAGGTTCTTGACCGCAGCTTCACTATTCTGGGCAGTCCCGTTTACCACGTTGGCCGCAGAGGTGACTTGAACTACAAGCTGTTGGAGATTTTCAATGGTGGCATTGAAAAAGTCTGCAACTGTTCCCATAACCCCTTCGGTGACTCGGGCTCGGACTGTTAAATCTCCCTCAAAGGAGTTTTCAATATCACCTAAGAATGTCTCGATTTGATGTTCGAGAACTTGCTTTTGTTGCTGTTGTTCTGTGGACACTTGTTCCGCAATTTGGCGAGCCTGTTGTACCTGTTGCAGGAGTTGGGCCTGTTCCAGAGCGTAGCCGATTTGCAATGCGACTTGTTTGAGCAGTTCAGTTTCCGCATTGATCCAAGTTCTGGGCTGAGAACATTGCTGCACCTCGATCAAGCCATAGAGATTCTGGTTAATAAAGATTGGTGCGCTCAGACTGGCTTTGACATGCTGTTGGTGCAACTGCTCAATTTGGAATTGGGTTAAATCAGCCTGTGCAATATCGCTGAGAATGTGAACTTGTCCTTGACGATACAACTTAACTGTTTCAGCTGAGAACGTTGGGGAAAATTCGGCATGGATAGCCAGGAATCCTGCCAGTTCTGGATCGAAGTCTCCATAATTGGCGAGCTTTGTTGTAGGTTTTGGAGCCCCAAACTTCAGGTCTAGTTCTAGCTTTGAAGCCGATGAACGAATGCGACTCTGCCAATCATTGTTAAATTCATGGACGAGGACTTGGTCGCCCTGCATCAAAGGTAATAATTCCTGAACGGCGGTCTGCAAAATTTGATCAAAGTCTAAGGACTCTCGAATCCGAGACCCGGTTTCGCTCAGCCAGCACGCCTGTTGGGTGGCGATCCGTTGTTGCTCCAGCAAAGAAGATTGATCCAAGGCATAGCCCACCTGAACCGCAATCTGTCGGAGCAGATCAATGTCTTGATTTGACCACTTGCGGGGGCCAGAACACTGATGGGCAATGAGTAACCCATGAAGTTTTTGGTTGGTGATAATTGGGGCCACTAGATTGGCCCGGACTTCAAAGGGTTCGAGCTGTTTTAAGTAACACTCGGTCAGGTTGGCTTCGTAGATATCTGCGGTGGCTTGGACTCGGCCTTTGAGGTAAGGCTTGACATAATTCTGAGCAAAACAAGGGTCATCAATGTTTGCCCCCAATGCCTCCGGAAACCCTGCGCTGACGGACTCAGCCACAATTGTTCCTTGCCAATTGGCATCAAACTGATAAACAACCACTCGATCAGCATTGAGAGCACTATGGGTTTCTTCAACAGTGGCATCCAGGATATCGCTGTACACTAGCGACTCCCGAATCCGCGAACTGGTTCGGTTCAAACGCCGCGCCTGTTCTGCCGCCGATTCCTGTTTTTGCAGCAGGATCACCTGATCCAGAGCCAAACTCACCTGGGTTGCCAACTGTTGGATAAAGCTAATTTCTGATTCTTGCCAAATTCGCGGCCCCGAACACTGCTGGGCAATCAACAATGCGTTCAATCGATTCTCTGCCACGATGGGAGCGACCATATTGGCTTTGGCTTCATAGGATTCCAGCATTTCAACGTGACAGGCTTCTAAGCCATCTTCATTCACATTTTCGATTTTGCTAACCCGCCCCCGCAGATACAGTTTGCCGAAATGACTGGGAATACAAGGATCTTTGAGTTGCCGACCCAAAGTTTTTGACCAGCCTCGACTGACGGCTTCAGCAACTACTGTCCCCATCCAATCTTCATCCAACTGGTAAATCAGCAGGCGATCGCATTGAAGAACGACCTTAGCCTCTTCCACAATCAGCTCAAACAATTCCTGCGGTTGGCTAAAGTTTCGCAGTTTGGTTGTGATCTCGTTCAGGGATCGGGCTTGTCGGGCGGCGGCTTGCTGCTGTTTTAGCAAGTAGGCTTGATCCAGGGTGTAGCCCAGTTGAATCCCCACCTGACGCATTAGGTCAATCTCTAGTTCTGTCCAAGCTCGGGGGGCAGAACATTGATGGGCAATCAGCAGCCCCATCAGTTTTTGATTCACCACAATTGGAGCCACCAGATTGGCTTTCACCTCAAAGGGTCTGAGCTGATTCAGGTAGCACTCTGTCAGTCCAGCATTCTCAATGTCTTCAGTGGCCCGAACTCGACCGCGCAAATAGGGTTGAATGTAGCGTTGGGCAAAGCAAGGATCGGCAATCATTGCCCCCAATGCGTTCGGCCATTTGGCATCTACAGATTCGGCAATGATCGTTCCTTGCCACTTGGCATCAAATTCATAGACGATGACGCGATCGCACTCTAGGGCGGCTCGAGCTTCTTCGACCGTGGTTACCAAGATGTTATCCACATCCAGAGACTGACGAATCTGGGCTGTAATGTGGTTGAGAAGCTGAGCTTGACGGGTTGCCACTTGCTGCTGTTGGAGTAACAGAGCTTGATCCAAGGCGTAACCGAGCTGCACCGCCAATTGACGGAAAAACTCAATCTCAGGCTCTAGCCAAACTCGCGACCCCGAACATTGGTGAGCAATGAACAGCCCCATCAGTTGTTGGTTAGCGACAATCGGAGCCACTAAGTTTGCTCTGACCTTAAAGGGTTCGAGCTGATTCAAATGGCATTCTGTCAACCCCGCGTTGTAGATGTCCGAGGTCGCCTTGACCCGTCCAGCTTGATAAAACTCAACGTAGCGATCCGCAAAACAGGGATCGGCAATCATTGCCCCCAGAGCTGACGGCCATTGAGGATCAACAGACTCCGAAACAATGGTTCCCTGCCATTGGGGATCAAACTGGTAAACCGCAACCCGGTCTGACTGCAAGGCAACCCGAGCTTGTTCTACCGCCGTTCTAAAAATATTCTGCGGATTGAGGGATTCCCGCATGGCAGATGTGATTTCATTCAGGAGTTCGGCCCGTTCTGCGGCGGCACCTTCCCGTTCAATCAAGGATTGGAGTTGATTGACTCGGCTGTCAATATTGAGCCGCAATACCGATAACTCTCTGGCCAGGGCTGTCGTTTTAGCTTTTAGTCCAAGGGCTTGAGGTTGAGCCGTAAAGGGAGGCTGGACTTCAGATTCAATATGTATGGGAGTTGATTGCATAGGTTCGTTCATGGGCTCAGTCATGGTTAACCGGAGGGAAGAATTGTTGTTAGACATTGATCGTTCAAAGGTTAAAGGACAGAGGGTGAGATACAGAGTTAAGCTAGGCTTGAAGATTTATTAATTTGTAGTCTGAACCACACTATGCAGAGGCCGAATTCAAAAATTGAACGACTGTTTCAACTTCCAGAATTGGGTTGATGGTATTGGCGGGATCAATCCAGAACTCTCGCATCAGTTTTTCTTGAAATCCGATTAAGTTAACGAACTGAAATTCTGAAGAAATCGGCTGAATTTGAGCTGGGTTGCAGGAAACAACTTGCCCCACTTGGTTGACCATTAAACCCAGGTTTCCATTCTGAGTCTTCATCACGAGCACAGAACAATGGGAAGTCAGGACATTGGCGGTCAATTGAGACCCTAAGCCCAACAAATTTGCCAAATCAATGATCCATAAAACCTCCTGTTTCCAAGTACAAACACCAACCACAGAGGCAGGCATTTGCGGAACTGAAACAAGATGACGAGGATTCAAATTGAGGATTTCAAGCAGCGGTTGAGTGGATAAGAGAAGCTGAAATTCAGGGCCTAGACGAACACTGAGAAAGGACTGAACCATTGAGGGCGAACATTGAGCTTTCATCATGAAGCAGAAATAAGTTGGTTAAGGGTTTCCACAATTTCTTGCCCATTAATAGGCTTTGTGAGATAGACAGATGCACCTTGTTTTATACCCCAGGTTTTATCAATTATTTCAGCTTTACTAGAGCAAATAATAATCGGAACTCGAGCCGTTTTCTCCTGGTTTTTTAACTCCCGACACAGCCCAAATCCACTTTGACCTGGCAGAACAACATCAATCAAAATAGCATCAAAGCTTTGCTGTTCTAGGAGTGCTTTTGCAGCCTCTGCTGTTGTCACACTCAGCACCTTAAACCCCGACTTTTGTAGATAGTCTGTCAATAGCTTGGCCTCTGTGGCACTGTCTTCTACCACTAATATGCTTGCCATGGTAAAAACACCTTTATTAATATTAAAATTTGGGTTCAACGTCAATTGAATTGCTACGTTGCAAATGGTTTTTGACCCGTTTTTCTAGCCTGGTTTTTCTAGCCTGATTTTTCTAGCCTAGCTTTCTTGATTTGGCTTAATAAGAGGAGTTTTTAGAAGATGCTGAAGCAGAGAGATATTTACTGACCATTCTCAAGGTCTCCTTTGGCTTAGGAGGTTTCCCTAGGAAGCCCGACGCGCCCGCCAACATGGTTCGACTCCGATCAACAACGTTGTCTCGGCTGGTCAAGATAATGACCGGAGTATTCCGAAATAGAGGTGCGTTTCGCAGAAATTGACAGACTGTATAACCATTCGCATGGGGCATAACCAAATCGAGAAAGATTAAATCTGGCTTGTGCTTGGCAATCTGGGCTAGAGCCTGTACTGGATCTTGAATCCCTAATACACGATAGCCAGCAGGCTCCAGAATATTCTTCAGGGTTTGGGCCACAACAGGGCTATCATCAATACAAGCAATCAGCGGTTGATTGGCAGGGCCTGAAGGAGAAGCAAACTCCAACTCAAGACCCTCTAATCCTTCTTCAGGGGTAGAAGATGCAAATGTAACGGCTCCTCCCGAATTCCCATCTGGGCCTGTCGGAGCCAACTGAAATCCTGGATCGGGCAAATCCGGTACCGTGCGTAACTGTACTAATCCCTTATTCACTAAAGGTAAGAGGGCACGGGCGACTGAGGTGACCGACTTACCTAAACGAGCAGCGATATCCCAGAGGGTAAACTTGCCATTGAGATACTTATCCCAGGTAGAAAGTGACTTGGCTTCAACCTGTTTTCGCAAGATTGGAGCCAGAATTGGATTAACCCCCCCCAAACCTGCAGTTTGCCATTGGGATTGAAGATGGGCAACTTTTGTCAGTAAAGGTTGCCAATCGTCCTGAGATAGGGTCAGTCCTGGATAAACGTCTAAAGCAGGCTCTGTGTAGGACTCAAATCGATAGGTCGTTGTTGTTTGTTCAGCGATTGAGAACAAAACTTCCAGGGCGACTTGACCCATAACGGCCTTAGCCTGAGCAATGGTTAACTGTTCATCGGTAATCCCCAGATCGAGCAACTGATATTCCCAGGGAGTTTCAGAATCTAGGGACAACAGTCCAGATTGAGGTCTCCAATTCGGACAACTTTTCTTCGTTGCCCGATACCAACGCCTGACTCGATGAAAGTCACTGGTTACGTAAAGGAGTTGACCTTCGACAAGATGCAGCTTGCCTTCCTGACTGGCAGTGTTCAGAACTAATGTTCCTGTTGTTCTACGTTGACAGAGGGTCTCTAACTCTTGAGTCAATTCACGAATTGGCACTTGATTCATAACAGCTTGGTTGACTGGCATCGGGTACGGCGCAGCAGTGCTTAATGGGGTGAGCATAGATAAATTTTGGGCTGACTCGCCTCTGATAGGACAGGGAATGAATCTACTATCCTCCATCAAATGAACGACAATTATTCGAGCTGTTGGTGTTGCGAAATGCACCCGAATAGAAAAAACCGACTCAAAGTTTCTACCGTGCTTTTTCTACTGTATCTCTCTACTGAGATTTGATTGTAACTTCCTGAAAGTTTTTAAAAAACCGTATTAATCCTCTGGATTCACTTCTCCAAATCTCCGAAAATGACCTCCATAACACCTAGAAATAAACCATCTGTCTTGACTAATAAATACTTTCTTTAAACGTCAAAAGAGGGTCTATAAACCGTATTTTTCATGGTTTCTCCGAGCAAGAGTTACTTGTCTTTGGTTCTATCATAGACTTTTAGATTAAAATTCACAAGTTTTTCCGATCTATTTCTTGATCCAATTTTTTTAGAATCTGTAGTTTTAAAAGTTACTGAGTTAAATTTAATACAAATTTTAAAACAGGTCGAAGAATAGAGTCCTACCAAAAACCCCCAAAAGTTTAGCTTTGGCCAAATACGCCAGTGTTCCCAGTCAACTTAATAGAGAACTTCCCTCTATCTCTCTTCCCTTGACAAAAGGTTCTACAAGAGAGCTTAACCAGATTTATTGAACTTACTCCCATGACTATTTTGGAGAATTTTGGTTCGGATTCGCATGAATAAAAAAGGGATAAGGATGTTGTTCATAGCGGAGATAAATTAATTAATTTTTACCCTCAAAAGTGTTTTGTAAACTTTTCGGTGTGAATATTTAAAGTTTTTTCGGTTTTACTAGAAATTTGTTAGAAGAGAAGGTGAATAAACAATTCCTTAAAGGTTGAAATGGCACAGGCAGAACTCATTGCACGATTGCAACAAGGAATTGAAGTTTGGAATCACTGGCGGGCCACCCATGAAGCCATCCAGCCCGACCTGATTGCCGCTGATTTGCAGGGCTTAAATCTGATTGGGGCCAATCTCTGGAAGGCCAATCTTTGGGGAGCCAAACTGTGGGGAGCCGATCTGCGAGAAGCTGACCTCGGGGAAGCCAATCTTTGGGGGGCCGATCTCAGTGGAGCCAATCTCACCGGCGCAGATCTGAGTGGAACAACCCTTTGGAAAGCTGACTTACGGGGAGCTGATGGCGGTAAAGCCAGTTTCTGGGAGGCTGATCTGCGAGAAGCAGACCTGCGGGGTGCAGACTTAACCGAAGCAAATCTTTGTGGCGCTAATCTCTGGCAAGCGGATCTACGCGGGGTCAACCTTAAGGCGGTAACTCTGGACAGTGCCACTCGAATTGCTGAAAAATGGCGCTTGGTCTGGGAAATCATCAATGGCAATGGGGCCAGCCTGAACCTCGGAGACGTTGATCTACAGGAAGCCTATCTCTGGCGGGCAGATTTGAGGGGAGCAAGCTTGATCGGTACAAATTTATGGGGCGCAGACTTGCGAGAAGCTGATTTGCAAGGGGCCGATCTGTGGAACGCAAACTTGCAACAGACTGATCTAAGTCAAACTAACCTAAGCCAAGCCGATCTCTGGAAGGCGAATCTACAAGAAGCTGATTTGAGCCAAGCCGATTTAACCCAGGCCAATTTGCGAGAGGCTGATCTCTCCGGGGTGCAGGCGCTAGAAACCAACTTTACCGCAGTCACCCTCACCGGAGCCTGCATTGAAGCATGGCAAATTAACCAGGAGACTAAACTGAATAGGATTCTCTGCGACTACCTTTACCTGAAAGGTGATCAGCAGGAACGATGCCCACGGGATCTGGATAAAACCCTTGCCCCTGGGGAATTTACTAAGCTGTTTCAACCCACAGAAACCACCCTCAACTTAGCATTCAAAGACGGTGTTCACTGGCAAGCATTCCTCCTTACCTTCCAAATCTTGCAGGCAGATTGGGGTCAGGACAACATCTCCATTCAAGCGTTTGAAGCCCAGTCAGAAGGAGTTTTGTTAATCCGTTTGCAGGTGGCTCCCGATCTTGATCTGTCAATCTTGTCTGAACGAGCTTGGCAACTATACGAAATGAAACAGCATCTTCTGAGCTTGAACCAACCCGAATCGTTGAATGGCGTTCAGAAACCCAGAACTGCTCCAGTTCAAAGTTCAGATCTATTGGAAGTCGTCAAGCTTTTGGCCCAAATGAACCCAGCGGGATGAACGATCCAAGTCTGAATTGAATCTGAATTGAAAGTGTGTTTTAAGGATCTGTTTTCAGCGTATATTTCCAGCGTATATTTCAAGATTCAGGACGTAAAGCTAGTTTGGGCAATCCGCAGCAGCATAACCCCGCAACCTAACATGATATAGGTACGGTTATTTCTCCTGATTCAGTCTCAAAACCGAATTCACAAGTATAGTCCGATTGAGTATTCTTAATATCAGAAGGCAACTTAACTGTCGAATTTAAGGAGATGAAAATTATGCCTTTAGTTCGTTGGGAACCCTTTCGGGAAATTGATAGTTTACAACGGGAGATGAACCGTTTATTTAGCCAGGTTACCTCTTCACCCGATAATGAGACGACAGGAATTTTCGTTCCTCCGGCTGAGATGTATGAGACACCAGAAGCCGTTCAAGAGAGGTAAATATTGGGTTTTAAAATATTCAACTGTCAAGAAAAATCCATACATTCAGTTTGTAGGAAAGAAAGTTTCTGAGCTAAGATCTGATCATAGAGTGTCTAGAAGGTATCTATAGTAATTCCAAAGTAATTCTAAAAGAGAAGCAAGACGCTCACATTACTATCTTCATCAGAACTACAGCAGTTTTTAAGATCAGTGAGGGACATCTCAGCCACTGGAGTCTCCTTTTTTAGGGAGAATTTAGGGGGATCACTTTGTATCACATCTGAACAAAAACGGCTGTATTTTTATCAAGCTGTTAGGAGAAGGATTTCTACCTGATCGATTGAGTAGTAAGTAGGTTGGTAAACTAAAGTTAACTAGAGGAAAAAAATTCATGCGAACGCCTGAGCGCAAACCCTTTGCACTACGACAAGTGGGTGGTTATTTAGTCACTGTTTTACTCAGTGTTGGTTTGACCCTAACTTCTTTGCGGGCTTTTCCAAAACTGTCCCCGGCTCGCGCTGACAATCCAGTCAGTTCAGCAACCCTCGTTCAGGCTGCTGAACCCCTTGCAGTAGCACCAACTAACCCAGCGGTACGAAATTTTGTGGCCGCCGCCGTTGATAAGGTTGGGCCTGCCGTTGTGCGGATTGACACCGAACGAACCGTTACCCGTGATCTTGATCCCTTTTTTGATGATCCCTTCTTTCGACGGTTTTTTGGGGAAGAGGGAACGTCCCAAGCGCCCCGAGAATATCGTCAGCAGGGCCAAGGATCGGGCTTTATTGTCGATAGCAGCGGAATGATCCTAACCAATGCCCATGTGGTCAAGGGAGCGGACAAAGTAACGGTAATCTTGCGAGACGGACGGCAATTTCAAGGAGAAGTCCGAGGCTCCGATGAACCCTCTGATCTGGCTGTAGTCAAGATTGACGGTAGCAATTTGCCTGTGGCCCCCTTGGGGAACTCAGCTCAAGTTCAGGTCGGGGATTGGGCGATCGCCCTAGGTAATCCCTTGGGACTGGACAATACTGTAACTCTGGGGATTGTTAGCACCCTGAATCGGTCTAGTGCCCAAGTGGGGATTCCGGACAAGCGCCTCGATTTCATTCAAACGGATGCCGCGATTAACCCTGGCAACTCCGGTGGGCCTTTATTGAGCGATCGCGGTGAAGTCATTGGCATCAACACAGCGATTCGGGCCGATGGTCAAGGTATTGGTTTTGCAATTCCGATTGACAAAGCTAAGGAAATCAAGGATCAACTGGCTCGGGGAGAGAAGATTTCCCATCCATTTATTGGGATTCGGATGTTGAGCCTGACTCCGGAGGTCGCAAAGCAGTTCAATGATGATCCAAATGCCCCTTTCACGATTCCAGAAGTGGACGGAGTGTTAGTGATGCAGGTGATTCCGAATAGTCCCGCCGCAGCGGCAGGAGTTCGAAGGGGAGACGTAATTACTCAGATCGATGGCGCAGCGGTAAAAAGTGCGGAACAGTTACAAGCTTTAGTTGAGAAAAGCCGCATCGGTCAGCCGTTGAAGGTTACGGTGAGACGGGGCAGTGAAACCCAACAGATCTCGGTTCGCCCTGGAGAACTGCAAGACTCAGCTCAACGTTAAGGCTCTCTAGCCTGGAGTTAATCAGGTGAATTAGTACGTTAAAGTCAAGACAGTAAAATCAAGGCATTCCCCACAAAGAATGCCTTGATTTTTTTTACGAAAAAGCCTTCACAAAAAACTTCGGCTTCTGGATGAACGGGATAGTGCTATACTCCAAATCGGAACCGCAGATCGGCTTGGGGCGATGTAGTTTTTATTACTCAGTAATAGCCTTGTCTTCGGTAACTTTATAGAAGTAATTTCTCAAAACCCGTCAAAATAAAGGAAATGGAGAGATCTAACATGCTCTTGACCCAGGCACAATCTATACTCAGCGCAGTCAATTCCACTCAACAGATTCTCTTCATCGATGCTCAGGTTCCTCACTGTCAGGATCTGATTGCTGGAGCCTTGCCCGGAATCAAGGTGTTTCTCCTGAATGCTCAGCAAGACGGCGTTCAACAAATTACCGAAGCTCTCAATCACTATTCAAACAGTTATTCAAACTTTCATACGTCTTACACAGTTCACATCGTTTCCCACGGCTCCCCAGGCTGTTTATCTTTGGGAGATACTCAGTTAAGCTTAGGAACTTTGGCACATTACGCCGAGCAGTTGCAGAGCTGGTTCTCCAGAGTTCCCCTCGTTCAAGGAGATTCGGGGCGATCGCGTCCAACCCTCCTGCTATACGGTTGTCACGTTGCCGTAGGAGATGCCGGAGCTGAATTTATTGAAAACCTCCAACGGTTAACTGGAGCAGAGATTGCTGCCTCCACCAGCCTCACGGGCCATGCTGACAAAGGCGGCAACTGGAATCTAGATGTTAGAACCCGTGAATTTGTAGTACCTGAAGTGTTCAGTCCGGCCACTCAACAGAATTGGCAGGGCGTACTCATTGACATCACTGGACAAGCCTTCCTTGATTTTAATAATGATGGTGCTATAAGTCCTGCAGATGCTACGGTTGCTATTGATGCTGAAAGTGATGTTGGAGTCGGTAACATCACTGTTACAGCCTTTGGATCAGATGGCACTCTGATTGCAACTACTACAACGGCGGCAAATGGAACCTACACCCTGACAGTGCCTGACAATACTCCCGTTCGGTTAGAGTTCACAGGTATTTCCGACCGCCTTTTCAACACGTCCTTGGTGACTCCGCCAGCTAGCGCAGATACTGTTTCCAATGTGGCTTTTGTTGATGGTGGGGTCGCCAACGTCACAGCGAACCTGGCTTTATACCGACCTACAGACTTTACTAACCGAACCACGCCACCGAAATTAGTTGCAACCTGCTATGTTTTCTCAGACAACACAGTCATCACAGATGAAGCTGAACCAGCAATTATTGATCTTAACTACATTGCAGCTCAAACTGGAAACCCCCCCAATCCTGTCAATCCCCCTGGTAAGACAACCCTAGTCACTATTGGCCAGGTTGGGGCCACTCATGGATTGACTTACCACTCGGAAGCAGCAGACCTGTTCGCGGCTGCCTTTCAGAAACGTCATGCGGATATTGGGCCCCAGGGCAATGATGCGATTTATCGAGTTGATACCAATAATGCTAATGCGGTTACTCCATTCATTAATTTGGACGACTTCTTTGGGGTCGATTCTGCTGGCCCCTATTCTCACGGAGCCGCAGGTCAAAATCCCGGAGATGTAGGCATTAATTTTTTAAGTGATGAGCGGGCTTTTGCGACGGTTGGTAAGGTTGCTTTGGGAGATGTCGAAGTCTCTGAGGATCGCCAGTTTATCTGGACAGTCAACCTCAATGATCGCCGTCTCTACAAGATTCCAGTGGGAACCGCAGCCGATCCAACAACTCCTGTGGATTATGTTCCTGGTGATCCTCGCTTCACGGATGGTAGCCTTGAAGCCTTTGATTTGATTTCTGGTCTTCCGGGCTCTATCGGTGGCATTGACTTCACAGGTTCAGCGGTTGCAGATGACGTTCGCCCGTTTGCTTTAGCTGTGCGGGATGGCCTAGTTTACATCGGTTTTGTAGATAGTGCCGAATCCACACAAGCTGTAGGTGATCTGGATGCCTCTATTTACACCTTTGACCCAACAACAGAAACCTTCAGCGCTGCTCCAGTGATTCAATTCGACCTCGATTATGCTCGTCAGCGCAAGGCAGGTTTCTTGCCTGCCGGAACGGGCACAGCCGAATGGGATCCTTGGAGTGACAATTTCCCTGAAAATGTTGGCGACTTTGTCGAACAAGGCGGTAAACGCTGGGTTGAGATCACACAACCTATCCTGAGTGACATTGCTTTTGATGGCAACGGGGACATGATCTTGGGCTTCCGTGATCGCACCGCCGATCAGATTGGCCCTAACACACCAGACTTGACTGGGATTCGCCCGACCACAAACGGTTATGAAGCAGCTAGTGGTGGTGATATTTTGCGGGCAGCTTCGAATGGAAATGGAACCTGGACAATTGAAGACCTAACAACCCCACCAACTCCTAGGGAATTTTATAATCAGGAGAATCTTGGTACCTCTCATGCTGAGACAGCGCAAGGAGGATTAGCTCAAGTTCCAGGGTATAGCAGCATTGTTACAACTGCGCTTGATCCTCTGAGAGTCAACTCTGGTGGGTTTATTCAGCTCAGCAATACAAATGGTAGTCGAGCCCGGTCGGTTGAGATCTTTGCGGGGCCAGCAGGTGGAAGTGTGGGCGGTGGTATTGTTTTTAATAAAGCCAATGGCTTAGGCGATCTAGAATACGTCAGTCAACTGCCTCAGACAACTGTTTTTGGCGATCGCATTTGGATTGATATTGATGCCGATGGGATTCAAGATGCGGGAGAACCAGGTATTCCAAATGGGGTCACGGTTGAGCTTTACGAAGTTGGAGGAGTGACCCCTGTTGCAATTACAACGACCACAAATGGGGAGTTTCTCCTCTCTGTTCCAACTGCAGCATTTAACCCTAACACAGGTTACGAAATTCGGTTAGTAGCAACCGACTTTGGAGCAGGAGCACTGCTAGAGAATTATGTTCTGTCCCCAGCAGATGCCCCAACTGGAGTTGCACCAGGAACCAGCGATACTATTGATTCCGACGCTGTTTTAGTCGGCGCAATTCCAGTGATTACCTTTACATCTGGGGATTTTGGCCAGAACAACTACAACTTAGACATTGGCTTATTCCGCAATGACTACGGAGATGCTCCTAGCAGTACAACTTATCTGACCTTGCAAGCAGATGGTGGCCCCAGTCACCAGATCATCAGTAATTTGTTCTTAGGAACAGTTGCCCCTGATCGGGACGCTAATGGTTATGTGGATGGCACAGATAACAACCTGGATGCAACCGACGATGATGTAACGGGGACTCCAGACGACGAAGAAGCAATTGATCCAGCTACCATTCCAGCACTGTCTACGGGGACTACAACCTACACCTTGACGATTCCTGTCACCAATGGAACCCTTGAAACTGCAACTGTTGTAGGCTGGATTGACTTTGATGTAGATGGTGTGTTTGATGCTGATGAAGGGACAACAGCAACAGTTGTCAGCACAGGTACAACAGCTACTCTAACCTGGAACAATATTGGAACTACCGGGCCAGATATTGCTGCCGGAACTAGCTACGCTCGCTTCCGCATTTCAACTGATGCTGATCTCAGTGATGGAACTGCCTTTGGGGTGGGGACTCCAGGTGGTGCAGTAGATGATGGCGAAGTAGAAGACTTTGAGGTTACGATTGCTGGGCTGGACTTTGGGGATGCTCCGAGTGCATTCGGTACCCTTCTAGCTAATGATGGCCCCCGTCACACTATTGTTGCTGGGTTACAAATTGGGCCGACTGCTCCCGACCTTGATACGAATGGCTTTGGAGATGGAATAGAAGATGCAGCAAATCCTGGCACGGAGGACGACACTAAGGGAACTGCCCCAGATGATGAAGATGCTTTTACCACACTTCCTGCCCTAGCTGTAGGCTCAGCAACTTATACGTTGTCAGTTCCGGTTACGAACACCCTTGGCAGCGCGGCAAATCTGGTGGGTTGGATTGACTTCAATAACAACAATACCTTTGAAATAGGGGAAGCCGCTACAGTTGCTGTTCCAGATGGAACCAATGGGACGACGGTTAACTTGACTTGGAGTACTATTCCTACGTTAACCGTAGGTACAACCTTTGCCCGGTTGCGGTTGTCAACTGATACGATTCTGCCCCCCATAGGCGTAGCCACAGATGGAGAAGTGGAAGATTATCCACTGTCCATTGTGCAGCCCCTCGACTTTGGAGATGCTCCGACCACCTATGGAACGTTGCTAGCAGATAGTGGCCCCAACCATGGTATTGTCAGCGGGTTACAAATTGGGCCAGCCGCACCTGATGCGGATACTGATGGATTTGGAGATGGAACTCCTGATCTGGCGGCTCCGGGAACTGAAGACGATACCAATGGAATCAACGATGAAAACACGTTCCCACCCTTACCCGCTCTGACGGTTGGGGATACGACATACACCCTGACTGTTCCGGTGACGAACACTGTAGGTGCAGCCAACTTAGTGGGTTGGATTGACTTCAATCAGAACGGAACATTTGAAGCAACTGAGGGGGTAACTGCAACGGTTGCCGCCAATGCCACCACAGCAGCCTTAACTTGGAGTGCCGCAAACTCTGACCTAGAAAACGTTGTTGCCGGGACAACTTATGTTCGCCTGCGGCTATCTACTGATGCCCTCACCACAGCCAACTTTGGCGGTACTGCAACGAATGGGGAAGTTGAAGATTATCAACTGACGGTGAACCCAGCAACTCCCCTAGACTTCGGCGATGCCCCAGCCACGTTCGGAACACCGAGTCATGGGATTGACCCAAATATTGGACTGGGAGCTGCTGTGATTGATGCGGAACCGGCCAGCCAACCGACTCCTGGCGCAGACGGGGATGATCTTGCGGGAACGACTCCCGATGATGAAGATGCCTTCACCACCCTGCCTACCCTGGCAACCAATGCCACGAGCTACAGTGTCACAGTTCCGGTTGAGAACACCACGGGTAGCCCTGCTACTCTAAGAGGTTGGATTGACTTTGATGGAGATGGGGTCTTCCAGGCTGATGAAGCAGTTTCAGCCATTGTTGCCAATAATGCCACCACAGCCACCCTCACCTGGGATGCTACAACCGCTCCAGGATTTACAGGGATTACTTTTGGAGCCAGCTTCGCCCGGTTCAGAGTCTCCACTGACCCCCTCCTGACCGCCACGAACGCAGTAGCCGATGGAGAAGTGGAAGATTACTCTTTAGCAATCATCGCCCCTCCAACGGTTGACCTGGATGGAGATACAACTGGAACAGATTTCACCACAGCCTTCAACGGCACCCCTGTGGCAATTGGCAACAATGTTGTTGTCGCTGACCCCGATAGTCCCAATATTTCTCAAGCGGTCATTACCCTGACCAACCCGCAGGATGGGGCAGCAGAAATCCTGAATATTGACCCAGCAAATGTTCCAGCCGGAATCACAGTTACTGGCAACGGCACCACGACGATTACGTTGACAGGAGATGTTCCCCCTGCCACTTACCAAGCTGCAATTCAGGCAATCACTTACAACAACACCGCACCGACCCCCAATCCTGTGCCCCGAACAGTAACAGTTCAGGTCACAGACCCAGATAACTTAACGAGTAACCTGGCGCAAACCACCATCACCCTGGCTCCCACAGACTTCGGCGATGCCCCAGCCACGTTCGGAATACCGAGTCATGGGATTGACCCAAATATTGGACTGGGAGCTGCTGTGATTGATGCGGAACCGGCCAGCCAACCGACTCCTGGCGCAGACGGGGATGATACCACTGGCACAGACGATGAAGATGCCTTCACCACCCTGCCTACTCTGGCAACCAATGCCACGAACTACAGTGTCACAGTTCCGGTTGAGAACACCACAGGTAACCCTGCAACCTTGGTGGGTTGGATTGACTTTGATGGAGATGGGGTCTTCCAGGCTGATGAAGCAGTTTCAGCCATTGTTGCCAATAATGCCACCACAGCCACCCTCACCTGGGATGCTACAACCGCTCCAGGATTTACAGGGATTACTTTTGGA
>JBOFUV010000040.1:0-4150 GCA_051652765.1 Microcoleaceae cyanobacterium | reverse complement strand
TGATACCTCACGAGCTTCTGGAGATTCAATTCCATGATCAACAGCATTGCGGATCATGTGAGTCAGGGGGGCTTCTAGTTTTTTGAGAATATCTCGATCAACTAGGGTAGACTGACCGACAATCTGGAACTTCACCTGTTTCTCTAATCGTCGGGAGAGGTCACGAACCATGCGCGGAAGTCCCTGTACACCATCCACAAACGGACGCATATGGGAGGCAATTACTTCTCGGTAAAGGCGATCGCTCAAGTTAGTGGTGCGACGGGCATAGAGTTCCAATTCACCCAAACGATCTGTGAGAATTTCCCGGCATTCTTGGGCTTTCTGTCGAGCCGTATCCACAACTTCTTGGCTTTCAGGACTAATCTCCGTATTCGCTAAGGCAGTATGGAGGGTTTCCAGAAGTCGGGAAAGCTCTAATTGGCGGTATCTGAGTGCCGTGAAGGAATCGGCAAAGGGTTGCAGCCAATTGGCCTCAACCAGAGATTCACCCGCGAGCCCCATAATTCGATTCAAATTCTCCGCGCTCACCCGCACAACCCGATCATTGGGGATAGTGATTGCTTCTAAAGCTCCATTTTCTTGATGAGGAGTTGGAGTAATCTCCGAACTCTGATCAACGTTGACTAAGGATGATCGAGCGTTAAAATCTGGAGGTAGCAATGCTCTAATTGCAGCGCAGCAGGCCTCAAACTCTCCAATGTTTTCAGTTAGCCAAGAGAGCATATCGGCTTCGGGGACTTGACTGACAGCCTGAAATAAGTCAACGGCTTGGAGTAAAACATCAATTTGTTCTGGGCCCAAGGTAATAATCTTGTTCTGTGCGGCTACAAAACAATCTTCCATACAGTGGGCTAAGTTAATCACCGCATCCAGAGAAATAATCCGAGCAGCACCTTTAATGGAATGGGCGACTCGCATTAAGGCTTGTAAGATTTCCTCGGATTGAGAATTGGTTTCCAAGATCAGGAGTCCCTGAGTCAAGATCGCAACCTGCGTCTGAGCTTCTTGGCGAAATAGCTCGATCATCGAATCATCACTCATGATTAAAAAACCTTATGACTTAGGGTGTAGAACAAGAGTTCGGAGTCCAAAAAGTTGATCTTCTTGCCTTGCCAGGTCACGACTCCTTTGGTGTAAGCTTCTGATGCCTTGGAAATGACAACGGGAGCATCTTTAAACTCATTGATATGGAAGCGATAGGTTCCATGAACTTCATCCACAGGAAAAACCCACTTGTTCTCATTTTTCCCCGCTACAATCATCCGTTGGGGATTAATCGAATTCGATAAATCTACGGATTCGGTGAAGGGTTCTAAGCCCAGCAAGTCTCTGATCGAAATACAGAGCAGGGTTTCACCGCGAATATTGATTAATCCCAAAAACACCGAGTTTCTGCGGTGAGGGACGGTATGAATGGTGTAGAGAGGAGTAACTTCTTGGAGGATGTTAACGGGCAATGCTAGTCTCTCGTTACCCAGACGAAAAATAATCACTGAAAGGGTGTCTGTCGCCCGAACTAACGTGCCTTCTCCGACTTCGGTTTCCTGGGTGGAAGATTCTGATAAGATATCCGTCCATTCTTGGAGATATTCGGGTGGAGCCTCGCGCTCTAATAAACTGCGTCCCGCGGCAGAGTAAACCTTACAATTTCGGCAGTGGATCACGGTCTTGAGTTCGCCACAGGAGCGATCGCCCATCACCCCAATTTTATTCCAACAATCATTGAGAGTTGGAGGGTCAGAATTATCAGGTATGATAGATACCGTATCAATATAACTTTCCATGATTTAATTCCTTATTTTTATACTATTACTTTAAATCGTGAAATCTCTGTTTTTAAGCTATGACTTGCTTCGTCAAGCTGTTCTAAGGCATGACTGGTTTCTCGTAACGAGTCGGCCGTCTGTTGAGAGGCTTGACTCAGATGTTCCATTGCTTCACTAATTTGTTGCGCTCCCTGAGATTGTTCATCGACGCTCTGACTCACCTGCTCAAAGCGAGGGGTTAATCCCTGTACCTGTTGAATCACTTCGGCTACTTGGTCGCTAATGCGGTCTACGTCTTCGACGCTGTTAACGACGGATTTCGTAAACTTATCCATCTCAGCCACACCAATAGAAACGGCTAATTGCATCTCCTTAATCATCTGCTCAATTTCTAAAGTGGCAACGGCGGTGCGGTCAGCTAATCGCCGAATCTCCCTGGCTACAACCGCAAACCCCGCCCCATATTCTCCGGCTCTCTCCGCTTCGAGGGCAGCGTTCAGGGACAGTAAGTTAGTTTGATCGGCTACAACTGTAATCGTTGTCACCACCTGGCTGATATTATTAGCCCGTTGGTGCATAACTTCCAGCTTGTTAGAAATTACCTTAGTCCCTTCTAACAACTGGCGCATCACCGAATCAATGTGCTCGAGATTATCTTTACTGTTACCTGCGGCTATGGTTGTCTGTTCGGCCATGACAGCCACCTGCTCCATTGTTTTCACCAATTGCTTTGATGTTGTGGCAATTTGATGGGCCGTTGCTGAGACTTCATTGGTTGAAGCCACCTGTTCGGCGACGGTTGCTTCTAGGTTTTTGCCAGAAGCGGTAATTAGGTCGGTAGAACTGGTGATTTGATTTCCTGAGCGTTGAATCCGATTAACTAGGGCATTCAGGTCTTTATTCATGGTGTAAAAGACATTCTGTAATTGCCCGACCTCATCTTGCTGATCGGCTAGGGAAATTTCACTGGTTAAGTCTCCCGATGAAATCCGGTGAGCAATATCAACGACCCCGGCAATCTTTGCCCCAAGCGGTTTAGCGATGGTATTACTAAAGAAAATTCCAAATAAAATAGCCGTTCCCGGCCCAATAATAATCGCCACAAAAGCCCAAAATCCGACTTGAGAAACATCTTGTGCTGAGATTTGTTCGGTTTGGGATGCTAAGTCTTCATTGATTTTTAACAATGTCAATAGCAGATCGGTGACAGCTTGAGAGGGTTGACGGTTTGCCTCAACTTGGTTTTCAAGGGCTTTTAATCCAGGGTCTACGGGCTGAAATCCTCCAGTAAAATTGTCTAATACATTGACACTTCTTTGACTCTCGAACCTCAGATTAAGTCTCAAAAACTGATCATGGGCTTTCTTCCACACATCCCACTGATTCAAAAATTCTTGATAGACTTTCTTTTCTTCCTCGCTTGACTTCGGAGCCGCTTCGTATTGATGAAATCCCTCTTGAATTTGCTTCCAAGCGTTATCCATGCGACCAATTTCATCTTGTCGCCCTTGTTTGGTCAAATTGATATCCAGCAAACCCCTTTCTGATGATTGAATCTGGGTTTTTCCTTCGTTAATTTTCCACAGCCCAGAAATACTAGGAACATTATTCTTGGCTAAGGTATTAATGTGCTTACTCAAGCGTGAACTGCCACTCAGACCGACCAAGGCGACAATTAGCACCAGAAGCCCCATAAAGATGAAAGCGACAATCAAGCGAGCCTGCATGGATTGATTTTTGAACATATTAGGTTTCCCCTTCTAAAATTCTGTTCTGAAACCGTGATCCCAGGGCTGAAATTCTCTGCTGAATGAGGTTGGCTCCGACTGGATCGCCTTGATTTTCTTTCAATAATGCTAGGTGAACTAAAGCATGATAAGAATTTGGATCGAGGTAGATAGCCCGTTGAAAGCACTGTTCTGCTTGCCTATTTTGTTGGTTAGCTTGATAGATTTCCCCTAAAAGAACATAGGCATCCGCACTGGTGGGATGATCACTTAAATAGCTCTGACAAAGGGTAGTTGCCTCTGCTAGTCGCCCTTCATCCGCCATTTGTCTCACGGCTTGTAAATTAATAGATGGTTGACTGTTGACGGTTGACTCTGTAGAGACGTGCCATGGCGCGTCTCTACTGACGGTTGACGGTTGACTGTCAGCGAGCGAGGACGCTCCCCCTGCTCCCCCTGCTCCCCCTGCTCCCCCTGCCTCCCCTGCTCCCCTTGCTCCCCCTGTTCCCTCTTGCTTGCGATAGGCAAAGGTGAAGGGCTGACGGATGGATTTATAGGGGTCTGCGACAATTTTTCCAGTTTCAGACGCTCCCACAAACAGTAATCCTCCGGGGATTAGCAAGCGATCAAGGGCTGCTAATACTTGTTCGCAAA
>JBOFUV010000039.1:0-4009 GCA_051652765.1 Microcoleaceae cyanobacterium | reverse complement strand
GTATCTTGATTATCACCGACCCTCAAATCCAGGGACAAAGGCAGTCTCGCCCGCTCAAGATAGTCTCGAATCTGCTTGGGAGCCAAATCCAGTTCAACCGCTAGCTCAGCCACTGTTGCGGCTCGTCCCAAGTGTTGAGCAAGGGAGCGTTGGGCCTTCTTGATTTTGTTCAGTTTTTCGGTGATGTGAATGGGTAAGCGAATCGTGCGGCCTTTCTCAGCGATCGCCCGAGTAATCGCCTGACGAATCCACCAGTAGGCATAGGTCGAGAACCGATACCCTTTAGTCGGATCAAACTTTTCAACCCCCCGCTGCATCCCGATCGTCCCCTCCTGGATCAGATCCAATAAATCAACATTACGTTTGATATATTTTTTGGCCACAGACACGACCAAGCGAAGATTTGCTTCCACCATCTTGCGCTTTGCCATTTGTCCGTGCTCATCAATCTGCTGAAGCTCTAGCTCAGACAGACCTACTGCCTCAGCCCACTCAGTTTGAGTGGGTTCATGACCTAGGCACTCCTCTAGCTGCTCTCGCTTTTCCCACAATGGAGTTGCCCGTTGCACTTGCTTACCGTAAAGAATCTCTTGCTCATGAGTGAGCAACGGGACGCGACCAATCTCTCGCAAGTAGGCGCGCACTGAATCCGTATCTGAGGGCTTAGCGATTTTCATAGATCGTCTCCCACTGAATCCCTTAACCAAAGCATATTTAGTCCTAAAGCTCCCACTGAAGCTTGGAGGCAGAGTGAAGACAGTATTAAAACTTTGAACTGGCTCAGTAGCTAACCCTGTTGCAACTAATATATAGCTCCCCAGTTCTAGTTAACCCCCTAACCAAACTCAAAATATTAACGCTACTCAACTCTATGTAAAGAATCTTAACATTTCTGAGATTCCCTGACTATCCCCCAAAGGGTCGAATTAATCTTGAGAGCAAATAAGTCAAACTAGAGATTACCTGTTAATGAACTTTACAGTTGCATCACGGAAAACAAAACTTCTTAAATTTTTCTGAAGTTTGGCTTAATCTGGGCTCAAAAGGTCAAGGAAATAAACAGTGATCAGACTTTGAAAGTAGAACCAATCGTTTCCTATTTGAGGAATTCTCAAACCTGCTCTCGACTTCTTCGCCTGATCATCAAGCAACGCCTGAGCACCCAGTATTCTGACAGAATTCGCTCTTGCAACTTTTCCCGCAAGGGGAAATAGATGAAACTTAGGATTTGTACCCTTAGCTCAGAGCAATACGCCTACAAACCTCAACTTATACTCTATATAGTTAAAAATCGCTATACATTATGACCTACTGCTTAGGGATTGTTACTCAATTTGGCCTGATAATGGCGGCGGATTCTCGGACAAATGCTGGGGTTGACCATGTCTCAACCTATCAAAAGCTATTTGAGTTTTCCAACCCAGGGGAACGGGTTATCCTCCTCAGCACAGCAGGGAATCTCTCCATGACTCAAGGGATTGTCAATGAACTGGAAAAAGAACTCAATGTTGGCGAGGATAGAAATCTCAACAAGTTTTCCTCAATGTATGAAGTTGCTCGCTATATCGGTAATACCTTGCGGCAAATTCATGAGTTGGATGCAGTCCGGTTGAAACAAGACGGCATTGATGCCCAATGTTCACTATTATTGGGAGGACAGATTCAAGGTCAAGACCCAGCACTATTTTTGATCTACAGCCAGGGCAACTTTATTCATGCGACCCAAGACACCCCCTTTTTACAAATTGGGGAAACTAAATATGGTAAGCCTATTCTCGATCGTACTCTGAGCTATACAACGTCCCTAGAAAGTGCTGCCAAATCTGCTTTGCTGTCGATTGATTCAACGATGAAGTCTAATATTTCTGTTGGCCCACCGATCAATCTTGTGCTCTATGAACGGGATACGTTTTTAATTCGCCATCGGTTGCGATTACGTTTGGGAGATCCTTATCTTGCCAACCTGCGGAAGCTCTGGGAAGAACATCTCAGGCAAGCCTTTAAGAATATTCCTGACATCAACTGGCAACATTGCGAGCATGATTTCATCGACGATGTTCTAATTGACTAACACGCTTACGCCCACTCAAGCCCACTGCATCAAGCGTTGTTTTAACGGCTCTGGATTTCCTTGAGCAACCACTTGACCATTTTCTAGTAAGAACGCGCCATCACAATAGTCTAGTTCATCCAACCGATGGGTCACCCACAGAGCCGTAATTCCTCGGTTTTTCACCAGTTGCTGCACTTGAATCACAAGATCTATTTGGCTTTCTGGATCAAGCAGAGCGGTGGGTTCGTCCAGCAGCAGGATTTCACAATGCCGAGCCAAAGCCCCTGCGATCGCCACTCGTTGCTTCTGCCCCCCGCTCAGGGCGTAAATGGGCCGTCGTTGCAAATCTAGTAGCTTGACGGCTGAGAGCGCATCTTCTACCCGCTGCTTAACTTCCGTCAAGGGTAACTTGTCTTCCACGAGCCCAAAGGCAACATCTGCACCCACTGTTGGCATTACCAGTTGGTGATCGGGATTTTGAAACACATACCCAACTCGCCCCTCAAGCTGAACTTGGCCCGCCTGAGACTGAAGCAACCCCGCTAAAATTCGGAGCAGGGTAGATTTCCCACTGCCGTTGGTTCCGAGTAGCATCCAAAATTGTCCTTGAGGAACCTCCAGACAACAGGATCGAAGAACAGATTTTCCTTGAGGCCAACTAAAATACAGTTCCCAGATCTGAATTGCCAAGTGGCCTAGAGGACGGGGAGCAGCGGTCATGGGGTTAGAGCCACAAAACCGGGGGCTCTGCCCGTAGAAGTCGCCCCTGATTTCTGAGAAATTTGAACGGCTGAAATCTCGCTACTCAGGATTGCAACTTTTTTCTCGGGAATCTTTTCACAGGTGAGTTCGACCACTTGAGCGTTACTGGATCGAATCGCTTCCAGAACGCTGTTGTAAACGGCTTCAGCATCTTCTAGGAGCTTGCGTTCCACCGAGAGGGGAACAGGAGTGTATTTAACAATGATATCGACTGTAAACATGAACTCTAAAGAAAAGATTAAAAGATTTACGACTTCTCTAATATATTACGATACTTTTCCGGATGATCGATGCTGACAAAATCGAGGTTACAACATCTTGCTCAACCGCTTTGGGTCAGCGTTAGGTAAATAGTCTCACCCTTGTCAGAGCTAGAGATCATCTGTATACTAAAGTTCATGAGGTAAAGAAAAATTAACTTTTCTTGCGAACATTCTCATCTTTCGCTAGTTGCCAGTTTGAATTGTTACAAATTTAAAATGGCTTTACCTCTTGTCATTATTGATTAGTATTGGAGAATAGCGTCCATGACGATTGCACTCGAACGCTCTCAAGTTCAGAGAGGTTGGTTCGATGTCCTCGACGACTGGCTGAAGCGTGACCGCTTTGTATTCGTCGGTTGGTCTGGGATTTTGCTGTTCCCCTGTGCCTACTTTGCACTGGGCGGATGGTTGACTGGAACCACATTTGTCACCTCTTGGTACACTCACGGTCTGGCCAGTTCTTACCTGGAAGGCTGTAACTTTTTGACTGCTGCCGTTAGCACGCCTGCAGACAGTTTGGGTCACTCCCTGCTGTTCCTGTGGGGCCCTGAAGCGCAGTGGGACTTCACTCGTTGGTGTCAGCTTGGAGGTCTGTGGGCCTTTGTTGCACTCCATGGGGTGTTTGGTCTGATTGGTTTCTGTCTGCGTCAGTTGGAAATCGCTCGTCTGGTAGGGGTACGTCCTTACAACGCGATCGCTTTCACGGCTCCGATTGCAGTATTTGTCAGCGTGTTCCTGATTTATCCTTTGGGACAGTCCAGTTGGTTCTTTGCGCCTAGCTTAGGGGTAGCAGGAATCTTCCGGTTCATTCTGTTCTTCCAAGGATTTCACAACTGGACACTGAACCCGTTCCACATGATGGGCGTAGCGGGTGTTTTGGGTGGAGCGTTACTCTGTGCGATTCACGGAGCAACGGTTGAGAATACTTTGT
>JBOFUV010000038.1:0-21855 GCA_051652765.1 Microcoleaceae cyanobacterium | reverse complement strand
TATACCGAGTCGAGCAAGATACCCAATACCTCTGCTTGGCGAGCCATTTCAATCGCTTGGTGCGTGATCAGGTCGCCCACATTCAGGATCACGCCATCATTGCTATCAAGAATGACACGAGTCACAGGATGTCCCAATGCACCTTTGATCCGTTGCTCGTCGATTGCCTGAGTACTCCGTCCTTGCAAATCGCTCGCCGTTTCTTTGACTTGTTTCCACAAATTCTTCGTACCCTGTTTTACGTATTCACCAGTACTAGAAGCCAATGTTTCTGTTTGGGACTGAGCGGCTTCTTTGTTAGACAGCCCGACTGCATCTAGTAGAGCCTGCTCCTGATGATGATGTTTTGCCCGTTCAATCACATCGGAAGTGACAATCTGTCCTGTAGCAGCGATCACGTAGCCTTCCGAGGTATGCACGATTCGTTGCACTCGTCGTCCTTGAGTTTGCTCTACAGTTAAGCCAGCAACGGCATTACCGACCCGCTCACCCAGTTTATCGGTAACGCTACCACCCGTTACCCGGTAAAGTTCACCTAGGATCTGGGAATTCTCGGCACTCTCAACGATTGTGGAAGTGACGACTTCACCCTCGGTAATCAAGATTCCTCCCTCAGGAGTATTAACGGTGTGCTGAGCTACTTTGCCTAGTACAAAGGCTTTCTGCTCGGCAGGGGCAACCATTGTATTAGTCAGTGCGGTGGTTGCGCTACGACTAGTTTCCTGCAGTTTTTCCCCAGCAACTTGAGCCGTTTCCTGCAGTTTTTCCCCAGCAACTTGCATGGCAGCCTTCAGTCCACCCACTTGTTCTTCCATCAGATCGGCTGTTTCGGAAGGAACAAAGGCCACATCCTCACCAATTTTTAGCGTATCTGGAGCGGGTACAAAAGAACGCCCAGAATAGGCATCAGCAAACAGACCCCCAGATACCTCATATCCCTCAACTGATCCGGTCTGAGCATCAAAATAGAGGTCAATCATGTTTCCCAAATCACGACCATCTAAGGTCATGATTCGAGTCCCTTTGAGGATATTGTTGCGTTCTAAAACCTGCTTAATAGCGGGAATGTTGTTGGCAGTCGTGATCGCCTCTTTAGAAGCAACAATCACTGCGTCGAGACCGATCGCTTTTACCTGACCGATAGGCAGCACCTTGGCATCACTAAACCAGCCACCTTCATCGACTAGAAAACCGAGGAGTTGATTACTACCTTGATCAAAAATCAGGTCTGAAATTGTTTCTAATTTCTCACCGGAATCGTAGGCGACGACTGGTTTTCCGATGATATCTTGTCCTTTCCGCATGATGTAATCCTCCGAATTTTAATAACTTTAATTAACTAATTAGAATTAACTAGTTGGGTACGTCTAATTCTTGTTGGTTCGTCAAAATAGGCTCTCTACCAAAGCCAGGAACCATATCAATGACTCCCAAATATTCCAAACCAAACAATCCTGAGACTGCTGCAAGTACAGCTAGTCCAATATACAAATTTTTGTTGGATTTACTTCCTACGAGCCTTGGCATAATCTCCTCGCAATTTATTTATTGTTTACTGAACTAATAGTATCAGCAAGACATTGAAAGAACAGTCTCTCAATAGTTGTAAGGAATAGAATGATTAATACTTCTTAAGAGGTAGTTTTAGATTCTAGTTTCCTGCGCCATTAAACAGGCAAGCTGGTTGATATGACAATTAGTTATGATAATTAGTAATGCTTTGCCTGAAAGGTTCTGTTCACCCTGCTTGGAAACTTTGTTTTCAACCCCTTAAACCAATAAAAAATCTGGTCTGAATGAACAAACCAGATGATGATAAACATGGATGACTAAATTAGCGATCGGGCACAATTAGTAAAGCGTCTGTAATAAAGCACCCATTTCGGACAGTTGAATAATACTTATTCAGTACTAATCAACTGCTTTTTTGACTTCATCCTTAGCTTTTTTGACTTCATCCTTAGCATCTTCAGTCATATGCTGAACTTTTGCTTCGCCCTGCTTGGCTTTACCTTCAGCCTCTTGTTGAGGGTCTCCTGTAATTTCACCAGCAGCTGCTTGGATTTTGCCTTCAACATTCTTAGCGGTTGCTTTGATTCGATCTTCAGTGCTCATGATTTTCTCCTGTTTAAATCCCTTTATGAGTTGTTAGGGACACTATTAATGTATCAAGATAGCCTTGCTAGCTCATCTACCGAATGATTCATTATCCGGTCTATCTATTGGAGGAGTTATAGATGATCCTCAGTCCTATACGCCAACTTTAGAAGTTTTACTCAGAACCGGTTGAGCACCGTCTGAAGCAACTGATTCACCTTCAATAAATGAGCGCAGCATCCAAGCAATCTGTTCATGCTTCTCCATTAAACCAGTCAAGAAATCAGCGGTTCCCGCATCATGGAACTCTTCACTACAGGTATCAACATGTAGGCGGAGGTTGCGAATAATTTGTTCGTGATCATCAACTAAACGTGCCACCATTTCTGTTGTTGAAGGAACAATACCTGCTTGCTCCTTGAGAGAGGTTAGTTTCAGAAAACCTTCCATGGTGCCAACGGGATAACCACCCAATGTCCGAACTCGTTCTGCACAGGCATCGATACTTTGAGTCAAGGCTTCATACTGCTCTTCCCAAAGCTGATGAAGGGTGCGAAATTGGGGGCCGATGACATCCCAGTGATACTTCTTCGTCTTGACGAGTACCAAATAGGCATCTGCTAGGTCATGGTTTAGCAAGTCAATTACACCCTGTCGTTGCTGATCAGTTAAACCAATATTGATGTTACGGCTCATTATCTTGTTCTCCATCATTTACACGTGCATCACTAGTTGACCAAAAATATTCGTTAGAGACATCTGCCCAAAGCATGGGGATGTTAGAACTCAGATCTCTCTCCAAGAGTAGATTTCTGTCGCGTTCATCAACCAGTCATGAAAAATAAGTTGTGAAAAACAAGTTGTGAAAAAACAGAGTCATCCTGAGACAACCCTGCGATCGCAATCTGATTTGCAATATGAATGTGGAGTAAACATCTTACCCGCGCAGGCCAGAAGCCTACACCACAAACAACCTACACCACAAACATTTTGTGTGTCATTACTGATTGCTGTATAACCATGCTAACGAAGGAATTAACAACCAGAATTAACTATCAGTTAATGTCCTATTTCTTGCTGGTTTTGTCCGCAGCTTGCTCTACTTCTTTGATAATGGCAGGCTGAGAATCATTCGATTTTTTCATCTTGGTCTTATCAGCAGCACCTTGTACTTCATTGATACCCCCATTTGTACGTCTTTCAACGTCTTCTAGGGACAGTGGAGAGGAATTGGCTAAATCTTCAGCCTTTTCTGTGATCTTATTCAGTTGCGTAGTGCCATCAGTCGGTTTGCTATTTTGAGCCATTGCCGCTTGCGCTGGAACAGCGCTGCTCAGAACTAGCATTGTGCAGATCAGAGCAGTGAATAAGAACCGAACTGGGTGCAAAAACAACCGTACATTTGCCATGAACTTCATATGTAACTCCTTCTCAGTAAATCGTTGACGAGTGGGGTTGAGCGATCGCGATCTAATCTATTGACCAAAAAAGTTCTTAATGGAGTCAACCGTGCCTTCGGCAGTTTCTGTGACTTTATCACCGACTTGGTCAGCAGTTTCAGCGATGCGGTTACTCGCCCGATCACTGGTATTTTGCGTTGTATTGAGGTCTTTTCTGGCGCGATTTTTCATTGACTGTTGGGCATCTTCTAACTTGGCTTGGGTTTTGCCCGCGTCTCGCTTAGCCCGACCTTTGACCTGATTTACAGTCCCTTCAACTTCTGCGGAGACTTTACCAAGTTTCTTTTGGGTAGTACCGATGTCTTCCTTCACCTTGCCTGTCACCTCTTGAGACAGACTGGATGCGCTCGTTGCCATCAGTTTAGGGGTGTTGATTGAAGCAGCGATCGCGGCAGCACTCACATCTCCAATTGTTCCTAAAAAGATGAACGAAACGATCAGAAAACCACCAACGATCAGAGACCGACTACGCTTCACGAAATCTGCAATCTTGAGTTTCATTGTTGAATTTCTCCTGAATTGAACTATCACTTTTATATCAGTGAGAAGTAGGCCATCAAATCAATCTCTAGATATAACTTCGGCATCAATTCATACCGGGAAAGTCTACTTTTAAAATCATTAGAATCTATCAATAGGAAGATTGAATAAAATAACTAACACTAAAATTACGGTTTCCCTTGACTCTCCACTCGACTAGAGACTCTATCCTAAAGGTAAAGATAGCCTAACACAACGCAACAGGGAGTCAGGGTGATGGAAACGACCTATTTGCGGTTGCAAGGAATGAGCTGTGCCGCCTGTGCTAATAAAATTGAACACGCGATTCAGCAAGTGTCAGGGGTAATTGAATGCCAGGTCAGTTTTGGCGCTGAACAGGCAACCGTGCAGTACAATCCCGAGCAAACGAATCTACCAGCTATTCAACAAGCTGTTACCAATGCGGGATATCGTTCCCGGCCCTTAGAAGACTTTACAAACTTTACAGATCAGGTTAGTCAACAGGATCAGGAAAACCGTCAGCTTGAGCAACACTTAATCCGCAAAGTTGTCATTTGTGGTATCGTCAGTGCCCTTTTAGTGATTGGTTCTCTGCCGATGATGTTGGGAATTAAACTGCCCTTCATCCCCCACTGGTTGCATAACCATGGAGTGCAACTCATGTTAACAACTCCTGTGATGATTTGGGGGGGCCGCACGTTTTTTCAGCGGGCTTGGCAGGGATTAAAACGTCGAAGTACCGATATGAATACTTTGATTTCGATCGGGACGGGATCAGCTTACCTTTATTCCTTGTGGGCAACCGTTTTTCCGCAAGATTTGCTCAATCAAGCCCTCGATACACAGGTTTACTATGAATCAGCCGCAGTAATTATCACCTTAATTTTATTGGGACAATTACTGGAGCACCGGGCTAGGGGAAAAGCATCGGAAGCAATTCAGAAATTAATGGGGTTGCAGGCAAAAACAGCCCGGGTTGTGCGTTCAGGGGAGGAGCTGGATATTCCAATTCAGGCCGTTGTCAAAGGAGACGTAATCATCGTGCGTCCGGGTGAGAAAATTCCGGTCGATGGCAAAGTCATTAACGGCAGCTCCACGGTAGATGAAGCCATGATCACCGGCGAAAGTATTCCTGTCCAAAAACAATCCGGGGATGAAGTGATTGGAGCCACACTGAACAAAACCGGAAGTTTTAAATTCCAGGCATCACGGGTAGGGAAAGATATGGTGCTTGCCCAAATTATTCAACTGACTCAATCCGCCCAAGGATCTAAGGCACCGATTCAAAAACTCGCCGACCAAGTGATAGGGTGGTTTGTTCCAGTGGTGATGATGATTGCCCTGTTAACCTTTGTGATTTGGTTTGGTGCGACGGGGAATTTGGCCCTAGCTATGACAACAGCAATAGGAGTTTTAATTATTGCCTGCCCCTGCGCTTTGGGATTAGCAACACCCACATCCGTCATGGTGGGAACAGGCTTAGGGGCAGAACATGGCATTTTAATTCGAAATGCAGAAAGTTTAGAACGCGCCCACAGCATTCAAATTATTGTATTGGATAAAACTGGAACCTTAACCCAAGGAAAACCAACCGTGACTAACTTTGTAACCGTGGGGGGGATAGTTGAGGATCATGAACTAAAATTGCTGCGTCTGGTGGCAGCGATTGAACATCAGTCTGAGCATCCCTTGGCAGAGGCTATCGTACAGTATGCCAAATCTCAAGAGGTGCCGTTTCCCCTGCCTGAACCGGAGGACTTTGAGGCAATTGCGGGGCTGGGGGTTCAAGGCAAGGTTGCCGGACAATGGGTACAGATTGGCACCACTCAGTGGATGAATGAATTGAACATCAGGACTGAAGCATTGCCACGGTTGAACCCTCAATTGAAAGATCAATGGGAAGCAGAAGGAAAAACCACGGTTTGGATTGCGATGAATCATCAAATTGAAGGACTGATGGGGATTGCCGATGCCCTCAAACCCTCTTCAGGACAAGCCGTAAAAACCCTACAAAGAATGGGCCTAGAAGTGATCATGCTCACCGGGGATAACCGCCAAGCGGCGGAGGCGATCGCGGCTCAAGTTGGCATTGATCGAGTTTTTGCCGAAGTGCGTCCTGATCAAAAAATCAATATGGTTCAATCTTTACAAGCTCAATCCTGGCAACAAGAGCGACGAAAAAAACGAGATTCTCATTGCATCGTTGCCATGGTGGGAGATGGCATTAATGATGCGCCAGCTTTGGCCCAAGCTGATGTTGGCATCGCAATTGGAACGGGAACTGATGTGGCGATCGCGGCGAGTGATATCACGTTAATTTCAGGAGATCTGAATGGTATTGTCACTGCCATTAAACTGAGTCGAGCCACCCTCAACAACATTCGTCAAAACTTGTTCTTTGCCTTTATTTACAATGCTTTGGGCATCCCCATTGCTGCAGGAGTGTTGTACCCCGTGTTTGGCTGGTTACTCAATCCGATGATTGCCGGAGCAGCAATGGCCATGAGTTCGGTGTCGGTTGTCACCAATGCCTTGCGATTGCGAAACTTCAGGCTCACTTGACTCGCTCAACCCTCAACGTCTAACAGTTGGTGTGCAGGGGCGATCACTTGCTAACTGCGACTTGGCGATGCGATCTCACTTTCAGGATGCCAATCGGCTCGGTTCAGGCGATAAATGCAGCAGTCATCCTTATCAAACCGTCGGTACTCGATAAATTGGAAGCCAAGACGTTCATAGAAGCGGTGGGCGCGAGTGTTACTGGCAAGCGGGTCAATCAGCACAGCCGTCACAGCCGTGCCTCCGAAACATCGGGCGATTGCAAGCTGCATCATTTTCGTCCCATAGCCTTTGCCCAAATCGGTCTCTTCTCCAATCCAAATGTCAATGGCACGAAGATCTGCCGCGACATCACCCCAATAGTGACTCTCCTCAAGGGCCGGATCGATAATCTGGACAAATCCAATGGGACGACCCTCAATTTCGGCAATCAATTGCTCCCTCCAATCAGGGGTGCGGTCAAGTTCTACCTCCCAGCCCCAGTCATCGTTAGGATCTGAGGAAATCACGTGAGGTTGCTCATCCCAATATCGCAACAGATCCAAATCAGCGGAGGTGGCGGAGCGTAGAGTGATCATAACTTCGTTGAATGTCAAATTTGTCCCTCCTTGGAGTTCCCTCCTTAAAGTGCGTGCGATCGCGCCTCAGAACAATTCACTCAAATCAACCACAATATCGGGGAAAGCTTCAGGGGATAACGTTCCGCTATTGAACAGCATCTCCCACTGAAACGCTTCATTCTCAGGCTGCCGATAAACATGAACCTGCTTCTGTCTCAAATTCACCACCCAGTATTCAGGGATGCGAGCGATCGCATAGAGCTGACGCTTCTGGCTGAGATCCTTCTCCAGACTGGCATTAGAAAACTCGATAATCCAGAAAATATTTTCAGGATAGGGATGATGTTCCCGGTATTCCTTCCCCAGCGGTTGAACGACTGCAATGTCTGGCTCTGGCTCTGAGGTTGGGGAGAGTGTAACGGGGTGTCCATCACTAACGATTGCTTTCTTGCCAAGTTGATCCTTCAAGCGATCAACCAGATCCCGAATAGCTCCTGCGTGAGGCGTTCCCTCTGGACTCATCTTGATTAACTTTCCTGCCAATAATTCAATTTTCTGATCCTCAAAAACTCCGGCATTTACGGCGTGGTGATAGCGGTCTAGAGTCCATAGATATTGATCTGTTGCTTGCATATTCAATCCTTCAACCCCAACTCGACATCATCCTCAATTAACCCCAAAAACCATTGCTAACTGTAGCTTATCGTTCTCGCTGAATTTCTCTCAACCCTTCAATTTCTCAAGCATCGCTTCTACTTCTTCTATTTGCTCGATGCGATCGCAATCAACCTTTAGCCCGTCCTCAATCCCGCTGATGCAATCTTGAGTTTGGAGCAAGATTACATCGACGGAGATTGGGACTAGATGCTATCTGGCGTTGAAATTGCTTCTGCCATGATCGATGCCATTGCCAGTAACAGTACAGAAAATCCGGCGAATATTATCACTGCTAACTTGTATATCGCAATCCCCAGCAGCAGGAACGGTACGATAACCCATTTCAGACGAACGAAATTGCTCAACCTGAACTTGGATTGTGCCCTCGAAGTTGCTCCGAACTCTACCAATATACTCTATGGAAAATTGCCCAGGATTACTCAGCATTACTGAAGCTCCATTGTTTTCACGGACAATCACTAAGCTCGCATCACCTGAACCATTATAGCGGGCGTTGTCAATTGTTCCTTGGCCTTTAAAAACGTCACTGGTGCTCTCGGGATTGGGGGAAGGAGACGAATTGCCCGACGACGACAAATAGCGAGCATCAACCCACCCTTCGCCACCTCTTTCACCCACAACAAATGCCCAGTTTCCATCGCGTCTGGTGATTCCAACCACATCTCCCCGACGTAAAACGAAGGTCACGGCATAGTTTGTCCCTGGGCCTGAACGCACGTTTAGATTATCTGTAGTCACCGTTGCTACCTCATCCGCAAACACAGCTAGTGTTGATGCAACAATGACAACACCTGATACGACAGAGGGAATTATTAAAGGCTTGAGAAACATAACCCTTGGTTTGTATAAAAATGCAATAGTATCTTACCTCAAACCCAACTCTATAACCCTGCGGATTAACAGTCCTTACAGGGCTAATGCATAAAATATTGGACTCTGATCTAGTCAGGGTTCTAAACCTGGCAAGCAAAAATACTTAAGGGTTAAAATACCTGATCCACACGGATCAAAAATTTTCATCGGGTTGCCCTGACAATCCCCAAGGGTTCAGCCTGACCTAACGTTCAGCGAAGTTTAGTTTTTCAGTAGAAATGGGAACTATAAATTCATAATAACTGTTAGCTTTGAGAATTTATTATGCGGCAGACGCTAAAAAAATGGTTATCTAACCTCAATGTTGGGCAAAAGATTGGCTTAGGGTATGCCCTTTCCGTAGGAATTGCTGTTTCTGGAGCAATCATCGGTATTGTGGTCGGGAATTACTATCAACAACAGGCTCAACAGCGAGAGGAGTGGGCACACGAAGAATTGGCACTATTGAGTCGCCTCCAATCTGGTGTTCTTCAGGCTCGCACCCATCAACAACAACTTATCCCTCTGGCGCAATACCCAGATCAATTTCAAGATGAATATGCTCACATCCTTGACCATGAAGCTGAAATCTATGAAACTTTGGCTGAACTCAATGCATTTATAACAGAGTCTCGCCAACTGGTGGGAGATACACCAACCCAGATTCCTGCTTTCTTGCAAACCTACAATCATGTACCAAAAGACTACTTCCAGGAAGTCAACCAACGAGTTGAACAAATTCAGAACCTGAATCCCACCTTGTCCAATGAAGTTGAGCAAGCTCAAAAGCTGATGTTGGAATTTACCAACAGCGATTTGGCCCTGAAATTTGATGGTATTTCGGATGATCTGGTGAGCTTAGTTGACGCAGCCCAACAGCACCTTGAGGGCGCGGACAGGGAGCAAATAAAAGCAGAAGAACTCATCCAGAAGATTATGATTGCCAGTATGGTATTGTCTACGGCGATCGCCGCGTTGTTGGCCAGTTTGATCATTCGAGCAATTACCCAACCCATTGCGGCGCTCACCAGTGTTGCCAAGCAATCGACAGAAGAATCCAATTTTGACCTGCAAGCAACGGTTGAACAAGATGATGAAATTGGGATGCTAGCCCAGGCGTTCAATCAACTGATTCACTCTGTCAAGCAGCTTTTGCAACAACAACAAGTTGCCAAGGAACAACTGGAAACCTATAGCCAGTCCCTAGAGTCCAAAATCGTGGAAAGAAACCAGCTTCTAGAAGAACTGCAACGCGCTCAGGTTCAGATGGTGCAGAGCGAAAAAATGTCTGCCCTAGGACAAATGGTGGCAGGGATAGCCCATGAAATCAATAATCCAGTCAACTTTATTCACGGTAACCTGACTCATATACAGGAATATACCGACAATCTCCTAGACTTCGTGCAACTGTACCAAGACCACTATCCTGACCCAGGCCCAGAAATCGAAGCTGGGGCAGAAGAGCTTGACATCGAGTTTATCCAAGCCGATCTATCCAAAGTCCTGGATTCTATGAAGATGGGCACTGGGCGCATTCGTCAGATTGTCTTGTCACTCCGCAACTTCTCACGACTTGATGAAGCAGACTTCAAAGCCGTTGATCTACATGAGGGCATCGACAGTACATTGTTGATTTTGCAGCATCGTTTGAAAGAGACATCAGACCATCCAGCGATTCAGGTCAGGCGTGAGTATGGCAGTCTACCGCCAGTGGAATGCTATCCTAGTCAACTCAATCAGGCATTAATGAATATTCTAGTCAATGCTACTGATGCGTTGGAGGAAGCTAATGCCAAACGGACAAATCAGCAGATCAAGGAAGACCCTAGCCAAATTAGGATTCAGACTTCTAGGATTGACGAAAACTGGGTAAAAATTGTAATTTCTGATAATGGCGTTGGAATACCTGAATTAGTTCGCCAGCGGATTTTTGATCCATTTTTTACGACAAAAGCCATCGGCAAAGGAACAGGCTTAGGGATGTCGATCAGCCATCAGATTGTCGTCGAGAAACATGGCGGCACGTTGGAGTGTTGCTCAGTACAAGGTAAGGGCACAGAGTTTATCCTAAAAATCCCTATCCAACAGCAAACTCATGATGAAGTCTAGTGGTTTGTCTAGATCAATTTTGTAGGTTGGGTTAACATCAGGCAATCCAACAAGCCTTTGAGAATTTTGATTTGATGTGGGGTCTCATCTCGCAACTCAACAGTAACCTACACAACTTAATCAACGTTGACAAACGACTAGTCTTAGGTCTATTCATAAAACTCTTAACTTGAACCGATAAAGTTCTAACAGCGTCAGGAAAAACCTCCTCTAAGGCTGTAGATCAAAGTAACACAGTACAAGATGCTGTTGAGTTTTGGTTGATTTAGCAGGTGATTTGGAAAGGCAATTTAGAATAATGAACAGAAAAAGCTTACAAGCTGGTTTGAGTCACGTTAGGTTGAGACAAGTTGAGTTGAGACAAGTTGGGTTGAGACAGAAAGTATTAGCACTCGTTATCCTTGCACCTGCTGTTCTCACGGGATGTGAAGTCAGTTTTTCAGTGCCTAAGCCGGAAGATATTCCAGGATTTCAGGGAGAAAACCAGGCATCCTTTGTAATGAATGCGATGGCGGCTGGACAGGAAGCCTACTACGAAGCAAACGGCCATTTTTCCAGCTCCGTTGAGAGTCTCGCCATCAACTTCAATCTCGAAACCGAGGACTATGCCTACTCCATCGTTACTGAAGGAGATTATGCTCAGACTGTTGTCATGAAGGCAGCAGCCAAGCTGGATGGATTACCCAGCTATGCCGGAGTGGTAACAGTAGGCCAATCTGAAGGGGGAGTCATGGCCATGGCAAACATCTGTAAAACAGATAAGCCCTCTACCCAGGCCCCTGATCTGTCCCCAACTCCAGTGCCCGGAGAGGGGCTAAAGTGTCCCCGTGGCTCTAGCCCCGTCCAATAACTCATCTAAGCTAGAACTAAGCTAGAACAAAATCAACCTCGTCGGTGCCTTTAGTTTCCCCTTGACCCGAAGTCAATTTTTTGCCATTGACTTCTACTGCAAAAGGAGTGCCAGTTAAGCCAGACAGATTGTAGTCCGTTTCTTGGTTGGTGTAACCCACGCTAGCAACCATCTTGCGCCCTGCATCTGTATACTTGAAGGCCATCATCTGATTTTTGTCTTTTTTGTTGTCCCGTGACCAGATCACCATGTACTGTTCGCCCTGATAGTCAAACATTTTAGGGGCACGAGTCGGAGCATAACGCCCTGCTTCTCCAAAACTTGCATCCAAGAACTGCTGTACCGAGGTATCCTGGACAACGGCATAGCTGACTTGATCCGGAGCAGTTGCTTCGGCATCATCTTGATTTTGATCAGGAACTTCTTCTTTCCCCTTATTGCGGAAGTAGTCCACCGCTTTTTTAGTTCCAATTGCGCCTACTGCTGCAATACCAGCACCAACGAGAATATTGCGAAGTTTGTTACTCATGACGTTTTCCTAGGTAAAATTCCTGAGGTAAATTGTTGAACTCTGTCAGTCAACTCAGTCTCACTGAACATAAGAGATTACCAGAATTGTAGCAACCGTGAGTCACTCTTTAGGCTGACTTTGAGTCAGGCTAAAGTTGCTAGACTGTTCGAACGTTTAGTCTCTATACTTAACTGCTGTACCACTGGCTGCAACCATTAACATCCCGCCGCCTTCACCAATAGAAATCGTTTCATAGTCTAGATCAACCCCAACAATAGCGTTGGCTCCCAGGGATTTGGCTTCATCTTGCATTTCTCGCATGGCTGTGTTTTTAGCCTCTCTTAAAGACTGCTCATAGGCTCCTGAACGACCCCCGACGATATCTCGAATTCCCGCAAAGAAATCCCTAAAGATATTCGTCCCTAAAATAGCCTCTCCACTAACAACACCACAGTACTCAATGATTTGCTTGTCCTGAAGGGTGCTAGTTGTCGTTATGATCATGGCTGAGTTCTCCTGAGATTGACTCTCCTAAGCGTAACAGGTCACGTAACCATCATAAAGCCACTAGCAAACATCAGTAATTCAACGGAATATTTAGAACAGGATTGAATGTAACTTTCTAATTATTACTACCTCAAAGTCGAAACATCCACACTTTTAAGCCCAGAAGTAATCGATCATAATTAAAACTGTAAAGCATCAATCTAAGGTGAAGTCATGAAGAATCCTGTACAGTCCTTCTACAACTGGTATCGTGAAACTCTCCGCAACACTAAATATCGTTGGATTTTAGTTCTAGGAACATTAGTATACTTGCTCAGCCCTATTGATATTGCTCCAGATTTTATTCCTTTCATGGGTTGGATTGATGATGGTATCATTGCAGCTTTATTAGTCACCGAAGTTTCTCAGCTTATGCTCGAAGGACTCAACCGCCGTTCCAAGGCTGGAGTCAATGAAAAGACCACCGTTGCAGATGCTACTGTGATCAATGTTGAGGTCGGATAACCGACACAAACTAAATCATATTTTGGTTGGTATTCAGTCAGCTCAAGGATTTCAGAATAGTTTAACAATTCAGAAGGGTAAGGTTTACTTTCCCAAGTTAAACCCCTTTCACATTGAGTGATTGAGACTTGGATTTTCAACCATTAAATGTAGGTTTTAGAACTCATTTTTCAGGATGTTCTCGCAGTAGTACATCCTGTTTTAGTATGACTGTCTGTTTGGCCTGAACCCACATTTTGTCCTTGGCAGTAAACACCTGAGTCTTTCATATTGTTCAGAACGTCTTGTTCAGAATGTAGAGATCAGAACATAGAAGAGAGAGGCAAGACCAGTTGTGAGGGAGAGCATTCTCCGGACTGTACTGAAATCGTGATGATCTTAGCATCGATTAACCGGCCCTGAATCAGAGGTTGATGGGTTCCTGAATTGACTAGATAAGCCGGAAAACACGCTCCACTAATACTTAAGCGCACGGCATTCCCTGCTGGAATACAGATACAAGTGGCCTGTAACAAAATCTCCACTGGGTTTTCTGAGTCATTCACCTGCTTGTATCCTTGAGCAAAGTTATAGACACTGCCATCAGTTTTGACTTCAGATAAAATGGCGCATAGGTCATAGCTTGGTGCGTCTGCTTGACAGTAGAGTTCAACTCGTCCTGCGCCGACTAGATGAACATCTGCGGCCAGAGGCGCAGACGTATAGGTTAAAATATCGCTCCGACCATCCAGGCCCGATCGTTCAAATGAGCCGCTAGGAGATGCGGCATGACCTCCCAGAGCCGGAACAGGTCGCCATGGATCATGCACAAACGTATCGTAAGACTCTGACCAGGCTTGATCTTGATCTTTGACCTCTGTTGCTGAGACTAAATCCAGAGACATAGAGATCGATAGATTTTTATCAATATAATCATCAACATCATCAACTGGGTCTTCAATAATTTCTAGTAAAATGCCTGCGTCTTCTCTAAGAGCTGCCAGTCCATTACTAAACAGTAAATAAGATTTGGGGTTTTCCTGAGGCCAAGTCTCAAACTCTTGCCATTGATTGCTTCCCATTTCAAACAAGGCGATCGCAGGTTCCTCTAAAATTCCGGTTTCAATTCCTTTTAAAAACTGATCAAACCAACGGATTTGCAAATCGTCAATCAGGTTGTTTGCTGTCAAACCATAGTTAATAGCCCCAACTTTTTTTCCCCAAGGCAAATGAGCCCAAGGGCCAACAACTAAATGTTGGATCAATTCGCTATGACTGACCATTTGTTTGTAGAAGTTCAAGGTTCCCCGTAAATAAGTGTCAAACCACCCGCCAATATGAAGCATTGGCAAGTCTACGTCTGTCATATTGGGAGAGAGATTGTGCCAGTACTCGTCGGGTTGAGGATGGTTCACCCAATCATGATAAAAGGAATCTGGAGCCAGGGTTTTCAAAAGTTCTGGAACAGCAGGAGTCGGGTCATCCAGGGGAAGCATTTTAGCAGCTTGATAGAGGGCTTGATAGCGGGCTTCATCTCTGTTTCTCCGCGCCGTTTCTGCTGCTAGTTGAATTGCCCATCCCAGGTTGGCTTGCAAGCAGAATGCCCCCCCTTCATAGGCCCAATCTTGATACAAATCATAGCCAATCATCGCGGGGCAAATTGTTTTTAATCCCACAGGCTTTTGAGAGGCTGCATAAAGTTGGGTCATTCCTTGGTAGGAAAATCCATACATTCCAACATTCCCATTGCTCCTGGGTAAATTTGCCGCCCAATTTACACTGTCTGCTCCATCTTCAACTTCTGATTTGAACACATAAAATTCCCCCTCGGAGGTTCCCCGTCCGCGTACATCTTGAATCACAACGAGGTATCCTTGACTCGCATACCAACTGGGGTGAGCATAGACAACGGTGGAGGCGATCGCTCTGCCATAGGGTTGTCGCATCAAAAGCACAGGAAATTCCCCAGGAAATTCTGGGCAATAAATGTCAGCATCCAAACGAATGCCATCACGGGTCAGCATTGATGCAGTTTCTTTGATTACCATTGTGGCTAAAAACTAGAACTTAATCGGATTAAAACAGTATAGTTGTCAAACAGGGACTCCGTTCTTAACCTATGGCTAACCCTGAAAGTCATAAATATCAAGCTGCTGAAGGGATTGATATTTTAATTGATAGTTCAAAAGAAAAAAACCATCCTATTTTGATTTTTTGTGAATAATCCAGGCTAGAAGGTGATGTCTTCTGACACACTTTTAATCAGTTCAACTTTAATCAGTTTAACTTTAATCAGTTTAACTTTAATGCGTTCAACCAATCTACTGCAACCCATCCTGGACTGGTTTAGGCAACAGGATTGGCAACCTCTAACCTTTCAAGCTGAAACCTGGGAAGCGTTTCTCAAGGGCGAAAGCGGGTTAATTCAAGTGCCGACGGGTTCGGGGAAAACCTATGGGGCAGTAATGGGGCCAATTGCCCAAATGCTACAGTCTCCTAGTCAAGGGCTACAACTGCTCTATCTGACTCCCCTGAGAGCTTTGTCACGGGATATTGAAGCGGCGATTCGCCAACCGATTCAGGACATGGGTTGGAACCTGCGAGTGGAATCCCGCACCGGGGACACCAGTTCTTCAGTCAAAGCTCGGCAATTGAAAAAAATGCCTGAGATTCTGATCACCACCCCAGAGTCTTTGTCGGTGATGCTGTCCTATGGCGAGACGAAACAACGGTTTGCTGCCCTACGTGGGGTGATTCTGGATGAATGGCATGAGTTGCTCAGCACCAAACGCGGAACGCAAACCGAACTCTGTTTGGCTCACCTGCGCCGAATTCAGCCAGCGTTACAAACCTGGGCGATTTCAGCAACATTGGGCAATGTGACAGAGGCGGCTCAAACTGCCGTGGGTTTGGAAAACACTCCTGTCCTGATTCAATCGAACCTCAACCGCTCAACCAAAATTCACAGTATTCTCCCGGAGTCCGTGGATAGTTTCCCTTGGGCAGGACATTTGGGGTTGAGGATGGTTGATGCTTTGGTTGCCGCCCTCGACATTGAGATTTCAACGTTAATTTTCACCAACACCCGTTCCCAAGCTGAACGCTGGTATCAAGCCCTCAATTTTGCCCTGCCAGATCATCAGGAACGCATTGCGCTCCACCACGGCTCCATTCATGTTCAGGCACGAGAGGCCATTGAAGCAGGGGTAAAAGCTGGAGAAATTAAGTGGGTGGTCTGCACCTCTTCCTTAGACCTCGGGGTAGACTTTCAGCCCGTGGAACGAGTGGTTCAGATCGGTAGCGCCAAGAATTTGGGGCGATTGCTGCAGCGGGCCGGACGTTCAGCCCATGTGCCCCAGGGAACATCCGAAATTTTGTTCTTGCCCACAAATGCCCTGGAATTGTTGGAAATTTCTGCCTTTCGTCGGGGATTGGCCGCAGGAGCGATTGAGTCCCGCCACCCATTGCAGAAACCCTATGATGTCCTCCTACAACACTTGGTCACCCTAGCCTGTGGGGATGGGTTCGATCCGATGACTGTTTTTGAAGATTTAAAAAAAACGGTTGCCTATCAGGAATTAACTCAACCCGAATTCAACTGGATTTTAAATTTTCTCGAAAAGGGAGGTCAATGTTTGGCGGCCTATCCCCGTTATCAAAAAATTACCCTTGAAGACAGAATTTATCGAATTTCCAACAAACAGCTTGCCCGAATGCACCGCCTGAATATTGGGACGATTACCTCAAACCAAGTCCTCAATATCATTTATACCAATCGTCAAAAAATTGGCATTGTTGAAGAGAATTTTGTGGCCAAATTAAAAAAGGGAGATGTGTTTTTCTTTGGTGGGCGACAACTAGAATTCGTTATGTTAAAAGATATGGTAGTTTATGTCAAAAATACCAAACGAACTTCAACGGTAACTCCGATTTGGGGAGGCGGAAAATTGGCAATTTCTGACACGTTAAGTGCTCATTTGAAAGCAGAAATTGGTTTGGCTTGTAATCCATCTGAACTGAATGCAGAATTGACTTGTATTCTTCCCATTCTCAATGCCCAAGACCGCATTGCACACTTGCCTCGTGCCCATGAACTATTAATTGAAACCTGCAAAACTCGGGAGGGACAACATTTGTATGTTTATCCCTTTGAAGGTCGGTTTGTGCATGAAGGGTTAGGATTTCTGTGGGGGTACAATTTTGCCGCACGGAAAAGTGCAACGTTTACGATTTCTGCTAATGATTATGGGTTTGAAATTCTGGCTCCTCAAGATTATCCCTTTCAAACCCTATTCTCCCCAGAATTTTTTAGCCCTAAAAACTTGACGGAGCGGATTAAAGCCAGTCTCAATATTTCCGAACTCACCCAACGTCGGTTTCGCAACATTGCTCAAGTGTCAGGTTTAGTATTCAACGGCTATCCTTCTGCTCGCAAAACCTCAGGGCAGCTTCAGGTGAGTGCCTCATTACTGTATGAAGTTTTTTCCCAGTACGAACCCGAAAACTTATTGCTACAACAGGCTGAACAAGAAGTGATCGAGTCTCAGTTGGAAGCTCATCGACTAGAGAAAACTCTCGAACGCATGGGTCAACTTTCCCTGATTTGGCAAAACACTCAACGACCTTCCCCGTTTGCCTTTCCACTGCTGATTGAGCGCCTCAGTTCTCGCCTGTCCAACGAAAGCTTGCTGGAGCGAATTCAGCGTTTGAAGCAGCAGTGGGACAATTCCTAACGTTCACGACTGGAATTCCAAGGGTCTAAAAATTCCTAGACCTTTAGAACCGTTCGCCAATCCCAAAGTGGATTCGTCCTTCTCCCAGGTTGTTGATACCATAGTCAATGCGAATCGGCCCCAGGGGAGACTGAACCCGCAGACCTCCACCAAAGCCAATGCCACTTCCAGGCTTGCCTCGAATTCCACCGGGGTTCCCCTGAACAGTCCCTTGGGAGTCCAAGGCTGTTGCTGCATCAAAAAACAACGCCCCACCAATCAAGAAATTGCCGATAGAAAAAATCGGAAAGCGATACTCGACTGAACCCAAAACAAAGCTTCGGGCTACTCCCAAAGCGCCTTCCCGCCAACCTCGAACGGTGTTGGAACCCCCTAACGGAAACGCCTCATAGGGAGGGAAATCTCCGATAATCGTTCCGGCTTGAAAGCTAAAGGCAAGGGTCTGGGGGGCATCCGGGATAAATTCTAAGATACTCACAGGAATAAAAAAGTTATAACTGCCCCTCAAACGGTTATAAAAAATACTGCCGGAGCCAATGGGAATCGACTGCTCAGTTCCAAGCCGATAGGTATAGCCAGAGGTCGGAAACTGAGTATTGTTGCGGCGGTCTTGAGCAATCCCAAATTGGACTGTGAACAGGTCATCTTCTCCAGACTCACTTGCAGTTAACAGCTTCCCAAGTTCATCCCTAGGCGTGATGCCATTTTCAGCATCAGCGGCTTGAACCCGTTGGTATTGAACTCCTAGAGAAGTGACAAAATCAGGATCAACATAGGGGCTTTCAGCGAAAGGACGGGTAAACGTGACCCCCCCTCCTGTCCGGATAATTCGGATGCGATCGCCATTGGGCAATCGCACCTCATCATCCTCGTCTTCTCCCGCTTCAAAGATGACAGAAATTGCCCGTCGTCGGAAGACATTCACGGTGTAGGAGGTGCGATAGGGATCTCCAGCAATCCAAGGATCGGTGAAGTTAAGATCCAGCAACAAGATATCTTCTCCAAGCTGGATCTCAGTCCCTAAGCGTTGATTGTTGCCGCCTAGGTTTTGCTCTTGGTAAGAGACCGTTCCAAACAGTCCTGTCGCCGAACTAACACCGCCTCCAAGCGCCAGAGAGCCTGTACTGCGTTCGATGACATTGACAATCATCACGGCTTTTTGAGGGTCTTCTGCTCCGGGCTCTAGCTCCAACCGAACATCCTCAAAAATCCCCAGCCCAAACACCCGTGACAAATCTTGTTGAGCCTTTTGCTGGTTGAAGACATCCCCAGGTTGCAACTCAATTTCACGGGTGATGATAAATTCTCGGGTGTTGCCTTCAATTGGCTTCCCTTCTTCATCTGTTGGTTCTCCGTCTCGGTTCAGATACCGAACACGGATGCTTTCAATCACCCCTTCAGCAACTTTCAAGGTAACCGTGCCCTCCGGGGTGACCTCCGGAGCCGCCACAACTTGGGCTAGGACAAAACCATTTTCCTGATACCAAGTGTTAATTTTTTCAATTGCGGCTTCAACTTGATTGAGATTAATAGCTTTGCCAATCTGATCTGCAAATGCAGCATCAATAACCTCTTGCGGTAATGCTTCATCCCCTTCAACGACGACAGCTTGCAAGGGGGGATTGGGTTCGACTTCAAAGGTAACCCGTACCCCAAGAGGGGTATCCTCTGGTACTGCCCGCACATTTCTAAACAGGCCAATCGCAAAGATTGCGTTGATATCTCGTTGCAATTGGGCACGAGTGGTTGTGAGTCCTGGTCGAGTGGAAATGGCTGAATAAACCTGTTCTTCAACTTTCGGGTCATCGACTCCAGCGACTACGACTTCTGCAACCAAGACCTGAGGTTCAGGAGCAGCTTGTGGGGCTGGAGGTCTAGGTCTCGTTCCAGGGACGGGGCGTTCTGGCCCTAGGTCTGGCGGTAAGCCTGGAGATCCTTCGGGTTCAGTCGGCTCAGGGGCAGGAACGGTTTCTGGCACGCTTCCAGGAACCGTATTTGGGGAATCAATCTGGGGATTAACTTGTGGAACAGGATCTTGAGGGTCAACCTGGGGAACGGCATCCGGCGGGTTAACTCCAGGAATAATTTCCGGTGCGTTAACTCCAGGAACAGCATCCTGTGGATTAACTTGTGGGATAGGATCTTGAGGGCTAACCTGGGGAACCGGATTTTCTGGATTGGCCTGAACAAACAATTCCCCTAATTTAGCTGCATCTGACTTGCTGAGATCAAGCTTGACTAGCTCAGGCTTACCTAGATCAGGTTTACCTAGCTCAAGGTCTGAACTCTGGTCTGCCAAGGGTTGAGATTCAGACTTGGCCTTGTTCAGAACAAACAATTCATCTGCAAGATCCTGCTCAAACAGAGGGGGATTCAGGGCAAGCCTGCCGATGGACTGCTTTGCTTTTGAGGGGTTCAGACTTTGCTCTTTCGCTTCAATCTGAACTTTAAAATCCCCAGACTTGCTCAGGCTTAAGCGTTCTGACTTCTTCCCTGTGCTGAGGGAGGACTTTTGAAAATTCCACTGATCCAGGGAAAGCTCAATTGTTGGCTCTAAGGCATCCTTGGACTTGAGCCGGACAACTTTCGCTGAACTGTCGATTGAATCAGAGTAACTTGACTTAGAAACTTGGGGCTTCTGAAGTGCGATTACAGCTTCTGCTCTGACCTTAGACTTTTGCAACGGCAGGGCAACTGTGTTAGAGCCTCCTATCAATTCTGAAGAATGCTGAGCATTCACCTCAGAGATCTGACCGTTGGCTGCACGAGATATACCGAATGTGGCTGAGACAGCAACAACGGCAACCAGAATAGGAGACAAGCGCATAGGACTTAATATTCTCAGACGTTCCACACACCAAAAAAAGTTAGCTGTTACCCGACCAATTGAACCCTTGGAAGAGCCTCAAGTCCTTGGCCTAGGCATCTAGCAAACCGTAGAGCTTAAACTGTGAAGTTCAAACTGTGAAGTTCAAGTTGTAACGTTTAAGCTGTAAAACTCAAACCGTGAAATTTTACCCTATTCTGTAGCACCCTAAAACCAGGAAACCCAAAGTTAGGCACTTGAACCATCAAACTGACAGTTAAATGTAGCAATAGAGTGTAGCATAACCGAGTCTGGTTACCCTACAGTTGCCACTTTTCCTCTCAGTTAAACTTTGAGACCCAAAAGCACTCGCTCTAACACCCGTTGGTAAGCAGATTCTACATCACCGAGGTCATTCCGGAAACGATCCTTGTCCATCACGCGCAGGTTGGGATCGGTTTGAGATTGATCCCACAATCGACAGGTGTCAGGACTAATCTCATCGGCTAGAACTAGTTGTTGATCGGAAGTAACCCCGAATTCAAGCTTAAAATCGACCAAGGTAATAGCACATTGATTAAAAAAGTCCGAGAGTACTTGATTGATTTTGAGGGATAACGCTTTAATTTCCTCTAGTTGCTCGGGCGTAGCCAATTTCAGAAGCAGTAGGCGATCGCGGGTTAACAACGGATCACCCAGAGCATCGTTTTTGTAGCAAAATTCTACCAAGGTTGGTTGCAAAACAGTTCCCAAGGGAATCCCGGTTTGTTTGCAGAGACTTCCTGCCGCAATATTCCGCACGATCACTTCAATGGGAATAATCGTGACTCGTCTCACCCGCATTTCATTGGGGGCTAGCGGTTCAGTTGTTGGCAGATCAACAGTCGGCGGATTAACAGTTGACGGATCAATCCAGTGAGTGGGAACGCCCTGAGAGTCTAGTAACTGAAACAGATGGCGGGAAATCGTGCAATTGATCTCGCCTTTGCCGACAATGGTTCCCCGTTTTTGAGCGTTAAAGGCTGTGGCATCATCTTTGTAGTAGGTGAGCAAAATTTCGGGATCGTCTGTGATGTAGACAATCTTGGCCTTGCCTTCGTAGAGTTTTTCTAGGGTAGACATGGTGATGGATGGATAACGTTAACCTCT
>JBOFUV010000037.1:0-55693 GCA_051652765.1 Microcoleaceae cyanobacterium | reverse complement strand
CACAGCATAGCCCTGCTGGGCCAACGGTTCCAGAATCCATCGATAGGTCATTTGCGGTGCCGCAGCCACAAACGCTCCCCCGAGGAAGTGCACAATTGCCTTAGGACGAGGAGGAATCAAAACCCAGTTGCCAGAAACTTCTCGCCAATCGATTGCCATTTTTCCTGTCCGGTTCAAAGATTGAAGTACCTTAATACTAACGTGAGTTCTGAACAAGAAAAGGCAGGAGAAGTCCTCTGAACCAGGGCAAATCTGTCAGCATTCACTGTCCCAGGTTCGGCTTGGAAGAACTTTTCTACAACGTCGATGGCTGCTGCCAGACCTTTTAGCCATGGTAAACGACCCCGGAGCGTTGCTCGACTTCACCTTGACCCCTACCCTACATTGACGACCATACACCCAGACCCTATTTGTTCTCCGTCTTTGATATAAGGCTGTTGGTAAGCTTGACTTACGACCATACACCCAGACCCTATACTAGTGCCCAAGCTGCCTTAGGGCAGGATGTTTGGCAACTTAGCCAGAACTATTGGTACTATGTTGGTTGTGTAGACAGGCTGCATCTACACAGCCATGGTAGCTATTACCCTCAACAACGTTATCCCTAAATCTATGGAACTTGATCCGGTACTAAGTGAGGAGCTGATTGAAGCTAATCTAAAACAGTTTTTGCTGGTGCTATCCGTCTCTTTGGGTGTCGCCACTCTGCCTGACATATTTGGTTGGTTTCGCAATATTCCCTACACCTTGCTACTGGTGATTGTAGGGTTGATACTGTCGGTGCTCGACGTGCGACTGATTGACCTCTCACCCGGTCTAATTCTCTCAATCTTCTTGCCGCCGCTGCTGTTTGAAGCGGCCTGGAACTTGAAGTGGCAGGAGTTAAAAAAATATCGAGTGCCCGTTTTCTTGTACGCCGTGTTTGGTGTGCTGATTGCCATTGCAGGTGTATCCCTGGGCCTGAATCAATTGACCAGCCTCTCCCTAGCTACAGCGCTGCTGATCGGCGTAAGCCTCTCCCCCACCGACCCAGTTTCAGTAATTGCCATTTTTCGTGAGGTAGGGGCCGGAAAACGGATCTCAACTTTGATGGAAGGCGAGAGCCTATTCAATGATGGGATAGCAGTTGTAGCCTTTAGCTATCTAGTGGCGCTGAGTAAGGGCAGTGTGGATTCGTCCTGGCAAGTGCTGGTGGCTAATTTTGTTCAGGTGGTTGGGATTGGGATTGGCGTAGGTGGATTGCTGGGATTTGGCATTTCCTATTTGACCCAACGATTTGACCAACCCCTTGTAGAGCAATCGCTGACCCTGGTGGCAGCTTATGCAGCCTACGTTGTTACCGAGGATTTTGGCGGGTCAGGTGTCATTGGCGTGGTCACGGCTGGCCTGATTTTGGGTAACTTTGGCTCTCGCTTTAGTATGAATCCGCGCACGCGCATCATCGTCACCGATTTCTGGGAGTTTCTCGCCTTTTTTGTGAACTCGATTGTGTTTTTGCTGATTGGTGACCAGGTACAGATTCCCTCCCTGCTGGATAATCTGGGACTGATTGGCGTTGCAATTGTAGGGCTTGTGTTGTCACGGGCAGTGGCCATTTATCTGCTTAGTCTGTTTAGCAAATTGATCACGGGCAATCTGATCACTGAGGTGAACGTGCCCTTTGCTGAGCAAATTGTGCTCTGGTGGGCGGGGCTGCGCGGCTCGGTGGGGATTGCCCTAGCGTTGAGCGTTCCCACCGCTTTGCCTGAACGTCAGACTGTGATTTCGGTCGTTTTTGGCGTGGTGCTGTTTACACTGCTGGTTCAGGGACTAACGATTCAGCCTCTGATGCAAAGGCTGAAGTTGTTGGGTGATCAGCCCTTACGCCAGCAGTATGCTGAAGCAGTTGCACGGCTAGCGGCGCTCAAACGGGTGCTCCTGTACCTTGAGGATGCTGATCAGCGTCCCGGCATTGACCCGGCGTTCTGCCGCGATCAAGCTGAGCTGCTGAAAGCAGAGCGAGCCCGGTTGAAAACTGAAATCGAACGACTACGGAACGAATATCCCAGTCTGGGAGACTATCTCACCGAGCAGTTGCAGGAGGAACTGTTGACGGTTGAGGAGAACACCTACGCTGAACTGGTGCAGACAGGGCAGCTCAGTCGGGAGCTATTGCCGTTTTTGAAGCTAGAGACAGAGAGCAACTAACGGCTGTTCGCCAGCAACCCCCAATAATGCAACGTTTTACTCAGTTGTTTCAAGAGATTGATGCGACAACCTCGATCAATGCCAAGGTTGAGGCATTGCAGCGATATTTTCAAGCGGAGTCCCCGCAGAATATGGTCTGGGCCATTTATTTGTTTTTAGGGAAAACTCGCAAACGATTAGTCACCTCTAAAACATTGCGGCAGGTGTTTATTCAAGTTGTCAATTTGCCCCAATGGCTATTTGAAGAATGCCATGCTCAAGTGGGGGATTCGGCTGAAACAATTGCGTTACTGCTCAATTCAGCCAGTATCGTTCGGCATCCTGCTGTTCGGCAGCAAACCTTGGAGGCGACAGAGGAACTTGCAGCGGGGAGAATTCCGCCATTACATCAATGGATGGAACAGATTATTCCTCAGGTAAAAACCGTTGACTCAGAAGAGGCACTGAACCATCTGATTGTTTCCTGGTGGTCAATGCTAGGAGAGATGGAGGTATTTGTGCTGAATAAAGTACTCACGGGAGGGTTTCGAGTCGGAGTTTCAGAAAAACTCGTCCTGCGGGCTTTGGCAAAGCAGTACAACCTACCTGAATCAGTGCTCGCTCATCGCTTGATGGGAAATTTTGAACCCACCCTAGAATTTTTTCAACAGCTAATTGGCCAAGCTTCCGAGGCGGATTCCCCCAGTCGTCCCTATCCGTTTTTTCTGGCTTCACCCCTAGAAGCAGCACAATTTCAAAGGGTAGAAAACTGTTCTCAGTGGCGGGCAGAGTGGAAGTGGGATGGGATTCGCGCTCAAGTAATTCGGCGAGGGGGGGAAGCGTTTATTTGGTCGCGGGGGGAAGACGCGATCGCCCCCCAGTTTCCTGAACTGGGGAAATTTTTCCTGACCTTGCCCGATGGGTTGGTACTGGACGGAGAAATTGTCTGTTGGAAAAAGGGCCAACCCTTAGACTTTAACGTCCTGCAAAAACGGTTGGGACGCAAACGGGTGACCCAAAAAGTGATGACAGACTATCCTGTGCGATTTATTGCCTATGATCTGCTGGAATGGCAAGGGCAAGACATTCGCGGTCAAGCTTGGAGCGATCGCCGTCAGTTATTGGCAACACTGGTTCAACCCCTAGAGTCTGAACAGATTGGCCTTTCAGAAAGTTTCCCCTTCGAGACTTGGGATGCTTTGGAACACCTGCGGAGTCAATCTCGCCAACGGGGGGCTGAAGGACTGATGTTGAAAGCAATAGACAGTCCTTACCTAGTGGGGCGCAAGCGGGGCTATTGGTGGAAGCACAAAGTTGACCCCCTGTCTCTAGATGCAGTGTTGCTCTATACCCAGGCTGGAACGGGAAAGCGGGCAAACCTATTCACCGATTATACTTTTGCCCTATGGCAGGGAGAGGAGTTAGTCCCCTTTGCTAAAGCCTATTCTGGCCTAGGCAACTCAGAAATTGCAGCCCTGGATCGCTGGATTCGACAGCATACTTTGGAACGATTTGGCCCAGTGCGTTCGGTTGATCCGATTCAAGTGTTTGAAATTGCGTTTGAAGGGATAGCCCGTTCAGATCGGCATAAGTCTGGAATTTCGGTGCGATTTCCCCGAATTCTCCGCTGGCGCAAGGATAAACCGGCCCAGGAAGCAGATACCTTGGAATCAGCCCTTGAGTTGTTACAAGAGCGGATTCAGTTCGACAAAAAGTTGAATCAGCCAGACTAGTGGGATCGAGTAACAACTTCTGAATAGCCGTCTTCTTCTGGAAAGCGAGTAATGTCATCATCTCCCAGGTATTCCCCATTTTGAACTTCAATCATCACCAAGGGAATCACCCCAGGGTTTTCAACGCGATGGGGAGTGTTCATCGGCACGTAGGTTGACTGCTTTGGAATCAAGATCGTTTCTTCCCCGCCGCAAATCACTTTGGCTGTGCCAGCGACAATAATCCAATGCTCACTCCGATGGTAATGCATTTGAGTGGTGATATGAAAGCCGGGGTTGACTACAATTCGATTGATTCGGTAGCGATCGCCCGCCTCCAAAAGAGTGACTTCACCCCAAGGCGGGGTACGGGTTGCGTGCTTTTCGGATTGGGCAGGGACTTCGGTTTTAGTGTCTTTTGCCATGATGATCTCCAGGAGTGGAAAATAGAGCCGCTACTATTAGGTTTTAGCATTAGAGATGGGCAAAACGTAACCCTACCCTGAATGCTGAGATTGTTACCGTTTATTGTTGATTACTTTTTTTCGCTGGGAAGAGCAGGTTCTCCTGAGGGCGCGGGGGTAGACTGACTGGCGGCTCTGTTTTGTTTCATCGTTTGACGGCGCTGCAAAATGAGTTGGGTCACTTCAGAAACCAGCAGGGCTGCAATTATGCCATCGTCAATCCAACCTACAATTGGAATTAGATCTGGCGAGATATCGAGGGGACTCAACAAATAAAGTGCTGAGCCTGCAATCACCAACCAGCGATATTTAGGATTGCTTAAGAACTTACGATAAAGATTTTGAAATAGGGAGTCTTTCATCAATCAATTTTCCGGTGATGTGAATTCGAGAGATTACTGACATTCTCCCAGACTTATCGCTATTTTTGTTCAGATGTGATAACGGCGATCTCCCTAAATCCCCCTACTCTAACGAGAAGCCGTTTCGCGTCAGAAAAAGGGGACTTGAGTGGTTAAGATATCCGCCTTGATTTAAAAAACACGGTATGGTGCTGGAGGGAGTGACTTTTGAAATAAGCCATATCTTTTGGCAAAGGAGCAATCTGATTTGGACGCAGACAAGACTAATCCAGACAAGACTAATATTGTTAAACTCGACCAATTCCTCAAACTGATCGGCTGTGTGGAAACCGGAGGTCAGGCCAAGATTTTGATTCAAGCCGGTCAGGTCAAGGTGAATGATGCCGTCGAAACTCGCCGAGGCCGAAAACTGGTTGAGGGCGATCGCGTGACTCTGGGTCAGCAGAGCTATCTGGTGCAACTCGGGTAATCTTGCTTCAGAACGTTTACAATTTGGGTTTGCACCGTGTGTTTGCAGGTCAATCGCTCCCTCCAATCGCTTCCTCATTCATGGCTACCCCAATTTCTTCTGGTATTGTTCTGCGGAATCAGTATTATATTCTTCGTCAACTTGGGCAGGGAGGCTTTGGGCGAACCTACTTGGCAAAAGATCGCCATCGGTTTGAGGAGCTATGCGTAGTGAAAGAATTTGCGCCTCAACTTCAGAATCCATCAGTTTGGCAGAAGGCCCAAGAGTTATTTGAACGAGAAGCCCAGACCTTATATCGGTTGAAGCATCCCCAAATTCCTCAGTTTCGGGAACTGTTTCGAGAATCCCTAGATAGTCAGGTTTATCTGTTCGTCGTGCAAGATTATGTGGCTGGATCGACCTATCGAGAGTTACTCAGCCAGCCTCATCGCCATGGCACATATTTTGGAGAAGCAGAAGTCATTCGGCTCCTCGAACAATTGCTGCCTGTCCTGATTTACATTCATTCCCATGGCGTTGTTCATCGCGACATCTCTCCTGAAAATATGATTCAACGCCAGTCGGATGGACTCCCTATTCTGATTGATTTTGGCGGAGTAAAACACCTGAAAACTAAAGTCGAGGAATTGGGAACCTCCTCTGAAGGAATGCTGGCCACCCGTCTGGGCAAGCGGGGTTATGCTCCAGAAGAACAGATGCAACTGGGAGTGATCTATCCCCACAGTGATTTGTACAGCTTGGCTGCAACAGCCTTGGTCTTGCTGACGGGAAAAGAACCCCACCATCTGATCGACCCTCAACTGCAATGGCAGTGGCGGCAGGACATCAGCCTCAGTCCTCAATTTGGGGCAATTTTAGATAAAATGCTGGCTCAACGACCCGGCGATCGCTATCAATCGGCCCTAGAAGTCTTAAGGGTACTAGAAAGTATTCCTCACCTGCCTGCTCCGCTGCTCTCCCAACGCCCCGCTCAGCCAAATCAAATCCAACCCCTGCCTAATTTGCCCTACCTCCCTCAGCAATTGCCCGTTGCCCTCGCCGAACCCAATCCGCCGCAATCTCCCCTACAAAACTCAGGTCAGAACCCACGGCATAAATTGGCTCAGGGTTTAACTCAAGGATCGGCAACAGTAGAAATCAACACTTCCTCCCCCCCTCAAGTTCTCAGCAAATTCTGGGGGTTGCTACAGCCTAAAACAGGATTGTTAGTGATGATTTCTATGGTTGTCATGGGGCTTTTGGGATGGTTGGGGGCTCACTACATCACGGATCGCCTGTCTCCCTCCGAGGAGAGTCAATTTGGCAGTTTGTCAGAAACTCAGCGTCAGAGCGTTTTAACAGATCGTAGTTCGAGTTTAGACGTGAATTATGAGTTCTTCACCCGTCTGGTCAATGATATTTTCTATCTGCGTTATCCGGATCAACAAGGACGCATCCTAACGCAATCGGCTGAAGACGCAGTTTGGCGCAAACGGTGGGATCAAACAGCCAACGAGTTGCTGAATCGGCTTGAAAATTTAAGCCCGACTGCCCGTCAAGCTTTAGGAACCTATGACACAGCCGATCTAAAGGATTGGATCAGGACAGCAAATCAGTTAAATTTGAGTAGTCATGCCCTCTATGACTTGGCTGATGCTCAGTTTTTTAACTGGTTTCCGGAACAACCTCGGAACCGAGATCTGAATGATTCTCCGATTGGTCAAGTTTGGTATGCGGTGACTCGCGATCGCTTAGAAGCCTTGGGACAAAGTAATGGGGTAGAGCATGTTAGATTTGAGGGTGAAAGTCGCCAAGGGTTTGCAGAAATGCTGATGCCGGGAGGAGGCAAAGCCTATGTGATTGATCTCAATCGGGGACAAAATCTCCGCATTACCCTGCAAACTCCTATTGAGTCTACCTTTCTTTCAATTTATCCACCCGGTAGTGCCCAAACTGAGCCGTTGCTTGAAGACTCCCGTAGACTGAGTTGGTCAGGGCAGTTGGAAGACTCTGGGTATTATGAGCTGGTGATTATTTCAGATCGTTTGGAACCTTTGGATTATCAATTAACTATTGAAGTGGATCAGTATTAGGTGATCAGTATTAGTGATAAATATTCACGGAATTGCTGAATGATTCAGCTCAAAACTCGGCCTGAGAGAGCAAAAACTCAGAGGATGTCAGGTCTTGATCTATGTCTTTTTCTGCTGGCCAATAAATTGCAGCTTCAACATCTATGTAGCCAGATATTTACACATTAAAGGCCCCACATCTCGCCAATCTAACCTCCCCAAACCACATCCTAATGCTAAGATTTATTCCCCAAGGTTATGGTTGGAGTTGCAAGTGATCAAGCGATAAATAAATGAAGTCAAACATTCAGAAGCAGTGCCTTGTCCGATTCCATAACAGGCTCGTTTTCGCCAAATCAAGACCGGAAGATGCCCTGCAGGAGCGTTGTTGTCAAAGTCTAATTCTTCATAATATTGCCAGTTTTCTCCCTGTCGCCAACCAATGCGATCACAGAATGTTCCATAGTCTCCAGCCAAACTCTCCCAAATAGTTTGTTGGATTGTCAAGCCAAATCGTCCCCCACTGTAGGACATCCAAAATTGGTCAATTGTTCTCAAATCTGTGCAGGGAAAATGCTCAATATCTTCAACTCGCAACCATCCCTGCTGTTGCCGATCAGCCGCTGTCAGAATCGCTTGCCAAGTATATTCGTCAGCCCCCCGCCAGTCCTCTTTTGCCAGTAAGTCAGCGAGAGGATTATAATCAATTCCAACCTCTGATAACCGTGGGGGTTCCTGAGTATCTAGCCAATGATTGAGTCGAGTCGTTGTTTTTGTAATCTCTTCTGAGTTGAGAATTTCTAGGTAAGATAATATCCAAGCCAGTTGATTTCTGAGCAATTCTCGCTCTGTTGCCGCTTGTTGAAGTTGAGCATCTAGGGCTGCTAGTTTTTTGACAAGATGATACTTGAATCGGATCTCTCTGGGCGATCGCGTTTCTGAAGTCACTTGTTTCAACTGCCATAATCGTTGCCAAGTTTGCCTTGCCCAATCAACCCGATGTTGCTCAAGTTCCTTGATAGGTTGTGATGAATTCTGCATCATCCCATTGAGGTTCAATGTCCAACCACAAACCGAACAAGTTTCTAACAGACTTTCAGCAGACTCATTCTCACAAACAGGACATTGACCCATGAGTCACAAAAAACTTAAAAACGGAACTGATAACAGTTGAAAACCATAGTTAAAAACAGGTGTTAGGATTTGTCTCTGGGTTCCGGCTTGGGGGATGAGAAAAAAGAATTGAACCACCACCATAGACCTAGAGCAATCAAGATCGTGAAAATCCCATCTAAGGTGGGCTTAGCAGGATTCTTAATCCAGGCAAATTCAGGCCAAAGTGTTGAGCGGTAAGGTGCAGTTGCACTGCGGGACGATCGATGTTGGTAGGGTTCTAGATGTTGATACGGATCTTCTGGGTAGTGCCGCTCCGTTGGGCGAGGTGCGTGGCTGTCCCAAGAGCCCCAATCTCCCTCACAGGGAGGACTGGTCAATGGGTGATCCGGCTCAATCGGCTGGGGCAAGGGCCGCGCCAGCTTGGAATAGGGTGTATGACAATCGCCAGAGCTAGGCTTGGAATGAGGCGTACGCTTAGGAATTGAGTAGGCAGGAGCATCTGCTAATGCTGAACCTGCTACATTAGCGATAACAGTCACTGAGAAGAGTAACTGAGCCAGAGTTCGGATCTTTTTCATTACGCTCAACTCAGGTTGTTCGGTTAATTCACCTGATTTTAGCAGAATTCTGACCTTTGTGAGTTAGGCATCTTGCCTGACTCAGACAGTCGAAAATCCAACAACTCGATAAAGTCCTATGGCACAATGTTGAGGAATCTGTAAGTTCCATAACTAACTGTCCATGACCTCAACCGTTCCTGAACTGCCGAGCAAATACGATCCCTTTGAAACTGAAGCCAAGTGGCAAAGCTATTGGGAAACACAGCAAACCTTCAAGGCTGACCCCAATCAGAGCGGTGAACCCTACTGTATTGTGATTCCCCCGCCCAACGTCACGGGAACTTTGCACATGGGTCATGCGTTTAACAATTCCTTAATTGATACTTTAATTCGTTACCATCGGATGCGGGGTTACAACACCCTGTATTTGCCCGGAACTGACCATGCCAGCATTGCAGTCCAAACGATTCTAGAACGGCAGCTCAAGCAGGAAGGGAAGACCCGCGATGAGATTGGTCGGGAACAGTTCCTAGAACGGGCATGGGAGTGGAAGGAACAGTCCCATGGCACGATTGTGGGGCAGTTGCGGCGGCTAGGGGTTTCAACGGACTGGACGCGGGAACGGTTCACAATGGATGAAGGCTTGTCCAGAGCTGTGCTGGAAGCCTTCAATCGGATGTACGAAGATGGATTAATTTATCGGGGCAACTATATGGTGAACTGGTGTCCTGCCAGTGAGTCAGCGGTTTCAGACCTGGAAGTTGAGAATAAAGAGGTTGAGGGACATTTGTGGCATTTCCGCTATCCGTTGACGGATGGCAGCGGGTTTCTAGAAGTGGCAACAACCCGCCCAGAGACAATGTTAGGAGATACAGCAGTAGCAGTCAATCCCCAGGATGGGCGTTACCAGCATTTAATTGGCAAGACTGTCACGTTGCCGATCATGAACCGAGACATTCCTGTTATTGCCGATGAATGGGTTGATCCCGCCTTTGGAACCGGGTGTGTTAAGGTGACTCCGGCCCACGATCTCAACGATTTTCAGATGGGTCAGCGTCATCAACTGCCGATGATTAATATTCTGAATAAAAACGGTTCCCTGAATCAAAATGCGGGAGAATTTCAGGGGCAGGATCGGTTCAAAGCCCGGAAAAATGTAGTGCAGCGTTTGGACGCAGAGGGTTTTTTAGTCAAAATTGAGGACTATAAACATAGCGTTCCCTATAGCGATCGCGGTGGTGTTCCTGTGGAACCTTTGCTTTCTACCCAATGGTTTGTTAAGATTCGGCCCTTGACAGACAAGACATTGACCTACCTGGATCAGCAAAATTCCCCCCTGTTTGTCCCGGAACGATGGACAAAAGTATATCGGGATTGGTTGGTGAAGTTGCAGGATTGGTGTATCTCGCGACAACTCTGGTGGGGCCATCAAATTCCGGCCTGGTACGCAGTGAGTGAGACCCAGGGCAAGATTACGGACAGCACTCCATTTATCGTTGCCCGAACTGAGACAGAAGCCCAAGAAAAAGCGATTCAACAGTTCGGTCAAGACGTTCAATTGCAGCAAGACCCCGACGTGCTGGATACTTGGTTTTCTTCGGGGTTATGGCCGTTTTCCACCCTGGGTTGGCCGGATGTAACCCCGGATTTGGCGACGTATTACCCTGGAAATACCCTATCCACTGGCTTTGATATCATCTTTTTTTGGGTGGCTCGGATGACGATGATGGCAGCCTACTTCACCGATCAAATGCCGTTTAAAACAGTTTATATTCATGGGTTGGTATTGGATGAAAATGGGCAAAAAATGTCTAAATCCAAGGGGAACGGCATCGATCCCTTACAACTCATTGATCAATATGGAACTGATGCTCTCCGGTATACTTTGATTCGAAAGTTAGTTGGGGCAGGTCAGGATATTCGGTTTGAATATGATCGGAAAAAAGACGAGTCTCCCTCCGTTGAAGCGGCCCGAAATTTTACCAATAAAATCTGGAATGCGGCTCGGTTTGTGATGTTGAATTTGGCCGGACAAACGCCACAACAGTTGGGCAAACCGGAGATCGAAAACTTGGAACTCTGTGATCAATGGATTCTGTCCCGTTTCCATCAAACGGTCAGACAAACCTGTCATGAAGTTGAAAACTATAGTTTAGGAGAAGCGGTGCGGGGACTCTATGAATTTATTTGGGGAGACTTTTGTGATTGGTATTTAGAACTAGTTAAACCCCAGTTTTGGGGAGAGAATGCAGGAGTTGCAACTCCCAGGAAAACAGTTTCTCAACAAACTCTGGCCTATGTTTTAGAGGGTTTATTAAAACTTCTCCATCCCTTCATGCCTCATATTACCGAAGAAGTTTGGCATACCTTGACGCAAACTGGAACAGAAAGTTGTCTGGCATTACAGTCTTACCCCGAATTGGATGAGTCTTTGATCAACCCCGAATTGGAAACCGAATTTAAGTTAATTATTGAAACGATTCGTACTTTGCGAAACCTGCGAGCCGATGCCGAGATCAAACCCAAAGTAAAAGTTTCAGCAATTTTACAGAGTGAAAGTGACCCAGAACGGCAGATTCTAACTCGAGGAAAGTCTTATATTCAAGATTCAGCAAAGGTTGAAAACTTGGTCATTACGGATCAACTCCCAGGCAATGAAGGTCAAACTATTGCTGGAATTGTTGGAACCATGCAGGCTTTAATTCCTTTGGCAGGAATTGTTGATCTAGATGCACTTATTTCTCGGACGGAGAAAAAATTAGCAAAAGTTGAAAAAGAAGTTGAATCCTGTGCTAGACAGTTGAGTAATCCCAACTTTGTCGAAAAAGCTGACCCCGAAAAGGTTCAAGCGGCACGGGATGCTGCTGCTGAAGCAGAGAAACAAGCGGAAAATTTGCGCGATCGCCTGAAACAATTAAGATTGGGTTAGAAAAAGTCATCCCCGTGTACAGAGGCACACTACAGTTCAAACCTTCGAAGTTAGTGTCTAGTGTGATGTGATACAGTTTTTAATTCTAATTTCACAAAACATAATAGGGTTACGTGTTTTTTACAGAATTGAAAAAACTGATAGCTTTGGATTGAATTTACACTGCTGTAATCAGTCTTTCTGTAATTAGTTCTTCTCTGTACATTTACAGGGTTGCAAGTTTGAGATGTAGATTTTTTAGTGTGTCATGGGCAGGGTATGAAACCTCGGATTATTGTTTGTCACCTTGGCCAAACTGGCTATCAGATTTTTCAACTCTTGCGTCAGCAAGGCGTAACTGTTATAGGAATTCATGAAACCCTTGTCGAAGCCGAGGAATCAAGTGTTATAATTGGTGATTTGCAAGCTGCTTCAACGCTGTTGGCGGCTGGAATTCACAATGCCCATACTCTGATTTTGGCAGGGAATGATGATGCCAAAAACCTGGCAATTCTCATGCAGGCTCGGATTTTAAACCCTAAAATCCGTATCATTAATCGCTTATTTAATTCAAATTTGGGAGAGCGTTTGGATCAACTCTTGACCGATCATACCAGCATGAGTGTTTCTGCCTTAGCAGCCCCCATTTTTACCTTTTCAGCCTTGGGAAACCGGGCAATTGGACAACTGAGGCTGTTTGATCAAACTTGGCCGATTAGAGAAGAGTTGATCACAGATTACCATCCTTGGCAGGGAGAATCATTATCAAGACTTTGGTCTGATCCCAGCCGAATGTTAATCTCTTATTTGCCCACTTCCAGTCAGGTTGATTTGGTCTCAGCGGTGATGGAGGAGCGACCCTTAGAAATCGGCGATCGCTTAATCATTGCAACAAAACCAAGCACTCAAACCGCTCAGGTCACCTTTTTCCAGAAGCTCTCTCATTTGGGCAATAGCTTGAGGAAATTTCAACAGCATGGCAAGTCAGCACTGGGAGTTACTCTAATTCTGCTGACTATGATTTTTGTGGCGACATTGACTTACATGAGTGTGAATTTAGAAACTTCGATTGTTGATTCTCTCTATTTCTCCGTTGGCATGATTACGGGGGCCGGGGGTGAAGAAGAAGTTGTTGAAAATTCTTCAGGCAGCATCAAACTTTTTACCACTGTGATGATGTTGGTGGGAACAGGAGTTGTTGGAATTTGCTATGCTCTGCTCAATGATTTTATTTTGGGGACTCACCTGACAGAATACTTGAACGCCACACGAATTCCTCAGAAAAATCATTATATTATTTGTGGCTTAGGCGGAATAGGGGTTAATATTGCCCAACAATTGAAAGCAAATGGCTATGAAGTTGTTGTCGTCGAGCGAGATCTCAATAGTCGATTTCTGAGTACTGTTCGTGCTTTGAAAATCCCTGTTGTTCAGGGGGATGCGAGTCTGGCGGCAACGCTGGAAATTGCTAATATTCAGCAGGCAAAGGCGTTACTTGCTGTCACCAACGACGACATGACTAATCTAGAGGTTGCCCTGAGTGCTCGGGGACTTGCACCGAGGATTCGAATTGTTGTCCGCAGTCAAGATTCAAAATTTGCCCAGATGGAACAGCAGGTATTTAACTTCGAAATGGTGTTGAGTCCAACGGAGATTGCTGCTCCTGCCTTTGCGGCGGCTGCCATTGGCGGTCGGATTCTTGGAACTGGCATTGCTGCGGACAGTCTCTGGGTGGCGATCGCCACGCTGATCACGCCAAATCATGCATTTTGTAATCAACGGGTTCAGGATGCTGCTAAAGTCGTTGATTTTGTTCCCCTCTATATTGAAACCAAGTACAATCAACGGGTTCAAAGTTGGGCATTGCTCGACTTTCAGTTGCAATCTGGGGATATCCTGTTCTTAACCCTACCGGCTCGTTGCCTGCCACAACTCTGGCAACCTGTTGCGACGGAACAGTTGACGAATCAAGTCTCAGAGTTAAGGCAGTGATGTGAGCATCTTGGCAAACAATCCCCCCGGCCACACCTGAACATACTTTCAAACTTGATCCAAATGGAAGATTGATCAGAAGGGTCAGTTTAGGTTCAGTTGAAGCCACTCCATTTTCTAAGGGTGGGGAGAACGAAGGTAATGGGCGATCGCTCTTCAACAGTAATTTTGGCTGTGGTTAGGGTTCCAGCGGATAGCTCAATGTCAGGGCTCTGAACGGTTGACCAGAGATAGCCACCAGGAGTCTTGGTGTCAGTCTGTAACCGGGCGATTGCTTCAATTTTGCCGCTAGATTCTTCCCAAAGGGTTTTTGCCAGTTCCGAGTTCCCAATGGTTGTTGTAGCTCTTTCTAGGGTCACAGGCAAGGGAGAAACCGTTGTCACTTCTCCCACAATCCCCCCAAATCTTCCCCCTTCTAGGGTACTGGGCGTTACTAAAATCCTCATACCGGGTTGAATTCGCTGGCCATCTTCTACGGCAAAATAGGCAACATTTTCGAGAGAAGGAGTTGCCCCGTGAATTTCTAGTGTGCCAATTTGGGTTTCAGGTTGGAGGAGTTGCCCTACTTCAACATCGACTTGTAACAGACATCCAGTTTTCGGGCTGAGAATCTCTCGAGTGTTGGTACTGTTGACCTCGGCCTGTAACTGAGTCACCGCTTGACGAGTGTCCTGAACTTGCCTTTGATCTGCATTTGCCAGTTGATTTTTCTCTTGCTGGAGTCGCTGGCTTCGGGTCTCTAAACTATCAAGCTGAGCTTTGATTTGGGAGATCTGATTGAGATTCTCCAAGTATTTCTGCAACAGCCCAGCTTCTTGCACCTGAAGTTGCTGCAATTCTGCTTGTAATTCACTAGAAGCGTTGCGATTGTCCAGAAATGCTTGCTGATTTTGGGACTCTTGGGTGTTGAGTTGTTGAAGTTGAGCTTCGATTTGAGAGACTTGCTGCAAAGCTTCTCGGTAATCTTGCTCAGCTTTTAGGACAATGTCTTGGGAAATTGCTCCTCGCTCTCGAAGGGCTTGCCGTTTGTCTAACAGGGCTTTGTAGGCATCAGCAAGGGCCTGAGCGTTGTCTAGACGACCTTGCAAGTTGTTACGTTGCTCCGTGATGTCATTGAGTCCCTGTTCCTGAATTTGGGGGGCTAGGGCTTGAGAATCTCGCAACCGCTGTTCTAGGCTGCGGCGTTGGGCTTGAATTGCAGTGAGTCCTCGATCTCGTAGGGTTGAGGCCAGGGATTGAGTGTTTCGCAATCGTTGTTCTAGGTTGGCTCGCTCTTCGGCGATCGCCTGTTGTTCGAACTGGTTTTGCTGGAGACGCTGCAAGCTGTTTTCTTGGGCCTCTCGCTGCAGTTTTGCTAGTTCTTCAGATTTTTGTTGGAGTTGCCGTTCAAGCTCCACCGGTCGAATTTTAGCAATCACTTGATTTTTCTCTACGCAAGTGCCATCCCGAACACTGAGGGATTCTAGAGTTCCAGAGACAAGGGACTGTACCCGTATAATATCCTGAGTTAAAACTCCCCGACCTGTGACGATAATAGGAATTCGTCCAAAGATACTCCAAGCAATCCCCAAGCTGCCAACTACTCCTAGAGCAATTAAGGGTAGCCAGTCCAACGGACGAACAACCTGCATCAGCCGATCAAGTCTCTCGGGCGATGACAGTCGTTCTAACCCCTCTTTACGGAAAAAACCGTGTTTTTTATCCATTTATGAACTGTTCTGGTCGGAGCTTAAGAAGCCCTTGAGATCCCAAAGGAGAAGTTTAACAGATTAACTCTTTTCAGCTTAGCAGGGGAAAGTCAGAATCCAATACTGTGGGGATCAATGCAGGGAACTGTATCGTCTGATTATTAATCTGATTGTTAAATTGATGCCGGGTTGAATGGGTGTAAGAACAAGTGGCCAACAACCCTAGTTTCAGGAGCTGAAGTACGAGCTGTAGAAAATTCAAGCTAGCTTTCAACCAAAGCTAGCTTGAATTTTCTTTGCTAAGCCAGAGACATCTCATTCAAAAGCGGGTGGGGGGAATCGAACCCCCATCATTAGCTTGGAAGGCTAAGGTTTTACCACTAAACTACACCCGCAAGTTCATATTTAATTAGTGTAGCATGTTTAGCATTAGATTGTTATTCAATATCTGAATCATGCTGTGATACCTTTTCCTGTCTGAATTTCAACAGAATTCGGATTTAACTTTCAAGACTTTTTAACTTTCAAGCTTTAACCTCATTAGATGCCATCACTTCTGGGTTCACCACAAAGGTAGGGATTGCTTCATCCATGCCCTTAAATTTCAGAGAATCTGATGCCATAATTTCTGAGTAGTCGAGATAATTTGCAATTTCGGCTGAGATCAAGATGCTGTTGGGATTTGCCGCTTCCTGGAGCCGAGCTGCAATGTTGACACAGGGGCCAATGGCTGTATAGTCTGATCGTTCCTGAGCTCCAAACATTCCTACAACAGCCATTCCCTGGTGAATCCCGCATCGAAATCGGACAGGTTCTACGCCGTCACAGCCAACTAGGCCCCGTTCCTGCCAGGATTGGTTGAGTTTGTCAAGGGATCGCAACATTTGACGAGCTGAGCCGATCGCCCGTTTGACCTGTTCCTCGGGGGAGAGTTCTTCTGGTGCGCCATAGATGGCCATGACCGCATCACCGATAAACTTATCTACTGTACCCCCATTCGCAAATACAGCTTGAGTCATCTCAGACAAATATTCGTTCAGAACCTCGGCCACGCGGCGAGATTGGAGTTGGTTGGACATGCGTGTAAACCCGACAATGTCACTGAAGAGAATGGTGATTAAGCGCGGCTCTGGGTTCAAGTCCAGTACCATGTCTCCTTGGGCCGCGCGCTCGACCATGGTTGGAGGCAAGAACCGGCGGAGGACAGATTCAGTCAGATATCGATTCAGCTCAGCAATCCGGCGTTCGTTTTGCTTCAAGGCTCGGAGGTTTCGGACTTCTGCTAATAGCTCTCGATTGTTAAAGGGCTTGGACACATAGGCATCTGCTCCTCGCTCAACTCCCTCAATCCGGGTGTCTTCATCTGCTTTGGCAGTCAGCAGGATGATTGGAGTCCCCCGTAACTGCTCGTCCTCTCGGATCATCCGAATTAAATCCAACCCAGAAACAACTGGCATCATCAAGTCAGTGACAATAACCTCAGGATCATACCGTTTTGCCTGTTCATATCCCTCTGCCCCATTACGAGCCGTCACCACGCTAAAGTCAGCTTGCCGCAATATAAACGAGAGATAGCTGCGAAGGTCAGGATTGTCATCCACCACTAAAATGCAGTTCTGAGCTAGCTCTGGTAAAGGTTCTGGTGTTTCTGAGGAGAGGACTTGACCCATGCCGTTCTGGGCAGCAATGACCTGCTCCTCCGAAAGTTCAACTTCGATATCGGCAAATTCCACAGCAGACCGATGGGGGTTCAGTTCAGCCGGAACGTCTACGACCTGTTCCTCAGGCAGGTGAGCACTCCCGAACGGTAGCCAGATGTTAAATGTTGTACCTGAACCATAGACAGAATCTACCCTGATATTACCCTTATGCAGATCAACTAGCTCTTTCACCAATGCCAGTCCTAATCCACTCCCCTCATAGGAACGACTAGCGGAGCCTTCGGCTTGACGGAATCGCTCAAATAAGTAAGGAATTTGTTCCTCCCGAATGCCGATTCCGGAGTCTTTGACCTGGAGCAGGCAACAATTTTCTAAAGGCTCAAGAGTAACACTGATGGTTCCTCCAGTCGGAGTAAACTTCATCGCATTGGAGAGTAAATTGTAAAGCACTTTATCAAATCGTTCTAGATCGAGATAGAGAGGGGGGCAATCCTGTAAATCAGTCTCCAGGTTGATCCCTTTCTTGTCGCAGTAGGTTTTGAACAATTCGACAGTCTGACGACAAAAGGTCACCAAGTCACAGGGGCGGAAACTTGGCTGCATTCGTCCGGCATCAAACTTTTGCAGGTCAAGGAGTTGGTTCACCAGACGCAGGAGGCGACGGGCATTACGGAGGGCGATTTTAGATTGATCATAGGGGAGACCCTGAGCTTGGTTCACTGCCGACTCTAGCGGCCCAATCATCAAGGTGAGGGGAGTGCGGAATTCATGGGAAATATTCTGAAAGAATTCGGTTTTGAGCCGATCAACTTCTAGCAGCCGTTCAGCCTGTTGACGGGTCTGTTGATAGAGACGAGACTGCTGCACAGCCAGGGCTGCTTGGGTAGCCACAATTTGAACTAAATTAATCTCGGCATCTTGCCATTTGCGAGTCGAATTATTTTGGCGCAGAGAAATACTGCCAATGATTTTGTCGTCCTCCAGCAACAATGGCACCACCAGTAAGGCTTTGGAGGGAGAGCGCAGGAGTAGGTCAGGAAAATTAAAATCGGGTTGCTGGTTCAAATCTTCAATCACAACGGGTTGGCGAGTATCCAGCAACCGTTGCAGCACCGGATTCCCTTGAATAGGAGCAGCCGATTGGGGTAAGGCTTCTAAGTTGAGCAGGATTTCATCGGTAGTGGTGGATGCAGTCCAACCACTCACGACAGAGGTTTGGCGGTAGTTGGCATCGTACAGTCCAACACATTGAACAAATTCATCCGCCCCAGTCCAAAGCGATAGGGCACAGCCGTCAACGCTGAGGGCTTGTCCGAGTTGTTGGGTAATCGCCGCAAAAATTTTCTGAGGTTCCAGGCTAGAGCGAATCGCAGACGTAATCGTATTGACCAGAACTTCACGCCGAGCCAGTTCCTGGACTTGTTCGTAGGCCCGTGCTTGGGATAAGGCCAGAGCCGCTTGATCGGCGACGGTGGTAATGAGCTGAACTTCATAATCAAACCATTCCCGAGTTTGCTCGGCTTGATGTAGGGCCAGAACCGCGATCAGTTCTTGTCGATAGAACAGAGGAACAATCAAGCTTGAGCAAATGTTGGCAGTACTATAAGCCTGCTGACGTTGCCGCAGTTCTTCACTGTCTCCTTGAATGTGTTCGTCGGTCTGGAAATCCCGGATGACTTGAACGGCTGAAGTTTCCCAAATGAGTTGGCGAATCTCGGTTTCAGGAATTTGGGCAATCCCTCGCTCCAGATTGGGGGCCTGGTAAACAAAGCGCTCATCCACAAGTTCTCCGTCTTGCAGGGGTTGCAGAATACAATAGCTGACCTGAAAGGTTTGCCCTACTGTTTCAACAATGCGCTGCAACATTTCCCGATAGTGCAGCGCGGAACGAATTGTACTGGTCACGGCATAGAGGAGTGTCTCTTGCTGAAGTGCCCTCTGCAGCTCCTCGGTTCTCGCCTTGAGAACGTTGTGGGTTTCGAGGGCCTGGTTCACAATGGCAGTGAGTTCGTCGGCCTCCCAAGGCTTGGTCACATACTTAAATACTTTGCCGGAGTTAATGGCTTCGACTAAGTCTTCAACATCGGTGTACCCGGTCAATAAAATTCGGATGGCATCAGGGTATTTTGTTGCCGTTAAGCTCAATAACTCTGTGCCACTCATATGAGGCATTCGCTGGTCTGAGATAATGACCGAAATATCCTGTTCCTGCTCCAGGATATTCAGCGCATCCTGCCCACCCTCTGCCCTCAACACTTTATATTTGCGGTAAAACGTCCGATACAGCAAGTCCAGGTTGTCAGGTTCATCATCGACAACCAGGATCTTGGGCTTCGGCTGTTTAAGGGAGTTCATGCACCGCTCTCCTGATGCTTCGGGCGAATCATATGGAACATAGAGTTGCGATGGAAAATACGTTCACGGCAACCGAATCAAGTAGGATTTGAAGCACTTCAGCTCGACTGTACATTAAGTTAAGCATTTTGAAGATACTTGTGACCCCTAGAACCAATCTAGAACTAATTTTTAGGTGCACCCCTCCTTAATAATATTCTCATTTAATTAAGGTTCGGAGGTCAGTAATAATACCATGACTTTAGATCATAACCCTGATGCATCTGTGGCTGTAGGGTGGACTCCAAATAAGCAGCCACACCTAAATTTGGCTCTTTGCGGAAGGGGTCACCATAAAAGCTACTTGTGTTTCTCCTATCCTAACTACAAAAATTAAGATTGCTCCTCCCTGCCTGCCTGTTGAGGCAACTCATTCGCTACACTAAACTAATACGAACAAGTTGCCTATTACTCACGACCCTTGGTTTCAATATTCCCACTGCCGCAGCCGATCGATCACCAAACTTTTTCTACTGCTTTTCAGCTTAGAGTTGCCGCAGCCCCTGACCTGTTACATTTAGCAGACTTGCTGACTGAGAGCTTTCATCCCCAAGAAGGCTTAGTCAAGTTACTATATCCGATTTTGCGCTTGGGAATTTATGAAGATCTGAAGCAGCGGCTTAATGCGAAATCCAGGTACTATGTGTGCCTAGCAGCCTCATTGAAGAACTGCAATACCTCTACTCGTATACTACCGGAACATTGTCCAGAAATACTGATTGGCACGGTAGAATTGGGGCTGCGATCGCGCTATCCTTGGCAACGGTCAACTTCCCCTCAATATCTTTACATTTCTAACTTGGCAGTTCATTTGCGTTTCCGTAGACTGGGAGTTGCTCAGCAGCTACTCCAATATTGTGAACAGATTGCTCAAAGTTGGGGGTTTTCACTCCTGTGCCTGCATGTTTTAGAGAATAATCAACAAGCTCGACAGCTCTATGCCAAGGCAGGATATCAGATTCGAGAAGTGGATTGGAGCTTGACTTCGGTTCTATTCGGTCAGCCTCGACAACTGCTCCTCTATAAGCACCTGAAAACTGACTCAGTTTGAAGAGTAGTTCAGACGTTTAGTTCAGAAGAGTAGTTCAGAAGTTTATCTTAGGGATTGGGGTTTAGCCGCCAACCGGGCTTGATCACTTGACGTTCTCGAGCGATCGCCAGACAATCATCAGGAATATCTTCTGTAATTGTCGATCCGGCAGCAATGGTAACATCCTGGCCAATGGTTATAGGAGCGACCAAGACAGTATTTGACCCAGTTTTAGAGCGATCGCCAATGCTCGTGTGATGTTTGTGTACACCGTCATAGTTGGCTGTGATTGTACCTGCACCGATGTTGACCTGCTCTCCCAGGGTGGCATCTCCCAGGTAAGACAAATGGGCAATATTCGTGCGATCGCCCACCTGAGCTTTTTTGAGTTCAACAAAGTTGCCAATCCGGCATCCTGAACCAATAGTGGCTTGCCCCCGCAAATGAGCATAGGGGCCAATCCGGGTATTATCGGCAACGGTGCTATCTGAAATCACCGAATATAAAACAGTAACATTTTTGCCTAGGTGGCTATTTTCAATCAAACTACCAGGGCCAATACGACTGCCTGCCTGAATCACCGTTTTGCCCCGCAGATGGGTTTGAGGTTCGATCACCACGTCGGGTTCAAGCTGAACGGTATCATCAATGGTAGTACTGCTAGGGTCAACTAAAGTGACTCCAGCCGCCATCCACTCATCTTTGACCCACTCTTGCAACACGCTGTAGGCCATTGCCAACTGTTTACGATTGTTAATCCCCAAAATTTCTCGGTAATCTTCTACATCCACAGCCATGACTGGATCAAGATGATAGACAACATCCGTCAGATAGTATTCCTTTTGATCATTCTCCGGTTGCAGATTGGGTAGGATCTCTGCCAATGCAGGCCAATGAAAGCAGTACACTCCCGCATTCACACGATGGCTCTGACGTTGGGCATCGGTACAATCCCGATCTTCAACGATTTGCTTGACTTGATTCTGGCTATCGCAAAAAACCCGACCATATCCTTTGGGATTGGGAACATGGGCGGTAAGAATCGTCGCGATACTCTGCCGCTCTTTGTGGATGTGTACTAACTGTTCTAAGGTCTGGGGACGCAGGAGAGGAACGTCTCCATTCAGGACTAACAAGTCTCCAGAAAATCCGACTAAATGGGGCAGGAGTTGTTGTACGGCATGGCCTGTGCCGAGCTGTTCGGTCTGTTCCACAAATTCTACTGCTACGGTCTCAGACGAACTGAGAGTTGATAGGGCCTGCTGAATCAATTCACTCCGATATCCAACAATAACTAATTTGCGGCAAGGCTGAATCCTCTGACAACTCTCAAGGGCCCGTTGAACCAGGGTGCGGCCTCCTAGTTGATGTAAGACCTTGGGCAGGTCAGATTTCATGCGGGTTCCACGCCCAGCGGCTAAGATTGCGACTGCTACCATTAAAAAAATGTTCTGGTGAGGTACTGTTGTGGATCGGGCAAACCGAGTCTGTGAAATCATCCTTCACAGGATAAACCTGATGACTATAATAATTACTCATTCTGGTTGTCAGCAAGTGATCAGAAAATCTACAGAATTTAAGACCATGGATTTAAAAGCTTTAGATTACTCCTTAGAACGACTCCTCCAGGTCTCTGACCAACGTTTCTTCCAGTGAGAGGTGGGTTCGAGTTCGGGGTGGTGTTGCTGTTCCTGCTGACGACGGTGCTGAATCCCAATCGCAGAATCACAAAGTTGTGGATCACGATAGGCGATCGCGGCTCGAGTCTGTAAATGTTCCTGTTCTTGGGGAGAGAGGGGGGGTAAGTCCAGATCGACAAAGCTGGCAATAGTTCCGGGGGCGCGTCGGCCAAAGGGAGGGGTGGCCCCAATTTTCAACCCTGCCTCTAATAGGGCCGTCCGGACGGCTGCTGCACAAGAATAAGTCGCCAAGCGCCCTGTCGGTTTCAGACACGCCGCCAACACACTCATAAAATCCGCCGTCCACAATTGGGGACAGGTCGGCGGTGAAAAGGGATCGAGACAGATGGCATCGGCTTGAAACCCCGATTGGTGAACTTGCTGCACCGTTTGTCGGGCATCTCCGAGGAGGAACTGCCCTTGAAACCGTTCGGTTATAACCGTGCGATCGCGCAGAACTTGTGTTAGGAGTGGGGGGATAATGCCGGAGTAAGTGTTTAGTAGATTGTGGGCGATCGCAGTTTGGGGCACAGTTTCATCCAGTTCTAAGCCGAACCATTGCACCTGACAATCAGGATTCACTGACCAAATTGTTTCTAGGGCTGCCGCTGTGTTGTAGCCCAAGCCGTAACACACATCCAGTAACTTCAACTGCGGCTGAGTCGCTTTCTGGGCCAGGTGCAAGGGTTCCACAAACTTGACTTGCGCTTCTAACTTTGCCCCAGAGGAACTGTGAAAATATTCCCTAAATTTCTCCGAAAAGAACGTGAAAGATCCATCCGCTGTCGGGTGTAATCGGAGTTGTTCGGGTTGATTCATCGGCTATGAAATTATCTGAAGTTCTCTGAAACAGGAGGATTTAGGAAGATCAAACTCAAATTTTACAGGTTGGGTAAAATCAAGTGAAACCCAAGCAGCCCTTGAGAAGGTTGGATCTCGCCAGCTTGATATCAACCTAATACACATCAAGGTTGACCAATCATCAGAGTGATGAACTACTGGTTTCTTCAGCTTTTGCTTACGCCTTAAAAAGATCTCCCAGAACGGAGGACGTAATCTTAGACAGGAAGGAACGTAAGGAATTTTCTTCCACCCAAACGGACACAGAACCACCGTTACACCGAAACTCAGCCCAACCCTGTTCGTTGGTAACCAGGGTTTCTGGAATATTGCCGGTGAGATCCCGGAAGGTAGTATTGGGCTTGCGAACCTCCATCCACTTGCTGCCATTGGGGCCATCACTTAAAATCACGGCCATGGCCAGAGGATGTTCCTCGGTGCCGATGCGTGTCCAGCCAATCACATCTTCATGGTCGAAGTAATCGTATTGGTCTCCGAAGGCAAAGTTGCGGCGGGCAATCAAGAATTTGTCAATGATTGTCTTGTGACTGTCCATAAAAATATCGTAGTCATTGCCATCCCGTCCGCGATCGCGGTAATGGGCCCCAAAATAGTCTGGATAGAATACACAGGGATAGCCTTCCCGTCGCAGCAGAATAATGGCATAGGCCAGGGGCTTGAACCAGGGTTCGACGACGGACTCTAAGGCTTGTAAGGGTTGGGTGTCGTGGTTTTCGACAAAAGTCACGGCAAAGGCAGGTTGTTCCCGCATCAGGGTGCCATCCAGAATCGTTCTCATGTCAAAATAACCTTTTGCCTGACTCGCCTGATAAAAGTTGTAATGCAAGGGCACATCAAGCAAGCTCAGTCGTCCCCCCGAGTTGCCAATATACCAGTGCAACGCTCCAATGTCCTGTGTCCAATACTCCCCAACCGTAAACAGATCTCGTTTGGCATAGTCCTCGAGATGATCCAGCCAATCGCTGAAAAAGTCCCCTTCAATATGTTTGATCGCGTCCAATCGGAAGCCATCCGCCCCCAAGGTGTCAATAATCCAGCGGCCCCAATATTTCAACTCTCCTCGAACTTGATCGTTGTTCATATCGAGATCGCAGCCCATGAGAAAGTCATAGTTCCCTTGGCTCAAATCTACTTTGTACGCAAATTGCTTGTCTTTGAAGCGATGAATCGTCCCGTCTCCAGGTTTATAAGAATTATGATTGACGGAAGCAAAATGCCACCAGCGCCACTTCATGCTGGAATATTTGTCTCCTCGACCGGGAAAATCAAACTGTGTCCAAGCCTTGATTTTTTCTACTCCCCCAATTTCTTGGTTGCGATTGTTGTGATCTACGGGAACGGTTTCAATTTCTTCCTCCGTATCGCCTCCCATTTTGTGGTTGAAGACAACGTCTAGATAAAGCTGGATTCCAGCGCTTTTCAGGGATTTAATTGCTGCGACCAATTCATCTTTTGTGCCATATTTCGTTCGTATTGAACCCTTTTGGTCAAATTCTCCTAAGTCAAACAGATCATAGGTTCCATACCCCACGTCATAACCTCCCCCATTACCCTTGTAAACCGGGGGCAGCCAAAGGGCCGTAAACCCTGCATTGGATAATTCTTGAGCCCGACTCCCCAGTTCGTTCCACAGTTGTCCATCGGGAGGAATGTACCAATGGAAGTACTGCATCATGGTGCCGTTGAAGTCACCTTTTTGAGATTGACCCAGTTGACCGCGATTTTGCTCCAGCCAATCTGACAGGGTAGATTTAAGCTCAGAGAGAGCGGATGGATCAAGCTGTTTGAAGCGTTCACGTAGTTGTTGAAATGCACCAGTTGCCATAGATTATGCTCCTGAACTTATGCCTTTACAGTTTACAACACGCTAAATTACAGCTACCACAGCGGTTTTTAAATCAGCGAGGGACAGACATCTCAGCCTGATTGAGCCGGAATCACCTAAAAAAAACACTCCCCGAATGATTGGAGAGTGCATATCGATCTCTAGACTGACTTGGAACCCTTTGATTAAACATATGTCTGGGTTGATCGAGCTTATGCACTTTTGTGAGAGATGGGAAGCCGGAGTTCATCGTAATTTGCTGTTGACACGCTATAGATCTAGCTCTCCCTGCCTCCGACATCTCCTGTATTAAGGGGATTTGAGGAAGATCATGCCGGGGTTTGTATCGTTTTATGTTCAAATCGAGATCAAAAAAATCTGGGAACGACCCACCCATCCATCGCAGATTAAAGGGGTTGGGCTGAAAATGTTAGAATTGCTGCCAATTGCCCATTAGGAACTTCTCTGCTGAGTGATACAGTTCGTGAAGCATTGCCTAATTTGCTAGTTCCAATTTGCTAGTTCCAATTTACTAGTTCCAATTTACTAGTTCCAATTTGCTAACTTTAGGGTTTGGAAACCGGGGAGACAAATGATGAAATGGAAGATGACACGGAATAACGCACTAACAGTAACCCTTGCAGCGACCACAATGTTCAGTGCAGTGTTTGGTTTGGGATGGGTCAATTCAGCTCAAGCTGAAAATTCTGAGGATGTTGACAGGCTCCGAGCAACGGGTCGTTGTCCGGGTTGTAACCTGCGTGGGGCTGATTTGAGCCGTTTGCAGCTTCAGGGAGCCAATTTGTTCGAGGCTGATCTGCAAGGCGCTAACCTGCAAGAGGTTGACCTCCGGAGTGTCAATTTAGCCAATGCCAACTTGAGGGAAGTTGATTTATTCCGGGCAAATTTAGCGAATGCGAACCTTTACGGTGCTAACCTATACAACGCCAACTTGCAAGGTGCTGATCTGCGAAAAGCCAACTTATCGGCAGCTTCCCTGGCCAGAACAAACCTGAGACGAGCTGATTTGCGTGGTGCTAGTTTATTTAGAGCGAATCTCAGCGAAGCCTATCTAGATTTGGCCAACTTATCGGGGGCAGATCTCCGCCAAGCTTTTCTGTTCAGAACAAACCTGGAAGGGGCAAATTTGATGCGAGCAGATCTATTAGGGGCGAACCTGCAAGGCTCCAACCTAGAAGGCACTGATTTAACCGGAGCAAACCTGCAAGCGACAATCCTCGCTGATACAAATATTGCTCGGGCCAAGTTATCTAACAACAGTCTGCTAGCTGATGCCTTACTCCAGGGAACGGCCTTGGGGCCAGTTGTCTGCGTGATTGATCGGGTGATTAACTGCTATGTTGATCCGAGGGCAGAGCTAACTTTACCTCGACTCCCAGGCAGTGCCCCCGCATTTCAAGGGAGCCCGACTGCCCCAGCATTTCAAGCACCCGAATCTTCAAACCAGCAACCTGTCAGAGGCATGTGGAATTTTGAAGATAACTTTAATCAGTAGTGATTTTTTGGTACTAAGTGAGTACTCGCTTAGTACTATCAATTCTTGATTGGAGTTATCTTAGAGAATTTTAGAGCAATTTTAGAGAACTTTTTTAAACTCCCATTATCGGCAGCAAAACGATTTAGATCCCTCTCAATCCTCCTATTGATATCGCTTGCTGCCCGAAAGGAGTCGGAAAGTCAGACTCAAGCATCCGTAAATGTCGTTCAATCGTCCTCGTCAATGGCAAAGCTTGTCTCAGCCCCCCTCAGTTGGGTGCTAATAGGATCTTTTATTCTACAAATTGCAGTTGCCGTTGGGATTGCCGAGTGGCTCTCTCTCCGAAGTGGCGAGCGGGCAGCAAACTCCCTAGCTTTGGAACTCAGTCGTAACGTTGGCTTGCAAGTTGCCAATCATCTTGAAACCCATTTTAAGCCGCCCTTTTTAATTAATCGAATCAATCAGGACATCATTCAAGCAGGACTCGTCAGTCCGAAAGATTTAAAGGATCTGAGCCACCTGTTCTGGCAGCAAACCCATGAATTTAATGTCAGCCATATCAACTTTGGCACTCCCACAGGAGAGTTCGTTGGGGCATACCAGAGGCAAGACGGAAGTTTTGGCATTGATATGATGCTCCAGCCCAACCCGAGCATTCTCAAAGAGTATGCAACCGATCCCCAGGGGAACCCCACGGAACTCCTCAAAAACTACCCCTATAACCATCGTCGTGAACGGTGGTACACAGATGCAGTAAGCGCAAGACAACCGATTTGGAGTGAGATCTATCAATGGGATAAACAGCCGGAAGTCTTAGCAATTTCAGCCAGTTTTCCCCTCTATGATCGCCGCCAAAATTTAATTGGTGTCTTAGGCGTTGATCAAACCCTCTCAGATATTTCAAAGGTTTTGCACCAAATTCAGGCAACTCAAGCTGGGGTTATTTTTGTCGTTGAGCAATCTGGATTACTGGTGGCAAGTTCTGGACAAGACTCTGTTTTTCAAGTCGTTAATCAAGTCCCAAAACGGATCTATGCCACTGACAGTCAGAACCTATTAATTCGTGCAACTGCTCAATTTCTCGTTGAACAATCTACTCAGTTCTCTAAAATTTTGACCGATCAAAACTTTAGTTTCAGAGTTGACAATCAAGATTATTTTATTCAAGTTCTGCCTTGGCGAGATCAGTTGGGTTTGGATTGGCGCATTATCGTTGTTCTCCCCGTAGCTCAATTTATGGGAGAAGTTTATGACCATGTGCGGTACGCTATCTTACTCAGTTTAATTGCTTTAGTCATTGCAGCCTATATCGCGATTTTAACAGCCCGTTGGATTACAAATCCAGTGCAAAAATTAAATCAAACAACAATGGCGATCGCCTCGGTTTGTGCTTCCGATCAAATTTCTCAACAGCGCTTTACCGATTATTTGGAAAGCTGGAAATTGCATCAAACCCCTAAACGATTCAGCATTCAAGAACTTGATAGTTTATCGTGTTCATTTGATCAGATGGCACAACAACTTCAGAATTTATTCTTTCAAGTTGAACAAATCAATCATGACTTAGAACAACGAGTTGAAGAACGAACCCTACAACTTCAAAAATCTGAGGGCGAGAAAGAAATGAATCAATGTCGTCTCCAGTTGCAGCAAATGGTGATGATGGAACTTTCTAAATACTCTGAAATTCATAAGGGAAATCTTGACGTAGCATTGAAAAAAGTTATTCAGTTAGCTGCCCATACCCTCGATATAGAACAAGTTAGTATTTGGTTCTATAATGTTGATCATTCACAGGTCGAATGCTCTGATTTATACACTCTAACGACTCGAATTCATAGCACTGGAGGAATTCGAGTCGTTGAAGACTATGCAACTTATTTTAAAAATTTAGAACAAAATTCTTTTGTTTCTGAAATTGATGCCCGAACGGTCTCTTATGATCCAGAGTTTTTGGTCTTGAGTCTGAATAATTTAAGCAACTATACAGGAAACTTTGCCATTCTAGATATTCCAATTTGTTCTGGAGAACTTACCCTTGGCGTTCTTCATTTAGAACATCTTGGTTCTGCTCGGCAATGGCAACTAGAAGAACAAAACTTTGCAGCATATTTAGCCCATATGATTTCTCTGGCAATGGAAGCCTACGATCATACGGAAACTGAAATTGCCCTGCGACAAAATGAAGAATTATTCCGTCAACTCACGGAAAATATTGAGAGTGTTCTCTGGATGAGTGACCCTCAAACTCAGCAAAAAATCTATGTTTCTCCAGCCTATGAAAAAATCTGGGGACGACCCCGGCGAGAAATCTATCAATCTCCTCAAGCCTTTTTTAAAACGATCTATCCTGAGGATCAAAGAGTTGTATTTATGTACTTTGAGCAACAACTCTATGATAAGTGTGACGTAAAGTATCGGATTGTAAAACCTGATGGAGAAATTCGCTGGATCTATGATCAAGCTTTTCCAATCAAAGATGAAGTTGGACAGGTCTATCGAGTCTCTGGAATTTCAGCAGATATTACCGATCGGAAGCGATCGGAAGAACAAATTCAGACTGCCCTAAAAGAAAAAGAAATCTTGCTTAAAGAAATTCATCATCGGGTCAAAAATAATCTTCATATTATCTCAAACCTGCTCGACTTACAGTCTGATTCGATTCAGGATGAACACCTACTTCACTTGTTTGAAGAGAGTCAAAATCGAATTAGAAGTATGGCATTAGTTCATGAACAACTTTATCAATCCGATGATTTAGGGAAAGTTAATTTTGGAGATTATATTCATCGCTTAGTTGAGAATATTTTCTTCTCTCTCAACGAAGATATTAAAGCTGTTCAACCGATCATTGAAGTTGAACCAATTCAACTCAATTTGGAAACGGCAATTCCTTGTGGTTTGATTATCAATGAATTGGTGACGAACTGTTTTAAACATGCTTTTTTAGATCAGCCATCTAGAGAAGTTCACATTGAACTTTATCAGGATGAACAGCAAAAAATTCATCTTAGAATTTGGGACAATGGCATTGGTATTCCGCCAGAAATCAATTGGGAAGATTCATCCTCTTTGGGATTAAAGCTAGTCCGAATTTTGTCCAAACAGTTACGAGGTGAACTTCATTTTAACGGAAATTCTGGCACATTAGTGAGTTTGGTTTTTTCTCAACTTCAGTACAAATCTCGGTTTTAGTTGCTTTAATGTTTCTTTGGTTTTCTTTAAGTTTCTTTAAAGTTTTTTTAAGGTTTTTAAATCTCTATCCTCAATACCCAATCTTGATCAGGGTTCTTAAGCACTTAACACTTTGCCCTTGATGATCATCACGGGTCAAAAAATTGTTTCATTGGATGCGTTGGTACTGATAGGGCTGATTTTCAGCTCCCCAAACTTGATTTCCCTCCTGATCAAATCCTTGATCAAAGGTTTCCATGCCATTATCATCTAGCACCACATGATTCGTGATTCTCACCGCGCCTCTGTAGTTCGAAGGACACCCTTCGGCTTGAGTTTGGCCAATGTAAGCTGTCTGAACTTGATGTAAGAACATACTGCAGTGATATTCACCGATCTCGTTTGATTCCACAATTCGGTCGGCTTCAGGTTGGTCACATTGATTGATCCACACTTGTGGATTTAACACATTGTAGGTTGCCGACTCCACTGCTTGTCCATCTAAACTGGGCCGAATTTGTAGGAGCCGTTGGCGGTAGGGTTGCGCTAGATTATCTACCCTTGCCTGTTCTTGATACAGGAAAATAATTGAGGCACTTTGAGCAGCTTGACTCCCATTTCTAAACCTAACTTTGCAAGTCGTCATCCGAACTTTTGGCTGATCGGTTCTTGCTGTTAACGAGGTAGAAGTCTCCATCTTGCCAATCAGATAGTTCGCAACTTCTTCAACTTGCCGCTGCATTGGATCAGCAACACTAGGCTGACTTCCCATCAACGCAATCAGGGTGACAGGAAGGGCGATCGCCATCCATTGGCTAGGTTGAAAATTCATCCAATGTATCAGTAACTATGTCACAATAATACCGTAGTGTTAATTGTTCACGCTGAAAATTTAGAACCTTAGATGATACTGTTAGTAAAACAGTGTTAATAGAACAGTGTTAATAGAACAGTTATAGGATCGATATTACTCTTTTAACTTTAATTTCTCAACTATGCCGACTTATACCGGAATTTCAAGTGAAGCATTTCGTCATCCCCTAGATCAGCAAGCTGAAGCCTCCCTTCGAAGTGTGCCAGGGTTTGATCTAGTGGCGAGTAAATTTGTTGAATTCCTCTATGAACGCCCCCAATACGTTTATCTCATGGGGAACAGTATTCAAGTTGGGCCTCGACAATATGCAAGCATTTACCATCTGTTTCGAGCCTGTGTTCGCGACCTTGATCTATACCCAGAACCCGATCTTTTTGTAGCTCAAAACCCCCAAGTTAATAGCTATTCCCTGGGCAAAGAACATCCCTATGTTGTTTTAAATACTGGACTCCTCGATTTAGTTGATGAAGCGGAACTTCGAGCTGTTTTAGCCCATGAACTGGGTCATATTAAGTGCGGTCATTCTATCTTAAATCAGATGGCAATTTGGGCCATGGGTGTGGCTTCAACGATTGGGGATTTAACCATGGGCATTGGGAATCTAGTTAGCAGTGGGTTGATTTATGCGTTCTATGAATGGCGACGCAAGGCCGAACTTTCTGCGGATCGGGCTGCCCTTTTGGTCACAGATGACCTGAAATGCGTCCTGCGATCGCTGATGCAAATGGCTGGGATGAGCCTCAAATATAGTCATGAATGCAGCCTAGAAGAATTCACACGACAATCCCAGCAATATCAAAGCTTGGATCAAGATGGCCTCAATCAAGTTTATAAGTTCTTGCTCTACAATGGGGGTCAGGGCTCAATGTTGAGCCATCCATTTCCTGTCGAACGAATTCAGTATTTGAAAGAGTGGTCAGCCTCTGAAGACTATCGGCAAATTCGTCAGGGTAATTACCAGCAGTCCTCGGCAGAGAGCGCTATCAATGTAGATATTGAGGAACCTGCTGAGGAAGTAGAAACCCTGCGCCGTCAAATTGAGAAGTTACAACGGGAGATTGACCGGATGAAATCTAAGTAAGATTTCTAGGTAAGATTTCTAAGTAAGATTTCTAAGTAAGATTTAAAGTGTTGAAAAAATCAAATATAAACTGAACATAAACTAAGCAAAAAATGGTTGAAATTTCTGATAACAAAGATTTAAACGCGAACAAGTCCAAGTCGGGTTTGGGCGGCTGTCTGGGCAAGGGCGCAATTTTGTTAGCTATTCTTGCTGGAACGATGGCTCTAACGAATCCCTCCCGTGCCAGTTATCTGAGTTATGCGTACAGCAAATTATCCCAGGAAGTCAAACAGAATTGGTGTCAAGAATCCGAGATTCCCGAATTTCTGAAGAATTTTTCCAAGTCGATTGTGAACTTCTGCAACTCAGTTGTCACCGATCAACGCACCACGATTGAAGGTTATCTTGACAAATCGACAAAGCGTCAAAATGCAGTGTTATTTAGTGTTTATACCAGTGATGTTTTAGATAAACGCTATCGAACGATTGGCGCATTTGGTAACTTTTTAACTTTTTCTGCTCAAAAACTGGATCAGGCTAATTTGCAATTAGAGCCTTCAACCCAACGGGATTCAACCCAGCAAAATTAACTCGAGAAGTTCTTGGGTCTAGGGGAGGAACTAAACAGTTCTGCTGCCGATTCTGAAATTGCAAACAGTCTTCAAGACTCGCTGAACATCCCTAATACTGATAATCTTGGGCATTTTACCTTGGTTTGACAGTAGGAAGACATTTTAAACTATTGTTAAACCGTTACTAGAAAACAACAATCAGTCCGGGTTTAATGTTACGAATTCACTAACCCTGGTTTTTAACATTGACAACCCTGGTTAACTTTTGAAAAGGATTTAAAATCATGCGAATTGCTCACAACATCACTGAACTTGTCGGTCGGACACCCCTCGTTCAACTGAATTCAATTCCTCAAGCCGAAGGATGTCTGGCTCAGATTGTGGTGAAATTAGAGGGCATGAATCCTGCTGCCTCCGTGAAGGATCGAATTGGCGTGAATATGATCAATGCCGCCGAACAGGAAGGCGTGATTATTCCCGGACAAACCACGTTAATTGAGCCCACTTCCGGAAATACAGGCATTGCCCTAGCTATGGCTGCCGCAGCCATGGGATATCGATTGATCTTGACCATGCCAGAAACCATGAGTTTAGAACGGCGAGCGATGTTAAAAGCCTATGGGGCTCAGCTAGAACTGACTCCAGGGCCGATGGGCATGAAAGGGGCCATTCAACGGGCCCAAGAACTTTTAGACTCAACCCCCAATGCCTACATGCTGCAACAGTTTCAGAACCCGGCCAACCCTGAAATTCACCGCCAAACCACAGCTCGAGAAATTTGGGAAGATACGGATGGAAAAGTTGATATCTTGATCTCCGGCGTGGGAACCGGGGGAACGATTACGGGAATTGCAGAAGCCATCAAGCAGAAAAAGCCAACGTTTCAGGCGATCGCCGTTGAACCCGCCAACAGTCCCATTCTCTCCGGCGGCAATCCCGGCCCCCATAAAATTCAAGGGATTGGCGCAGGATTTGTCCCCGAGGTATTAAACACCGAAATTATTGATGAAGTGGTGACTGTTACTGATGAGGAAGCCATGCACTACGGTCGCCGTCTCGCCAAGGAAGAAGGAATTCTATCGGGGATTTCCTCCGGGGCAGCCCTCTGTGCCGCAATCAAAGTTGGCCAGCGCCCCATCAATCAAGGTAAACTCATTGTGATGATTCAGCCCAGCTTTGGGGAACGGTACCTCAGCACCCCCATGTTCCAAGACATGGATCAACGAGAACCCATGTTAATGGCTTAGTTAATGGCTTAGGCTTTGGGTTTTAAGGGGTTTGAGAGATAGCCCCATTTTCCCCCTGTCAGCACCCAGATCCATTCACCGGGGCCACCCATGCCATCACAGCCCACTCCTTCCCTGATCCACCTATCGTAAAGTTGCACTTGCGCCAAACCTCCAGAAAAGGAACCCGCATGGAAGAACGCTTGCGGCTGAATGACTAACTTCCCCTGCCGATCCAGATAGCCCCACTTGTACTGAACCTGATCCGGTTGATAGTCCTGGGGAAAGGCAACAGCGGCTAACCCTTCCGAAAACGGTCTCACTTCAGAAATCTGGGGATCAACCTCGAAAACAGTCTGCCCCGTCGGATCAATAAACCGTGTCTTTTCATTTTGCGAGACCAGCGCCATCCCCTCAGAAAAATTATTGGCCGAGTCAAACTGAGGCTGAATTACCCACTCTCCAGCCCGGTTGATGTAGCCCCATTTGTCCTCATAGCTCAGCCGAGCCGGAGCCAGATCATTGACAAAACTGCCAATTTCCTGAAATCGAGGCGGCATCACCCACTCCCCGGCCAGATTAATGTAGCCCCACTTGCCTTCAAAATTCACCAAGGCAATGCCCTGGTCAAAATCCCCCGCTTCATAAAACCGAGGCTCAATCACCAATTCCCCAGTCAGATTAATGTAGCCGTAGCCCCGATCTGAGAACGTTGACACCCAAGCAAGGCCCTGTTTAAAATTACCTGCCTTATGAAATTGCGGAGCAATCACAACATTGCCGGTTGGGTCAATATAGCCATATTTGTGGATAGAATATCCGTCTCTAATTTCCGGTTGATCGACCCAAGCCCGTTGTTGATGAAAATCCCCAGCATGGTCAAATTGGGGCTGAATCACCCACTTTCCCGTCTTATCAGTATATCCAGCTTTATTCAGATAGGTAACCCTTACCATTCCCTCCGAAAAATCCCCAAAGTGAACCCCCATAAAATCATCACCATAGGGTTGATCCCGGAGAAACTCCAACGGAATAAAGGTTTTTTCAGTCCGATCGAGGTAACCCGCAGTCCGTTCCTGGCTATGACTCACCGCAATTAACCCCTCTGAAAATTGGCTTCCAATTAGGGAAATTCCAGGAGTCTTGGGAAAACCAACTTGACCCGAAGGGTTGATAAAACATTGGCCTCCGGACTCTTTTTTAATTAGGGCCAGCCCCGCTTCAAATGTCTCCGCAGCCAGAAACTGAGGGGCGATCGCAAACAACTGCGGATCAGGCCGTTCTGAGGCCACATACTGGGGGAGTTCCTTAAATCCTAAAGCAGTCCCCAAAAACGTGGAGACTTCTCCCCGCGTTGCCCCACGATTCGGGTGAAATCGTCGAACCTCTGGGTAGTTCACAATCAAACCCCTGACTGCTGCTGCGGTTAAAGGTTTGGCATAGTTGGGAATGTCTGCAGCGTCATCAAAATAGCGCTTGAGTAGATCTCCCGGCTGGGGCGGTATCGGGTATTTTAGGAATGCAGCGAGGGCAATCGTCACCTGAACCCGAGGAATCGGTTGATTGGGTCTAAAGGTTCCGTCCGGATAGCCCGCAAAAAACCCTTTTTGGGTGGCGCTGCGAATATCCTTGCTGGCCCAGTGCTGGGTCGGCACATCTTTGAAGGCGATCGCGCCTCGAATCACCAGAGCCTCCGGAAAAGTCGCGATCATTAACGTTGCAAACTCAGCCCGGGAAACGGGAGCATCAGGGCGAAAACTCCCATCTGGGTAGCCCTTGACGATCTTGGCCTTTTCGAGGAGGGAGATATAAGCCTGAGCCCAGTGATTCTGAATGTCGGATAGCATCTTTTCAGGGGTTATTTAGACCCGATTTTAGCTTGCTCTACCGGTTGGTTTGAATATTGATTCGTGTTGACACCAAAATCATATGGAGTTTGCCCCTAAAATTCCCCTGGATGAGGGAGACTTTGCTGAAGGAGTGACACCCCTTCAGTTTGTTGAATTTAGGCATAATTTTATCTTCATCTTGATTGAGCTGCCAATGTTGCCACCACCCAATTTGCTGCGGCTGTTCCTGAGGTTAAAGCCCGTTCGATTGAACCTGCAACAGCTTGGGCACACCAATCTCCTAGACCAATCAAGGGCAGAGGCGTTAAAGTCGTTAAGCAAGATTGGGGTAACGGATTCTGACAAAACCCATAGCGCCATCGATGGATTTGCATCCATTCTGGCTCTATCAACCAAGGGTAGAGAGCCGTTGCCGCCTGTTGCAGTATTGTTTGACCGACGGAGTGCAGATCGGTAGTGTCTAAAAACTGTTGGGCAAAGGCTGAACTACTTTGCAAGACAAAAATTGGGAATTGAGGATTTGAGCGTTTGCTGCTGTCCAATCCAACCCAATCTAAGACCGGATCTTGCAGGAACTGAATTGCTTTCCACGGCGGATTTCCGGGATCGAATTCTGCTCGTTTACTAGCAGGATAACCGGCCATCACTGTAATACAAGGATCATATTGAATTGCATGAATTGAAGTATAAAATTCTGGCGGAATTTGAGCAGCCAAAGGTTCTATAATCGTTGAAACTTGGGGGGCTGGAATTGCAAGAACAACGACCTTTGCATAAAGATCTTGAGGTTTTTCTGTTGCAGTTTCAGGGGCAATTTCTAACATTAAATGCCAGAATTTTTCATCTGTTGGTGTTACAGAAATCACTCTCCGATTGAACCAAATCTCTAAGTCCTGAGCAAGAAATTTCCCCACTCCATTCATGCCTTCTGCAAAACTATATTGAGATCGGGCCACAGATTTAACCTGTTCTATTGTTTGGCCGGGTGAGTGTTGATAAATTTCTGCTATCCAGAGCTGAATCCAGGAATCAGGGCGATCGCTGATTCTGACACCACTTAATTGTTCAATCAGATCTTGCGTAAATTGTCCTTGAACTTCTAAGCAACGAAGGCCATGATCCACTCGGATGTCTTGAGTCGTTTGGCTATGACCCTGAATTCGACGAGTTGCACAGCGACCCCCAACCCCGCGAGATTTTTCTAAAACAATTACAGAATACCCTGCTGTTTTCAACTGTTGAGCGCAGGTTAATCCGGAAACTCCAGCCCCTACGATTGCAACATCAAACGTTGCTAAATTCATCGTTAAATTCATCACATTAACTTAACCTAAAACTAACAATTTTCCAAGGATCAACGGTAAAACTTCGGCATTCAAAACTACCGCATGACTCCACAATTTCTTCTGGCTTTTCTTCTAGTACTTCTTTCTCTCTTATTGCTTCCAAGGGTTCTTCTAATAGGTTAACTGGAGTAAAACTTTCTTTCCCTAGACTTTCTGTGATTAAACTTCCTGCCAGCTTTAATGTTACAGATTTTCCTTCAGATTCATAACATCGCAGAATCCAATCTTGAGGATTCAGTTCAGATTGTTTTAAGGCCATTAAAATTAGATTTTTTGCCTGAAGATCAAGAAAGCTTTTCTCATCTAAAGCTTGAGAATTGCAATTAAATTTAACGACTTCAGGGTGTAAAAGATTTACTCGCAAAGGTTGATTCAGCTCATAACCTTGATGTACCACATTTGCTTCTTTCCAACTTCCGGCATGGGGATAAATCTCATACGTAAAGTGATGAATTCCTTGATCTGCAACTGGGTCGGGCCATGTTGAACCCCGCAATAAAGTCAGACGAATCTGACTTGGTTGAATATCATAACCGTACTTACAATTATTCAATAAACTGACACCATAGTCACCTGAATTTAGTTCAACCCAATTCATCGCAGGAATTTCCCACTGTGCTCTTTCTGCAGCGGTTTTAGGGCGCGTTGGGCGTTGAATCACGCCACAGGGTATTTCACAGCTAGCCAGTTCTGCACTAAGATTTAAAGGAAATGTAGCCTTGACTAGAACATGGGTTTCTTGCCAATCAACAGTACTTTCAATTGTTAAAATAGAAGAATTAATTCGCAAAATATAATCTTGGCAAAATTCAGAATTTCTAAAACAGCGGATCACGCGCAATCGTTGTTGTAAATCTCCGCGTTCGATCCATTGAATGGATTGCAACTGAATTTCTGTAAGGACATAGTTCTGATAGTTTGGATCAATATTCCAAGCATCCCAGTATTGCCCTTGATCTTGAAAAAACTGGAGCTGATTCCCTTCTTCATTGGCCAATACGTCTTGCTGGTTTACTCTATCAAAGATTTGCAGAATATTTCCGGTTTTTGCTGAAATTTGAACAACTAAAAATGGGTTTTCTAAAACCCACTCTGAACCTGTAAAGTCAGCACTTTTTTGAGTAGCATTCTCAGAGTCTTCTGGACATAACCAGAAAACCCGATAGCCCACAGATGGGATATCTGATGCTTGGAATAAGAGTTGATCTTGAGAGGACTGAGATAGAACAGATTCTCCAGAACTCTGACAAATTTTCCACGGAAGTTCTGAAGCTGGAAGAGTGAGAGCAACCACTTCTGATCTGACCCAATTTAAAGCATTAAAAACTAGAATCGGAATTGCATTTAACTGAGGCGGATATGGGAACAAAGTTTGATGACAAATGCCCTCAAAAGATTGATGAAGAATTTCTAAGCAGATGCGTTCCACTTCTTGCCAAGTTTGGTTGGCTGCAACATAAACTGAATGAATCGATGAACCCGGTAAAATGTCATGAAATTGATTAAATAAAACCTTTTTCCAGGCTATTTCTAGCTGGGTTTTAGGATAATTCAAGCCAGCCCAAAGCGCTGCAATAGAGGCCCAAATTTCTACTTCATACAGTAACCGTTCGCAGTGACGATTCCAATGTTTTTGATCACCATGGGTAGTATAGCAACCCCGATGAAATTCCAGATACAATTCGTCATTCCAAACGGGAAAATTAGAGTTTTTTTGAGGGGTTACTTGATCTAAATATTCGGAAACAGTTGTGAATTCAAGTTGGGGAAAAACCGGAGACTGCTGCCAACGACGGGCAATTTCTAACATATCGCGAGTTGGGCCACCGCCATGATCGCCAACTCCTGGCAACCAAAGGGCTTCATTTAAATCTGTTTGTTGATGCCATTCAACTCCATATTTCACCATTTTAATTGGGTCAATTCTTTCTCCAATTAAAGCCGACATGTAACTCAAAACTTGACTGCCATCGGGCGATCGCCACCAAAATACTCCATGGGGAAATTGAGTCGTATCATTCCATCGTAATTTCTGAGTGACAAAGTACTGAATCTTGCCCTGTTGTAAAATTTGTGGAAGCTGCCAACAAAATCCAAAACTATCTGGTAACCAGGCCACTTGAGAATACTGGCCAAACTTTGCTTGCACATAACGTTGACCGTATAAAACTTGCCGAACAAGGGATTCTCCACCTAAAATATTGAGTTCTGGTTCTACCCAAAGTCCAGCCGCAACTTCCCAACGATTCTCCCGTACTTTTTGCTGGATTTGAGTGAATAAGTCAGGACGGTTTTGCTCAATCCATTCATATAATGCTGGGGTCGAATGAGAGAAGATTAGCTCTGGGAAATCCTGTTGTAAATTCAGGACAGATTCAAAAGTTCGTTGGGCAGCTTTCCAGGTTTCCTCGACAGGCCAAAGCCAAGCCAGATCAAGATGGGCATGACCAACAAGCTTGAGTGTTAAATCAGGTAAATCTGATTGCAGTTCTAAGTACAACTTCAACAGATTCTGACGGCAAGAATACAGAGATTTCTGGAATGTTTCAGTTTTAGAAACTGCTGACTCATTCATTGGAGCCAAAGCTTGATGCAGTTGATCCAATCCCTGTGCTTGAACAGTTTTATGCTTTAAACCTTGAGTCAGATAAATATAAACAATCTCAATTTCATCTGCAAGAAAACCTGGATCAATCTGTTGGGAATGAAAGCAATTTTCTGGCCCTTCATATTGGCAGTAAGATTCCACCAGTGCACCTTGATCATGGCCGGGACTGATCAGTTTTAAAGCCACGGTAAATTGATCTCCAGGCCGCACTGAATTGGACAATAAAACTCGGGTAAAACAATCAAATAGATCTCCCGCTTGCACCCAAGTTTGATTCACGTAAATTTGGGCATCCTCAGCCCACCACCGCAAACCCAAACGGAGTGAATATCCAGTCAAATCATATTGTTCTAAATTTGGTGTCTCTACTGATGTCTCTAAAGGTAGTGGAACCGTTAACGTTTGACTCAGCCAAATCACTGTTTGACCTTTTGGCCAAGCAATGTGATTTTGGGGATTCAGTTGAACTTGGGGCCAGTTTTCCCAGGCATCTAAGGTCGGCAAGATTGAGGTCTGATCCCAAATCTGCCATTGCATTTGAACATCAACCAGGGTTAGCCGTCGCAAATGCTCAATGTATTCCGGAATTGACCACTGGTTCGTCACAGTTTGGGTCATGATTGATAGAATGGGAGCAGTTTTGTAAGCGAGTTAACTCACTCGGGAGCAAGAATTCAATCCCTACTGGAGCTTTGTGGGCTATGCGTTCTGTCTAACTCAGACAGCCAAGACAGCCAAGGCAGCCATCCCACGATAACTTGATTCACTATCCTGAGCGATCATTTACCGTTCAATATTCTTAATATTCTAAGCATAGTGTAAAGATGACAGACCCTAGCCCCGGCCCCTACAAAAGTCGAGCCTTTAATTTTTTAGCTCAAGGGTATCGACGGTTTTTAGATAGTTGTGATCGCACTTGGAGGCAGATCAAGGGTGCAACTGATACCGCAACTCATTATTTGTTGTATCCTTTTGCGCTCATGGCTCAAGCATTGCGTCAGGTTGGTCGGCAGTTGCGGTCGGGGCAGGGGTCAAATCGTCCTGAGTTGGAAGCGAGACAACGAACTGAAGTGGCTCACCCAGTTGTTCCAGTGTCAGCAGTCCCAACGGATCTGTCAATCCAGGGCATTTTGTTAATTGCCCGAGAAGAAGTTGGGCGCTCCTCAGGGAAAATTGTCTCTGCAAAAGTTCGAGGGATTGCAACACTCCTCAAAAGCCGAGAACTCATCCTTGTTGGGGTCGATAACCAGGTTATGAAGCTGCTCTCGTCTGGCCAGCAACAGCTTCTGCGGGGCTATATTCATGAGGAGTTGGGGGGGAAGCCTTCAGCCCTGGCCCTGCTGCCACCGTCAGTGTCTGGAACCTTGCAAACCACTTTTCAGGCTGTTTTGAGAGCTTCACAACGGTATAGGATTGCGCCAATCAAGGTGACAACGGCGGTCTTCCAAACAGCTCAAGATTTGCAACAGTCCATTCAGCAAGCTTGGCAAATTACGGCAGAAAAAAAGTTGCTGCCGGGGAGTGATCAAAGACTGCACTCCGCTTTTGGAACAAACTTCAATCGGATGAAGTCCCTCATGCTGTCAACGGCTGACCGTTTTTTCAATCATCATATTTATCAGTTGGATGCTCAACTGAATTCTAGAACCTCTTCAGAACACCAATTAAAACAGTACTTAAACCAACATCCAGAACAACACTCAGAACAACTTTCCGGGATTGCTCAGCCGCCTGTTCATTCAAGGACTATGGCCCCGATTAACCCAGTTGCCTTGAATTTCAAACCGATTGTTAATCCCTTTTCATCGGCTGAAATCCCTGCTGAAACAGTTGCTAAATCCGTTCAGCAGAAGATCAACGCAATTGGATCTCAATCCATTGACTCTCTAGCCCAACCCCGATCGAGATTTCGACGGGGTCGGGCTCAGGAAACTCAACCCGTCAAAATCACTGAAACTCAAGCCAGTTATTTCTTTGACCACAAGACTCAAGGGTCTACTTTGACAAGGGTTGAGGAAGCCTCTGCTGAAGTTTCTGCCTGGATGTCAGAGCCTGCGGAGATGTTCATCCCTGAATCTGATGCTGAGGGCATACCGGAATGGTTAGAAGTTCAGGTGACCACCCAGGGTTATGAGAAGCACATTCTAGAACATACTCTAGAAAGATTAGATCGGCTGATGGTGTGGGTTGAAGAAACGGTTTTGAAGCTGTGGCAATGGCTGACAAATCGGCTAGCTAGAAATTAGAGACTCATGCTAAATCAACTAAAACAAGCGATCGCCGCAAGTCAGAACTACCTCTTGGCTCATCAATATCCGGCAGGGTACTGGTGGGCAGAACTCGAATCAAATGTCAGTATTACTGCTGAGATTGTGCTGCTGCATAAAATCTGGGGAACGGACACCACCCGACCCTTTCACAAAATCGAAGCGTATCTGCGATCGCAACAGCGGGAACACGGAGGTTGGGAACTGTTCTATGGCGATGGCGGCGAACTCAGCACCTCCGTTGAAGCCTACATGGCCCTACGACTGTTGCGAGTGTCCGCCGGTGATCCCGTCCTAGTGAAAGCGCGAGAATTTATTTTGCAACGGGGCGGCATCAGCAAAACTCGAATCTTTACTAAGCTCCACCTTGCCTTGATTGGCTGTTACCCCTGGCAAGGTCTGCCCTCTATTCCGCCCTGGATGATGCTGTTGGAACGTGAACCCTGGAATCTATTTCAGTCCGAATTCCAACTGCCGATTCCGAATTTCAACTTCCGAATTTCGCTGCCCAAGTTTACCCTCTACGAAATGTCCAGTTGGGCCCGGAGTAGCACGGTTCCCCTGATTATCGTGTTTGATCAGAAGCCCGTCTTCTTTATTGAACCCAGAATTACCCTCACCGAACTCTATGTTGAAGGCGTAGAAAATCCATCCTCTGAACTCCCCCGCAATCAAGATTGGACAGATGTGTTTGTGGAGTTAGACAATCTATTCAAGCTGGGAGAACGGTTAAATCTTGTTCCCTTTCGGCAAGAGGGATTGAAAGCCGCTGAACAGTGGATTCTGGAACGGCAGGAAGCCTCAGGCGATTGGGCCGGAATCATTCCGGCCATGTTAAATTCACTGCTGGCCTTGAAATGCCTGGGCTACGACGTGAACGATCCCGTGGTGGAACGCGGGCTGACTGCGATTGACCGATTTGCCATCGAAACGGATGATACCTACCGGATGCAGGCGTGTATTTCCCCGGTTTGGGATACGGCTTGGGTGGTGCGATCGCTCGTGGAATCTGGCTTGGCTCCAGATCATCCCGCCGTAGTTCAAGGAGCCGAATGGTTACTAGACCAGCAAATCCTCGACTACGGAGACTGGAAAGTCAAGAACAAAGCCGGACAACCGGGGGGATGGGCCTTTGAGTTCGACAATCGCTTTTATCCCGATCTGGATGACTCTGCCGTTGTTGTCATGGCGTTAAATCAGGCCAAGTTACCCGATGAAGCGCGTAAACAGGCTGCTATTTGTCGGTGTCTTGGCTGGATGATGACCATGCAGTGTCAAGCTGGGGGATGGGCCGCTTTTGATGTGGATAACGATCAAGACTGGATCAATGCCGTTCCCTACGGGGATTTGAAGGCCATGATTGACCCCAATACTGCCGATGTCACCGCACGGGTAATTGAAATGTTGGGAGAGCTAGATCGGGAAGCACAGGCTCAAAATTTAAATTTAAATTTACAGGCTAACGTCCAGAATGCCAGACTGCAACCGTTTAACTCGGAGCTAACAACACCCGATGCTATCAACCGTGCCATGACTTATCTCAAGCAGGAACAGGAAACCGATGGCAGTTGGTTTGGGCGCTGGGGAGTGAATTATATCTATGGAACCAGTGGGGCGCTTTCAGCCTTGGCATTGGTCGAACCGCAACAGCATCAATCTCAGCTAGCACGGGGGGTTCAGTGGTTAGTCCGGTGTCAAAACAGGGATGGGGGTTGGGGAGAAACTTGTCACAGTTATACCGATCCCGATCTAAAAGGCCAAGGAGTCAGCACGGCTTCCCAAACTGCCTGGGCAATTTTAGGACTCTTGGCAGCAGGGGAAGCAATCGGAACCCTTGAGCAAGAGATCCTGGAGAAAGGCATCAATTACTTGATTTTGACTCAGGACCTCAATGGGCGTTGGGAAGAATCAGAGTTTACGGGAACCGGATTTCCCGGTCATTTTTACATTAAATATCACTTTTATTCGCAATATTTTCCGTTATTGGCGCTGGGACGGTATCGCAACAGAATCCACTAGAGCATTGGCTCAGCCTTCTGAAAGGCTAGACCAGACTTTAAAAATATTTAAAAATAAAAAGTAAAAAGCGAACAAGCTGGCTGCTCGTAGGAACGTTTGAGGCTACAGAAAGAACGACATCAGCTTTAACTTATCCAGTCCTAAGTCCTCAGAAGACAGCGATCGCCCTTCCAGCAATGCCATCATATCCTTAAACTGAGGCTGTCCTCGGGAGGTTCCTGTCAAGCCCATAGCAATCACTAAGCCGCAGTAGCCCTTGGTTTTCTTGCAGCGTTGCTCCCATTTCTTGCGTGCCGCTTGATGCACCGGATCATCTTTGCGGAATTCTCCCAATAAATGCAAGTCACCATTTTCAGTTTGTAAAATGCCCAGTTCATAGGTTTCTCCTGCCCTTGGATCTTGCCCTGGATTAAAACAAATTCCTATCAACCCTCCGGCATTTTGTAAGTCTTCAATCAAGGTTTTTGCCTTCGGTTTAGACGTTTGAATGACAATCACCGGGAGACCATCCCCAGTTTGAGTAATGTCAGCCTCGGTTGGTTGATGAAAAGGGGTATTACTGCGGAGATAATCGGCTGTTTCCCACGGCAAAACGCCCAAACTGAGGAGAGATTTGGGAGGAATTAAATCATCTCGCAGCAAGGTCGATGCCGGATCAAGTTCATCATCTTCTGCGTCTGCTTGGGCTGCAATTCTCAGAAGTTCATCCGCGACCTCGGGTTGGGTTGAAACTTTGACGGATACCAACTGTTTTTTTCCCTCCAATTCGCCTTGAGGGAGAGAAATCCGATAGCGACGCTCTATGGCTGGAAACTGGTGATGGGTTAATTGGCGATGATGATCTCGCCAAAATCGATGTAGTGCTTCTAGGGCAACAAATACAGCCGCAGCTTCTTCATCGTACAAAATTGAACGTAATCCTTCTAGGGGATGTAGATTGCCAAAACTAGGCTCAATCTCACTTAAAGGTAAATCCGCTAAGTTGAGATCTTCTTCATCGTCAAAGTCAGAATCTGCAGCCTGTTCAAAGGTGACAAACAGGCAATCTTGAGCCAAGAAAGCATCTTCTAAACTATCAGATGAAACAGAATGATACCGAATTACCCGCTCCCGAAACTGCCTGAGAGACTCCAGAGAACGATACATCAAAACCCCATAGTCCATCCCTAGTTTTCCCAAGGTAGAAACATAGAGAGTCGTCACATCAAATTGGTTAATCTCTATCGCAATGATGTGATGATCTCCCAACTGCCGCCAAATTGCATCTTGCCAGATATCGTAAGCTTTTCGCTCTAAAACAGAGGCATAAAGCGGTGGAAGTTGCGGAGGTCGGTTTTGAGCAACCTCTTGCAAGCCTCTGAAGATTTCATCAATCAGAGGCAGGTCAGGCACATAATCAACCGCCACATCCAAGTCTTGTAGCACCCCTCTGAGGAAAAACTGTAGCTCCCGATCCTTCACCACAATTTTCTGAGGGCGAGCCGCAGGAGTTGGACTTTGGGGATGTTCCATGGCCCTAAGTAAGGTTCTGACAATGGCCTCAGAACTTGTATCTGCCGAGACCATATCCATAGCCCGAACCATTCCCTGAGAGCCATCGACCCAAATGATGCACTCTCCTGAGGCTTCCGACTCTTCCTCGTCTAGAGCAATTCCAGAGCGGAGAGACATAGAGCGGCGATCGCCCTCCCACACACTAGGAATTTGAGGCAAACTTTGCAAGCGACGAAGTGTTGAGATATTGAGATGTAGCATCGATACAATACTTTACTGAAACTTTACTGAAACTTCACTAACTAACTTTCTGACAGCGTTTTTGACATCTTCCCAGACCCGATTTCTGATAATAGGATGGGATCTTATGTCTGACAGCTACAAGGCGAAGGATTGTATAATATAAGGATATAGCAATACTTAACAGCTCAGTATAGCGTTCTAGAGTGGAGAGAATAATTAAACCCATGGTGCAAACTGTTCAGTCTCAAAAACCAGGTATTCAGATATCTGATAATGCACATCAGCAATTTTTGATGCTGAGAGAAAAGCAGGGAAAGGATCTGGTTCTAAGGGTCGGAGTTCGTCAGGGAGGATGTTCTGGAATGTCCTATGCTATGGATTTCACTGACCCGAACAGTATTCAGGAAAGTGACGAAATCTTTGACTACGAGGGGTTTAGAGTGGTTTGTGATCCAAAAAGCCTTCTGTACATCTACGGCATGATGCTAGATTACCAGGATGCCTTAATTGGGGGTGGATTTCAGTTTACTAATCCCAATGCAGTTCAGACTTGTGGATGTGGTAAATCCTTTGCAACTTAGGGTTTGACGCTGACGCTAATCCATGAGCTAATTAATGTACTTCTCTAAGCGATAGGTTGTGCTGTCTTTATACCTAGACAGTCTCCTGTCGCTTTTTAGGCATAAGTTCTTAAGCGCAACCTTTAGGCACAACCTTTAAGCACAAGTCTTGAGTACAAGTGCTCATCACGCACCGATCAAAATGCACTGATCACAACAATATCGCAAGGGATAAAGATTCGATGGACGAAACTATACAACCGCAGACCCCGCAAACAGAGACTACACAAACCCCTGAGGAGCTATTTGCAGCAGGGTTTGAACGGTATCAAGCAGGAGAAGGCCCAGACACTCTGATCCCAATTTTTAAAGAAGTTTGTGACCGTGCTCCCAAAAATAGCAGCGCCCGAACAAGTTTGGCTTGGCTCTACCTCTTGGGAGACAAACCCGAACAGGGCTATAAAGCTGCAAAGTCAGCCGTCAAACTCAATCCCCATGATCCTCAAGCCCAAATTAATCTAGCCCTGGCAATGCTAGAACTCAAGAAAACTGGAGTTCGTGCCCATGTGGAACTTGCAGGGCAAATGATTATGGCAAGTTCAGAATGGTTAGATGAAATTAAACAAAATATTGAGGACGGGTTAAGCCGGAAGCCAAATTGGAAAAGTTTAATCCGGGTAAAGCAATGGTTATTTGAAACGGAGTAAGATGCTTTTTGATTTTTCCTATCCACATTTTTTTGACACTTTTTTCGACTAAATTTAACTAAAATAGCGATTATAAGGCTCTATCACGCTTGTTTTTTTAAGGGTTAAGTATAAATACTAAGCAATAAAATTGGCTTGACAGTAGTTAAATCTTCGCAACAAAAAATAATATAAGTTTATGCAAAGATTAAGGTTACTAATGATAGTATTTGGTAACTCGCCCGATAGCAGTCGATTTTTTCAAATTCACAAAAAATTATTACAAACCAAGGAGTCGTAGACGTCATGAGCATCAACAACTCAGTTTATGTAAAACCAGAAACCCGCAACCACAAAGGTTTTTTTGTTCAGCCTGTTGCTTATCAGTTGAAGAGTATTGATGAGTCTGGTTGGGCATTAATTTGCTTGGATGACGTAGTTTGTTACTATGTTGATCCAGATAACCTTCAAGCGAATGACACTCCTGAAGACGGTGATTCTTAATCAAAGCAGAATACAAAAGTTTTAAAACGTTTTAGAACACTGTGAATAAATTCTCTATTTTTAGCTGTCCTTGATTGAAGGGCAGCTCTTTTTTGGGAGATATCTTTTCATCCAAATCCAGTTGTAGCTGTTTTTGTTCAGATGCAATACTGAGCGATCGCCCTAATTCCTCCTACTCTAACGCGAAGCCGCTCAGCGTCTAGAAAAGAAAGAATTGAATGGCTGAGATCTCTCTCACTCATTGAAAAACCTTAATCCTAAAACCGCTGTCAGTGTCTTTAACACTGATCCAAATAAGCTTGATGACCTTTCACTGACTGCCTAACCTGCCTAACCTTTTCCCTCTAACTTTATTCACAGAATTTATATTTTCGCGGCAGAAGGCTTTACAAAAATCTTATAGTTTCATATACTTAGAGGTTAGGGTTGAAAATTTAAATCACGCAGATCGGAAAGAGATCAGCGAGTTCTCAGCAAAGGTGTTTAGGGGTAAAGCCTTTGTGTGTCAGATAGGGTGTTATGTGACTGACGCTACTAGGTCTGAATTCGTCTACACTCTACTTTTCGGGTCGGATCAAACCCTTAGAAATTTCAGGCTAAAGGTTGACAACCTCTCACATCCTCACTAGATTAATTTAGTTGACTAGACCATTGTAAGGAGAAAAAATGAAACGATTCACGCTTTTGTTCAGTGCTCTAACTCTTATTTCTGCGGTTGCTCTTGCAGCTTGTCAGCCCACCACAACCCAGGAAGCTGCTCCACCAGCAGACACCACAGCAACTCCAGAGGCCGCTCCACCAGCGCCCGAGGCTTCTCCAGCAGCGACCCCGACGACACCTGCGACTCCTTAGGATTCCCTAGGATCATTTTAGGGCAGATTTTAGGGCAGTTTAGAACTGGGATGCGGTGCGAGCTTTCAACGCTAATGGGAAGCTCGCACTGATTGCTAAGAATATCTTATGGTTTTTCGATCAAGCTTTCTGACTTGGGAGAAGTTTTAGGGTTGGGTTCAAGTTTCGGTGAGCTGATTTCAGGTTCAGTCAACTTCCACTGGTCTACAGTCAGGGAGGCAGCACCTAGGACAGAGGCCGGAATCACAAAAACAGACACTCCCTCTGGCACTGCCGGGGCAGGATCAACTTGAGCATACATTGAGGTATTGCTGAAGTCCGTTTTACCAAATACAAGACGGTAAGTTTCTGAGTTTTTCAGCTTCAGTTCAACTTCGTTCCCAGAACGGTCTAGGCCGTATTCTCCAAGTTCTTCGGGTTTAACGGTTATTCTACGAGTTCCTGCGGTATCTGAACTCTCAGGATCAGAAGACAAACTAGGACTACTGGTCAGTTGTCTCAGGAGTTCATCCACTGCAGCTTGGTTCGCTAGAGATTGAACCGGAGCGATTATTTTCCATGGGGATTTTTTGGCTTCTGCTCCTTCCCCAACTCGCTCGATCGTCACCGTCTGGTTGGGAGTTTTTACAGTTAGAGCCTGAACCTCATCTCGGGAAAAGGTAAAAATTTGCTGGTCTTGACTAGCAATTTCCGCCTGTTTTTCACCCCCACGAATTTCAGCTAGATAAACGTATCCACCTAGACCCAAAGCCAGCACCATCAAAATTAGAGTCGATTGTTGCAGTTTCATGATTGTGTGAGTGATTACTTGTGAGGGGCCAAAGCTAATCGGGTTAGACCTGAGCCGGAGCCTAAGACCTTGGGTTCAATGGTTCTACCTAACCTACAAAATTACTACAGAGGTTTTGGTCTAGACAACCCCTAGCGTCGCTTCCACCACAGGAGTCCCGCCATCAAGAAGGCAAACAGGGGTAGAACCACTAAGGCGCTCCAACTGAGGGCACGACCTAACATGGGGGTCATCGCAATCCGGCGGTTAGTCATGGGTTTGGGACGAATCGATAGGGTTTCCCGGTCAGATTTGCTGAGCCAATTGACTGAATTGATGAAAACATCACCGTTCAATTGTTGACCAAACCAACCGTTAGTTGCAAATTGGGAATTACCAACTACGACTAAACGGGCCTCAGAGGGTTTGCTGTCTGGCCCTAGGGGATCTGAACCTAGGGTTTCTGTTGACTTAGGGTTCTCCGGTTGAGTAGAGGAAGGTTTGGGAGTTGCTGGCGTTGAAATATTTGAAGTCCCTTCTTCACCTTGCGGACTCTGAACCAGTGAATCGCCTGAATTCTCTATCGTCGTTTGACTGATTGGGTTTGGCTCAACGGTTCGGGTGAGAGCAACGCCTAAGGATAAAGGGCCTTGGCGATCGCGCCCTGGATTGAATTCTACGTTCTGACCGGCCAAATCACTCTCGGCCCAACTTTGATCATTTGTCCAAATCAGTGGACTTTCGGTCACACCTGCTATCGGGCGAGTTTCCACAGGACGAGCATAGGGATAGAACGAAATCCCGCCCCTAAAGTCTTGGGTAATGGGATGGTCTCCATACTCCCGCACAATCGGAACCGTTGGCCCCAGTCCCACTAAATTCCCACTGCCTGTGGCATCAATGGCCAATCGATTATCCAATTTCACCCCCCACTCTTCCAGCAACGGCTCTAAACCATGGTTGACCTTGGGGTCAATCAGCAGTAGGACTCCTTTCCCTTGGTTCAGAAATTGCTGGAGCGCTGTAACTTCTCCTGCAAATAACTGGCGTTGAGGACTGGCAACCACAATTAAATCAGCATCTTGGGGAATGCTGGACGCTTGGGCTAGGTTCAGATCTGCAATGATAAAGTTTTTTTCCTCTAATGCCTTCACCGCTTCCTGAATCCCGCCCTGTCCTGCTGTGAGAGGACGCTCACCGTGGCCCTGAAGAAAGTAAGCTTTGAAAGTGCGATCGCTCAATAGCTGTTCAATGTCGTTGGTGAGCTGGACTTCTGTCAGGGGTTCGATTCCCTCCTTGCGGATGGACTGGCGTTTTGTCCCTGACTCCAGGTAAATTTCGCCAAAATCCTTCACCCCAAACTCCTCAGCGATGCCCGGTTTCACCTGAGGATCAATGAATTCATAGCTAATCCGTTCTGGGTCGAGCTGACGGTAGCTATCCAACAACGCTCTCGTTTGAGCATTTTGAGTTTGGTCAAACACCCAGACCTTAACGGGCTGTTCCAAGGTTTTAACCAAGGTTTGGGTTTGGGGGGCAAGGGTGAACTGTTGATTTTCTGTTAAGTCAACTTGAACGGAATTGCGAGCGGCCAAAAAATTGAGCAACCCTAAAATTGCCAACACGGCAACGGTTGCAGCCAAGGCGTTAGTTCCAGCCTGGGTCGAACGACGACTCCAATAGGACTGTTTGAGAGCGCCGCCCTGCTGAAAGTAGGCTTGAAATAAGTACCACAGCCCCGTAATCACTAATCCTGAAATCAGAAATGAGAGGGCCTCAGGAAACCAAATCCCAGAGACAAAGCCCGTGGTGAGTCCCGTCAACGTTAGGGCAGGCCCCAACCAGAAAATATATTTTAAAAATTCCCAGTTAACTTGATTTGCTGTTTGATTTGTTGTTTGATTTATGTTCCGCATAGCACCTAGGATCGTTGGAAACGAAGGGCATCAATAGATTGGGCAGTTAAAAAGACTCCCAGAACAATGTAGCTTGCAAATAGAACTAAGCTACCAGTATCTAGGGTTCCGCGCACGAGTTTTGAGTAGTTAGAAATCAAGGAAAGATGAGTAAAAGCATTGCCAATTCCGCCACCAATACTACCGCCAATTAAGTCGATTACCCACAAAAATAAGACTAGGGCAAAAGTTAAAATTGCGGCTAAAATTGTGCTGTTGGTCAGCGAAGAAATAAACATTCCTAAGGATAAAACGCCAGCGGCCAGCAGCACCAATCCCCCATGGGCCACAAGAAAAATTGCTGGAGACATCGGCGGTTCAGCTCCGCTTAGGGCAATACCTTCAAAGACAAACAAAGGGAACATCATGGTGAAGAAAAAAGTCAATACTCCTCCTAACTTTCCAATTGCAACAGCCCAATTGGTAATCGGTGAAGTTGCCAACAATTCCAGGGTTCCTCGCTTGCGTTCCTCCGTATAGAGTCCCATGGAAAGCATCGGTAGAATAAACAACGACATTGATCCCATGACCTGGAGAAATGTCTGTAAAAATTGATAGGGCAAGTCAACCGGAGAGTCCTGAGTCGCGCCAATTTGATCCAGATAAGCTACCTGTTGAATCAAGCCCTGGGGGCCTAACAGAATCGCAATTAGAAAATACCCCATGAGCAACCAAAATACCCCGGCAATCACATAGGCAAGGGGCGATCCAAAGTAACTTTGAAATTCTCTTCGGTAGATCGCCAGAATGTTGTTGAAAATGACTAGCATAATTGGAAATAAAAGTTGGGGACAACAGTTGGGAATAAAAGCTAGACGTGAATCATTGGAGCGGGCGGCGTTTCTAAGTCATTCAGACGTTAACCTTTGAATTTTTGACAATTTTTGACCGAGACTTTAAGAATGAGACTTTAAGAATGAGACTTTAAGAGTGAAACCTTCAGAAGGCTGCATAGATTCTGAGCATGAAACTCTTAGAATGCAATTCTTAGAGTGAAATTCTTAGAGTGAAATTCCGAGTCTGAGGGTTGAAGTCTAAAATCTTAAGTCTGAACGCTTAAATCTTGTTAAGATTTTTGCCTGAAGTTCCTTGGTCTTTCGGGGAAGAAGAGCTTTAGGGATAAGAGGACGAAGATTTGTTGGGCAGCTTTAAGTTTGATCGGAATATTGTTGATTGTCTGATGATTCATGCAATTCATTGGGTGCGGATTTAACGTCAGAATAATTTTCGTCCTGCCCATAGGGTTCGTCCGTTACCATTTTCAGTTCATCCTCCAGGTCTGCCGCCGGAACACGATGGGTTGTAACCGCTTCCTCTGGGACTGGTTGCCAGGTCTCCTGTCGGGGGGGTTCTGGTTGGGTAGTCAGTTGCAAAAACACATCCTCCAAACTAGCACGGGTACGTCGCATCTCATAAAGATTCAACCCTGACTGGGCAAAGGCCACAACCAATCCTGGCCCGACTTCAATATTGGGGTCACAGACTACCTTGATCCCTTGGCGCTGTTCTTGGGGCTGGTTGGGTAATCGTTCCCAAAACCGCACTCCGGCAACTTCCCCAATTCCCTGCATTTGCGCTAGGGTTACCCCTTCATCCACTTCTAACTCATAGCCCGCTCCCGCTGTTAACTCTTCCATCAGTGCGTCCGGCGATCCTGTGGCAACCACTTGACCGCGATTGATAATAGCCACCCGATTACAGATCATATTGACTTCTGGCAGAATATGAGTCGAAAGCACAATCGTATGATCTCCAGCCAAGCTTTTGATCAGATTCCGAACTTCAATAATTTGACGAGGATCAAGCCCTACCGTTGGTTCATCCAAGACAATGACCGGGGGATCATGAACAATCGCTTGAGCAATGCCAACCCGTTGACGATAGCCCTTGGACAACTTGTGAATCAGGGACTTGCGCCGATCGACTAACCCACACCGTTTAATCGCGGCATCGACTCGAAGACGGCGATCGCCCGCGCTCACCCGCTTGATCCGAGCCACAAAATGCAGGAACCCTTCTACCGTCATGTCTGGGTACAGGGGTGGCGATTCAGGGAGATAACCAATCCGTTGCCGCACTGCCATGGACTGTTCATGCACGTCATAGCCTGCAATCCGAGCGGTTCCGCTGGTGGCAGGTAGGTAGCCGGATAAAATTCGCAGGGTTGTGGTTTTCCCCGCACCATTGGGGCCAAGGAAGCCCAAAATCTCTCCAGGCTCCACCGCAAAAGAAACATCTTGCAGGGCTGGTATGGAGCCGTAAATTTTACAAAGGTTTTCGACTTCAATCATAAAAGGTTTGGCAATCTGGCTTGATAGAAGATGGAATTGTGGCTATTTCAACACCTTCACCCGATCTAACGTGTGCAATTAATTTTGGCAACTAATCAATTTTTGATCTGAAAGACTATTGTAGGGCTTTAAGCGAACAGTCGATCGATTGAAACTTCAAGTTCAGGAAAGTCTAGGGGAGATACAGCAATTTTTGTTCAGATGCAATGAGATAAAGACCCTCTTGGGATTCAGAATCTAACGTTCCGATTGAGCAGCAGTTGATAGCTTCTGCTATGGTAGCAACAAGCTCTGATGTCTAATCGGATCAGCTCATTGGCTTAGCTTACCACAAGCTATTTTCATAGCACTTGATGGATACTCTCAACAAGCATTGCAATAAAGTCAACTGCATCACCAACAAGTACCTCATCAATGTTCCATCGACCTCCAATATTAAAAGTTGGATCTATGTCGGCTTCATGAGCAATTTTATTTCTCCGATCAACAATTGAATTCAATTGCTGTTTAATATCTTTCGCAGGCTTATTGATCTCGATAGCTACCTCATCCCACAATTTTTTATCTGAGATGTATCTGATTGCATCGGCAATTTTGTCTGCTTGTTGAAAGCTCTGATATCCCAGACGCTCCCGAATCTCAGCCTCTAACCAAGACGTAGTATTTAGCCTATTCACGATGCTATTCGATATTGCGGGGATCAAGGCTGAAACTGTATAGGATTGCTGGAGAAATGCATACCCTTGAGTTTGTTGAATTTCATTTTCAAGCCAAGAGGCAATATCAATCGCTATTAGGCGATCTTGACGTGCGCCACCCAACGATACTTGAAAGCGTGAGAATGCCGATTGAGTTGTGTTTGCGGAACTAGCTGGCTCAGAACGTTGTCCTCGATGGATTTCTAGCATTCCCAATGTTACAACTTCATGCACGTAATAATCCAATGCACTCACAGCAAGAACCAACGCAGCACGTAACATATCTGAGACATCAAGTGCCCCAGTGGCTTGAGCTTTGACAGAATTATGAAGTGCAATTAGGTCTTGGACGCGGCCAATGCTGATGCGAAATTGGTCAAGCGCTGACTGCATAGGTGGAGCTTTCGGAACTTAGTGCAATGATTTTATCTGCCAAATCTGAAAAAGTTTGTCTGAACTCTTCCTGTTTCGTTTGATTTGCCGTCAGAACAATTCCTGTTTGTCCTAGCTGCTGAGGGCTTAAGGCATAAACTGGGGTTCGATGTTCCTGGGATAGAGCAATCAGACTATTGAAGTTTGAAATTTTTGCAAGAGAGAGATTTTCCTGAATTCCCTGCTCCCTGTAAGCTTGGATTGGCAGCATCATATTGCTCTTCCTCAGGGTTGGGATCAACTTATTAGAAACGGCTTCCTCAATTTTTCTAATCCAGGTTTGAAACGCAGCAGTTTCTTTACCTCGGATAATTCGATAGTTCTGAACGATTATTCCTAGGAAACGCAGATTAACATCAGGAAACGGATAATTAGCCTCTCTTAGAATTTGAAGTGAACCTGCTGACTTAGCCCAGGCATACCATCTTGGCAGAACCTTAGCCAAAGAATCAATTGCCATTACAGAGAAAAAATCAGCAGTAGTAGGTACTAAGAAGAAGTCGCTGATCATCAGCAGATTCTGGTTAATTGAGCCTAAGCTAGGACTCATATCAATCAAAATATAGTCTGCATTAAACTTAGCTGCTGTTTTCTCAAGCAAATCATTGATAGAACCTGGTAAGTTCTTAAGAGCTTGAATTGAACCACTTAGCTCTTGAGCAATACCAAGTGTCACTTCATACTCAGCAAAACCAACATGACCAGGCAATAAAAATAAATCATCCCGACCTTGTACTGGAATACAATCAACCGCTTCAATTGCTCTTGGTTGTGACTCAAATGCAGGAGCCAATCCTGTCTTTATATTTGAAGTTGTATTGTAGATTTCTTGAATTCTCGCCTCGTCATCCTCGGTTTCCTCTCCCAAAGCCATGCCTGTGAGATTACATTGCGGATCGCTGTCCACCAGAATCACTCTTTTCCCTTTTGAGGCGAGCATCCAGCCCAGGTTGAATGTGGTTGTAGTCTTACTAACTCCGCCCTTGTGGTTGAATAAGGCAATTTTTTGAACCATTGCACCAAGCCTTCTTGTAAAGATTGCGATCTCTGGCTGCTTAAAACAGAACTCAAAAGGTGCGATAATCTCTAACCTTAAGTATATAGTTTGAAGCATTCTGACTAGAGGCTTACAACCAAAAGTTTGATGTCTGACCGATGAAATCTTAGCACCCCTGGCCCAACCACCCGCGAATAACTCTGGCAGCAGTAGTCGGAGAAGCTGTTGCAATCCCGGCAGAATTTTGATGCAACCACCATCCCTGAACAGTGTGAGGCGATCGCCACACCCTCAAATGTTCTACCCCAGGATCGGCATAGAAACTTTCATCCCCAGTCCCGAGCAGAGAAGAACTCCAGTGGGTAAAGGCATCATGACTTAGACGATAACAGGGGAAATTCCCCAACCGGGGAACTCCCCAACCATCAATCGCAATCAGAGCCTTCACCTGACCGCCCAATCCCTGCCAAATCCAAGCAGCGCCCATTGCCCCCACAACTCCAGCACTGAAGCTAAGGAAGGTTACTGTAGTGGCCAAAGGAGAATCAGTTTGCAAGTTATGTTGCAAGAAGTTAACAATCTCCCAACTCGAATAGGCCGGGTACTCTTCCGTCGGAAAAACCAGAACTAGCTCCAACGTTAATGAGTCAGTACTAGCAGTTGAGTCTAGTCCATAGAGAAATTCTTCAGTTAAACCAGGTTCATGGATTCCAGGACAGATCACCAATACCATCAGGGTTAATGGCGATCGCTGCCCTGACTTCGAAGGAACTCTCC
>JBOFUV010000036.1:0-75252 GCA_051652765.1 Microcoleaceae cyanobacterium | reverse complement strand
GCTAACAGGGGAAGAGTTAGAGTTAACAAGGCAATAAATGCACCTAAAACACCTGCAAGCTTGTGATTTAAATCACTTGGGGTACTGGCAGGGTTACCATCTGAATTCATATAAAACTTTGAAGATTACTTGATGATTAACGGTATAACTTGGAATTATGTAGCTGAGAAGATCATATCATAATTCTGGACTTTCTGGGTGGAGGAAGCAAGCCTCAAACTACTGGCTCAACTGGCGATAATACTCTTCAAGCTGATCTAAGGCTTGGAATAAGCTTTGCCATTGCGGATTGGTGGAGTTGCTGCTGCGATCGCGTTCAAGGCCAAGTTGAATTCGCAGTTGACCGATCAGAGCCTTAGAACTAGTAAGGTCTAAATCAAGGGACTCTGCCAAACCAGCCTCTGCCTCAGCATCCCAATCGGCTACTTTTTCCTGAAGATCTTGGGCGGTTTCCGCTAGGATCAAGGCCCTCTGGGCAAGATTCTCGGGTAACCGAGGATATTCTGATAACGAGATTCGAGACAGTTCTATCAGGAGCTTCCGCACTGATTCAATCCAGTCTTGGTGCTGCTCCTGCCAATGGGTGAGTTGATGATCGGGATGGGCCTGACTTTGAATCTGACCTTGAATCTGTTGAGCCTGTTGAGCAAGGGGAAGAGCATCGGTTGCGACCCGTTCCGGCAGCCTGGGAATATCTGCCAGTGAAGCTCGAGCCACGTCAATTAAAAAATTGCGAACTTTTTCAACCCATTGAATATCTGAGGATCGCACATTTGACCTAGTCATATTTTTGCATGTCCGCTTCACTTCCTAATGAGCAACTTGTTTTAAGACTTGAGAAGGATTGATATCAATCTTAATTTTCAGTTACTGTTCAGTTACTTTTCAGTTAATTGCCAAACCCCATCCCAAGTCTCACGGGGTGGCTTTGCCGTTTCATACAATATACACCGATCAACATGGAGTTTCGCGGCTTTGTTCTTTGGGTCAATACTCAAAACCGTCATAAATTCGTGTTTGGCCGTCCTGAAGGCTTCCTTAGCCTTGGTTGCAAATTTTTTGCTGGCTAGATCAATCATCTTACGGAGTTGGGGTAGGGACATTTCTTGGGCAGCATCTTCAAGCCGTTGCTGTAGTCCTTGGTTCGTTGTAAATTGCTTGAGTTTTTGGGTGAGCATTCGCCGAACATCACGGGAGGTCAACAGTTTTACTTTTTCGGGGACAATAGCCTCAGCTTCTTCGATCGGCATTGCTTTGAACTCTCCAAGGGCTAGCTGAGTCATGGAGTTGGGGCCGATCACCTCCAGAAACTGCTCTAAGGATAGGTCGAATAACAGTTCTCCTAAAAGCTGTTTTTCATTGTAAGACAGCTTTTTGAGTTGGCTTTCGGATTGCTGCTCGAGTTCATCCAAGAGTTCTGTGATATCATCGGCCAATAATTTTTCCATGGCGGGCTTGAGGTAATATTCTCGGCCTTTATGGTAGTGGTCAATGATTTGTTGTTGGGCTTCTGTCAGGGGACGGGCGAGCGAACCCGTTCGAATCCCAATCAGTTCATAGATGCGAATGGGTTTGCTCTTGCCCTTGACGGTAATGAAGTCTAGCTCCCGCACGATCAGGTGTTCGGCATAGGGTTGGTAAGTATTCTCGCTAATGATCAGATCAGTCCCATACTGTTTGCTGGCTCCTTCAAGGCGCGAAGCCAGGTTCACCCCATCTCCAATCGAGGTCAGTTCCATGCGCTTGCTGGAGCCAATGTTGCCGCTGACGACTTCATCAGAGTGCAAACCCATGCCAATCATAATCGGCATCAACCCTTTAGCTTTTCGCTTTTCATTGAATTGAACCAGGCGATCGCGCATTTCTACCGCCGCCTGCATGGCCATCCAGGGGTGATCTTTCAGGGGAGCAGGAGAGCCAAACACGGCCATTAAGGCATCTCCAATATATTTGTCCAAGGTTCCCTTGTAGTTCAGTACCGTGTCTACCATTTCTTCAAAGTATTCGTTGAGCATGGCAACGACTTCTTCCGCCTGGAGTTTCTCCGTCAACATTGTGTAGCCGCGAATGTCGCTGAAAAGCACTGTCACGTTGGTGCGCTTTCCCCCTAGGCCAATGTCACCACTAGCGAGTAACTGTTCGGCGACCTCTGGGGTCATGTAGCGGTAAATTAAATTCTTGACTTCTTTTTCCCCACTGATATCTTCCATCACCACCAGCACCCCACTGACTTTTTCGGGGTCATCAATGTCAGACATAGAATTAACCGATAAATTAATACTGTGGGGATGGTCTGAGACTTCAGCCCGAAACATTTGATCGGGATAATACTGTTGGCGATCTTTGGGGTCTTTAGGGTTTAGGGCAGCTTCAAACCACTTGGCAAAATTGCCCTCTTTGAGATGAATTAGTTCAGGAACATAGCGCCCTTCTGTGACATCAAACTCTGTGAGTCCTAGCAGTTCCATCGCACACTCATTCGTCGCAATCAAATTGCCCCGCTTATCCGTCGAAATCACCCCGTTGGTTAAACTGCGGAGAATATCTTTCTGCCGTTGTTCTTGCTCTTTCACCTTCTGGAAGAGTTTCGCGTTTTGTAGGGCGACCCCAGCCTGAATATTAAACGCCTTCATGAATTCTTGGTCATTGCGGTTGAAGCTGGCTTTCCACTGTTCAGGAGCCTCTGGCCAAGTTTCAGGGTCATAGGGTGGATAGTCGCCTTGCCTTTTCTTGTTGAGGAGTTGAGTCACTCCAATTAACTCGTCGTCAGAGTTGAAAACGGGCATACACAGCAGGCTACAGGTACGATAGCCTATTTTTCGGTCGGTTTCTTGGGACTTGGCAGAACGAGCATCCTTGTAAACGTCAAATGAAATCAGTAATGGATCTCCACTTTGAGCCACAATCCCAGCAAACCCAGCAGTAGAAGGAATCCGAATTTCTGTAGGCTTGCCCTCAATTGGAATTCTTGTCCAGAGTTCATTTTTTTCAGCATCCAACAACCAGAGGGTGCTTCGATCCGCATTCATCAACTCCTTGGCCTGATCCATCACATTCTTTAGGGTTTCTTCTAGATCAAGGCCACATTTGCTCAAAGAACCGACTGCGTTCATCAGGGCGGATGCGGCTCGCTGTCGCTGGGTGGCTGCATAGAAAGACTTAGAAGATTCCAGGATCAGCCGAATTGAAGGGGCAAACTCATCAAAGAGTTGTTCATCTTCCTGAGTAAACCCAGTTGTATCGATTTTTTCTTCAAGAGGAGCAGATGTACTACAGTTGAGCCTTAACTTGTTGAGCAACTGCACCACCGCGACTAGCTTTTCATCCTCGTTCAACAGCGGCATGACTAACATTGTGTAAGTGCGGTACCCTGTCCTTTGATCTGATTCCTTGGCTGCTGCTGAACGGTCATCGTCATAGAAATCGTAGGCAATATTGATCACCTTCTTTTCCATGGCTGCTTCCCCAGCAATTCCGGCATTGAGTGGAATCCTCAGTTCCAGAGGGTTGCCATCCTGACCTTTAGCCACAATTGACCACAACTCATCTTTGTCATCATCCAATAACCAAATTGTGCTGCGATCGGCGCTCAGAAGTTCTCCAGTCTTCAGGGTGATCGAGCACAGCATTTCATTCAGAATCAGTTCAAACCCTTGAGCATCGAGTAAGTTCTCTAGCATTGACAAGGTTTGATTCACAGTCTGTAGTTTTTCTTCTACATCCCGAGCCACCTCAACAAATTTGTCACGGGTCAGGGGGGCAAGAAAAGCAGAAAAGCTGCTACCTGTTTGAACAATTGCGCTACTGCCACCATTGCTACTGACAACAGGCATGAGGTCGGAGGAATTCTCATCAACTACCACCACAGTGGCTTCAACAACGGGACTTAGTTCTTGCTTGGAGATGGGGTCAGTAGAAGACGCAGACATAAGGCTTCAGGGTAGAGAACTCAGACTGATCAATCAACAGTGGCTCAAGAGAATCTCTCAATACAATAGCTTAATCGAATAACTGCTCCTGAACGGTTTGCACCTTAACAATCATCTCACTTTTCAGTTTATGCTGGTCTCTCAATCAACGCCTGACTAGGCTGCCTGATTTGGCTAGGCTATGAAGCTATATCAATGTTCTTGATCAGGTTCTTCATCTTTCTCAAGCACTTAGATAATCGATCAGTCAGTAGGCATGATTTAGGAGAAGACCCCCTATAGTTCCCCTTGGTCAAGAGGAGCGATCACCGGGAGTTAGGTAAAGGCATTATGCCTTATTCTAAAGCGATCTGATTCTAGTGTGGAGATTGATCCGGGGGAAAACTTAAAACTCTTGATCCGGTTCTTACAACTGGTTATTCCCTTGGACACGGATTCCAACGTTAGAGATAGCACTCAGAAATCAGATGTGAGAAACTGATCTGGAAGTTATTCTTTCCCCAACGATTAGTGTATTGCAATTTCTCATGAATCATTCCTGACTGCTATAGTTGTAGCTATAGCTATAACCCAGGCACATCACAGATAAATATAAACAGACAGCCGTAAACAGACAGATATAAACAGATAAATATAAAATGACAACGACTAATACTAGTGATACTAAAATTTTAGGGAAAACTGGCATTTCTGTTCCTGCTTTGTGCATTGGTACTTGGGCTTGGGGAGATGGTTTGTTTTGGCAATACGGCAAAACCTACGGTGAAACAGATGTCGAAAAAGCGTTTGATGCCGCGATCGCTGCGGGGGTCAACTTTTTTGATACGGCAGAAGTTTACGGTCAGGGAGAGTCAGAGGAATTGCTGGGTAAATTCATGAAAAAGCAGGATCAGCCTGTGTTGATGGCAACAAAGTATGGGCCGCTTCCCTGGCGGGTTTGGGGATCATCGGTGGCTGAGGCCGTAACGGCAAGTCTGAAAAGATTAAAATTACCTCAAATCACCTTGTATCAGGTTCACTGGCCGTTTACCTTTTTCATGAGTCAAGAAACCTTAATTAATGCTCTAGCAGATGAGGTAGAACAGAGCAGAATTTTAGCAGTGGGCGTAAGTAACTATTCCGCAGCGGAAATGCGCCAAGCACACGACATTCTAGCCAAGCGGGGGATTCCTCTGGCCACCAATCAAGTGCGTTACTCTTTGCTGGCTCGCAAAGTTGAAAGTCGAGGAATTCTCGCCACAGCTCAGGAATTGGGCATCACAGTTCTAGCCTACAGTCCCCTGGCTCAAGGGTTACTCACAGGCAAATACACGGGAGAACACCCGCCTGTGGGGCCTCGCCAGTTTGATGCGAAGTTTAGCAAAAAAGGGCTGGGGAAAATCGAACCTGTGCTGGCTCAAATGCGTCAAATTGGCGAAAAATATGGCCGAACTCCAGCTCAAGTTGCCCTCAACTGGCTCAATTTTCAACCTGAGGTGATTGCAATTTCTGGCGCAAAAACAGCAACTCAAGTTGAAGATAATGTGGGTGCTTTGGGTTGGCGCATGAGCCCCGAAGAATGGCAACAACTCGAAGAAATGACTCGTCCCTGGCTCTCCGATCATTAGTCATTAGTCATCAATGTTATCGTCCGGATCAACGTCTTCAGTCCCTAAGGTTTCAGAGGTTTCATTATTTGTGGCGGGACTAGAACCTTCAGATTCAAAGATCTCTTCAACAAACGTATCCTCATCTCTTGAAGTTGCAGCTTCAGATGAACCCTCTGAACCCTCGTCTTCAGAAGCTGGCGTTGAACTTGAACCCGGTAGGGCCGGGTCTGAAGATTCAGTTGAGCTGGGAGCCGTCGGAGTTCTGCAAGTCTCAGGACTGAACTCAAACGCATACTGATAAGCTTTGGGCACACTGGCCGCCTCTCCCGGAAACTCCTGAACTTTCCCCAGGGCCTCATCATCCAAAATAGAAGATCCCGTTGAACGCAGCAGTTCCGGCCCTGCAAGGATTTCTCCCCCAGTTCCTACAAGCACCCCGACCAACCCTAAGCCTGCCAATTGTTGTGAGCAAGCCTCAGGCGGATAGGCATCCGTAACCGTATAAAGTCCTGCCGTCTCTAGGTCAGGGTAATTTTGTTGCAGACTCAGTACCCAATTCACATAAGCACTCGTTCCTTCAATACCAGCGGTGCGCCGTTGGGCTTGGTCTGCACTGGAACCTGGAGTCTCCGACGAGGGCGGTTGAGGAACGATTGGATCTTGGATTGGTGGGGTTGGTGGTTCTGTCGGCTCAGGGTTTGGTGGAACGACCGGAGGTTGAGTTGGCGTTTCCGGCGGAGTCAAACCCTCGGAACAACCCACCCGACTGAACTGAAATTCAAAGCCATAGGCCCCGTAGGGTTTGGGTCGTTCCGAGGCGGGTAGATTTGCGAGGAATTTCTGCACCTCGCCAACTACCTGAGTATCAAGTTCCTCATTGCCTGTTCTCTCCAGAACTACAGGCCCAGCCAGAATATTACCATCGGAACCCACCACAATTCCCACCCGCGCCGAGTTGCTCGCACCCACTTCACAGGCCGTTGCTCCACCCTTAACAATACCAATTCCCTTTAATTCAGGATATTTGGGCAACATACTTCTGAGCCACTCCTCCCAAGGGTTGACAGGAAGGGGTGGACTTGAAGGGGGATTGCCTGGATTGGGGGGAAATGGGGGTGGAAAGGAGGGCAACGGATAGCCGGTTAGAGGTTCGTCAGGTAAAGGCGTTTGAGGGGTGAAGAAGTCATTTGGATCTAATGGATCTACCGGGTCTGACGTTTCTCCCGGTATAAACGGCGTAAAGTCGTAGGAGGGAAGAGTTGAAGGGGGTGGAGGGGTTATTGAACTCGGCCCGAAGGAACTAGGCCCTGATCCAAACACAGGCAATGAGGCTGGAATTTCGAAGGGAGAAGGCACTAGCCGGGTTTGTTCAGGGTAGATTCCCTCAACCTGTCTAGGATTCAGTTCAATCAGTTCTACGGTGGGGGGAAGCTTTGCTGTTTCAGAATACAAAGGAAACTTTTCAATGTTGAATCCGATCAACGCATGGAGACCCAGGGAAACCAACACTGCCGCAGTGGGAATGGGCGGTAAAAGCTTTGGCGCAGGTTGGGAAGGAGAGGAAAAAGAAACCATGACAGATTCAGGGACAACTTTACAAACGAGGGTTGCAACGAGGGATTTGTAATCTTTTGGTAGCCAGCACTGACTTCAGAGCTTACTACTACTTTGCACAATCATCAGGGAAAAGTAAGAGAGTTTTAATTGGGGGCGATCGCCTAACCCAGAGTAGATCACTTGATTGGGTAACGTTGCCCATTCTACAACATAAGCTGAGTCGAGCAGACCGCGTTGTTGTAGCACTGTCCACACTGGCTCATAGACTGAACTCACTTTCATTAGCACCACAACATCTGCCCAGGTCAAAGTTGTTGCCAGGGTTTCCAGAGAATAAAGAGCGGGCAAAATGGCTAACCGTTGATCCCGCAGGGTTAAAGGCAGGCCCAAACTCGCAACGGCGGCCAAAGGAGAACAAACCCCTGGAACGGCTTGAACCTTCACTTCAGGACGGAATCGTTGGAGCGTTTGTGCCAGGTAGGTGAACGTGCTGTAGAAACTCACATCTCCTTCACAAGCAAAGGCCACGTTCAGCCCTTGTTCTAGGGAATGCCAAACCGTTTGGGCGCTGTGATCCCAGGCCGCTTGTAAAATGACTTCATCTTGAACATAGGGAAAGGGCAATGGCAGTTGCAGTTGGCTCCCATTCAGCCAGGGTTGAATAATGCCTTCAGCAATGCCTGATTTCCCCTGAAGTCCGGCTGGAAAGGCAACCACAGGTGAATTTCTGAGTAAGTTGAGTCCTTTAACGGTAATGAGTTCTGGGTCTCCCGGCCCAACACTAATACCATAGAGCGTTCCAATCGATTGAGAAATAGACATTTGAGGACAGAGAAAGGAGGGTTGAGGAACTGTATTGAGGGCCTTTGTTGAGGAACATTGTTGAAGACTTCATAAACCTTCTCTGAAGTGCAATCTCCTCTAAGGACTAACTTATCCGCGCTAAAATCTCAGACAGGCCCGTTAAGATCATCAGGAGGTTTTACCATGCCATTCTACGACTACTATTGTCCCAGCAATAACCACACCCTTGAAATCATGCACAGTATTGATCGGGACGTTCAAACCTGGGGAGAGGTGTGTCAACTCGCCCAATGTGATTTGGGTGATACCCCTGCCAATGCGCCGGTGCGACGGTTACTCAATGCTCCGACCCTAGCAATTCCGACTTCCGACAGCGACTACAGAAACGCAGGCTTTACTCGGTTGGTGAAGCGAGATCAGGGCGTTTACGAAAACGTTACCGCCAAGGAGTAAAGCATTTATCCGCCGCTCACCGGGGGAACTAGCACTACTTCATCCCCATTGCCGAGGAGCGTTTCAGGAGAGACGAACTGAAGATTAATGCCAAAGCGGGTCAGCGATCGCCACCGTTCAAGTTCTGGATGGTCTCGAATGCAGTGGTCAAGGACTTGAGCAACAGAAGTCCCAGGTGGTAATTTTAGGGTAAGTTCGGACAAGCCGTAGGCTTCTTGAAATGCAGCAAAAAGTTTTACTGTAATCGTAATCAAGTCAGACATCTCTTCAAGTTCATTGAGGGTTTATCCTGCAATTCCCCCGTTGGCCTTAGCTGCTGGGGCGATTGTAGGTAGATTAGCTGAAAATTTTGTCCAGATTTAGCGGCGGACTCAGGATAGGATTGATTTATTCGATATGATTGTCAAGTATATAGCCCCTTTAAGCCAACGCGGGACTGTTGATCGCTATCTAAGATCTTAAAAATGCCCAAAGTTCTCGTGATTGCAAATGGTAAAGGTGGAGTCGGTAAGACGACAACAGCGATTAACTTAGCCGCAATTTTAGCCCATCATTTTTCAACATTGCTGGTAGATTCTGATCCGCAAAACTCTGCTGCTTGGTGGGCTGAACAGGGAGAAATGCCATTTGACATTGTTTCTGAAACCAATGCTGCCCTCTTACTGAACTTGAAACAGCTACAGGAATTCGAGTTGGTTGTGGTCGATACACCTCCAGCCCTTCAGTCTGAGGCCCTGCAAGCGGTGATTAAAATTGCAGATTATCTAGTACTTCCCAGTCAGCCTGCACCCATGGACTTGATGGCGTTGATCGAAACTGTTAAACGGGCGATCACCCCGGCCCAAGTTGCCCATCGAGTCCTTTTAACCAAGGTTGATCCTCGAAGTCTGGGGGATGCGATCGAAGCTCAAAGATCCCTCCAAGAAACTGGAATTCCCGTGTTTGAGAATTTTATTCGAGCCTACAAGGCCCATGAACGATGCCCCCTAGAGGGTGTACCTATTATCCAGTCCAGAAGTAAAAACTCCAGGGAAGCAGCCTCGGATTATCGTCGGGTTGCGTCAGAACTGTTAACTAGTTTGCGTTAGACGCTACAACCGATACACTGGTAGGATATTGAGGTGGGAGAAATCATCATGCTATCGGTTGAAGAAGCGGAATCTACAATTCTCAACGTTGTGCGATCGCCTGATCCCCAAATCAACATTGAAACCGTGGGCCTGTTCAATGCTCTAGGACGAGTCTTGGCTGCTCCAGTGACCAGTGATCTTGATTTTCCGCACTGGGACAATTCAGCCATGGATGGCTATGCAGTACGCTATACAGACGTTGCCGACTGTAGTCCTGGAGTTCCCAAAACCCTGGACGTTGTTGAAGAAATTCCTGCCGGATATCCGCCTCAACAAACGCTACAACCCGGACAAGCGGCCCGAATTTTTACAGGAGCTTGTCTCCCCCTAGGGGCAGATACTATTGTCATTCAGGAAGAGACTCAACGCCTAGACCATCAGGTCAAGATTCTGGCTGCTCCTAAACCGCAAGCGTTTGTGCGCTATCAAGGTGCGTTTTATCGAGCTGGAGAGGCGTTGCTGGAGGCTGGAATTCCCTTAAGTGCTCCGGAGATTGCGGTGCTGGCAGCAGCCCAATGTCCTCAAGTTCCAGTCTATCAACGCCTGCGAGTCGCTATTTTTTCCACGGGGGATGAATTGGTTCCGCCGGATCAGCTCCTCAAACCAGGGCAGTTGGTTGATTCAAATCAGTATGCTCTGGCTGCCTTAGTTCAAAGTATGGGGATGGAGGTGATGCCTTTAGGAATTGTGCCTGATCGCCCTGAAGCGTTGCAAGCGGCTATCACCAAAGCCTTGTTGCAGGCTGACGTGATCCTCTCAACGGGAGGAGTGTCTGTGGGAGAGTATGACTATGTGGATCGGGTCTTGATTGCCTTGGGGGCAGAACTTCATATTCGTTCTGTCGCCATCAAACCGGGTAAGCCCCTAACTGTAGCCACTTTTTCTAACTGTATTTACTTTGGTTTGCCTGGAAATCCTGTGTCTGCCCTGGTCACCTGTTGGCGATTTGTCCAGTCTGCGCTGCGAAAACGCTCGGGGTTGGCTGCCCGTTACTGGAAACCTGTGTTTGTGAGGGCGCGATCGCGGCAAGATCTTCAAGCAGGGGGCCAGCGCGAAACCTATCTCTGGGGGCAGTTGGGCAGTGTTGGCGATCATTACGAATTTGAATTGGCTACGGGCAGCCATAACTCAGCAAATTTAATCAACCTGGCTGGGACTAATGGACTGGCGGTAGTGCCGATTGGTCACACCTTAATTGCCCAAGGCGAAGAGGTACAAGTTCTTAAAGTCAACTCACTGATTTAACCCATTCGTAAAAAGATAGTGCTAGAAAGAGATTGACGGGTAACTGGGTTATTGGAGTGCAGGCAGCTTGCTTGCTAATGTTAAATCAAAGTCCTTAATCATCTCTAACCATTCCTAACCATGCGAGTTTTAATTGTGGAAGACGACCCCATGATGCAGTTGGGTCTGGAGCAAGCCCTGGCCGAGTGGACAGACGTTACCCTGATCGGCATTGCGGAAGACGGCTATCTGGGTGTTCAGATGGCTCTGGAGCAACAGCCTGAATTAGTCTTGATGGATGTTGGTTTACCTCGTATGGATGGCATTGAGGCGACCCAGAGGATTAAAGCAGCGATGCCAGAGATCCGAGTCGTGATGTTAACCTCTCATATTGCCCGAACTGAAGTGATTGCGGCTTTGGCAAGTGGAGCCGATGCCTACTGTATCAAGGGAGCCAGTATTGATCAAATTCGTGCCGCGATTCAAGCAGCCAGTGAAGGGGCAACCTATCTTGACCCCCAGGTGGCAAGGCTAGTGATTGAGCAACTCAGACCGCCTGCACTGGAGGAGAGTGCTAAAATTGCCAACCTATCTCAGCGGGAGTTGGATGTGTTGAAGCTACTGGTTGAAGGCAAAAGTAACCCTGAGATCGGAGAAGAATTATTTCTGAGTCCCAATACGATTAAGACTCACGTTCGGGGAATTATGAATAAGTTGGCAGTTGATGATCGAGTGCAAGCGGCAGTGATTGCATTGCGAGCGGGCATCGTGACCTAGGTTGGAACAGTGTTAAAAAGGAAGTATCGAGCGGCGCGAGCGAACTAGACCCACACCGAAAACAGGGAGGTTTAACCTGCTTGACAAGGGAAAGTGCCGCAGGCGGTGGGGTATATTGCTGCTTTGACTTTAGGATTTGGTACATCTCAAAACAGAAAGGGGACAATCCATGGATTATCCCCTTCTAAATCATTTAAACAATCAGGAGAGCTAGGAGAGCTTAGCCTGATTCATCCAGGCTTGTACTCCTCGTTCACTAACGTGCGTCACGTACCTTTTCCCAAGCATACTTAACAACTGTTTGATGTTGATCCCAAGTACCGGGGTTCTTGTCTTCCCAAATTCGACGCGCGTCAGTTTCTACCGCTGACCAAGGGCTGCTGCGGAAAGGCTCACGAGTTGCAAGGTCATAACCGTAGGTGAAAGCGGGCTTGAGTTCGTCATAGGTTACGCCCCGATCAGCCAATTTGCTAGTATAGAAGTTGCGGAAATCAGCTTCGTACTCGGCGAAGACTCGAAGTGCTGGAACTTCCTCAATTTCAACATCCTGACGACGAATGGTTTCTTTGATGGTTTCAATCTTGTCAACGACTTCTTTGCCCAAGGAAACTTCTTCAACAACACGGGCAGTTTTGCTGACCTTGGCAATCTCGTCAATCTCAACCATTTCAAAAGAACGCTCTTGGAACAGATCCGCTCTGGCTTCAACAGTGCGGTTGACGGGGCGACGTTGAACCTTGATGGTTTCATCCCGCAGAGATACGTCTTTCTGGACTTCACGCTCAGTCACAACGCTGTAGATCCGCATCCGACCGCGCTCGACTTGCTCTTTGCCAACTTCTACTTCTTCTTCGATGACTTCAATCACGTTCTCAGATTGAGCTGGGTTGCTCCAGGTCAAATCGGCATTCACTTTTTGGAACTCAACAGCTCGCTTAGAAACGTTCACCATGTCGAAGCCAGACATGATCTCAGTAGCCCGCATTACGGCGCTATCAGTGACGTTAGCTGTGATGATTGTGCCACCTTGACGGACACCTTCGAGGTAAACATCGACATCAGGAGCGGGGATATACTTCCGCATGTTGGCTAGCTTAGGAACATCGTCTTTATCATCATTGGTCAGAATATCCAAATCCGCTTTAGCATAGCCCGCTTCGTACAGTGCAGTGTAGGCACGCATTGCCTCGTTGCGGTCATCAAATAGGCCGATTACGGTTCTCATGTCACTTCTCCCTATGAGTTAAAGATAGATTGTAAGACCTAGAATCCATTTACATCTGACAGGAATGTGCTGAGTTTCTAAGTCCAGTATCTGGGGTAAAAATAACACTTTTGTGGAGACAGGTGTCAATACTTTTTGTCTTAATCTTTTCTTATTCTATTATTAACTAACTTGCTGACCTTTCCGCAACCGTTCTATCATAGGGCTAACTTATAAATACCAGCAGGTACTACTTCTATTTGTTATGATATGAAACAATTTAGAGATGTTTTGTCTATATTTTAAGGGGTAAGAGCATTGATTTGATTAGAGGTTAACTGCTGTTGCTCACTAAAGTGAGTTTATTGTCAAGGGTCAAGAAGGGTAAACTTTTACAAATTTTGTTCCTTAATAAATTCCCTGTCTGAGATCAAGAAATCCTTGTTTATTTTCTACTAACGTTGAATACTTTCTATCAAGCTCTGGCATCGGAATTATTTTTCTAACTCGCCTTAGCTTTTATCAAGACCTACTTTTACTAGAACGGATCTGGCTTTCCCTTATTGGACATAGTACAAAAAATTAACGAAAAATCAATATGAAAAGTGATATGGCTAATCTAAAAGGCAGTTTTATTGTTCGCGATGATGGTATCCGGGGCAGAGTTGTGGGTGAGGCAGAAGCGGGACGGTTGATCGTCGAATTTGATGATCGCTCTCGTATGGTTGTATCCCCTGATATACTGGCGCTGCAGCCTGATGGATCGTATCGTCTGTCCTTGGCAAGCTTGGGTTTGTCCTCGATGCCCACAACTGTTGCCACTGAAGAAGAGGTTGTGATTCCGGTTATTGCTGAGGAACTCAGGATTGAAACACAGCAAGTTGCACGGGGAGTAGTGCGGGTTCACAAGCGTGTAGAGACGTGGGAAGAAGTGGTGGATGCCCCAACCGTTCACGAGGAGGTTGTGGTTGAACATGTCTCCATCAATCAGTTTGTGGGTGATGTCGTTCCAGAGGTTCGTGAGGAAAACGGGGTATTGATTATTCCTCTGATTGAGGAAGTGGTTGTTGTTGAAACACGGTTGCTCTTGCGAGAGGAAGTCCGGATTAGCAAGCGTCGTACGACTGAAAATATTCCTCAAACCATTACCCTGCGTCGAGAGGTTGTCGATATCGAACGCACTGAGTTCAGTGGGACAGAGACAGAATACACTCAGGGCAATTGACAGACCCAAACGGTTAGAAGGGCCTGACTGTCTTGTTCAGTATAGAGTAGTGTATGGGCCATCCCTCTTCTTCAAGGAAAGGGATGGCAAAAGAAAGTGGGATCAAAAAGAAAAAGTGAGATCAATCACGGTCTGTAGAGGACGCAGAGCTGGAAGGGAAAACCCGAACGGCTTCCTGGGGAACTGCGACTTGTACCCGTGTTCCTACAGGTAGCGCCTTTCCAGCTTGGGTGCGGGCAATGAGATTTTGTCCAGAGGGAACCTGCAAACTGTAATGATGTTCTCGACCCAGAAATTGGCGATCGCGAATGACAATTGTGCCAGCGTCATCAGGCTTGAGGATCAGATCTTCTTGACGCACCATAAGGTGAATTTGATGAGGCTTTTCCTGATTAGAGCCTACTAGATTAGAACTGTGTAAACCAGGTTGCTGCGGGCTAAACAGTTCTGGCTCAGAGCAGGAGTAGTTTAGCTGTTCTAGGTGAGGCTCAATTGTAAAATGTCCCAGCTCAGTTTCCCAAACGTTGCCCCGACGTTGAGCCGGAATAAAATTGGCCTGAGTCACAAATTCTGCCACAAATCGAGAGGTTGGACTATGGTAAATTTCTTCTGGTGTGCCAACCTGTTCTAGGTATCCTTGCTGCATAACGGCCACTCGGTCAGAAATTGCCAGGGCTTCTTCTTGATCGTGGGTGACAAAAATAGCTGAGGCTCCAGCCATTTTGAGAATCTCTCGCAACTCTTGTCGCAGTCTTAGCCGCACCTGCACATCCAAATTGCTTAAGGGTTCATCGAGTAGGACTAGGGCTGGACAGGGAGCGAGGGCCCGGGCGAGGGCGACCCGTTGCTGTTGACCGCCCGAGAGTTCGTGAGGATAGCGATGACCTAGTCCTGACAAGCTAACCAGTTCTAAAACCTCTTGGACTCGCAACTGAGCTTGACGACTGGAAAGCTTCTTGAGATGTTGCAGTCCAAAGGCAACATTTTTAGCAACGGTTAAGTGAGGAAACAGGGCATAATCCTGAAATACCATACCCACATCCCGTTGTTCAGGTGGAACGCAACGGTTGGTTTCACTGACAACCTCCCCTGCAATTTCCACACTGCCATTTTGAGGATGTTCAAAGCCTGCAATAATCCGGAGGAGGGTTGTCTTGCCACATCCCGAAGGCCCTAGTAGCCCTAGGATATCTCCCTGTTCCAAGGTTAAGGATACATTCCTCACTACAGGTGAACCGGCATCAGGAAACTGTTTGCTAATGTCTGCTAGACGAAGAATTGCAGAATGGGTCATATCTGAACCAAGACAATTTTGTACAACGTGTTAGATAACGTTTGGATAAAACTCACAATTTGCGACTGCAAGCTAAAATCAGAAAGCATTTCTTAATAATAACCTCCTTTTAAGAGTTTTTCTCATTAAAGTGAGGATGGAGCTTGGTCACTTCTGAATCAACCTTTGGGCAGTCCTCTCCTTGTAGTATTTTTTGGCACATCATGTATCGCTCCTTTTCATCACAGGTTTCGTCACAGACTTGGACAGGTTTTGCCGTTATTATTGCGATTCTGATTTCATTTCCAGTAGTTTGCGTATTTAGTAGTCTCTTCGAAATCTTTCAGCCTGAGACGAATGCTCAAGAAGTCTGGAGTCATCTGGCCGCAACCGTTCTCCCTCGCTACATCCTAAACTCCTTAGTTTTGATGGTCGGGGTCGGGGTCGGCGTTTTATTGATCGGAGTTGGGACAGCATGGCTGGTAACATTTTGCCAATTTCCTGGCAACCGTTGGTTTGAGTGGGCCTTACTGTTGCCCTTGGCGGCCCCTGCCTACATTCTGGCCTATGTTTATACAGAATATCTGGAGTTTTATGGGCCAGTTCAAACGATATTACGGCACTGGTTTGGCTGGAGTCGAGTCGAGGATTACTGGTTTCCTGATATTCGCTCAATTGAGGGGGCGATCGCTCTCCTGACCTTGACGCTCTATCCTTATGTTTATCTGCTGGTTCGGGTCTCATTTTTGGAGCAATCAACTCAGACCTTGGAAGCCAGTCGATCCCTAGGGTGCAATCCTTGGCGCAGTTTTTTCACCGTTGCTCTACCCCTGGCTCGGCCTGGGATTACAGCAGGTTTGGCTTTGGCGCTAATGGAAACACTCAATGACTTTGGTACGGTACAATTCTTTGGGGTTGATACATTTACAACCGGAATCTATCGTACCTGGTTTGGCATGGGAGAACCGGTTGCTGCCGCTCAGTTAGCAACTGTTTTAATGCTGTTTGTTCTCGGGCTGATCTTACTTGAACTCTGGTCTCGAAAGCAAGCGAAGTATTATCAAGGGAATAGCCGATTTCAACCTCTGAAGCCCTTTCAGTTAGAAAAATTCAGAGCAATTCTCGCTTTTTTTGCTTGCTTACTTCCAGTATTATTTGGCTTCGTGTTACCAGGACTGATTTTGTTAAAAATGACCGTTGAAAATCCCAACACAATTTTTGAGGCTCAGTTTTGGGAATTTGCCAGTCACAGTTTAATTTTAGCTATCTTGACTGGGATTTTAGCTGTGATTATTTCTCTGATTCTAGCCTATGGATTGCGACTGAATCCAACTTTTGTCATGCAATTATCAACCCGAATTGCAGCTTTAGGATATGCAGTTCCTGGTTCAGTTATTGCAGTTGGAATTTTAATTCCTATTGGCAAACTCGATAATGCAATTGCTGATTTTATACAGTCTATATTCGGAGTTTCCATCGGGTTAATCCTGAGTGGAACTATTGTAACTTTAATTTTTGCCTATCTTGTACGTTTCTTGGCTGTGGCATTTGGAGCTGTAGAATCCAGTTTGAGTAAAATTAAACCCAGTTTAGATGAAGCAGCCCGCAGTTTAGGGCATCCGCCAACAAGTACCCTGATCAAAGTTCACGCACCGATGATGGGGGGGGGATTGCTAACGGCTGGGATGTTAACCTTTGTGGATGTGATGAAAGAGCTGCCTGCAACCCTTGTGATTCGTCCGTTCAACTTTGATACCTTGGCCGTTCGGGTTTATAACTTAGCTGCCGATGAACGATTAGCAGAGGCGGCAGGGCCAGCTCTAGCAATTGTGGTTGTGGGAATGATTCCAGTCATTTTTCTGAGTTTAAAAATTGCTCAATCTCGCCAGGTCTTCGACAGGAACTAGAGGTTAGAAATCTGTAGGTTAGAAATCTGTAGGTTGGAAATCTGTGAAGTAGTGATTCTAAGGTCTAATTTAGAATATCAGAGCTTACAGCCGGTTTTGTTTAGATGTGATGTTGAGCAATCTCCCAAATCCCCCTTAAACATGAATTCATCAGTTTTTGTCAATCTCAGACAAGCATTCCTCAATGCCTCAGGATTTTGGGAAAGTTGTCTCATTCAAAAGCAAGGAAACTGGTGTAAATGGGTTGAGGGATTGGATAAAAATCAGACTGATGGTTACTCAATTTTGGGCAACTTTGTTAATCAAGTAGATCAACTGGTTTATCAACCGTTTGGACTTTATCTTCACTGTGAAAAGAAGAAACAAAAGCAAGGCATCTCTGAACGACTCTATACTCTATTTGTCTTAGAACCAGATGGCACAGTGAAGGTTTTGAATGAATTAAAAACAGCGAGTAAAGATTGGGCAGTACAACTTTGGCCAGAGATTGATGCTTATTTTTCACGGCAAAATCAACCCTTTGAACAGCGACGGCAACAGTTACTTGAAGAGATTCAACATCTGGAATTTGAACTTACTCAGCGTCGGTTAGAGTTGGCAGCGTTAGAGGCGGACTCTTTTTTGTGAACACTGATTGTGATTATGCCTGGATCGTCACTAGAGTTCAGACCTTAAATCAGGTTGCTATAGTATTGCTATAGTTTAGATATCTCCAATCTGCTGCGAGCCTCTCTAGCAAGTTATCAAATTCTGACTATGGTCTCTATCCCAAAGCCTAAAACTCCAGAGCTTGCCCAAACCCTGCAATGGGTCTTTAATCCTCTGGGATACATGGAAACGAATTTTCAACGATTTGGGGATTTCTTTCAAGCGGAGGTCTCTCCGGTGAATCCAGAGCCTCTGATTTTTGTGAACCACCCAGAGGCCATGCAATATCTCTTTACCCACGACAACACGGCAGAGATGACGGCTCCGGGCGAAGTGAATACACTGGTGAAGCCGTTGTTGGGGGAGAACTCTTTAATTCTGCTCAGTGGCAAGCAGCATCGACGACAGAGACAATTAATGCTGCCGCCCTTTCATGGAGAACGGATGAAAGCCTATGGCGAACTGATTTGTCAGATTGCCCAGGATGTCGTTCAGGAGCTAACGGTTGGAGATCTGTTTTGTGCCCGTGAAGCGATGCAAAAAATTACCATGCGGGTGATTTTGCAAGCCGTTTTTGGCTTACATGAGGGCGATCGCTATCGCCGATTGGAGTATACCCTAGCAGAGCGGCTTAACCTGGTTAGCACTCCCCTCACCTCCATTCTGATCTTTTTTCCGCAACTGATGATTGACTTGGGGCCTCGCAGTGTTGGAGGACGAGTTCGCCGTCTGATTGCAGAAACTGACCAGTTACTCTATGCCGAGATTCGAGAGCGACGCGCTAGTTACAATCAAGCAAGCCACACCCTAGAAGATCGTACCGACGTTCTCTCTCTATTGCTCAGTGCCAAGGATGAACAGGGAGAGGGACTCACGGATGAAGAACTCCACGATGAATTGATGACACTGTTGGTTGCGGGCCATGAGACAACGGCTACTGCCCTGGCCTGGGCGCTCTACTGGATTCATCGTCTGCCAAATGTTCATCAAAACCTGATGCAGGAGTTGGAACCCTGGAATGAAAGTTCCGACCTAACGGCGATTTCTCGGCTACCTTACCTGAACGCCGTTTGCAATGAAACCCTGCGAATCTATCCCGTTGCCATGGTCGCCCTGCCCCGCCGGGTTGAGAAACCGATTCAACTGTTGGGGTATGACCTGGAAGTTGGTTCCTTGCTATTGGGCTGCATTTACTTGATTCATCACCGGGAAGACCTCTACCCAAACTCCCATCAGTTCCGCCCTGAACGGTTTTTGGAGCGGCAGTTTTCTCCCTTTGAATTTTTGCCCTTTGGCGGCGGGGCCCGTCGATGTATTGGGTCAGCTTTGGCCATGTACGAAATGACCCTGATTCTCAGAACAATTCTGACTCAGAGTCGTTTGGAGCTAGCAGAAACAAAGCCCGTAACCCCTAAACGCCGAGGAGGAACCCTAGCACCTAGTGGTGGAGTTCGGCTCAAAAAAGTAGGGAACTGCTCAGAAAGAGTATCCCATGCTCTCCAAACTTAACTGGGCTTAACTGTTGATCCGCTTCCCATCTCGGAAGGTTCCTGGAAAACGCTTCCCACTGGTATCAATAATCGCCCCTTGTCCGTGGGGAACGCCGCCTCTGAACTCTCCCTCATAGCGGAATCCATTCGGAAACGTACAACTGCCCCTACCGTCAAGACTTTGATTAAAGAACTGCCCTTGACACCGAGTTCCGTTGGCACGAGTGAATGCACCTGCGCCAAAAGGCCCGCCCGCAAAAAATTCTCCTTTGAAGCGATCGCCATTACTATAAATGAACTCTCCTGAGCCATGGGGTTGACTGCTTCTCTCGTCGGTTTCTATATTCCTCACAATCTTGAACGAACCGACATAGCGATCCCCATCCGGGAAAATGACTGTTCCTTGGGAAATATTGCCATCTTTAAAGACCCCGACAACCCGAGCATCATCTTTAAAAATAAATACGCCTTGGCCATTTGGCAACCCACCTCGAAACTGGCCTTCATAGCGATCGCCATTGGCATAAACATAAACACCAGTGCCTTCAGGTTTCCCGTTAACAAAACTGCCAATGAAGTTATCTCCACCCTCATAGTTGCACTTCCCTTGCCCTGTCGGCAAGTTACCCTCGCAAACCGGTGGACGCTTGTCTGCTGCCGCTGGCTGAGCTGTAACAGACATTGGCTGAATGGCTGAACTGAGAAGTTCAATTCCAGCAATTGCCAAGACAGTAGAAAATATTTTGAATGAACGCAACATAGTCCCTGAAAACAATACTTAAGATTTTTAAAGTGAAGATTAACCCAAGCTTTCTGTCTAGGGATCGATATTGATCGATCCACCTAACAGAAAGCTTAAAACGCTACATTACGAGCATTGATTACGGGTTCACGAGGAACCACTAAGTTTAGCCCTGCTGGCGGTTGGCGCACTTCCCCGACTGAAACTGCAATTTCAACCCCATTTTGTTCAAAAATAACAACTGGGTCTGAACCTTCAACAAACTTCACCCGCTTCACCAGCACTTGGCCCCCTGCAATCCGATCTCCAACACTAACATATCGACTCGTTGGCTCTGTTGGAGCCTTTAAAATCACCTTGGCAACTCTGCCCTCAGGCTGAACAACTCCCGTAACTTCAATGGCTTCAGCCAGATCGGTTCTAGGAGGGGGAGGCACACTAGGAAGTACAGCAATCGGAGGAGGATTTGGATCAAGCCAAGCCGTAGGTGCAATTCCAGGCGGAAGCTCAGGCAGATCAGGAACCGCAGCAATGGGTAAGCTAGGAAGCTGGGGAGGGCCTTTCCTAGGGGTTCGGGCTGTTCTCCCAGGAGTTCCTGACTGAGAAGCCCCTCCTTGGGTAGTACCTTGTCTAGGAGAAGTTCCTGATTGAGCAGATCTCCCTTGGGTAGTGCCTTGTCTAGGAGAAGTTCCTGATTGAGAAGTTCCTACGACACCTGCACCTCCAAATGGAGTTGTAAATTGGGGAGACTGGGTTGGAGCGATCGCAACCGTAGCCCAAGGTCGAGGCGGAGTTGCAACCGGGAGTTCAGGGAGATCAGGGATTTGACGAGCTGCCAGATCAGAGGATTCGGTTGCCAGCGTGGGGTCAGTGGGGATTTCAATAAATTCTGGCTTAGGAGGAGCAAAGGGGTCTTCAATGGGCTGATTCGAATTGGTTGCGACATTGCCACCTGCACCACCCGTGCCTGTACCTCCTTTAAGTTGGAGCAGCCGTTCTTCTGGCTTTGTTGATTGAATTAAGCCTGCTTCTGCAGCCGTGTTTCCCTGCTGTTGTTGAGCAACTAAGGGATTTTCAAACGGTTTTGGAGTTGGCTCCCCTTGAGGAGATTGAGCGGCTGGCTGCTCTGTTGCAGAGGCATCTGGAGAAGGAATTGACGTTGCTTCCTCCTCTGTTGTTTGTGAGCCACAAGCCCCTAACCAAAGTGCTAGTACTCCCGTGGTAAAAATTAACCCAACCTTACGCATTGCCCGTCCCTGAACAATCATAGTTAACAACTCTAAAGATAGCCGAAGTATACCTGATTCATCCACTAATCCACTTAAATCCTAGGGCCAAACTTTTTCTCTGGCTTGAGAGGGCTGGGTCTTGCCAGCTCAACTTCAACCGACACAACCAATCAAGTTTGACAAGCCCAAGTTTATTAAAATACTGGTGGACTCTATGCGAAATCATACTAAATCCGGTTCTAGAAAAGGCTAAGTTGAAACTCAAAACAAGAACGACTAGTGGTATGTGCTTAGCCAATAGTTCATAACCTAGCTCACAACCCAGAATTTACCGCTTTTGTTGAGAGAGATAAACTGCTTTTCTTGGAAGTGGATGGTATGATGTCGGTGAAGTTATGCGGTATGAAGGTAACTTAGCATGGTATTAGTGTCTTCATCTCCTGTTGTACTCATCATTTTGGATGGATGGGGCTATCGTGAACAAGTAGACGGCAACGCCATTGCTGTGGCCAACACGCCTGTAATGGATAGCCTTTGGGCTGCTTACCCTAAAACCCTAATCCGGACTTCAGGTAAGGCAGTTGGTTTACCCGAAGGTCAAATGGGCAACTCGGAAGTGGGTCACCTTAATATTGGTGCAGGGCGGGTTGTTCCTCAGGAACTGGTTCGGATTTCAGATGCGGTTGAAGAGGGAAGAATTCAAGATATTCCTGAATTAGTCCAGGTTTGTGAGGAAGTCAGCCAGCGGAACGGGAAGTTACATCTCGTGGGGTTATGTTCCAAGGGTGGGGTGCATTCTCACCTAGATCATCTATTGGGACTGCTTGATGTTGTTAAGGCGAAGGGCATCACAAATGTTTGTGTCCATGCAATTACCGATGGGCGAGATACTGATCCTAGAGATGGTCTTGAATCTCTGAAACAGATTCAAGATCATATCGAGAAAATTGGGGTCGGGCAGATCGTGACTGTTAGTGGTCGCTACTATGCTATGGATCGGGATAAGCGCTGGGATCGCGTTCAACAAGCTTATACTACGATGACAACTGACGGCGAGGGCCAAGGTTGTTCTGCAGTTGAGGCCCTAGAGGCATCCTATGCCGAAGAAGTCACTGATGAGTTTGTGATTCCAGTTCGTCTTGCTCCAGGGGCTATTCAGTCTGGAGATGGGGTAATCTTCTTTAATTTCCGCCCTGACCGGGCTCGACAACTCACCCAAGCCTTGGTGGATTCAGAGTTTAGTGGATTCGAGCGGGCGTTAATTCAACCGCTGAGTTTTTTGACGTTTACTCAGTACGATCCCAAATTCCCCGTTTTGGTCGCGTTTAAGCCTCAAAACTTGGACAATATTCTGGGACAAGTGGTTGCCAATCATGGATTGAAGCAGTTCCGGACTGCGGAAACGGAAAAATATGCTCACGTCACCTATTTTTTTAATGGCGGCCTAGAACAACCCTTTGACGGGGAGGAGCGAGAGCTGGTTTCTAGCCCTAATGTTGCAACCTATGATCAAGCGCCGGAAATGGCGGCGGCAGAAGTCACTGACATTGCTGTTCGGGCGATTGAAACCGGGGTTTACTCGCTGGTCGTGATTAACTATGCTAATCCCGACATGGTGGGTCATACGGGCATCATGGATGCCGCAGTTAAGGCCGTTGAAACGGTGGATCGCTGTTTGGGGCCTCTGCTTGGGGCGATTAGCAAGGCGGGCGGTACTGCGCTAATCATTGCGGATCATGGGAATGCGGAATTCATGTGGGATGAAGCGGGGAATCCTTGGACCGCTCACACGACTAATCCCGTCCCCTTTATCTTGATTGAAGGAGAAAATCGCAAAATACCAGGCTATGGTGCAGATGTTCCGCTGCGAACAGATGGCTGTTTGGCCGATATTGCTCCGACTATTCTGCAAATTTTGGGGTTGCCTCAGCCAGAAGAAATGACAGGGCGTTCGATGATTTTGCCTGCGGAGTTTGAACTGCGGGAGAATCGAACCCCAATTCGACTTCGAGTTTAATGGTTAAGCCCTGTATCCAAACGATTGGGGATAAAGTGTTAAACTAAGGTTTGGTCAAGCAAGTTTTCTCAAGCAAATTTATCAAGCAACACGGGTATAGCCATGACTGTAAGTCGATTTCTGGAGGTAATCTGGGTTCTATCTGCCGCAGGACTGATTGTCTTTGTGCTTTTGCATAGTCCTAAAGGGGACGGAATTGGCGGGATTGGGGGGCAAGCCCAACTGTTTACCAGCGCCAAAAGTGCAGAGACGACCTTGAATCGGATTACCTGGACGTTGGCTGTGTTGTTTATTGGGACTACGATTATTCTGAGTGCAGGCTGGCTTGGCTAGGGACTGGGGTAGCACTTTTGAACCTTGGGGGCGATCGCGCTGGCGATTTGTTTTTTTTGGAGTGATGGCTCTGGTTTTTGCCCTAGGCATTCAGTTTTCTCAGGTCTTGGCTCAGGAACAGCAGAGTTTACCCCGCATCCATCCCTTACCCCCTGAGTTAGCCAAGTGGCCAGATCAGACCCCTGATGATGGCGCTCCTGATCGGGACTATTTTGATCAGATTGAGCCCATAGCGCTCGGGTATTTGGTTTGGTCTGGGTTCCCTATAAAAATTTATGTGGAGCCTGTTATCCCTTCAACATCGTCACAGAACTGGTCAGCAGAGGTTCGGTCTGCTATTTTGGACTGGGGTTCCTATCTGCCTTTAGAGATAGTTGATCGTCCTGACAGTGCTAAGATTCAAATTTTTCGTCGCCGTCCTCCCCTCGAACCGGAAAACTTACGAGCTAGCTCTGCCGAAACTCGTTATCAAATTTTCACAGAAGGAGAAGATGGCGTGCAACGCTTGGCCCATCGGTTCGTGATCTGGCTCAGTCCATCTCAGACCGGGAAGTATGTTGCTGCGGCTGCCCGTCATGAGTTCGGTCACGCCTTGGGAATCTGGGGTCATAGTCCTGTCAAAACTGATGTCATGTATTTTTCCCAGGTTGGGGAACCGCCGCCAATTTCTCCTCGGGATGTTAATACTTTGAAACGAATTTACCAACAGCCTACTCGTTTGGGATGGCCCGTCCGGGGAGAGATTGATTAACACGTTACTCAGCTAGAACTCTTGACAGAATCAGTCAGATGCTCTAATGTGTCAAGCGAGCTGAGCTTCATCATTTTGACCCTTGGCTTCTGGGGGTTTGTCGAACTGAGTTGGGTTGTTAGGGATTACGTTTAGGGACTAATATAAGGATTAATTTTTTAGAGATTAACATTGGGTAACTTAGGGTTGATAATAAATGTCTATCTCACAGTCCAGTAGAGGAGGGAACGTGAAACAGCTTTTAGGATTTGGTGGAGGGCTGAGTGCAGGGGTTGCTATTGTGCTAATGGCACAGATGCCTGCTGGGGCCTTTACAAAGGTGCGGGACATTCAACTGGTTCAAGCCAACGGTGAAATCAACTTGGTCTTGACTACAGAAGGCGGAGAGCGTCCTGAGGTTTTTGTGGTTCGTCGGGGCAATGACTTTGTTGCCGATATTATTAATGCTCAGATTACCAGCGCTCAGAGTAACTTTCAGCAGAGTAATCCTGCACCGGGCGTGGCATCCATTGTAGTGACTCAGATTGACCCCACGAGCGTTCGGGTGATTGTCAGCGGTATGAGTGCTCCTCCTGAAGCCCGCGTTCTTCAGGGCGGTGACCAAGGGATTGTGATTGCAGTTGCCTCTGGAACGACCAGTGCTGCACCTGCGGCTGCGTTTCCTCAGTCTCGTCCCCAAGATGTGCTGGTTCCAAACCCTGAAGTTGCAGTCAGTTCCCCTAAAGGCACTCCGGCTCAACCCTCCACAACTGCCCAACGAGCCCAACGAGATGTGATTCTTCCAGATGGGAATGTTACTTCTCAGGGTGGCCCCACTGAACTGAGTAGTCCTCGCCCTGCGGAAGCTGCTCCTCCCTTCATGCCCCGTGCAGTTGCTCCTCCCGTGGGGGATATTGCTGTTTCTAACGTCAATCCAACTGTCTCTACCATCAACCTCAACTCTTCGGAAATTATTCCCCGCTTAGTGTTGCGGGATGCATCTGTCCGTGATGTTCTTTCCCTCCTCGGTCGCGTTGCCGGAGTCAATATTGCGTTCACCTCAGGAGGATTGGGTGAAGGGCAACAAGCGACTCAACCCGGTCAGCCCGGATCTGGGGGGCCTGATCAAAAGATTTCTCTTGATATCGAGAACGAATCCGTTCAAGATGTGTTCAACTATGTCCTGCGCTTGACTGGGTTAGAAGCCAACCGCGTGGGTAACACTGTCTTTGTTGGCGCTGATTTACCGAATACGGCTAGAAATGTCGTCGTTCGGACATTCCGAATGAACCAGGTCAATGCTCGAACAGCGGCCAACTTCCTGGTTGCCATGGGGGGAGAAAGTGCAGTTTCTCGAGAAGTTCAGGTGACTCAGACCAACTCCGTACCCATTCAGGGATCGACTCAGGCGATCACCTCGACCAACACAACTCTAGAAACTCGGATTGAAACTCAGCGCATCGAAGCCCAGGATTCTTCCCCGCTGCTGCGAGGCTTACAAGTGATTGTGGATGAACGGTTAAATACCATTACTTTGGTTGGCTCTCCGAGTTTAGTCGAAGTTGCTTCTGCTCAGTTGGTTCAGCTCGACCTCCGCAAGCGTCAAGTCGCGGTTAACGTCAAGATTCTGGATATTAACTTAACTGGAGAGCAAGCCTTTAACAGTAGTTTTTCCTTTGGGATCAACGATACCTTCTTCGTCAACGATGGCGGGGCAGCGTCCCTCAACTTCGGAGGCTTTAACCCTCCTGACCGAGGTATTTCAACCGGTGGGATTAATGCTCGGCCCATCATTGAAAACAGAACTAACGATGGTCAAGAACTGAGCGAGGAAGATCCATTCTTTGATCGAGACGGGATTGAGACGATTCCTCTCACTGCCCCAGGGGAAGGGGGCCTAGGGTTGCGTCCGATTCCACCGATCACAGATCGTCCGGGACGGCCTGGAATTCGGGAGTACAACCCCTTCACCCGAAACGATGATGGATCAATCGAAGTGGGAGATGTGACCTATGAAACTTTCCCCTTCTTCCAATATCCTCGCCGCTTCCTCTCAACGTTGCAAGCTCAAGTTGTTAGCGGCAACGCCAAGATCCTAACTGACCCAACTTTGATAGTTCAAGAGGGAGAAAGCGCCAGGGTCGCTCTCGTGGAAAACATTGTCCGATCGATTGATGTTGAACGAACGGTGACTGCTGGAGCTTTAACAGAGGATCGAACGGTTAACTTTGGGGACGTGGGTCTGACTCTTGAGGTCAATGTCGAGCGGGTGGATGATAATGGATTCGTAACGTTTACCATGACTCCAACGGTTAGTGCCATCAGGGGAGACCGACTTGTCACTGACGACCAGGGGGGCTTTGCAACAGAAACCCTAGTACGAACTCTGAACTCAGGGCGAGTCAGGCTGCGAGACGGTCAGACCTTAATTGTGTCTGGGATTATTCAAGATAGTGATCGGGTCACGGTGAGCAAGATTCCGATTTTGGGCGACCTGCCAATTATTGGGGCTTTATTCCGCAGTACGAATCGAGAGAATGAACGGGCTGAGGTGATTGTTCTCGTTACGCCCAACGTTCTGGATGATTCGGATCGGGCTCCCTATGGCTATGAATATAACGTTAGCCCCGATGCTCAGGAGTTGTTGCAACAACGAGGACGTTAAAAGAAAGCCTGATTGAAGGTAGAACTTGATCTGAATAAAAATGTCCCTCACTCTTTCGTGAGGGGTTCATTGAGTAGCAAGTCCTTTACCTCCTCCTTTCTAAATTCCTTCTCCCGTTGTAGGAGAAGGATAGAAAGAAATCATGTAACCTCTTCAAAACCCCTCTCCCGTTCTGGGAGAGGGGGTTTTTATGTTATGAAGTTTTATGGATTGGGAGGTAGGTCGGGAGGGAGATTTGGGAGTGCGCTAGGAGCCTGAGGTTGTTCTATTCTCAAGTCTATGAACTGTTCTGGGGGATTCAAGCAAGTGCCTAGGGCTTGATCAACTGCAATTCCACCGCCGCGAGTCAACCCCAAAACGCAAAATGCATGGCGCTCGGGTAACAGGCTCCGACGACAGCTATTTAACACTGTAGAAGAGTTAACATCTCCTCCCTCTTGAGTAATATTTACAACACAAATGGCCAACTCTTCAGGCCGTCTGACGCTCACACAACTGGCCAAGGCTTCTTCGGGGGCGATCGCCGCATCTTGGCTAATTCGGGTCACACACTGACTCAAATTTTGGGGGCGAACCATCCCAGCACAGGCTTTTGCCGCAAGTTCTGAAGACAACCCGACTGCTGTAAGGTTCGTGGCGCAGGTTGCATAGTCTTGATCAGTGGTCAAATCAAATCGAGGAAATGCGGATGCCGAGGCAGCAAAGAGACCGACAGATGCTAAGGGCATGACCATGAAAGCCAGCCATCCTTGCCCTTGCTTCCTAGACCTTGAGAACAGAGGCAAAGCTTTAAACCAATACAACCGGGAAGCATCCATAATTAATTTAGGTAAACAACCGAAGTAATTCAATATCAATCATTAAGGTTATAGTCAGGCCAGCGTAACTCTGTGCAATCATATCATTTCTCGGGTTCCTCCTTTTCCTCTGACTCGCTTTCGATAGCCGAGCCATTTTGTAGCAGTAGCCAGTCCCCAGATTGGAACTGAAACGGTTTACTCAGCAGTTTGAAGAGTTTGCCCTGACGACGAATCGCAATAATCCCCTGACGACAGTTGACTAAATCTCCTGGTGTGAGCCACGTCCCAACACCGGGAGAGGCTTCCGTGAGGGAAACCCAAGCACTTTCCTGCAAGCGAATAGGAGACTGATTCATTGCCAACTCCTGAAACAGGGACAATTCCTCTCGGGACCCCACGACGAAGAGTCGATCGGCAGCATTCAGTTGAGTCTCCCCGGTCGGATAGGAAATGCGTTGGTTGTTTCGGGCAATTTCCATGATAGTTGCCCCCGTGAGTTGGCGAATATCGGCATCCGCCAGCGTCATTCCCACCAAGGGAGAACTTTGATCTAAAGCAATCCAATTGTTCTTGAGTCCTTCAGTCGATTCGAGCAGAGACTTCAGTTCAAGATTGGTAACCCGTTCAGGTAGGACACTCCGATAACGATCAGTTCGAATCGCTCGAATCACGGACTGGATCGTGACTTGAGTTTCTCCCAGAGTAGACAACAGGTGGGCCCCCATTTCCAAGGCAGATTCAAATTCTGGCTGGACAACCTCCCACGCCCCCAATTGAGTCAGAACCTCAATTTCGCTATTATTATGAGCACGGGCAACTACATCAAGATGGGGAGAAAGCTCTAAGGCTCGCTTGAGAAGCAGTCGAGTACTAGCGGGATCGGGAAGGGCGATCGCTAACGCCAAAGCCTGTTCCAGATGGGTTTTTTGCAAAACCAATTCTGAATCTGCATCCCCCATGAGATAGGGAATCCTGTGCGATCGCAGTTTGGCGATTGCGGCCTCGCTATTATCAATCACTAGTACTTGATGTCCCTGATTTTGCAACATTCTCACCAAAACTTGCCCAACCCGTCCATACCCAGCTACAACCACATGACCTTGTAGGATCTCAGGCATCAGAATCTCTTTTGCCCCACGAAACCGTTCAAGATAGTGAGACAAACCAGGTAAATTGGCGAGGCGGTTCGCCAGACGCGGGGATGACTTTAAGAAAACGGGTGTTAAGACGAGGGTAATAGCCGTTGTGCCGAGAATGAGCAAATATTTTTTCTCCGTTAATATGCCTAAACTCAGTGCCACTTGAGCGAGAACAAAGGAAAATTCACCAATTTGGTTCAAGCCCAAACTCGTAATCACTGCAGTCTTAAAAGAGTAGCCAAACTTCAGGACAATGGGAAAAATAATCAACGCTTTCCCCAGCATCACCATCATCACTAGCCCTAAAATGATGCCAATATTCTGAATCAGAACAACAGGATTAATCAGCATTCCAATGGAAGCAAAAAATAAACTGGCAAAGGTATCCCGTAAAGGTAAAATTCTAGCCAAAGCTTGATCAGAATAGTCAATTTCTGCCACCATCAGCCCTGCAATAAATGCACCCATTTCAATTGAAAGCCCTAGGGTGTCGGTCACTAGAGCAACTCCCAAACACAGAGCAATGACAGTTAACAAAAACAGTTCTGAACTTTCTGTCATAGCCACCTGTTTCATTAGGGGAGGAACCAGCCAAATCCCTGCGACCAGCGCCCCCAGTAAAAACAGCGCTCCCTTCACCAGTGCCCAGAACAAGGCGATCGCCAAAGCAGAACTCGGCTGATTTAAGGCGGGTAAAATTGCTAACATCAACCCCAAGGCCAAGTCTTGAGCAATTAAAATCGCCAACATAACCTGTCCATGGGTTGTGTTCACTTCTCCACGCTCTGTTAAACTCTTCAAAACAACTGCTGTGGAAGAAAGGGAAAGAAGTGCTCCTAGAAAAATTCCCTCCGTTGGATTTTTAACCCACCCTAGCAACGGAGCAATTAGAGTCACGGTGGCAATGGTTAGCCCAATTTGTAGTAAGCTACCCTGAATTGCAATCTTTTGCACCCGCTTGAGTTCAGTGAGCGAGAACTCAACCCCTAAAGCAAATAAGAGAAATGCAACTCCGATTTCGGCTAGGGCTTGGATTTGGCTGAGGTCATTCAATAACCCCAATCCGGAAGGGCCAATGATTAACCCACTAACTAAATAGCCCAACAAAATTGGCTGACCCAAGCGGTTTGCGGCAAATCCTCCTAATGCGGCAGTTCCAAGAGTGGTAACTAAATCTAGAATAAAGTGAGATTCGGTTGCCATAAGAGAAAATAGAGAGGTGATCTCAGACTAATAAAAAACTCGGCTCCAGAGGAACCGAGATGATCAAGCCTTAATGCAGCAGTTCAGAGTCTAGACAGACTCGACTCACTAGTCCTTGCGAGAATTAGACGGTTGAGGCTGACGACGTTTTGTCAGCTTGGGCTTCACCATAGATGACATATCCTCTTCCTCATAATCTGAGGAAGGCTCACTGCCAGAATAGGTCGGACGCATCTGGTCATAGGCCAACTGCAAAGCAGAGGCTGCAATTGCGTGAGGTTCATACTCCTCTCCCAGTTGAGCCACTATAGGTAAGAATGAGGCCATTCTTTCCCCAGTCAGAGCTTCTACGACCTTGTCTTTTAACCGTTCAATGTTACGGGCTTCAATTTGTGATCGCTTCGGAATCGATTCAACCTCCAATTGTTGCTTAAGGTGACGTTCAATCACCTGTAACTTTCGCCGATCCATCGGTTGCAGTAAGGTAATTGCTTTACCTTCACGACCTGCCCGACCCGTTCGACCAATCCGGTGAACATAGCTCTCCGCATTATCCGGCAAATCGTAGTTAATCACATGAGTCAGATGATCCACATCTAGACCCCGGGCTGCAATATCAGTTGCCACGACCCATCGTACCTGCCGTCGTCGAAACCGCATCAACAAACGCTCTCGTTGAGCCTGATTCAGGTTGCCATGGTATTCATCAACACTGTGGCCAACAGCCTGCAATTGATTGGTTAGTTCAGCCGCAACCTGTTTTGTGCGGACAAAAATAATGGCTGATTCTGGATCTTCCAGCTCAAGAATGGGCTGCAACGCTCTTGCCTTTGTCCACCCTCGAGGCACCATATAAACTGACTGCTCAATCCTTTTAGGCGTTGATTTTAGCTGTTCAACTTTAACGGTGATGGGAGACTTCAGGAACTTTCGTACCAGCTTCCAAATGGATGCATCCATGGTTGCGGAGAAAAATGCAGTCTGTCGATCATCCGACGAGGCTTCCAAAATTTTCTCTACATCCTGGATGAAACCCATACTGAGCATCTCATCAGCTTCGTCCAAAACCAACCACTTAAGCTTATCAAGCTTCAGATCTCCACGATTCAGGAGATCCAGAACCCGACCCGGCGTGCCGACAATAATCTGCACACCTCGCTTCAACTGTTGAATCTGACGATCAATCGATTGACCCCCATAGACAGTCAGAATAAAGAGCGATCGCTCATAAGCCATCTTCCGAACAGCATCCTTTACCTGCAACGCCAGTTCGCGAGTCGGTGTCAGGATCAGGGCTTGGACTCCATGGGCTTCAGCGTCAATCTGTTCCAGGATTGGGAGAGAGAAGGCGGCAGTTTTTCCCGTTCCCGTCTGGGCTTGACCGATAATATCTCGACCAGACAACATTTGGGGAATGGCCTGAGCTTGGATGGGAGTCGGCTCAGCAAAACCAATCGCCTCTAGATGGCGGGCACGAGACTCAGAAATGCCCAAACTTTCAAATGACAAATTCATTAATACTCCTAACAAATGGGTTTTCGTTGGGTTCTTACGACTGCCCTCCCTATCCCAAGACTTGGAACTTGAAATTCCAGGACTAGAAATGCTTTTACCTGTTACTCAAAGCAACACTACACGTAACGCTTCATTAGTAACGTCTTCTTAAGGGCACTACAGAACCACTTGAATTTACAGAACTTTGTCTCCTTAGACACTGTCAGGCAACTTTCCCTACAGTATTTCTGGAGACCTACATCTCCTCAGTTCATCTACTCAAACTCTAGGATAACGCTTAACAATCAGAAATAAAATGACTAACCACTTAAATTCACTCTGAATTTTCCTCAGTAGTATTACAGACTGACTTCAGCACCCTCATCTTAACTTCATTCCTAAGAAGCCTGAACCAGATACACAACATTAAGAAGCGACACTAAAGTTCAAGGGGAGCAAAGACACTTAACCTCTCCCGTAACACAAACCAGAAAAGGGATTGTGCCACAACTAACAGCCCCAACCTCGCCTGAGCTAACATTGGATTTCCCTGCTTAGCCTCTCCCAAAATTTGACAGTGAGCGTAAAATATCCGAAATGTCTGACCAAGTTGACAAGCCAGCCTTTCCCACCGAGCTTTAGAAACTGAAGAGCAGTGACTTAAGTCTAGCACAGCAAATAGATTAATGACGAGTTGATGCTCAGCTTTGTGAACTAAATAAAAATGATGGTCTGCATCAAACCAAAGAAAGGGACAAGGCTGAATCACTGACCACAACATCGGTGTAGAGTCCGGGTCGGGTTGACTCAGAACAACCAATCCCTCCCGATGTCCCAATCGTAGCAGAGAACAACAACGAGCATGGCTGTACTGCAGCCAAAATACATGGGGAGAGAGGCTCAAAAGCTTGGTTTCAGGGAGACTATTCTCTTCTACGACAGGCTTAAGGGACTTGCTGTGCTCAGCGAACAAGGGACTAAAGTGCTGGAAACAGGACTGAGAGTGACTAGATAACGGTAACTGCACCATCATTTGTAGCCAGCCAGCGACTCCTTCTGGGATCAACCTGAACAGTATCATCCCTAAAGGACAAACTTCAAGCACAAACCAATTCAACAGTCTTGGAGAAGCATCAAACCTGGCCGCTTCTTGTTTCCACAGGTCAACAATTTGATTGGCAATGGCAAGCGCCGGTTGACCCTGGGATCTAGAGATCTGAAGCGCGATCGCAGATTGGTAGATAAACTCCGGCTCGCTTCCTCCGACATATTTTACTGAAACCTTTGTTATTGAAACCTTATGAAGTTCACTTTCAGCAAACTCCTGTCGTATCAAGCTACAGAGGACTTCTCTCAGAAAATACTGAATTGCCCAACCTTCTGTTGATGAACTGCTGATTATTAACCGTCCGTTGATGAACTGTCCACTACCTGAACACAGACTTAATTACAAGATACCTCAAACCCCTGACCTATCGAGATCCATGAAGTACTGGGTCATCAATTTACGTAGACATCCTGTATAAGATAACATAGTCTAGTATAAGACACTTGTAGCCTAGGCTAGAAAGGGAGGGGTATAAATTGACATGATGTAGCTTGTAGATTGTGTTTTTTGTTACATTGGTGGAGTCGTTAGATTTTGTAGCCTCGAGGCTTGGCTTCTATGTTTCATTTGATGCTTAGGCCGAGTGCTACAGCCTGCGCCCTCTATCAACTTAGTTACTCCAGAGCAGTCCGTCTGCCGTTCTTGAACTCTCGTGAAACTGAATCTTATGCAATCAACCTCTATCGTCCCAGAAGCCACTCGACCTTTTCTGACTTGGCAGCGCATCATTGATTGGGCCAAGGAACACTATCGCTGTCGCAGCTTTGAGAAAGATGAGCGTATTCCTGCCCGTCCAGGGTTGCTTTATCTCGTTCAACGAGGGTCAGTTCGGCTTGTGGGAAGTGCTCAACTGAATACCGCGAGCGGCAATACAGGTGTTGCAAGTCGCTCTCTAGATGAAGCCTTTTTAGGATTCGTCGGAGCAGGGCAACCCTTTGAACTCGTCGCTCAGTCTCCGTTTTCGTTGGGTGCCTATGCCCATGCTGAAGACACCAATGTCATTTGGATGTATTGGAACGATCTAGATAACTGGCCTCATTTTCGTCGGGAGGTATTGGATGCATTCCGCTATCAGCATCAGCGCAAGCTACTATGGCTCAGTACTTTGGGACAACGCCGTACCATTGACCGACTTTTGGGGTTTCTCACCCTCTTGATTGAAGAGTATGGGGAATATTACACCAGTGGCAACGGGGCCAATGAATTTCAGGGATATTGTCTCCCTTGGCCTTTAACCCATTCTCAAATTGGTAGTGCCATTGGTTCAACCCGAGTGACGGTCACTCGTCTGATGGGCAAACTGCGTCAACAAGGTCTGATTCATACTCAGGACGATAATCTCATTTGTCTTCCAGCTTACCAACGTAGCCCCGAGTAAATTCTGGCTGTTCTTTGCTACCGACCAGGGTGCATAGGATTTCAAAACCAGTTCCCTGACTCTGTTGAAGATGTTTGTTTATAGGGTTTACGAGTTGATTTGTTGCATCGTTTTGAAAGCTCTGCTCTACAGTTTGTCTCTGCAATCTTTGTGAGTTAACCTCTCTACTGTTAACTTCAATCACTTTCAGTTTTTTCTCGGGTTGTGGGTGAGGTATCTTAACTACGAACTAATCATGAATTAGCGGTGAATTAATTATGATCCTCAAACGGATAATCTCAATTGAGAGCCTTGGTCAGTTTTTCTAACTTCAATTCGAGCCTGAAACGCTTCCTTGAGATAGGGAATGTGAGTCACAGTCAGAATACAGGCAAACTCATGGGCAATCGCGTTAATTGCCGCAATCAGGCGATCGCACCCTTCCGCATCCTGAGTTCCAAATCCTTCATCAATAATCAGCAGTTGCAACGCAGCTCCAGCTCGTTGGGCTAGGAGCTTAGCTAGAGCCAACCGAATCGCAAAGTTAATTCGAAATGCCTCTCCTCCGGAATAGGTTTCGTAGGGTCGAGTGCCCTGAATATCGGCAATCAGAATTTCCAGGGTATCGATCAACTTGGCTGTTTTTTTGGCAGAACGGCTACTGCGACCTGTGCGCTGGGTCACGAACTGAACATGCAACTGGCTAGCGGAGAGACGGGCTAGAATGTGATTACTTTCAACCTCAAGCTGGGGTAGAACATTTTCAATCATCAAGGCTTGAATCCCATTTTTGCCAAAGGCTTGGGCTAATTCTTGATGAATTCGCAATTGACGGCGAAGGGTTGTCAGGTGCTCGAGCTTGTCTTGAGATTCAGTGTTCAAGGTCTCTAAATTGGCTTTTTGCTGTTTCAAGCTGCCTAACTGACTGAGGACTGCATCCATCTGCCGTCGCCGTTGTTGAATTTGATCTTCCAGGGTTTGAAGGTGAGCGGCTGGATCTGAAGTCTGTTGTAGCTTTTGATCCCACTGATTGATTTGAGTCTGAACCGTTTGCAGATCTTGCGATCGCTGTTGCATCCCCTGTTGAATTTCTGTGAATCGCTGTTGTAGTTTGGGAAGCTGTTCCTGGGCTGTATTGAGTTTGTCTACCTGGGCTAAAAATTGTTGAGCCTGTCGCAGAGCCGACCGAATCCGGGTGTGTTCATCGAAGGAATAGTTAATTTGATCTAATCGGTGCTGCAACGCCACAATTTGACATTGCAGGTCAGAATCAGTTTGCAACTGGGTGAGTTGGTTGTTCAGGGTGGTGAGTTGGGCTTCGAGTTCTGGTTTCTGAGCTTGAATCCGGGTCAGTTTTGTTTTGGCTTCTCGCAGGTGACTCTGCTTGATTTCTGCCCAGCGCCATCGTTTTTCCTCATTGCGGGCCAGGGCATGGGTTTGGTCATGGTAATCGAGGGCTTGGATTTGTTGATCCAGGGACTTGAGGTCAGTGTGGAGTTCGGGGGCATAATCTCCGGTTTGCAGGGATCGGGCCAAGGTTGCCGCTTCAGATTTGAGTTGATTCAACTGGATGCTTTGTTGATCTAGGGCTGCTAGTTGAGCCTGCACTTCTCCTCGCCGTTCTCGCCAGGTGTCGTAGTGACTGAGTTCTCGATCCAGGTGGCGATACTCCTCCCGCAAAACTTGAATTTCCTGTTCCGAAGCAGCCAATTGTTCATTAATGACCCAAATTTGATCTCGAATCGTTTTTTGCTGGTGACGATGCTTGCGAATCACCAAACGCAGATGGTGATCGTCCAAGGGGCGATCGCACAGAGGACATTGGGGAATCGCCAGGGTGACTTCCCCCTCGGTGTTAGTGCGGGTGGGGGCTTCGAGCAAGGCCACCTTTTGGTTCAGTTCTGCTAGCAGCCCTTCGTGATCCTGTTGGCGATGGTTGAGGCTATCAATGAAACTGCGGCGTTCCTGACCTTTTTCAAGAACTTGTTGTTGATAGGTTTGTTTTTTCTCGAGTTCAGCAATGCGTTCTCCCACTTCCTTAAACTGATGATGCAGCTTGGACTTTCCCTGCAAGTTTTGGTGCAGTTGTTTGATCAACGCAGATACTTCTTCCAATCGAGCACTTTGTCGGGCTTGGAGCCGATCGAGTTGAGTTTGAAGCTGTTGGCGGTGTTGGAGTAAGGGGGTCACTTGCAGGTGTAGTTGATCCAGGTGATTCAGGCGATCGCGGGCAATCTGGAGTTGGGCTAAGCCCTTACTAATCTCTGACTGGTGTTGCAATACTTCGGCATATTCGGTTTCCTGCTGTCGCAATGCCTCAAGCCGAGCAGTTATGGTCTGAATCTGCTGTTGCAAGGCGTAAGCTTGCTGTTGCTGCTGGTTTTGCAGGTGTTGGTGTTGGGTGGTGGTGTCTTGATGGATTTTTAGCTTTTTTGCCAGGGTTTCTTCTGCGGTTTGTAATCGTTGCAACTGGCTAAACCCGGCTCGAATTTGGGTTTCCTGCTGCAAAATCCCCTGAAGTTCGATCAGATGTTGCTGAGTGATGTTGAGTTCTTGTTGCCACCGTTGTTGTTCCTGGACAATTGCTTGGTGTTGGTGTTGGTCTTGCTCCCGAAACTGCACCCAGGTTTGACGGTCATGGTGTTGGGTTTGTAGCCCTTGGAGCTGAGTCTGATCTGAGGCTTGCAGGGTTTGCAAGTCGTGAAAATTGGCCTCTAGTTGGGCAATCTCTAGGTCAATACTGTCTCGGCGTTGCAACTGCGCTTGGATTGAGGTCAAAGTCTGTTGCAGTGATTCCAGTTGCCCTTTGTAGTGCTTGGATAGATCCTTCGCCCGTTCTGCTAACACTTCGTATTCATCGAGTTTCAGCAGACTTGCCAGAATTTCTTTGCGGTCGGTGGGTCGTTTCAACATGAACTCATCAGCCCGCCCCTGCCGCAGGTAAGCGGAGTTGATAAACGTGTCGTAGTCTAGCTTGAGAGCATCCTGAATTTTTTGTTGGGTGGCTCGCATTCCCCGTTCAGTCAGGGCGCGAAATTGGGCAACTTGATTCTGCTCAATCACCTGGATTGAATTCGTTGCGACTTGAAATTCTAATGTGCCCACCTGATTCCGCCGTCGGTTGCGAATGATTCGATAGAGAATGCAATGACTAACAAAAATGAAGTCAACTTGCATTTCTATTTCCCCCATATGAATCAAATCATCTTCCGTAGCCGCTCGACTATTTCCCCAAACTGCCCAGGCGATCGCTTCTAATAAAGAAGATTTTCCTGAACCGTTAGGGCCGCAAATACAAGCAGTATGAAGACCAGAAAAATTAAGGCTAGCCTCCCGGTAACTCAGAAAATTTTTCAGGCTAAGATGTCTGGGAATCATATCGAAATCCGAGGAGTAATCTGCTTAAGCTAAGACATCGTTACTCTAATTTGTAGTTCTTGATGTTCTAGTCTAGAATAGCAAATCTAGAGATTAATCGGATCAGTCTAGTCAAATTCAGTCCATCTTTTGATGTTTAAATAAATAGAAAAAACCCTAAATGTAGTGTTGCTGTTTCAGGCAATACCCCTAGACCTAGTGTTCAACCTTTAAATATTAATAATTCTCATCCCAATTCTCATCCCAATTTTAATTCCAATTCTTATCCCAATTTTAATTCCAGTTTTAATCTCAATTCTCATCGTAGTTTTGGAGGTCACCGTTTAGAGATTGCCCAATCCCCGCCGAAGCAAGCCCCGTCCTGACCCATTAAAATTAACTAACAGAAAGCATTAGGAGTTGTCCCCCTTGACCGAATTAACTCAGAGTGAACTCGTGCTGTACCAAGCTGCTACAGCAGTCACCCAGAATTCAGCTAGACCCTCAGCCGAGACCGTTGTAAAGGCACTCCTCCAGCGCGAAAAAGCAACGAGACAACACAATCATCATTACCCTTTTGAACAGTTGCAAGGCATGTGGCGCTTGTGTTTCATCACGGGAACACAGAAAGTGAATAGCCGCTTCGGTGCTTTTTAGGCGCGGGATGGTATGTTCCCCGCTGGGTCAAAATTCAAATTGCCTACGACTTTAGTTCCAAGTCTGATCAGGCTGAGTCAAAGCCGTTAAATCTTCGACCGGAACAGGGTCAAGTCAACAATTCTGTAGAACTTGGTTTGCTCCAACTTGCAGTCGCTGGCCCCATTAAGTTTCTGGCCCCCAAAAATATTCTGGCCTTTGACTTTACCCGACTCAGGGTTCAAGCTTTGAGTCAAGACCTTTATCAGGGCTATGTTCGAAGTGGTGCTGCCCGTGAAGCAGGATTCGACTCAGACCCGGTTAGCAAACAAGCATTTTTTGCCTACTTCTGGATTACCGAACGGGTTGCTGCCGCACGGGGACGGGAAGGAGGACTGGCCATCTGGAGCCGGGTTATGTAACGGGATCTATAGTTCCTGCCGTCCTTCTAAAGCTCTTGCCAAAGTCACTTCATCGGCGTATTCCAAATCGCCCCCCATCGGCAAGCCAAAGGCAATCCGAGTCACGCGAGTAAAGGGCTTGAGCAACTGTCCCAGATAAAGGGTCGTGGTTTCCCCTTCTACGCTGGGACTAATCGCGATAATCACTTCCTGAATTTCCTGCTGACTGACCCGTTGGATCAATTGATGAATCGTGAGTTGTTCTGGGCCAATGCCATCCATTGGAGAAATTACACCGCCCAGAACATGATACTTACCTCGGTATTCCCTGGTTTTTTCAATCGCAATTAGATCCCGTGATTCAGAAACAACACACAGGGTTTCGTCCTCCCGTTGAGGATTACGACAAATTTCACAGGTGGATTCAGCGGAGAGGTGATAACAAATTCGGCAAGTCCCCACTTGCTTCTTTGCATCAATCAAAGCTTGAGCCAAGGCTTCCACTTCCTCATCTGAACGCTTAATCATATGCAACGCAATCCGCTGTGCCGACTTGGGGCCAACCCCCGGCAATCGTTGCAGTTGCTCAATCAGACGCGCTAAAGGACGGGTATAAACCAGGGCCGATCTCCTAAATTCTTTGATCGTTCAAGCAAAAGGCTTAAGTAGAAAACTTAAGTAGACAGAGTCCGTCGCTTGGTTACCATGCGGTAGGCTTCGATAATATCACCTTCAATCCAATCGTTGAAGCGATCGATACCAATTCCACATTCGTACCCGGCATTGACCTCCTTCGCATCCTCCTTCATCCGTTTCAAGGAGTCCAGTGCTCCTTCATGGACTAGCTCAGTCTTCCGATGGACTCGAACTTTGCAGTTCCGAATAATCTTGCCAGACAGGACATAACATCCAGCAACCTTATTGCGTCCCACCGGGAACACAGCCCGAACCTCAACCTCGCCCAAGGGTTCTTCGACCAGTTCAGGTTCTAGGAGACCTTCCATAGCAGCCTGGACATCGTCCAAGAGGTTATAGATAATGTTGTATTCTCGAATATCGACCCCGGCCTGATCAGCAGCCTGACGAGCGCCATTTGCCAGAGTTGTATTGAATCCAATCAAAACAGCATCACTGGCTGCAGCCAAGTCTACGTCTGTCTCAGTGACTTCTCCAGGAGCAGCCATCAAGAGCTTGAGTTGGACTTCCTTCTGAGGCAGTTTCTTCAGGGCCGTAACAATCGCTTCCAAGGAGCCTTGAACATCAGACTTGAGGATCAAATTGAGTTCCTTCAACTCCCCTTCTTGAACACGAGCTGATAGGGCACTCAGGCTAATTCGACCTTGGGTGATCCGAGACTGACGCTTCACTTCAGCCCGCTGAGCCGCAATTGCAGAGGCTTCTTTCTCACTGTCGTAGACTTCAAACTCATCTCCCGCTGCTGGAACTTCTCTCAGTCCTAGAATCTCAACGGCAAAGGAGGGAGTTGCTGCTTCTACATGAGCCCCACGATCGTCTACCATGGCTCGAACTTTCCCATAGACTGGGCCTGCAACAATCACATCTCCAACTCGCAGGGTTCCATTCTGAACTAACAGGGTTGCAACTGGGCCTCGGGCTTTATCAAGATTGGCTTCAATGACCGTTCCTCTCGCAAGTCGGTCTGGATTCGCCTCTAAATCAGCAACCTCAGAGACGAGTAGCAACATTTCGAGCAGTTGATCAAGGTTTTCTTTTCGAATGGCGCTCACTGGAACCATGATGGTTTCGCCGCCCCATTCTTCTGAAACAAGACCATACTCTGTGAGTTCCTGTTTCACTCTCTCAGGGTTGGCGGTTTCCTTGTCAATCTTGTTGATCGCAACTACAATCGGAACCCCAGCCGCTTTAGCATGGCTAATCGCTTCAATGGTTTGGGGTCGAACCCCATCATCCGCCGCCACGACTAGCACAGCAATATCTGTAACTTTCGCACCCCTAGCCCGCATAGCGGTAAAGGCTTCGTGACCTGGGGTATCTAGGAAGACAACCTGTTGCATTGCCCCCTCATGTTCAACATCAACATGGTAAGCCCCAATGTGCTGGGTAATCCCTCCGGCCTCTCCCTGAGCAACTTTCGTTGCTCGGATTGCATCCAATAGGGTTGTTTTTCCGTGGTCAACGTGACCCATAATGGTCACAACAGGTGGACGGCGCTGGAGGTGGTCAAGATCTTCCTCTGAAATAACATCTGTTTTTTGAGCCCCAGATTTCTTCTCGGCTGTTTCTAATTTGACCTCTAGGGTCTGACAGATCAGGTCAATGCTGTTGAAATCAAGGGTTTCTGTAATGTTGACAGCGATCCCTCGGGAGAATAACAACTTAATAATTTCTGTCTCCGACACTGCCAGAGAATTTGCCAGTTCCTGAACTGTTAATGCCTCTTCTAAAATTAGCTTTTCTGGTCGTTGAGGAGCTGCTGGGCTAGCCGCCTTATTGCGAGAGGAGGTAGAAGCTGCGGCAGCACCATTGTTGTTGTTACTGTTGGCATTACCGCGAGAGGGGCCAGGTTTCTTCGACCGGGTAGGAGTTGCAGTAGGCTTGCTGGTTGGTGCTTGCATATTCTTGGGCTTGGGCGGGCGGGCTAGAGACAGACTTAACACTGTTTCCTGTTCACCGTTTGCCGTTCCGTCATCATCGTCATCATCTTCATCCTCATCGACAAGGGGCTTGCGTGATCGCTTCACCTTAGTCTTTGCAGTTTTAGCAACTTTAGCCGCAGCATCTGTTGTATCTTCCTCTTCCTCTTCCCAGCCCGGTTTCTTCGGCCCTTGAGGTAGCTGCAAGCGCTGCTTGGGCTGAAGAGCCTCTCGACGCAAGCGAATACCTTCCTCACTCAAGTCATCCGTCAATGCCAAGTCAGGCTCAGATGTAGCTGATTCCGGGTCATCTTCAAGGGATGCTGGAGTGGTTGACGTTCGATCTGGGGGACGATGTAGCTCTGGAATCGAAGATTTCGGCTGCAGAGCTGTGATTTCCCGACGAGGTTTCTTGAATCCCGCCACATCCTTAGAATCAGAGTCCCTAGCAACTCTGGGCTCCAATCCCGTTGAGGGTTTGGGCTTGCTGGACTTGATACTGGGCTTTTCTGAAGTTCTGGTAACTTGCGGCTCTCCAGTCTCAACAGGCTTAGGCGTAGATTTATCGACTTTTAGAATCGGCTTAATCTTCGCAATATTCGCACTAGGTCGTGGTGTTGCAGTTTCAGCAGGCGGTGGGGCTTCCGCGAGTGGTCTTGCCGGAGGAGAGAACAATTTGGCCTGAGGTTCTGGTCTTGAAGGCTGAACAGATACAGCTTTGGCGTGAGCAACAGTGACCTCTTGCTCAACAGCATGAACTTCTTCTAGGGTATCGGAAGAATGCTCACCGGGGTCTGAACTGTCAAGGGAAGGTAGCTCAGGAGCGATGAAGGAATTAGCGGAATCGGATGAATCAAGAGGATTGAACGAGTCAGGGGGGGTTAGCGAATTTGGCTGAACAACAGGGCGATTCAGAACTGGACGAGCTGGGGGCTTGGGAGGAGCAGACGATGAATTTGACGAATTTGCAGCAGCTAAACCCAGAGGAGCCTCTGAACTCTGATACTCCCTGGCAGATGCAGCCTCTCCTCTGGGCTTACGAACTTCAAGAATCTGCTGCTTCTTCTTCTCAATGGGTTGCGAACTTGACCCTTTAGTTGGGAAGTTTGGACGCTCCGGTTTAGATTCCTGATTCCCAGGCATAGGATGACTTACAACGTATTTTTCGATTCGCTCTGCATCAGATTCTGTGATGGTGCTACTGTGGCTTTTCACTGCGATGTTGAGCCGTTCACACACTGCTAAGATATCTTTGTTGTCCAAATTCAATTCCCTTGAAAGTTCATAAATCCTAACCTTGACATTGTTCATCCACTTTTACCCTCTTCGTACCAGCCCTTAACTCTTCTTCTTATATTGACATTGTTTGATCGGAATCAACAATTCTGTCTACTTTCTCCACTTAGCCTCTAGAAACCCAAATCTTTAAGGAAAACATTCCCCAATTTCACAAGGTTAGCTAGAAGTTTTCTGAGCTTGATTAAGAAGCTAAATGAGGAGTTAAGCGTTCCCAGAGAACTGTGTATAGTGTCTCCGGCATCTTAGCTTTTAAGGCGCGTCCCAGTCGATCTTTCTTCTGAGCTGCCCTGAGGCAGTCGGCGTTTTGGCAAAGGTAAGCCGAGCGCCCCATTCCTATGTCCAATTGTACCTGATGAGAGGAGGAGTCCCTCACAATCCGCCAAAAAGCCTCCTTTTGGGCAACTTTTCGACATGTGACACAACGACGATAGTTTGGTGGCATTTCAGAAAAAACAAGCTGGCTGTACCTGTAAAAAGAGGAGATAGGGAAGAACTAGAATTCTGAAGGGTTCCCAAAAAAATGGGAGGCATTAAGAATTCACGTTTAAGATTCTAACTCAATTTCAATTTCCAATTTCATTTCCGATTTGAATCTTTAGGTTTGAATCTGTAGGGTTGGATCTTCAGTTCAGGTTTTTCAGCGGAATCTCCATCTGGGGTTTCCAGCAAAGGTTTCTAGTTTAGGTCTTCCGGCTCATCCTCAAGTTCGGCTTTAAGTTCATCTGACTCCTCTACTTCTATGTCAAGTTCCTGATTGTGCTCAATGGCTTCTTCAAATTCATCTTCTTCTCTTCGTACTTCTTTCTGTGCTTCTAAGTCTGCCTGGTGTTGCAGTTGTTCAGCAATCTTGGCATCCTCCGCTGTGAAATCATATCTAGCGGTATCTTTGATATCAATCTTCCAACCGGTGAGCCGAGCCGCTAGCCGAACATTCTGTCCCTCTTTGCCAATGGCCAAGCTTAACTGATCTTCCGCCACCAAAATGTGAGCCCGACGCTCCTCTGGATTGACTAAACGGACTTCATCCACTCGCGCTGGGCTTAAGGCATTGGCGATATAAGTTGCTGGATCAGGTGACCAGCGAATCACATCAATCTTCTCTCCTCGCAGCTCATTGACTACCACTTGAATTCTAGAGCCCCGAGCCCCGATACAGGCTCCAACGGGATCAACATCGCGATCCAGGGTATCAACGGCAATTTTCGTGCGGGGGCCAACATGGTGAGAGGGAGGATTGGCCTCCCGAGCAACGGCCACAATTCGTACCACTTCGTCCTCAATTTCAGGCACTTCGTTGGCAAACAGATAGACGACCAATCCCGCATCGGCCCTTGATACAACCAGTTGAGGCCCTCGATGAGAACCTTGGGACACTCGCTTGAGATAAACTTTAAAGGTGGCGTTGGCCCGATAGTTATCATTGGGCAACTGTTCCCGTTTTGGCAGTTCTGCTTCAACTTCGATCTGACCAAATCCGCTAGTGACTGACATGATCACAGACTGCCGTTCAAATCGCAGCACCCGTGCCTGCAAAACCGTATTTTCGATTTCTCTAAATTCATCCTGGATCATCTTGCGTTGCTTGTCCCGTAGCTTTTGGGCAAGCACCTGCTTAGCTTGAATTGCTGCCATGCGACCAAACTCGCTCTTTTCTGGGGTCACGTCCAGGGTAACTGTATCCCCAAGCTGAGCTTCTGGGGCGACTTCTCGGACATCTTCCAAGGAAATCTGGTGATCCTGACTGGTCACTTCTTCAACAATTGCTAGGTTTTTAGCGAGTACCCGAAAGCCTTCGTCATCGACATCCAACTCAACATCAAAATTGTCGAAATAGTCCTCACTAAATTGAGTATCCATTTGAACGGTACGCCGATATCGTTCATAGCCTTTCAGCAGTGCTTCGCGCAACGCTTCTTCAACCGCTTGCTTCGGTAAGTTGCGGTCTTGACAAATGCCTTGAATTAGATCTTTTAATCCAGGTAAACTAACCATTGACATAGGGAATACCTCCTTTTGGGTTGAACTTTAAGGGGAAATTTAACGATAAAAGTTTCTGTTAATAACTTCTGTTCATCACTTCTCAAACAACCGCCTATATCGAGACAATTTAGAGGTCAAAGTCTGGAAATTAAAGACCAGAAGTTAAAGACTAGAAATCGAAGTTTGGAACTGGATTTAGAAGACGTTGGACTCTTAGAAAAAACACGTTCAAAGGCTCACCCAGAAAGTTTGCCCAGAAAAGTTTCGTCAAGAAAGAAAATCTTAATCAATTCTTGCCTAGTTTTCTCCTTCATAGAGTTGCACTTCAGTCACCAAGTCACGAGGGACAGAAATTTTGCGTCCTTTTTGATTCAAGTAAACCGCTTTTTCATCTCGTGAAATAAGTCTTCCAGAACGCTCTTTTTGTCCCTGATGATCTTCTGAAGTTCTGACAATGACTGGAAATCCCCGAAAGGAAATAAAGTCGCGATCGCTCGTCAGATGTTGAGAAATTCCGGGGCTAGACACTTCCAAAACATAGGCATCAGGGAGCAGGTCGGTTGCATCCAACTGTTCTTCCAAGGCTCGACTCATCCGTTCGCAGTCATCCAAACCCGTATCCCGATCCAGGTTACGAATATCTACTCGTAGCACAGGGGGGTGTTGGTTAGTATAAAAAATGGCTCCGACAACCTCTAATCCCAATGCCTGGGCAACAGGAGTTGCAAGCGTAATGATTTCGGGAACTACAGGGTGAGCCATTGTTGATTGTTCCTTATCGCAAAAAAGGTGGGCTATACCCACCTTAAATTTCTGCCTTCCACAAGCAAGAAGAAAAACAGCAGAGCCACTAAGCTTTGCCTAGCCTAATAGTATACCTTATTGGCGCAAAAGCAGCAAATTTTGCAGGGGCACAACAATAGCTCCCAGGATTTGGATCGGGTAGAGACGAGCACACTTACTTCTATCCTTGGGTAACCTCTCGTACCCAAGCCCGTACCGCCCGCCGCACCGCCCGCCGTCCATCCATCCGACACTGCTCAATCACTTGAGGGAGTTGTTGAACTGGCAACAGCGGTAATGCCAGACTGGCTGTGGCTTCACAATATTCACCGTCTTGGAGATGATAAATTTTCAGGGTTCCATTGTCGTAGCACCAGAGTTCAGGCACTTCTAGGGACGCATAAATGGGAAAACGATCCAGAGACTTACTCGTGATATCGATTTCCAAAGCTAGGTCAGGGGGTGGATCACCCCGTCTGAGGTCAAGGTCAATTCTGCCCCGTACAGTAGGTTCATTTTGGAAGTAGAAACAATTATCTGGCTCCAAGCCTGCCATTTTGATCGGTCGTCGCCAAGTGGTTGAACCATAACTTGCGTAGTCAATTTCCAGTTCATCGGCAGCGTCCTTGACCGCATCACTAATGACTTCTTTGAAATACTCATGTTCAGGGAGAGGAGTCATGATTTCTAAGGTTCCATGATCGTAGGCAATTCGAGCGGTACGATGGTCTCCCAAGTCTTCGAGAAGTTGCTCGAACTGCTCCCAAGAAATGTTGTGTAGTACGACTCGGTCTGCCCGCTTAATGGCTACAACCATTGTTGACCTCACCATTTTGTAAGATGTACTCTTATAAGATGTATTTTAGGATGTATTTTTAGTTTAGTCTTCAATTTCATGCTGATGATGGATCGGAATTTGCACTTGAAATTCAGCTCCTTTCCCAGGTTCTGAAAAACAGATCAATTGCCCGCCATGCTTTTCAACGATAATTTTGTAGCTGATAGATAGCCCTAACCCGGTGCCCTTGCCAACAGGTTTAGTGGTAAAGAAGGGGTCGAATAGTTTGTTTCTCACCTCTGTTGTCATTCCTGGGCCATTATCTTGAATGCGAACCAGAACATGGGGAGTAAAGTCAGACAGTATAGAAGATTTTGTTTCTGCAATTTCAGTCGTGATGGTAATCATCCCTGGCCGATCTTGCTCATCTAAAGCGTCCATGGCGTTGTTCAAAATATTCATGAATACCTGGTTGAGTTGCCCTGGATAGCATTCAACTTGAGGAAGTTGACCATAGTGTTTGACAATTTCAATGCCGGAGTCTTCTCCTCGTTTTGGTTTCAGGCGATTTTGCAGAATCAACAAGGTACTGTCAAGGCCCTCATGAATGTCTACAGGCTTCATTTCTGCTTCATCCAATCGAGAGAAATTGCGGAGGGAAATCACAATCTGCCGAATCCGATTCGTGCCAACTTCCATTGAGGAAAGAACTTTTGGTAGATCATCTACCACAAACTCTAAGTCGATTTCTTCAACTTTTTCAGCAATTGCGGCTCCAGAATCGGAGTAACGCTCCTGGTAAAGTTTGAGCAAGTCCAACAACCCTTGGGTATACTCCCGAACGGGTTTGAGATTGCCGTAAATAAAGTTGACTGGGTTATTAATTTCATGGGCAACTCCAGCCACCATTTGTCCTAAGCTGGACATTTTTTCACTTTGAATGAGTTGAGTTTCTTTCTGCTTTAGCTCTTGTATTGTTTGGCTGAGTTGGGCCGCCTGGGTCTGAGCTGCCAATGCTGCTGCACGGGTTTGGGCATAGAGTTCGGCTTGGTCGATGGCGATCGCGACTTGATCAACGACTCCTCGCAATAGCTCAACCTCACTGGTGCTCCAGGGTTGACAGGTTTCAGAATAGCGATGGCAAATAATCGCACCTTGTTGTTCTGATCGGGTTCTCAACGGCAGCAACAGAGTCGCGCAGATTCCCTGCTGTTGCAATAGTGTTCGCGTACTCTCCTCAAAATCCCCTTGAGTTGAAACGTTATCAATTTGCAAGGGTTCTTGATTTTGAATTTGGGTGGCAAATGCCCCAACCTGATCCGGGGGATAGTCTTGTAAAAACTGGGAGAGCTTTAGAGAACGAGCCTCGTGGGTAATCATGAATAGAGACTGATGGTCAGGAGTTTGCACACACCACAGGAAGTGACATTGGTCAACTTGAAGAACGCTCTGGATTTCATTGACAGTTGTGGTCAAAATTGTATCAATATCCAAGGATTCACGGATTTGATTGGCCAGACGAAACAGGAGTCCCTCCCGCCGATGATGAAGATCTTCCCGAGTTCGTACCCGATCAATTCCGGCGGCGATCGCCCCTGAAATCGATTGCAACCCTTGTCTTGCCTGCTTAGACCAGGGGGAAGGTCTATGTAGAATCATCATGCCTACCAGATGTTCTCCCGCAATTAAGGGAAACTCGGATTTAAGTAGGGTTTCTGCTTGGATCTGTACCTCAGAATCCCCTATTGTTTCACCGCAGGTCGCCTGAGGTTCTAGCCGGTTGGTTTGAGAGTTTAGGGTAGAAATCGTCACAGAAACAACATCCAGGTAAGTGTCAATGACCGAGGCACATTGCTTCAGAATCGCCGGTAAAGTGCGACCAAGTCCTAGGGCTTTTCCGACTTCTGCTTCGAGCAAGGAGATCTGCGATCGCTCAATCAAAGACGCTTCTGTTTTCTTGCGTTCGGTGATATCCCGTGAAATCGCAACCAGTTCTTGGATTTCCCCTGTGACCGGGTCATAGACTGGATGCACTGTTGTTTCAAACCACAGATAGTGTCCCTGGTAATGACGGTAGCGATAGAAGATCGCATTCGACTCTCCGACTTCGATCAACCCTTGATGAAACTGCTCCAAGGGTTTTACATCCTCTGGATGAACCATTTGGTAGATTGACTGCCCAACTAGCTGGTCTGGGCTATAGCCCAACAGTTCTGAGCTGGCTGGAGAAACGTAGCCGTAAACTCCCTTGCAAGTATACTGGGCAATCAAATCCGTTGAGTTGTCAGCGATCAGACGATAGCGTTCTTCACTTTCCTGTAACGCTTCTTCAGACCGTTTACGCTCTGTGATATCTAGACCCGCTGCAATCACATATTTGAGGGAACCTTCAGGGTTTAAAAGTGCGGTGTTTGACCAGGCAATCAAATGGCAAGTTCCGTTAGAGCTGATCCATTCTGTTTCTGCCTCCTGAGGAAACCAAGCAGCCTGCAAGCTCATCGGTTCGCTAGCATTCTCTGAACGGCTATCCTCTAAATTACGGTCTTCTAATAAATTACGGTCTTCTAAACGACTGTCCGAAGACGCTAGAACTTCCCAGGGGAGATCAAAAATCGGCAGCCCTAACCCTTGCAGAAGTTTTCCTTCAACCTGTTCCAAAGAGTACCCCGTGAGTTGTTCACAGGTGCGGTTGAATCGAACAATTCTACCCTGAGCATCTAATACAACAACGAGGGCGCTCAACGTATCAAGAACATTACAAACAAAGTCCCGCTCTTGACGAACAACCTCCCAAACCAGCTTGCGTTCATCAACAACCCGCTCCAATTTAATCAACTTATCCTTGGCGTTAAACAGTTGGCGGCAGAGTTCAATCTGATTACTAATCTGGTTAGCCAGTCCTTGTAGCACCGAGAGACTCTCTCTAGATAAGGTTCGAGGCTCATAGTCCATCACAGACAGCAGTCCTAGGCTTTGGCCCTGAGGTGTAACCACTGGAATCCCTGCATAGAAGCGAATGGCAGGCTCTCGACTCACTAGAAAGTGGCAAATCACTCGTCTGTCAAGGTGCGTGTCAGGAATCAGAATTGGGTGAGAGGTCACACTCAAATTCTCTGGATCGATCACCTGATCTATGTCTCGCTGAACACCTTCTAGCGGAAGATTGAGGAGAGAGTTACAAAAGTCAAGATAGTGACGGGCCTGAACTTGAAACCCAACTTGAGATTTGAGCCATTGATGAGTAGAGTCGATAAAACTGAGGAAGGCAACTGGAGTCTGAGCGATCTGCGCCGTCAAAGAAACTAGAGTCTCAAAGGCAGCCTCTGACTGGTGACTCAGAATATGAGATAAATCAGGATGATCAACTCTAGACATTAACAACGTGAAGAGATTTTAACCTTATTTATAACCCTTTTAACCTGACAAGAGCTAGCCCCAGATATTGCTATCAAATAGATTGACGGTAAGAGGTTTTAGCTTTACTTTGTCTGAAAAATATTCTGTATCATTTTTTTAGGAGACTGAGCAGCGGCCTGATCCAAAGCAGTCATTTCTCCTGAGTCCAGTTGCCATCCTAAAGCCCCGATATTTTCCTGGGCCTGTTCTACCGTTTTTGCGCCTGGAATGGGGATTGTCCCTTTCCCAATACACCAATTTAGAGCCACCTGGGACAGGGTTTTTTGTTTGAATTCGGCAATCTCTCGCAAACAATTCAACATCGGCTGAATTCCAGGGAGCAACTGTCTAAACAGGAATCCCCGAATTCCCTTGGGAAGCGGGCTAGTTTGAGAGTATTTGCCGGTAAGCAATCCCAAGGCTAAAGGGCTGTAGGCAATTAACTGAATGCCCAGTTCATCGCAGATGGCCTTCAACCTCAGTTCTGTAACTGGATAAGTTGATAGCAAGGAATATTGCACCTGTAAGGTTGAGATCAAAATACCCCGGTCGGTAAAGTGTTGATGGACTTGTTTTAACCGTTGAGGCCCATAGTTCGACAATCCCACCCGAGTTGCCAAACCCGCTTCACAGGCAGCGATTAACCCATTTAACAAGGCATTCTCCTGCCAGGGGGCATAATTTGCGGTAGACCAATGCATTTGAACCAAATCCACCTTGCGCCCCAGCCGTTCCTTCGAAGCCCGACAGGCTGACACCATGGACTGAGGGGTTAAGCGCCAAGGATAGGCCGCAAGCTTGGTCGCAATACAAATATCGTCCTGATGTATGCCAGAGTAGGCTTGGGCAAACGTTCCCAACAAGATCTCACTCCGTCCGTTTAATTTTCCGGTTCCGTAGGAATCTCCTGTGTCAAACAACGTGACTCCCCGTTCTACGCAGAGGTTAAACACCCGTTGCAACTGCTGATCCATGCTCTCGTCGTAGCCCCACAACAGGCGGTTTCCCCAAGCCCAAGTCCCACATCCCATCAAGGGGAAAGAATTCAGGGTGGCCGCCCGGTTTGCTATGGGGTCTGTTGAGGATTGCTCCGTCTGCATTTTTCTTGCTTAGCCAATTCTCATGATTTGCCTTAGAAATCATCCTAACGCGAGATGCTCTCCCTAACTGAATCAGCTTAAGTCCCCGATTCCTTCTAAGATGGATGAATCCTTCATCGATTACTCCCTCAGTCATGGCCCCAACCCCAGTTTCACTACCCTACTTTGATACAATTCTTAGCCAGATTGATCTAGGGGATACTGATATGCAACAAGTCTTTGGGCGGCATGTGCATTGGGGCTATTGGGAACATCCCAATCAAGCTGACGGTTCCGTCCAGGATTTCTCGGTTGCTGCCGAGCATCTATGTCAAAAAGTATACCAAACGGCTGAGATCAATACGGGCGATCGCGTGTTAGATGTGGGCTGTGGCTTTGGGGGAACAGTGGCGAGTCTGAACGAAAATTTTCAAGATTTACAGCTCGTCGGTTTGAATATTGATCCGCGCCAACTGGCTCGGGCAAGACAAGAAATTCACCCTCAAGGAACCAACCAGATTGAGTTTGTTGAAGGGAACGCCTGTCAATTACCTTTTACGGATGGGGAATTTGACAAGGTGTTAGCGGTAGAATGCATTTTTCATTTTCCCAGTCGGGTTGATTTCTTTCACGAAGCTCGGCGTGTTCTGCGTACCGGCGGCAGACTCGCCATCTCTGACTTTATTCCCGTGTCAATTCCCGCACCGGTTCGTAACCTGCTATTAAAGTTTACCAATCCCACGATTGGTCATACCTATGGACAGGTCGATAGCCAGTTTGTGCTGGCAGATTACCAAAATTTAGCAAAAGCAAGCGGGTTTACTTTGGTTTCAAGATTGGATATTACTCGCCACACGTTGCCAACCTACCCCCTGATTTGCCAAATCTTTCAACAAGTTGGTAATTCTGACGCAGTCAACGCTACGAAGCTGATTGGGCAGTTTAGTCGTTTGGGGCTACTGCGTTATTGTGTTCTGGGTTTTGTAGTGCAGTAATCAAGAGAAATCGGATATTGGGTTGGTCTCCTGCGTTATTAATAGATCAAATCCCCTTGCTGCAATGACCGATAAACCGCATCCAGATAAGTTTCCACCACAGGCGGTTTGAAGGTAAACCGAACATAGAACCGTTTCTGATGAGGAACATTTTTAATCACCTTGCCATACACCTCGTCACTCGCCGAAAACTGTGGGCTCAGGGTTAAGACCCGCAACTTAATATCTCCCTGAAGTGGTGGCATTAGAGCCACCTTGATCGGATCAATTCTGATTTCAGCGCCCTTGCGTGACAGTTGAGTCAAGTAAGCTTCAAAAAAAATACTAGTGGTATGCTTCCCTTCCAGCAAAAAGTACTGAATCGGGAGTTCTTTTTGTAGCGACAACAGCACATTATTTTCCTTTGGCAAAAACAGATTGTAGGGTTCGCCAATACCACCGACCTCACAAATCGTCAGGGGTCGATTGGTTCCCCGAGGAGAAATCTGTTTTTCCCCATCAATTCTCAAATGAACCGAGCCCACGGCTTCTTGGGTGAATTCTGAAATAAAAATCTGACCCCCCAAGGCACAGGCTTCAATTTGAAAAGCTAGGTTAACTTCATAACCAATGGCAGTGTACTCAATGTGTTCATTCGAGCCAATATTGCCGACTACCGCTTCCCCAGTATTAATCCCAATTCCCATCTCTAGAGTCGGAAAATTCAGGGTTTTTAGTTTCTGATTGACTTGCTCCATCTCCAGTTGCATGGCGATTGCACAGGCGACTACGCGCTGAGGTTCATCCTCGTGGGACGTTGGGGCACCGAAGATCACCATAATGCCATCTCCGGTGTATTTGTCAATCGTCCCTTCATAGCGGGCAATGACAGCGGACATATGCTCCAAATAGACGTTTAGGATATTGACCACATTCTCCGGGGTTGAACGCTCTACCAGCACCGTAAAACCCCGCAGATCTGCAATCAAAATCGTGACGAGCTGTCTGCGAGCTTCAAGCATCGTATGGTTCTGACTTTCCAAGAGTTGAGCCACGACCTCATTGCTCAAATAACGACCAAAGGTTTCCCGAATCAATCCGGCCTTGTGAGCCATATAACCCGTAATTGCCAGGGCTGATCCCAACATCGCCAACATAGGTGGCACAATCGGAATCCACCATCCTTGCAAAAACGCAACGTAGGTGATGAAGAATAGAACACTCGCAGCGATCACCAACCGCAGGATTTGGGGCATGGAAAAAAACTTGCCATAGGTATATCGCCATTGCCAAGCAAAGATTGCCCCAATTCCTGACCAGATTACAATCCAGATCATCTCTTGGACATCTGACCACGTTCGGATCAACGCGGTGTCTCCCTTGGCCGCTCGGATAATTTGATTGGCGAGGTGGGCTTGAATCTCTACCCCTGCCATGGGCTCCAGATAGGTGAGCCATCCTCCACTATAGGGAGTCGCAAATAGATCACTCAAACTTTCACCCACCGAACCAATCAGGATAATTCGATCTCGCCCCCAATCCGGTGGAACTTGACCCTCCAACACATCCGTCAGGGAGACAATATCAAAGTGACCGCGCTCCCCTTGATAATTCAAGAGCAACTGATACCCTTGGGTGTCTGCTTTTACATAGCCGCCATCGCTGGGATTCAATGGCACAAACACCTCAGCTCCCAGTTGCCAACGATCAGTGCCTTCGAGGGTTTCTGGGGTAATGCCTTCTGCTTCGAGATACAATAAAGCGACCAACAAACCAAAGCTAAAAATGGTCTGTTCCTGATTGTCTGTCAGGTAGAGCAAACCCCGTCGCACTCGATAGTCAGCATCCAGAATTAGGTCGCTTGCCCCCACTAATCCCCGTGCTGCCAAGGGAGGCGGAGGAGCGATCGCATCTTGCCGTTCGTCTCCCACAACTTTCTGAATCCCCACGAGATTTGGAGTTGTTTCCAAAACTTTCATCAGCTCTTTATGACCCGGAGGAACAGGCAAGTCACGGTAAATATTCAAGCCAATGGCTCTCGGTTGCATGTCCCGTAGTTTCTTGATCAGCTCAGCATAGACTCCATCAGGAATAATCGCTTGTCCAACATTCTGGAGATCGGCCTCATCAATGCCCACAATCACAATGCGGTTCTCAGGGGGTTGAGAGGGTCTGTAGCGCAGGTAAGTATCGTAGGCCCCCCACTCCCAAAACTGAAGAATTCCAGTCAAACGCAGCAAGATCACCAAAGCAGCAATGGATGGAGCGCTGATCCATACCCCTCGCCATCTCCATAAAAAAGATCGAAACCCCTCCGTTGAATACATTAGCACCCCTACTACCGAATAATGATGGACATTGAGTACCAGTGACGAGGGGACTCTTGGGGTTTAGGAATCAACGGAATGGTCACTGTTGACAGCACTCAGTCACTTTCTGCTCAGAGATTTGCCCTAGTCCGACTGAATCTAACAACTCTTCCCAGATCTTAGGATCGGTAGGTCGCAATTGCTCAACAATCGCTAACGCCTCATGCCAAACTCCCGCAGAAGCGTAAAGAGCAGCTTTCTCCGAAAGTTGTTGAGCCTGTTCAATTGTAGCCTCTTGTTCTGATTTCAGGGAAACCCGCTCGATCCAGCCACTGACATATTGATCCTGGCTCCGATCCTCTGGATTGCAAACCACGCTAAAAACCCAGACGTAGGTATTCTCGGGTTCGAGAGTCACGCTGTTTGGTAAGGGGATTTTTACAATTCCAGAGGTCTCTGCCAAGGGAACTTGAGCTTCGTAAACGGAGTTGCGATCGCGGGTTGTCCAGTTATAAAGAGCAAACTCAGCAGAGTTGCTGGAGGTTTCGGGCACGTACAAATAAACCGCAGGATTGGAACTGACTGTTGTTCCGACATTATTTGCGGGCATTAGTGCCGTTAAAGGTGTCTCTGGCTCTTTTGCCCGAACTGCAGTTCCGCAGGGGCCACGACTGCCGGAACCCCGAGTCCGAGAAGGGGCTCCCCGATCCTCAGTGGGAGGAAAGGTGAGATTAGCCTGTTGTAGAGGGAAATCACCTGACTGAATTTCAGCATGAACAGGGACAACGGATGAAAAATAGGTCATCGAATAGAGAGATAAACCATGCAGCAAAATAGAAGTTAAGCAAAAAAATCGGAACATAATTCTTGAGGTGTAAGAGTTTAATAAACTGCTTAATTTTGATCCTATCATGGGTGCTTTAGAGAACCCGATTATTTCCTGGGAAATTGACTAAGTTTGCTAAAAATTTAAAAATCAGAGTCGTCTTTTACAATTCCTTTAAGAAGCTGCTGTAACTCTATAATTGAGAAAAATGTCGTTGTAACAATCGATGAATAAACTGATAACGATTCCCCACTTTTTGTAAAATTAATCGTTGAGTTGTGCCGTTGAGAAACTGGCGATATTGCCAGGGAAGATACCCGCTTGAAGACAGGATACTCCGCAGAACAAACCCCTCAATCCAGTCATTAACTGGCAACAACTTAGAAAGAAGTGCCCAGAGTAACCCCGCGATCGCCCCTGATAAAACGCCAAACATTGACCCGGCGATCGCCCCTAGCCCCATCCAAATCACGATTCCCCACCAAACTAGCCCAGAAATAATCCTAACCCCTAAAGAATAGGTCTTTTCCTGATCAGAAGTTTGTAACCAATGGGCAGGAATTTCATAGGGTGAAAACTCAGTCCGGTTTTCAGACTCCAACTGTTTTGCCAACCAGGACAGCCATTGACGGGATTGCTCAGGAGATGGCGCTGCATTTCGTTTGCCTAGACTCTGTTTACCTAAGTTCTGACTTGATAAGTTCTGACTTGATAAGTTTTGACCTGAGAATAATGGCTCACGATTTTGGGTGATCTGACGACGAATGTAAGCATTAAAAAGATACTGACGTTGTTCTTCTAGAGAATCTAATCGTTTCCAGGATGCAATCAGTAACTCCTCAACGGTTAAGGCCATTAAACTCAGAAACAAGGGTTTTTTTGCCAGGTTCATTAAGTTAGGATCACTTTCAATGTTCACCCAGAGTTCTCGACTTCTCGCCTTGATCAGATACTCTCGAATCTGTTTTTTAGAAAGGGGACGCAGGAGGATTGCGCCATTGAGTTGAAGGCGATTTTGACAGCTTTTATAGGCGGCTGTTTCACTACAAACCACCAGATGAAGCGGACATAAATGCCCAATCAGGAGTTCATTAATATTTTGCAAACACAGATCCCGCCAACCCGGCTCTACCTCATCAAACCCATCCAGCAAAGGTAAAAGTTGTAACTCATTTAGCCAATGCCAACTGATCTCAAGGGGAATCGCATACTTCGCCTGAAGCTGTTCTGCAATCCAGTTCGCAATGGGTTGATCCTTCGACCAAGTGTTCAGGTTGAGTAATACAGGGATGGGCTCTTCCCGATCAATGAGGGCTCGACTGACTAGAGCCTTGGTCAATCCCATGAGAGTTGTTGTTTTACCTGAACCCGTGGCTCCTAATATCAGCAGCTTGCCCCCAATCCGATCAAAAATCGGAAGAATCCCTCCATCCGCCTTGAGCCGAAAGCTAGGGCGATTCCCCACTTTTGCTTCAATGTCCCAAGTGCGACGGATTCGCAGGGGTGGAGTTTCCTGAACCAGCTCAGTTAGAACTGTTCGATGGAGAGACTGCATCCGATGCTGCTGAACTTGGCACTTGATCTGGTTCAAGAGCCGACTCCGTTGCTGTCGATGAACCTGATCAGAAATGGGCTTTGGCATAGAAACGCTCTGAGGTGAATTAAGATGCTTTTCGAGAAATTAGCTACAGGATATCCTTTATGTAGTAACTAGATGTAGTAACTAGTATATTCCTAGGAAATCTCGCTAGTAAGTCTTGCGGGTAACATCCTCCTAAACAATTGTGAACGATAGGGTTTGGGTTTCCTCAGATCCTGCTTGAGATTTGTCAATTGGCATTCTCCATTGCCCACAAGTTGACCCCGGATTAGCCAAGTGGCAAGCATTTTCATCCCTTTCAGGGTATACCCAGGGTGGATATACCTAATTCATCAAACAGAATAATCAAACGGATTCGATATCAGTGCTTACTGGCAATTCAAGGAACTTCCCGGCTAATAACTCAATTAACTTTTGATACAGTTGTTTTTGCTTGTTTAGTCTCTATTCCCGACTCCGACTTCCCCTTCATTAGAGATGTATTCATCTAAAAATTGCTGTAAGCTAAGTTTTTGAAGAACAATCCGGAATACTAAACCCTAATCTCGTAACGTTTAAACAGAGATTATTTTCCGAACTGTCATTGATCTATAGCAATCAGTCATAATTCATGGAATGTCTGTGGTGCAAACTTCTAGTATGTGCGGTCAAGATTCCCACTCCACGTTCATGCTTCCAATCAGATTGTTATAGTATTTCCGTCAAATATTCTTGTCAAGCAGTCTTGTCAAGCAGTCTTGTCAAACATTTCTATAGCAGAACAGCAGGTAAGTGATTATGTCCTTCAAACCAAACCAATGGGTTATTGCTGGGGTGGCTGGGGTGACCACAGCAGTAGCAGTAGCCTATACAACGATCCAATCTCGTTCCTCTCAGCCTGAACCCGAGCCAATTGCTCAGGTCTCTTCTCAGGCATCCCCCTCCCAACCCAAAACCGAACCTCAGACCAAACCTAAAACGCCTGATCCCAGTCCAGTCGTGCCTTCCTCTAGGCCCTCTGAATCAACAAGTTCTTCTCCTCCATCTCCCCGTCCTCCGGCTGCTCCCAATTCCCCTGAAGTCTCTCCTGCCTCTACCGCCAGTCCCGTAGTGATTCGGCCTATGGCAGAAGGATGTCGTATCAGTATGGCTGTTGTGGATGATCCTGAACCCCCCCTGAACGTTCGATCTGAGCCCAAAGTCTCTGACAGCAACATTGTGGGTCAGCTCGAAAACCAGACTTTTGTATCGATTGAACAGGAAAAAGACGGGTGGTTACAGATTAACAGTCCTGTAAAAGGTTGGATTGCCAAAAACCGTACCCGCAGCAGTTGTACTAACATGGAGCAGCCGATCCAGTTTTTGCCGGGAGGTCATTCAGCGTTAGTGAAGGGTCAGATTATTGGTGGAGGCAGCCATCGTTACACTGTAGAGGCAAAGGCGGGACAAACCTTAACAGTCGAAAGTTATCAGGCCGTGTTTCCCCGCATTGTCACGCCGGATGGTCAATCTTTGAATGAGGTATCAGGGCCTCCGGGGAAACAAACTGAATGGACAGGACAAGTTCCCCTGAGTGGAGAATATACGATTGAGTTGGATTCCAACTTCCGAGGGTATGAGTACGAATTTTCGGTAGAAGTTCAGTGAGTATCCATGCAGGGTAGGCTACCTCACTCCGACAGCAAAAAGGCAGTAGCTTCTTAACACTACTGCCTCACATTCACTGATTAAATTTCAGGGCTATAACAACCTAATCTGAGGATGAACATAGTGTGGGCAATCTTGCTTAAGCAAGCTAGAAACCCGCACCAGAAGCATTCTATCAATCAGTAACGCTATTTACGTATTGGCTTATGCAGGAAGCAATACTGTATCGATGATGTGAATAACGCCATTGTCAGCAGCAACATCAGGTGTTGTCACTGTAGAATCGTTCACCTTTACACCATTGGAGGCATCAATTTTTATATCTGAACCTTCAACTGTCTTTGCTGATTTCAATTTAACAACATCAGATGCCATCACCTTGCCAGCGACAACGTGGTAGGTCAAAATTTGCTTGAGCTTGGGAAGATCTTTAAGCAAGCCTTCAACAGTACCTGCTGGAAGTTTGGCAAATGCTTCGTCAGTAGGAGCGAAGACGGTGAATGGGCCTGCACCTTTAAGGGTCTCTACTAGTCCTGCAGCTTTAACTGCGGCAACTAAAGTAGTAAAAGAACCAGCATTAACGGCGGTATCAACTATGTCAGTCATGCGTTTACCTGGTTTAGTTTTGTGTAGACAGATACAATATAACTTACTTTTAATAAAAAGTTACGATTGCTATAAATTAAATTAATTGATATGGAAAGAGACTCCCTCAAAGATCCTGATGTGCCTTGCACCAAGATGAATTCAGCCGTTGTGATCAATTAAATAAATCCCTGAAATGAATCCCTAGGATTCAGAGAGGTGCATCTTATCTGCTTCAGATACCATAGCAATCTGATCTGAAACGTGATCGTGAAGTAGGCATCTTGACCGTGCAGGCTTCGAGCCTACGCCACAGATATCTAATCAATCATCACCGATGGCGAGGTCATCACGCTCTAGACGAACCTCAACCTCGCGCTCCACATACTCCCATTCTTTCCTCGCCCGCATCCGTACCAGTAGTTCATCGAAAGCCTTGGTATGCTCCGGTGCGAATTCAAACCAGGTGAGAAACTCAGATGGTTCCCCGAGATCACGGCAGTGAAACAGCCGACGTGCAACCCCCGGAAGACACTCTAAACCAACAATGGTTAGGCTCAAATTGTTGCTTCAGAGTCATAAAGCAGCAGCTAAGGGGTTAAATTCTTGCAGAATCAACCTTTGACACAAACCACTTGCTTCAATGTCGCCACAACTTCGACCAAATCAGTTTGGTGTTCCATGACCTGATCAATTGGTTTATAAGCACCAGGAATCTCATCCAAAACACCCTCGTCCTTGCGACATTCAACACCTTGAGTTTGTTGGATCAAGTCATCCAGCGTAAAGCTATTTTTTGCCTTATTTCGAGACATTAACCGTCCCGCTCCATGGGAACAGCTACAGTAGCTTTCTGGGTTGCCTTTCCCCTTGACAATAAAAGATTTAGCTCCCATTGATCCAGGAATAATTCCGTAGTCTGATGCTTGGGCTCGAACGGCTCCTTTGCGGGTAACATACACTTCTTCGCCAAAATGCACCTCTTTTTCGGCATAGTTGTGATGACAGTTGACCTCAAGCAAGGGCTTAGTGGGTTTGCCTCCAGCAACAGCAGTCTCAACAATTCTTTTGAATCGTGCCATCATCACATCCCGATTAAATCGAGCGTAATCTTGTGCCCATTGTAAATCTTGCCAGTAACTTGTAAATTCTGGAGTGCCTGCGACGAAGTAAGCTAAATCTGGATCGGGTAATCGATTTTCTGCAAGTTTTGCCAAGTTTTTTGCGGTATTAATATGGTGTTTTGCCAGCATATTCCCAATATGTCGGGAGCCAGAATGAAGCATCAGCCAGACCGAATTCTCAGTATCAATGCAGAGTTCAATAAAGTGGTTTCCTCCCCCCAAAGAACCCAACTGCTTCATAGCTTTGATCTCTAGGGTTTGTACCCCCGGATGCAATTCCTTAAACTGCCTCCAGCCTTGCCAGTTACTCACGGATCTTTCAGCATCTTTGTTTTCATTAAATCCGACTGGAATAGTGGCTTCAATTTCCTGGCGAATTTTCTTTAGCTTTCCCTCAAGTTGATCGGCTGTAAATGGGGTTTTTATAGCACCCATGCCGCAGCCAATATCTACACCGATGGCAGCCGGAATAATCGCATCTTGAGTTGCCACCACAGAACCCACTAATGCTCCTATGCCCAGATGAACGTCTGGCATGAGAGCAACATGTTTGAAGACAAACGGTAGAGAGGCAACATTTTTTGCCATTTGAGTTTCTTGAGCCGCCAACCCGTGATTGGCCCAAGAAAGAATTGGCTTAGGGGTTGATATGTTTAATGTTTCGTACGGCATAGCTGTAAGACGAATGTAGTTGTATTGTAGTTTGTTGTATTATATTCGTCAATCATTCACGACCGTTCACCTCGCGACCATCCAATTCGCGATCATGTCTGGCGACGAGAGGATCGGGGCAAGGCAGGCTGATTTTTGTCTGAGGGCAGTCTGGGAGTGTTGGATCAGGGTGGCCTCACAGCTTCTATAATTTCTAATAATGTTTCAATCCCCATAACCTCTAGAATTCAAATCCTGAGATTTGGGACTCATCACTCAATATCAACTAGATATAGCAATTAGATATAGCAATCTCAAATGAGTTGTGAGAAGGGGTAGGGGGCGTTGCCTCCTCCTGGGGGATTTCGTCCCCAAACCCCTCTCTTAAGATCTCCCCTGATTGATTTAGGATTGCTATTCGTCATTAACTTCAGTCTGTTAACCCCGACCCAGAAATGACCCATGACCCACCCAATTTGGATCTATGACACAACCCTGAGAGATGGTGCTCAACGGGAAGGATTATCGCTTTCCTTGGAAGATAAGTTGCGAATTGCTCATCGGCTCGACGAATTGGGAATTCCTTTCATTGAGGGGGGTTGGCCAGGGGCAAATCCCAAGGATGTACAATTTTTCTGGCGGTTGCAAGAAGAACCGCTGAAACAGGCTGAGGTCGTTGCCTTTTGCTCCACACGACGACCCAATCTGAAGGCAGCAGAGGATCAAACCTTGCAAGCCATTCTCTCTGCCGGAACTCGCTGGGTCACAATTTTTGGTAAATCCTGGGACTTACATGTGACCGAAAGCTTGAAAACGAGCCTGGATGAAAACCTAGCCATGATTCAGGACTCAATCGAGTACCTGGGTTCTCAAGAACGACGAGTGATTTATGATGCCGAACACTGGTTTGACGGCTACAAATGCAATCCCAAATATGCCCTGAAAAGCTTGGAAGCAGCGGCCCGTGCTGGAGCGGAATGGCTGGTTCTCTGTGATACCAATGGTGGAACCTTGCCCCATGAGGTTACGGAAGTGGTGCAAGCAGTTCACCAGGCAATTTTCACTTGGCAACTCTCCCCAGTTCCCCAACTGGGAATTCATACCCACAACGACGCTGGAACTGCAGTTGCCAATGCCTTGGCTGCTGTGATGCAGGGAGCCCGAATGGTGCAGGGAACTGTTAACGGCTATGGAGAACGGTGTGGCAACGCTAATCTCTGTACCCTGATTCCCAATCTACAACTGAAGTTAGGCTATGGCTGTATTGGCGATCAATTGGCCCAATTAGCAGAATCCAGTCGATTCATCAGCGAAATTGTCAATCTGGCCCCCGATGAACACGCGCCTTACGTGGGCTTGTCCGCCTTTGCCCACAAGGGCGGGATTCACGTTTCAGCCGTAGAACGCAATCCGTTAACCTACGAACACATTCAGCCAGAACTGGTGGGGAATAAGCGCCGAATTGTGATTTCAGAGCAGTCTGGCTTGAGCAATGTGTTAGTCAAGGCGCGCAGCTTTGGTCTGGAACTGGATCGCAACGACCCCGCCAGTCGCAAACTACTACAGCAACTCAAAGAACTAGAACACGAAGGCTACCAATTTGAAGCGGCTGAAGCTAGCTTTGAACTGCTGATGCGCGAGACCTTGGACACTCGCCAAGATTTTTTTGAAATTCAAGGCTTTCAGGTTCAGTGCCAAAAAGCAACGGCACAGGGGAGTAACTCCCTGGCAACGGTGAAAGTGAAGGTGAATGGAGAAGAAATTCTTGCAGCAGCCGAGGGAAATGGCCCTGTTTCTGCCCTAGACCTGGCTTTGAGAAAGGCATTGACCAACTTTTATCCGGCGATCGCTGAGTTTCACCTGACGGATTATAAAGTTCGGATTCTGGATGGACGAGATGGAACCCTAGCCAAAACCCGTGTCTTAGTCGAGTCCAGCAATGGGCATCAACGCTGGACAACCGTTGGCGTGTCTACCAATATTTTGGATGCATCCTATCAAGCCATTGTGGAAGGGTTGGAGTATGGTTTGTTGTTGCAAGCGCAAAAAAATCAAGATGAACCTTTAGTTGTGGGTCAATTTCATAAAGTTTGATCAAGTTTGATTTAGTGACCGGCAAACTGAGCTGTGTTAAACCGTTCAGCATCCAAACTGAAATAGCCAGGACTGTCATCCAATAGGATTCAATCCACAACCTTAAAAAGTCAAATCTTTATGGCAAATCTTTATGGCAAGTCTTTATGGCAAATCCCTATGATTGAGATGGTGAAAGCTTCGGATCTAAACAGCTATCAAGTCATCGCTGGGTTAGCAGATGAAATCTGGCGAGAACACTACACTGCCATGATTGGCACGGCTCAAGTTGAGTACATGTTGGCCAAATTTCAATCAGCGGCAGCAATCATGGAGCAGGTTACCAATGGGGCTGAGTATTACCTGATTACCCTGGGACAGATTGCTATCGGTTACCTGGCTTTCCAAGTGCGTGATTCATCGCTTTTCCTGAGTAAAATCTATGTCAAATCTACGATGCGAGGTCAAGGGATTGGCAGATTGACGATAGGTTTTTTAGAAAAGATAACCAGAGATCATCATTTGAACTGTATTAGCTTAACTGTTAACAAAATCAATTACAGTTCTATCAAAGCCTACGAACAATTTGGGTTTCAAATTGTTCGTGCTCTGGTTCAAGATATTGGTAATGGGTTTGTCATGGATGATTATGAGATGAGGAAAAATGTTTAGGGTTTCATCCCATGCAACAGCCCAAATCGAATCAATCCAGTTTGGTAACCGCGACTCATGAGTCCCAAGGATAAAGCCGCTTGGATGGTTGTCCAGCCGCTGGAGAGCAGCCCAATAATAGATTCAAGCCGAAAAGTAGAATCTATCACCACTGTCCAGAAGGGGGCCACTGCCGTTGACCAGTCTGCGGTTTGAATCTCTTGAAACCCAACGCGGGTGGCAATGTCTTCATACTCCGGCAAAGAAATCACATAGGGCAACGCATAAACTCGGTAAATTTCTGCTAGATGTTTGCGCTCTGCCTCGGTTAACTGTTTTGCACCCCCACCAACGGGACGATGACACCAAGTCGCCATTAGCAGCAAACCCCCCGGTTTTAACACCCGATAGCATTCCTGCAAAAACCGAATCTTGTTCGGCATATGTTCCCCGCTTTCCAATGACCAAACGAGGTCAAAGGCGTTGTCTGCAAATGGCATTTGTAAGGCATCTGCCACCTGAACGTTCACCTGTGGTTGCAAGCCTGCGGCGGCAATCCGTTCGGTCGCTCGTTTCGCCTGGACTGAACTCAAGGTAATCCCAGTCGCCCTTGCCATGAACTTCTCGGCTAGATACAGGGTGCTCCCGCCAATCCCACAACCGACATCCAGAATTTGAGAGAATTCAGGGGTGATACTGTTCTGACCTGCCAGACCCCAGGTTAAGAATTCTTCGATTAGGTCAATTTGAGCTTGGCGGCGTTCTTTATTGACAGTTCCATCTGCGCCATAATATCCATGATGCATGTGTTCTCCCCAAATCTGTTCCCACAGGCCAGAGGAAGAATCATAGAGGTGTTGAATTTGTTGATACAGAACTGAATTCATGGTTGCAATTTACGCGATGGGAATCCCTTGAAATTTTACAGATCCTGAGAATCTCCTGCACACTGAACCTCTAGAATAGTCTCAGAATCAATAATCTCAGAATAATTCTCTCAGAATACCTATTAAGGCAATATTGTGGACTCATCCGATCCTCCTAAGTTCAAACGTCAACGACAGATGACTGTAGCCCAAACTGTCTGCCTTGGGTTTTTAGCTGTGATTACAGCCGGGACAATTTTATTGCTGATGCCTTTCTCCAGAAGTGAGGCGGCGGTTTGGGCAGGATTTGGGAATGAAGTGGTTACCGCTCTGTTTACGATCACCTCTGGCGTGTGCGTGACCGGATTATCTGTGGTTGATGTGGGGACTTACTATTCTTTTTGGGGTCAATTAGTCTTGGTCAGCTTTATTCAGATTGGAGCCCTGGGCTACATGACCGCAACAACTGTGTTATTGCTGTTGATTGGCCGGAAGATGGGACTGAAAGGTCGGGTGGCCTTGCAGCAAACCTTGGATACAGCGAGTTTGGGTGGAGTGATGTCCCTGTTCAAGTCAGTGATCGCAACTATGACTCTGTTTCAGTTGACTGGAATTATTTTGTTGATGCTTGTTTTTGTTCCAGAACAGGGTCTGGCCGAAGGCTTATGGCTGTCCATATTTCACAGCGTCAATGCCTTTGACAATGCTGGGTTTAGCTTATTTCCAACCAGCTTAATGAAGTATGTCACCTCTCCCCTAGTTAATGGGGTTATCACGCTGCTAATCATTTTTGGCGGCTTGGGCTATCAAGTGATTATTGAACTTTACCTTTGGCTCAAGCATCAGCTCTCGAATACTCCGGGTCGCCGTGAATTTTCACTGCATTTCAAAGTTGTTACGAGTATGACTCTGGTGTTGCTGATGTTTGGTACAGTCATGATTTTGATTACCGAGTTCAATAATCCAGCAACCCTAGCAGGCTTGAGCTTTCCCCATAAAGTACTGGCAGCCTGGTTTCAATCTGTTACGGCCCGTACAGCCGGATTCAATACCATTGATAATGGTCAAATGGCTCAGTCAAGTCTCTTTTTAACGATCATTTTAATGTTTATTGGAGCGAGTCCAGGAAGCACAGGAGGTGGAGTCAAAACAACAACCTTTAGAATTCTATTAAATTGTATGAAAGCGGCATTACAGGGCCGAGATGAGGTTCTCTGTTACCAGCGCAAGATTCCTGACGCTCTGGTTTTCAAGGCCGTCAGTGTTGTCCTGGGTTCAATGGGTGTAGTTGGCGTTGCAATATTTTTCATTGGTCTTGTACAGCTTGATCTTGAGTTTGGGGATATTTTTTTTGAGGTGGTTTCAGCCTTTGGAACCGTTGGTTTATCGACTGGAATTACAGCAAAGCTCTCAACACTATCACGGCTAATTATTATTCTAACGATGTATATTGGTCGGGTTGGAATATTATTACTGATATTGGCACTGGTTGGCGATCCAAAATCTACCTCTATCGAGTATCCAGAGGAAAATCTTCTAGTCGGTTAAGTGTTGTTTGGTTAAGTGTGATTTGGTTAAGTGTTGTTTGGTAAGTGTGATTTGGTTCAGTGTGATTTGGTGTAGGGTTGCTTGGATTAGCTCTGAATAGACAATTCTTGTATCTTAACTTTAGGTGGAACTATGGATTTATCTCGCTTGAGTTTTTTTCGGAATAATCGGGTCGAAAAGGAACCATTTGCAGTGATTGGTTTAGGTCGATTTGGTCTGGCAGTTTGCGCGACCTTGCACAATTCTGGTCATGAGGTTTTGGCCGTTGACAAGGATGAAAAGAAGGTGCAGCATACATTAAGTAGTCAAATAGCTTCCCATGCCTTACAACTGGATTCAACAGAAGCTCAATCCCTTGCAGAAGCAGGAGTTTACGACTTTAATACGGTGATTGTTGCAGTGGGAAACTACCTGGCTGAGAGTATTACAACGACTCTGAACTTAAAGGAAGGGGGTGTGAAAAATGTCGTTGCCAAAGCTTCTTCAGCAACCCATAAGAAAATTTTAGAAAAAGTTGGGGCTGATCTGGTTGTTTTTCCAGAGCGAGAGATGGGAACAGAACTAGCTCGCCGACTGACTCGGCCTCAATTGTTGGAAGAGTTCGAGTTGGACGCTGAAAACAGTATCGTCGAAATGTTAGTTCCCAGTGAGTTTGACGGGAAAACAATTTCAGAGTTAGAACTGCGCGGCAAGTATGGTCTGACGTTGCTGGCCGTTCGGGATGAGAAGGAACATTCGGAAATCAATCCACTCCCCAATAAGCGCCTAAAGAAAGGCATGGTAATGGTAGTTTTGGGCTTTAACCGAGACATCAATCACTTACTAGTAAGGGTTTAGTCGAGTGCCAAATTGATCGCTATCAGGAATGATTGATGATGTCTCTGCGGTGTCTGCGGTGCAGGTACTGAACCGGCAAGGACAAGAATGCCCACTCTAGATTCACGCTTCAAGGGCTTCATAACAGGCATCTGTCATCTCAAAATTGGCGGCTACGCTTTGAACGTCATCCAGACTATCTAGCGCGTGCATCAATTTAATCAGCGATCGCCCTTGATCAGCATCATCGATTTCAACGGTGTTGTTGGGAATCCAACGGATTTCAGCTTGAACGAGGGAAAAGCCTTGATGCTTCAGAACTTGGACTAAACGTTCCAAGCTGTTACTGTCTGTGAAGACCTCTGCGCCCTCGGTATCATCGACAGGGGTCAGTTCGTAGGATTCTGCTTCTGCTTCTACCGAAGCCTCTAGGAGTTTTTCTTCATCTACTGGCCCAATCAGGGTGACAACTCCCCTTTGCTCAAACATCCAACTGACACAGCCTGTTTCGCCCAAATTGCCGCCGTTTTTGCTAAAGGCGACTCGCAAATCTGCTGCGGTGCGATTCCGATTATCGGTCAATCCCTCGATCAGAACTGCAACTCCGCCGCTGCCATAGCCCTCATAGCGAATGGCTTCTAACTCATTGCCTGATCCGAAGGTTCCTGCCCCTTTGGCGATCGCCCGTTCAATATTGTCGTTAGGAATTCCGGCAGCCTTAGCCTTGTCAATTGCAGTCCGCAACTGAAAATTCCCAGCGGGATCAGCCCCACCCGTACGGGCGGCAACGATAATCTCTCGAGCGATTTTGGTAAAGACTTTTCCTCTGACCGAGTCAACTCTGGCCTTTTGGCGCTTGATATTTGCCCACTTACTATGTCCAGCCATACCCTACGAACGGTTATCTCCCAACAAATTCTGCTTAGAACATTCCTAATAGCAATATTCTAAGCGCTTTGTTTTACCTGTTCTACTGTTGCTGGCTCGATTGTTGCTGGCTCGATCCTAAAACATACTACGTTACAGCTCTAGGCTAAATTGGGCTATTAGGGTTTGAGCTACAGTTTTTCTAAGAGCCAAGACTCAAGTTTCGCAAGCTAAGCGAAACTTGAATGCAGATTAGCATCGTCCCCTGCTATGATCAGAAGCTGTGATCAGAAGCTATTTTTATGCGTCCAAGGTCAGCAGGACGGCGGTTTTATCACTAACTCTGTCTAGGGACTGAATGAAGCTTGACTTTAGCTAAACTCAAAGTCATCACTAAAGATAAAGTCAATATCAAGATCAAGCCGTTCGGGTAGAGGAGTCGCCGCACTATCGAGGAGAACGCCGATAAATCGACCATTTTCCAGTTGAATCGCAATATCAAGCCGTCCATCTTGGTTAACATCAATATCCCGCTCAAGAGACCGCTCATCAATGTCATCTTCTAGGTCATCTGGGAGGGCAATCTTATCTCCAACCGAGGCATCACTGCCCGCAACGAAATCCCCAATAAAATCAACTCTGATTGAGTCTGGACTGGCTTCGATTGGATCAAGCACAAAGGTATCATTCCCCAGGCCGCCAAACAGGTCATCTCGGTCAGCATCCCCATCTAAGAGATCGTTTCCGAGATCCCCGAACATGAGGTCGTTGCCTTCATCCCCGAACAGATCATCATCATCTCGACCCCCATAAAGAGTATCTCCATTAAATCCACCTTCAACCGTATCTCGGTCAATGTTGCCAAACAGTTGATCGGCTCCAGAGTTGGCAAAGAGTCTATCGGGCCCAGTACCACCGAACAAGGTATCTGTGTTAAAGCCCCCTGTAACCGTATCGCTTCCGGCATTGCCATTAACAACCAATCTGTCGTTGATGTTTGGGGACTGAAGGACATCATCTCCATTCAGCAACAAAATTTCAGCATTTGCACCCTGACCTGATGTTAAAAAGATTTGATCATTTCCTTCGCTACCCAGGAAGACAGGAAGACCAAAAAAACCTACGAAAAACCCTGGAACCAAAACAGTTGCCATCGTTCTATAATTCCTCTTTCAATGTCGTCTATTGTGTTAATCTGTAACGGGTAGAGTCTATCACAAGAAACCTCGGTTTGAGCAAGAATCCTTGCTTAGCTTACATTCGCTTTAAATCCAGTTTAAAGACTTTTCAAGCCTTCAGCAAGTGGGGCATTTGCATTTACCCAATATTCAACTTCTGTAAATCCTCTCTGTGGAATTGATCGCGTTGAAGTCAGCATTTGCAACTGTTCTCTACCTTGATAAAGTGCAAGTGAAAAAAGAGTTTGAACCCAGTTTGAAGCAGACTCAAATTGATCCAAAGACTGTAATAAGTTATTGACCAAGCTATCAACAAAAACTTCTTCGGCTCTGGTGAGTGACTGTGCTTTTAACTTTTTATTTCTAGATAGGATTCTATGAACTTTTCCAAAGTGACATGAGTACACATTCTGCAACCCATCATTGGGGCATCTTAACCATTCTTGAGCCACCCAAAATCTGACTTGACGGAGACATTCTAACGGAGTGCTATCACTTTGAAAATTTAAATCATAGTGATCGCAACGAATTAAGTTGACGGTATAAATCCAAAGGGCATGATAGCGGAGTTCTTCAAGCAAGAAAGAGTAGGAAGGATGGTGACAAACCTTATAGTAAAAATTCAGATCAATTGCAACATTCTCGCAAATATTTTGGTAGGTCTTTTGTTGTAAATGAAGTCGAAAACAAGACAGAGTTTTGTCAATAAAACCTACCTTGGCACAGTTTAAAATTCTCAACCACAAATCCAAATCCACAAGCTGGTTTAACCCTGGATCAAACCCTCCTACCTGCTCTAAGACGGAACGACGGAGTAGAACTGTACTGGGTTCCCCAATTTTATTAATGGGATGACGGAGTAAATTGGGGTCAGCCAATAATTCCTGCCCTGATTGCACTGTTTTTAGATTTGTCCAAGCTCGACAAATGTTCCTAAAGTCTTGGTAAATGATATTCAGATCTGGATTAGTTTCAGCTCCTGTTGAGAAAAAAATGTCTCGATCGGAAAATACGAGTCCAATTTCTCTATCCTGTTCTGCTAGGAAAACCATTTCTTCAATGCAGGTTGGCATGAGTAGGTCATCCTGAAATAGAAACTTAATATACTGTCCCTGTGATTGAGACGCGACAAAGTTACAGTTCTCTGCTAATCCGTAATGTTGATGAGGAAAAATAGAAAACTTAACGGCTGATTTTTCTAAGAATGATTGAACAATTTCTAGGGTTTTATCAGTAGATTCATCATCAGAAATCAGTAGTTCTATTCTCGGGTAAGTCTGGGTCATAACACTAGAAAGCGCCTCTTGAATCAAGAGTTCACCGTTGTAGGTGGGAATACAGACACTCACCCAAGGAATCTCTCGAACCTCAAGAACTTTGACAATACTATGATCATTCTTCTGAGAGAAAAACTCAGCCTGATAATATCTAGACCACAGGGATTTACGAAAAATTAGATTGACAGCCTGATAACCCTGACGAAGAATTTTAGTGAAATCCAGAGTTGAGAAGTCTCGGATTTCTGTGTTTGCTTGACTTTCAGTAGAACCCAGATAAACAGCACCAATCTCAAAACATTGTTCTAGATGTTCAATACCTCTATAAATAGCATTTACACAGACTTGATTGTAATCAATTAACTGTAAAATATAGCGACCTTGAGACTGTTCAATGCCTTGATTAAATACCTCAAGCAAGTTACAACTTTTGACAAATTCTACAACTGAATATCCTTGAGACTTCAAATAGCCTAAAATATCTTGGTTTTCTGAGGCAATTTCAGCAGGAATTAAAACAATGATCTCATAATTGATCTTATAATTAAGGTGACAATCAAGGTCAAAAGCAGCTTCAATTGTAGTGATCGCACCCAGTATTTCACTCAACAGGATCTCACCCGAGCTGCCAACCTTAATAATAATAGAAAGTAAGATTTCTTCGATCTTTAAAGCCACCATGTTTATCTTCTTCCTGTGTCACCCTTGAGCAGATTCAGCATAGGGGCCATCACGGAGAGCATTTGCCAAAGCGTTATTGTTTTCTCGCAATCCTTCATAAAAGAAGAAAACTTCTCCCTGAATTCCTCGAAAACGATTATATTCAATTGCTTTTAGCAGGTCATCGGCGCTAATCCGATAGGAGCCAATTTTGATCAACATTCCAGGGGAAACCTTGGGCAATTGCCAGCTTTTAAACTGAGTATCAACCAACTGATCAACCAAACTTTTATAACCCCAAAAATTGCGACGATACAGTTGGGGATGAATTAGATCGACTAAACCGCGATCAATCCAAGTCATATAGTCCTGAAGATATTCATTCAATCCCCAGCTATAGATACTTGGAGCCATTGAAATTAAAAGGTTGGGCTTGATTGCTTTGACTTCTTGATAGATTCGTGCCAAGAATTCAGTCAAAATATCAGCTCGCCATTGTAGCCATTGAGAATCTTTATGATTCAAAGGGGGCTGACTCCCTTTTTCTTGAATGTAGCGTTGGACTGTAATTGGATTATAACCCCCTTCAGAGGGCATGGCAGGCAATCGATCATCCCCTTGAATACCGTCAATGTCATAGTTTTTGACAACTTCTAAAATTAGGCTGAGAATAAAATCCTGCACTTCAACATCAAGGGCATTCATCCACTCAAACCCATTTTTAACCAATAGTTTTCCGCCCTGATCCAAGGCTGCCCATTCTGGTTTTTGATTCAGGATTTTCCCACCATTTTGCATGTAAGAACTGGCAAAGCCGTATTCAAACCAAGGAATAATTTTTAACCCGACTCGGTGTCCTTCTTCAACAACCTCCTGCAATGGATCACGCCCTTTGAGATAAGCGTCAATCTGTGTCCCAAACTGCTGTTCCATCACTCGGCTCGGATAAACCGTCGTCCCCCGATTCCAAACTACGGGAAAGACAACATTAAACCCCGTCTCGGCCAAGAAGTCCATCGCCTCTGTAATGGTTTGTCGGGAGTAGAGAACTTTGCTATCTGTGGTGGTGATCCAGACTCCACGAACCTCCATATCATCTCCTGCTAGGGTTTCACACGTGACTTGGTCTGATGGATTAAAGAGTTGGATAAAAAGTTACAGCGATCAGTCATGAGATGTGAGAAAAACTAGAGGGGGGTTTGGGGACTTCGTCCCCAAGAAGGGAGCATTGCTCCCTTCATTCCCTGTTCACAAATCATTTGTGATTGCGATATGTCTGATGACGGCTTACCAGTATCCTGATTTTACCGTGTTCTTTGATATCTTCCCGTTTCTTCCCCTCGTCAATGAGTCAATTTGACATTTCCCGCAGTTTCAATCAGAGAAAAAACAACTGTAAAGGCGATAACACAAAGGTCAAGATGACAGTTTACCAAATTAAGTTGATGGATTAATTTAACTACAGTCCCATTAGTTATAAAGGCTGACAATGATCGGCCTTTATAACTAATGGAATAGTCATAACAGCGATAAGTTCTGTTAATTCTTATCGATTGCTTAAATTCTCTCCACAATCTTAAACCAGTGCCATAATAGATATCTCTCCCTTTTGTGATTCTTACAAAGATGACCTAGGGGAACAGACTAGTAGTATGATTCAGGGTGAAGTGCAATGATGACAGAATACAGAATGAAAGAATCAATAGCCTCTGATGTTGCATCTGACATAGAGGTCGTTAAAAGCCAAGTTCCTTTGGTTGAGGAATCGTCCGGCGCGGGGGTGAAGGGGTTCGACTTGGGTGCAGAGTGGCAGACTTACCATGCTCACATGCGAATTGTTCAGGTTCAGAATGTCGGGGATAAAATCAGGATTATCTTGATTGAAGGCATTGATTCCCCAGTCAAAAAAGCAATTCGAGATATTTATGAGCAGAGTGTGAACTGGGTGCAGTGGCTACAGCAACGCCAAGCCAAGGCTGATGGTTCTGGTCATCCCGTCACGGGATATCACTATGTCAACCATATTGTTCAGGGAGACAGTTATCTGGGGCAATCCTGGATAGAAGCGTGTCAGAAGCTACTAAATGCAGGCTTAATGGGTTAACCCAGTCGAACATCTCGTTGAATATTTAACAAAACCTTTCCCTCGCGGATTAAGCGATATTCCCCTCGCCAATTTCCTAAGGCTAAGGGATTTTGGGGAAGGTTTTTTTTGCCGACATAGCCAAACCAGGTACGGCCAGGGGATTTTAAGGTTTCTTGATGATTCAGAACAACGTTGCCCGCTGGGTCAAACAGTTTATATTCTACGCGATCGCCTTGAAAGACCCCATAGATCTGCGCCCAAAAGATGATGTTGGGGCTTGTCTTGGCCAGGGTTGTTTCCTTGAATTTCCCTTGCCAGAGTTGATTCATGGTCGGTGGGGCGGAGGCAAAACCCGACCGAATTAATCCAGTTGGAGTGTAAGGCAAGGATTGATCCCAGAGGGCAGTCCGATTGACCTGGCAGCCTGCTCCTGCCTCTGGCCCCACAAATGGATCAACTATTTTTCCTTGATGTCGCACACTCAGATGCACATGGGGAAAAGAAGCGGCTCCAGAGGCTCCGACCATCCCTAAAGTCGCTCCCCGTTCGACCCTGTCTCCAGGCTTTACAACAATGCTGCCTTTTCGCAGATGACAATACTGGGTCTCCCAACCGCTGCCATTGGACAGTGAGCTATGGTCAATCACAACCCCGTTCCCACATTCCATGCCTTCAACATTGGCTTTTTCAGCGATGTTTTCCAATCGGCGATCGCTAACGCCGTCTCGTACTCGCAAGACTTTGCCGGGAGCAGAGGCTAGAACCTGAACTCCTTGGGCCATGATTTGTTCGTCAGGAATTGCAAAATCGGTGCCTGTATGGCTGTTGTAAGTTTGTCGCCCGCAGCCGAAGTCAATCTCATTGGGGCTGGGGTCGCGGTCGGGATAGAGCAAGATGAAACAGTCTTTCCCGAGGGAACACTGAACTGGGATCGAAAACTGCGGAGTCCGAAGAGTTTGGGCGATCAGAGACTGGGCCAACTGTTGGGCGATGATCCTGGGCTGTTCTAGGGAAAGCTCTGTTCTGGGGCTGGCTTCTGATTCCCAGAGGCTTGCACTGACCACCAACCCAAATGTTAGGAACAGTGCTGTCCAAAACCGTTGCAACCGAGAATACATAAAAATTTGGAAATCGAAGATAGGAGGACAGCGAGTGGAATTGCAGCAGCAGGAATACTCAATTTAATCAAGGGTCTAGGATAGAAACTGTTCAAAAGATTGCAAACTTGGGCAATTTTTGTTGTCAGGGCGAGGTGGCCTCGCCCTGAATGGTTGGTGTTGGTGGGTCAGATTGCTAAGGTAGAGCCTGACTGATCAAAAGTTAACGCAAAAAATTAACGCAAAAAATTAACGGAAGATAATGTCGGATCGGAGTTGCAAGTCTAGGTCTTCGGGACGAATGACGACAACTTCGACTTGATCTCGACCGAGAAAGATTCCGGCGATCGCTCCTAAGCCAACCCCGCCTAGGACTTCTTCTGTCGCGATCGCTTTGTCTCCTGTGATGACAGAAACTGCTGTCGCAGCAGCAGCACCAACGGCTGCTCCTTTCAGGATGTCTCCCGCAGAGGCTCCTTTTTTGATGGTTTCAGTACGGGTGACAATGGCGGAACTGGCATTTAGGGGAAACCGCTTGCCGTTGGTGAAAATGACTTCTTCTGCGATAAATTGAGATCCGCCGTTGGCAGGACGAATTTCTCCTTTGATTTCTGATCCGGCGGGTAGCCACACTCGCCCTGTGCTGGATCTTAGGCTCTGGGAGACAATGACTGTGACTTCTACGGTTTCGTCAGGGGTGACGACGATTTTTTCAGCGTCTTCGTATTCGACGGGAATGATGGTTCCAGCAGTAACCCGATCTCGTTGTAGTGAGCCAGGGAATTGCTGGGCTGTGGCAATGGCTGGGAGCAAGAATGGGGCGGCTCCTGTTGTGATTAAACCAAGGGTCAAAAATAAGGCTGTGCTGGAGCGAGACAGTCTGGAGCTAGCCATAGGTGAGGTGTCCTTTCTAGTGATTTAACTCTAGAGACGTGTACTTTCGACAATAGGTTCACGGTTCTAACATCAGTTTCAGTTCGCAGCCATAACTTTGAGTATTTCGAGATTCCTAATACCTAAATACGGGATTATAGGTATTTCAAGCCTGAATCTCGTTCCAGAACGAGAATACTTTGAAGGTTTCAGTCCCGTAAACGGGATTATAGGTATTTCAAGTAGAGAAGTCGTTAGAATCCAAGGCTAAGAAGGTTCGTTTCAGTCCCGTAAACGGGATTATAGGTATTTCAAGGGCTGAAAACCTGAGACTTCCCGGAGATCGGAGATAGAGTTTCAGTCCCGTAAACGGGATTATAGGTATTTCAAGGGATCAAGGATCAAACGGCATCTCCCCTTAATTTTAGTTTCAGTCCCGTAAACGGGATTATAGGTATTTCAAGTGCGGCGGTAGTGCTGATAACAGGGTATCCAGGGGAGTTTCAGTCCCGTAAACGGGATTATAGGTATTTCAAGATGAAATCAGGAATGTGATTGATCCGAACAATGGCGGTTTCAGTCCCGTAAACGGGATTATAGGTATTTCAAGGTCAACAGCACCTTGAAAATCGAATAGGGACTAGAGTTTCAGTCCCGTAAACGGGATTATAGGTATTTCAAGTCCGCCGTCTAGAACCCTGATTATATCGTGATTCTGGAGGGGGTTTTCGTGAACCTCTTTTTAAGAGGCAAACTCACCTTGAAAAACGCTGCCTTTAGAGCGATTTCCAAAATTGAAAAGTTTGGAAAGTATTCAGTTATCAAGGTTCTAGCGATTTTCGTCAAACCCCCAGGGTTTTCGACCCCGCTTCGGTCTACGCAAAATATAACCCTGATTCACCCATTCTGGCAAGACCCTTAGCAAAAAAGCACAAAAACCTCAAGTCGGCACAATAGCCAGTTCCGTCTTGGCATCAAACAGATGAATTTTTTCCAGCAAAATTTCAACCCAAACCCTCTCCCCTGAACGAACTGAAACCTCCCCCGGAACCCGCACCAGAATCGGGGCCAAATCTTCAGTCGGAACCTGTTCAGAACCCCTAGTCCCTTGATCAGAAGGGGAAAATCGGCCATACAACAGCGTTTCATAACCCAGAACCTCCAGCCGATGAACCCGAAGCGGAATCAGATTTGAAAGAGTATTCACCTCCGAC
>JBOFUV010000035.1:0-64705 GCA_051652765.1 Microcoleaceae cyanobacterium | reverse complement strand
GACCTACCCGTGCTATCTCTTGAGGAGGTTGATGCTCAAATAGCAAAGCAGGAAACTAGAAAATCATTGGATCACAGCAAAAATATTTCTTTGAAGCAAGTTATTGCCAAACTATCCACTGATGCTGATCCAGTCAGTCGATTTTAGGCAAATGAGCAAGTTTCTGAATGTAGAGGAAGCGTTTGGCACGGTCGAACCAATCGTTGGAGCCAACCGCCGAGAGGTTAGCTGTGGGAGTCAAAGCTTGTCTGCGGCGGCTCAACTTCACCGTTATGTCGCCTTCAGTTATCGGTGGGGGCGTGGTTGAGGGGCTATTTGTGAGTAGCGATCGCCCACAATCATAAGTCTTCGTTACAAATGAGTTTTGGTTTGATTGTTGGTGGTAGAAAATAGAAAACTTTGAGATTGATCGCTATGAAACCGTTGCTTGGGTTAGTTGTGATCGCGATGTTTCTACCGATCGTTGTCATCGTTGCCGAGACAGCGATCGCTGCTCCGCAGGCTTGCATGGAATGCTGAAACGCTGCGGATGGCGAAGGTTGGCTCACCCTATAGAACCCATTTGGTCTCTTAGTGAGAGAAGCAAGACTGAAAAAATGAAGTACACAAGCAGCTTAACAGACAAAGAGTGGGATATTATCGAACCCCTGCTCCCCCAAAAGAAGAGAACTAGACCGCCAAAATGGAGTAAGCGAGAAATCTTAGACGCTATTTTGTATCAACTGAAGATTTGAGAGAACCCTCGACCATGCCACAGCCAAGGTTAATCTTTGCTTTGTCCGGTTGATGCTCAAAAGACTTGCTACGGGTTAGATAGAAACTTTATAGAAACTTTATAGAAATCAGTCGAACTCCCATGATCCATTCAGGGGAGGTGAATTAGCCTGAACAGGGGATGTTTACATCTAGAAAGGTATTGGATAATTCAAACTGAGGCAATTAAAACCCTCGTTAAACCTTAAGAGTATCGCGAGCCAGGAGCGTTTGTAATGGCTAATTCATCCAGCAATCAAGGACATTCAAATAGTGATCCGATCCAGGCCAAGCTTGCTGCATTAGAGCAAGAGATTGAACAACAATATGGAACTCAATCCCATACTCAGTCCTCTGCTCAGTCCACGACAAGCTCCCAGACAAATCCAAGAAAATCTAAACAGAAACGATATTTTTTTGCTAAGTTCATTGCTGCAACTGTGCTATTGGGAATTCCCCTTAGTGCTGGGTTAGTCTGGGTGGCAAATTTACCCTATCCTATGGTGCGTAAACCTATCTCAAAAGTTGCACCGATGATGTTACTACCCAGCTACATTAAAATGGATCAAAGCTATCGTGAAGCTATCCAATATACCGAACAATCGGAGCAACTTATCAATCAAGCAACTTCACCAATGGATATTAATTTAGGGGCAGAAAAAGTTCAGCTTGCTCAATCCGCTTTAGAGGGTTTACCCGTTTGGTTCCTAAGCTATGAACCCTCGCCCTACTGCCAGTGGGGGTGGTGTGAGTGGGATTTCACCCTTGATGAATTTGAGCAGGCCCGAAAAGAAATTGCTAGATTGGAGGCCAAAGTCTTTCAAGAACACAATGCTCAAACTCAGTTAGATCAGGCAGAACAAAGATTGGGGGCGGCCAAGGAACAATATCAACTCGCTCAAGATATCCCATCAAAGCAGCAAGCGATCGCCAACTGGCAAACCGCAATGGATCAGTTATCCCAAGTGCCTGAAGAAACTTTGGCAGGAAAACTTGCTGAACAAAAGTTGGCAACCAACGAACGAGACTTTGCCAATTTAACAGGTGGAATTTCTCAGCGTCAAAGCGGGAATAATCTGATTGAAGCTGCCAAACAGTTTGCATTTAAGGCGGCTCAAGGGTCTCAAAATCCTCCTCATCCTGTTCCTCAGTGGGAGCAAGTCGCAACCTTATGGGAAGAGGCTATTCAGCGCTTACAACAAGTTTCTGAAGACAATCCGGCATACTTAGAAGCCCAACAAAAACTGGCAGAATATCAGGACAATTTAGGGAAGGTAAACTTGAGAATGCAGTTAGAAAAAGAAGCTGAAACTGCTCTCCGAGAAGCCAAAGATGCGATCGCCAATCTCCAACGGTTAAACAGCAATGACTATAACAATCCTGGCGCATTCAACCCTGGAGAATTTAATCGTCAATTGCGAGAAATCATCAATCAATTGGAAACCATTAAACCGGGCACAACCGTTTACAACGAGGCTCAACAGTTGTTGCAGTTTGCCCGTAAGCGATTGTAGGGAAATGGAGGAATGGAGATCGGGGTGTGGCGAGAAAACCAAAATGGGGTTTGGAGGGTGTGCATCCAAACCCCGGCTCACAAGTTATTTGCTCATCCATCATTCTCGATGGCCATAAACGGGATTCAACGTTATTGCTAACTTCGTTAGAATAGATCCAATCCTTGCTTTGCTTTCCTCAGGTTTCTTGCGTGAATTCTGATTCTCAGCCAACCTCCCCATCCTATCCTTCGGACTCAGTCCCTTCTGTTCAGGACTCTCAAAGCCCTCCAGACCGATCTGTGGCCAGCAATTATGCCGAAAAAACGGATCGCATCCGAGCTTGGGGTCAGTTAGTTCGTGCCATTGCTCCGATGGTTTGGGCCGTGGTCGCTTTGGTTGTGATTATTCCCCTTGTTGGCCAGATCTTTATTCATCAAGCGTTCTCTTCAGCCCCGTCAAAATCAAATTCAAGCTCAGTACAAACCGTTGTGACTCAACCCGTTATGGATTGGACAACGGTTGATGCCGCGATCGCCCAGTCCCTGACAATGGCCCATGATTCCGCAGAACACTATGCCTCAGAGCAGCTTGATCTCTGGATCGATGAACTCATGGATCGGGTTGATCACAGTTTTCTAGACTGGTATTTCAGTTACGTCAATCAGAAAGCAATCGAACTGAAGAGTGTTTTTGTTCAACTCTCCTCTGGAGCGGCTAACGTCATCAATCCAGATTTGCCCGACCCGTCCGAACGAGTTGCAGAAGCCCTGACTCAAGATTTTCAAACTGAATTTGCGAAACGAGTGCTGCGGCCTCAAACGGCCCAACTGAAATTGGAACGACTGACCCAATCCACCGTTCAGCAATACCTGAGTGAACTCACTGCCAGCCTGAATGCAATTCCCATGACTTATCGGATTGCCCCTGCCGATTGGGATCGATACTTAAACGATATTGCGATTAGTATTCGGGATGCTGAGGGGAATATTTCAAATTTATCCCTCAAAGTTTTGGTCGGTGGCAGTGCTTACTTCGCCGTAAAACCTTTGGTTGCCCCGCTTATGTTAAAAGTGGGGAGCAATATGGCGGCCAAACTAGGGGGCAAAGTTGGATCTAAAATTGCCCTGAAAACCGGGGCCAGTTTAACGGGAAAACTAGCGGCAGGATTACTCGACTGCACGATTGGGGTGGGAATTTTGCTGTGGGACTTTTGGGATACTCACCACACCACAACCCTGGAAAAACCCATCCTCCGAGAAATGATCGCAGACTATCTAGAACAATTCAAAGCCTCGATTTTAGATAACCCTGAAACTGGAGTCATGAGCGCGATCGCCCAGATTGAGCGGAAGCTGATTCAGTCCGTTGATGGAGTGAGTTAATGGAGTTAACTTTAAGCTTTAACTTTAGACTTTAGTTTCCTTCCCATGGATTTTCCAATTGCACGGCAGCAGTTTTATCAAGAGATTCGTCAACCGGATTCACAAATTAGTCTGGCAAAAGCAGCACTGTACATTGCCCAAGAAGAATTTCCTAATCTCAATCCAGCAGACTATCTCAACGCTCTAGATACCATGGCGACTGAGATCCAAGCACAATTACCAGAGGTTCGCTATCCCTTGCGGGTGCTACAGACGATTAATCGTTACCTCTTTGAAGACTTAAAATTTTTGGGCAACCGGGAAAACTATTACGACGCGGATAATAGTTATCTGAACCAAGTGATTGACCGACGCACAGGAATTCCAATTACCTTATCCCTGGTGTATCTAGAAATTGCCAAGCGGATTGATTTCCCCATGGTGGGGATCAGAATGCCGGGACATTTTTTGATTCGACCCGATTTTGAAAGTGCTGGAATTTATGTTGATGCTTTTAATCAAGGGGAAATTTTATTTCCAGATGATTGTGAAGCTCGTTTATCTCAGATTCAGGGTCAACCGGTGAAATTGCGACCTGAGTTCTTGGAGCCGATCAGCCCTCACCAGTTTCTAGCTCGGATGTTGACCAATCTCAAGATCATTTATGTCAATCAGAGCCGGTTGAGCCAAGCGCTGACCGTTGTTGAACGCATTTTGCTCTTATTTCCCGATGCCTTCTCAGAGCAGCGTGATCGCGGCTTGCTTTACTATCAACTTGAGCGTTGGACAGAAGCCCGACAAGATTTGAACCGGTATCTAGAAAATCTACCCTTGGCTTCCGACAGGCAAGTCATTCAGCAACTTCTTGACCGAATTGATCAAGGGATCTAGGGTTCAACTCATTGCTTTTTTGATGTGGAACTTTAGCACATTTCTAATAGACTAACTAGAAGTATGATAAAGACGACTGAGTCACTTTATCATTTACTCCTAAACGTTGTGAGGAATGAATATGAAACATTCAATGGGACGCTGGTTACAAAAGCTTCAGAATCCCTTTGCTCTGTTTACGGGGCGCATCTCAAGATACATTTCTTTGGGGTTGGCAATGGTTCTGAGCTTGACAGCAAGTTGGATCATTCTAACGGCTCGTCCGGCTCCTGCCATTGAAGAGCTTCAGCTCAGGTATGGGCCTGCAAGTATTGCCATCGCTTTTACAGATTTACAATCTTTCGCTGAAACAGGGGAACAGTCCAATCAACTGCGATCGCTCTTTGTATTGGCTAGCTTAACCGAACAGCAAGTTTCGGATTTTCGGAAGGCTTTAAACTTTAGTGTCAACGTGCCTGCTGATGTTGTAGATACGCTACTAGACTCCAGCTATGGGCGACTTGCAGTGGGAGCCGTTAGCTTGTTCATCAAGTCTGGGAGCGAGATTGACAAGGTAATAGACAGTGTGCTGCAGTCTATTCGAGGTGTAACTCGAGATGGTACCCTGACTATTTTGGAGCTGATTTTAGGCTATCAGGGGCTAGATGTGATCAGCGTCGATGTGGATAGCTTAATCAATCTTTATGAAGATATTGTCGCCCTAGGTGCAAAAGCCATTGATTTTCTCAAGGCCCAACCTGAAGTTCAACGGGTTATTTGTGAGAAATAGGCAAGTTGGAAACAAGTTGGAAACACGAGTTGGCAATAGGACAGACACTCTGTAGCTATTTCTGATCGAGTGTAGTGTGTTGTAACAATTGAGACTCGTATTGGGCGGGAGGAGTGGGGCATAGGTTCCACTCTTTCTAAGCCCTTAAGACTAAGCTCTTGAGAGCATTCAACAATGCAGTGTGCTGCTGGAAACTGTTGACAATTTTCTCAGATCCTGGGACTAAGCCCTTGAGAATGTTGGGTTTCACCCGATCGGCTTTAACTTGCAATACCTCACTAACGTGGTCTTTCAGCCACCTGCTTGAGGCGACGAAGCTGAGCTTCCATGTCTATTTTTGTCCAAGAGGCCGCAAATTGATTGAACCCAAATTTAATGAGAGGATTGGGAATTTCAAACTCAAACTGATTGACCAACAAGGTTCCTGATCCTTCCGGCTGACATTCCCAGCGATCGCACCCTTTAAAAAAACCATCAAATCCCCAGACAATTAAGCCCGGTTCTCGCTCCACAACGATACAATCAAGGGCGGGTTGTAGCAGGGGGACTTGTACAATGAACCGAAAACGGCTCCCAACCTCCGTATTCCAGTCTCCCACCGGGTCACATTTGAGGGCAGGATTCAGCCATTGATGCATCAAATCCCGTTCCGTAATACACTGTTCCACAATTGTTGCAGTAGAGCGGATCTGAATCGATTGTTTAAAGACTTGACGAGATGGCATCATTCCTTCAAGCTATAGGCAGATTGTTACAAGTAGAGCCGTCTAGACATCGCTAGATGTTTAGGGGTCTTGAAAGAGTAAGTATTCTGGAGGATTCTGTTCTCCTATCCGTTATTTTCTAATACTGCTTGAGGTTTCGCCAGACTTGAAAGGATATTTTACAGTCTGTCTGAGTTGAGAGACTAGCTCTCTTGATGCTGAGTCAAGTGAGGTCACTTGTATTCTAGAGACCTCAAGCACAACACGGAAATCCTGTACTTTTCTGCCTCAAGCTAAAAGCGAAGGATTTGCCTTCTGCTCATTCTAGACTTCATGACTAACCCAAGAAAACTATGAATGAAATCTGGTACGAAATTCCACAGATAGTTGGAGTGAGAATATTGACTTTATCTCACCTAAACTTGGCCCAAGTGGATATAGTTCAAGACACAACCCGTGCAATTGGGGGGATCAATACGGCCCGGATTTGGGACATTGTTCTAGCGGTCACGCTTTTATTTATTGGCTGGTTGGTTGCGCTATTTGCTCAATCTTTGACTCGAAACCTGCTGAAAAAGACTGATTTTGACAATCGTATTGCTTCTTGGATCAGTGGTCGCAGCGATGGTGGGGAAGACATTCCTGTCGAAAACTGGATTGGAACTGCGGTTTTTTGGATTATCTTTCTTCTTGCCATTATTGGGTTCCTGGAGAGACTTCAGTTTGGGGGCGCAGCCACTCCGCTCACCACCTTGGTGAATGAGGTTACGGGTTTCTTGCCCAATCTTTTAGGGGCAGCCTTGCTACTCGGCTTGGCTTGGGTGCTAGCAACAATTGCTCGATCTTTAGTTCTACGTTTGTTGGGTTCATTTCGACTCGATGAGAAGCTGAACCAACAGGTTACGGGTACTACGGTTGGTCAGCAGCAGTCCACGTCTCTAAGTACAACCCTAGCGAATACGCTTTACTGGTTTGTCTTTCTCCTGTTTCTGCCCGTTATCCTGAGCACGCTGAGTCTGGATGGCTTGTTGGCTCCTGTTCAGGATATGGTGAATCGGATTCTGGCCATTCTGCCGAATATCTTTGCTGCGATCTTGATTGCAGGTGCAGGTTGGATTATTGCTCAGGTTGTTCGTCGGATTGTCACGAATCTCTTGGCCGCTACAGGAATTGATCAGTTTGGTCGTCGATTTGGATTTTCTGGTGGGGTCGCTGGGGGTCAAACTTTTTCTTCCCTGATTGGAACCGTTGTTTTTGTTCTGATTTTGATTCCAATTGCGATCGCTGCCCTTGAGCGGCTGAAGATTCAGGCCATTTCTCAACCTGCAATTACGATGTTGAATAGCATTTTCAACATCATTCCGCAGATTTTTGCAGCCATTGTGATTCTGTTTGTCGCCTACTTTATTGCCCGATTTGTTGGCGATTTAGTGACGAGCCTTCTGACTAGCTTAGGTTTTAATAATCTATTGCGTTGGCTGGGATTGGAGTCTATTCAGGCACCGGAACCGACCGTTAGGGAACAGATTAGAGATCAATTTGCGGAGCCAACTCCACTTGGATCTCGAGCTGAGACCGTCTTGCAGGATCAGCAAAAGATGGCTCGAACTCCATCAGAGATTGTGGGGTTGATTGCTACTGTAGGCGTTATGCTGTTTGCCGTTGTGACAGCGACTGATATCTTGGGCTTAGGTTCCCTGACAGTTCTGTTGGAACGGGTACTCAACATCGCAGGTCACGTTCTAGTTGGCGTGATCGTTTTTGCGGTGGGGCTTTATTGTGCTAATCTCGCCTACAGATTGATCTTAAATACTGGCTCACCCAGATTTCTGGCCCAAGCGGCCCGGGTTGCAATTATTGTGTTTGTCGGTGCCATGGCCCTGGAACAAATGCAAGTTGCTCCTGACATTGTTAATTTGGCCTTTGGTTTGCTGTTGGGGGCGATCGCCGTTGCGATTGCGATTTCTTATGGTCTCGGTGGACGAGATGTTGCCTCTGAACAGTTGCGAGATTTCTTCGCTGGATTGAAGAAGTAGGTCGTTTTTGTAAAAGCCTTTTGTTATCTAGTTGCGGATGAAGGTTGATATTATCGCTGATCTGCTCAGCTTCTTTCTTTAGAGTTGGCAGTCAGCGATATTTTATTGGCAAGATTTTAATAGTTTTTAATTTTATTAATTGTTAATTTTATTAATTGTTAATTTTATGATGCCAAATCCATGTGGGTTGCTAAAACGGGGTAAAAATCACTGAAAAATAAATTCGATCTTCGAGCCAACTTCTATCAGGAGAATCAATACTATTCCAGGGAATTCCGATGCCAGCTCGAATACTCAGACTATCGCCCTGTTGCCACTGTATCCCGAGACCCACAGAGCCCAACTCATCCGGCTCAGGATCAAGTCCAGAATCATTCCAGCCTTGACCATATTCAACAAAAGGAGTGAGATGAAGAATAGCGTCCCACTCTGGAATCCGCGCGATCGGCAACCGGACTTCTGCTGACACAAACACGCCATTATCAATCAACAACGTATCTCGGGGATATCCTCGGACACTATCTAATCCCCCAAGTCGAAACTGTTCTAGGGCCAACAACGGTTCACTGGCCAGTTGTAGATCCCCCCGCAGGAGGAACAGGGTGTCTTCGGCCAATAGGCGTACCCATTGTCCCTGCAATCGCCAGGTAAAAAAGCGACTATCGGGGATGTCTCCATCGTTAATCGTTGCGTCAAACGCACCAATACCAAGACTGAATTGCGATCGTAAAGCCAGAACCGACTGAGAATCCCGATTGACCCACTCCTGAAAGAATCGAATCGCGGACACTTTGGTGCGTCCCTGATCATCAGCACCTGCAGCAATGGGAAACGGGGTATCTAAAAGTTCAGTTTCACTGGATTGATGAGATCCGGTCAACCCCACCGTAAATTCTTGAGTGGGTCTTTGAATCATCGGCTGGCGCAGGGTGAGTTCGTAGTAGCGCGAGTCCGATGTGATGTCCAGTTCATTGAACGGGCGAGAAATCACCTCACTAGGGCCAAGACCTACGCTGGCACTGAGGGTGCCGTTGCGGGCATTGAATGGAACTGTATAATTCAAATCAAAGCTATTACTGCCATCGGTATTCCCATAGTCAAAGCTAAGACTGTCCCCAAACCCCAGTAAATTCGCCTCGGTGAAGCCCACACCCCGCCGAAAGCTACCCACGCTAGGGGTTCGTTGATTGTCTGCAAAGAGCCTAAATTCAAAGGAATCTGCTTCCACAACAGTAATATCCAAAATACTCAAGCCTTGACGGGGGCTGGCAGAGAGTTCACTGGAGATAGTTTCAATCAAGGGATCAAGTTGGAGGAGTTGTAGGGCTTCCAACAAGCGGCTAACGTTAAGCGGCTGAGTGGTTGCTAAAGCTAAACGACTCCGAATATAACTGGGCCGCAATCGCCGAGTCCCAGAAACGTTAATGGCTTCTAAACCGCCTTCAATGACTTGAATTCTAACCAGGCCCTGGGTCAGTTCTTGGGGGGGAATGAATGCCCCAGAGTTGATATAGCCCTGTTCCACGTAAAGTTGAGTGATCGCAGATCGAACCTGATACAGATCCAGTAAAGAAATGGGGCGATTGGTGAAGGGTTGGGTAATCGCAGCAAAGTCATCTGGACTGAAAACGGTACTGCCAATCACCTCAAATTTCTGGACAACTGTTGTTTGTGGAATAGTTCCCGGAATTTGCTGGGGTTGAGGCGAAGACTGAGGTTGAATCAACGGTTCAGGTGGAGGAGGTGGCAGGGAAGGTTCAATTTCCGGCAGAGGAGAGAGAGAGGGAGGCTGGGGCGCAAGCTGAACGGATTGTTCAGGCTGAGATTCTAACAGGAGATCAGACAGGAGATTGGCTTTAACCAAACTATTTTCAACCCGATCTTTAACTAAAATGTCTTTAACTAAAGGCAGTGAAATGGATTGGCCGGGAACAACAAGAAGCGCAGGAGCAATAATGCCCAGAGAAGTCAGGTTAAATGTTCCTGTCAATTTCTGCAAGGCTAGATGCCAGGGCAGGTAAAATTTCCAGTTTGCCAAGATCATCTCTGTGCCCTAGTAATAAAAATCACTGGAAAGACATTATAGGAGTTTTCTCCATAAACTCACCTGATGTTCCCTCTTTTTGCAGATTTATAGAGCTTCCCCAACGTTGGAGAATCTGACAAATTTTAGGAGAAACTGAGATTCTCACATCGAGAAGGGCGCTGATGAAGCTACATCTTGGTGATGTTAAGCTTAGGGAAGAACGGTTTGCTCAAGAGCCAATCGGTGCTCCGCTAAAATAGCAGAAGTTGTTTTAACTCTTGTTCCACCAGATTCCCGACGTCCAGGCAAGCCCGTAGCACTACTAGGACTTGAACTATTAGCCGAAGCCAATTGTGGGTAGATGGAAATGAGACCATTCAGGAGCGAGGCAAAGCAAACTAAAATGAGTGCTTTACGGGGTGTGGTTTCAAATAACATAGCAAGCTCTTAATCAGCCCTGGTGTAAATCGCGGTTTTGCACTTCACTTATTCTAGAGATTAAACTAGAGAATCAAGCTCGGTAAATTCACGGATTGTTATCAAAAGCTAGTAATTTTTACAAAACCTTTAATAACCTCAAATGTTTGTGAAGCTTTTACAAAAAACTCGTTCCCTATTGTTAACCTCTAGCAACAAAAAGGTCAAAAAAAAGCTTTCATATCGATCTTCATCTCTTCATATTACGACTATAATTTTCGCCAGTCTGTTGGCAACAGGATTTTTAACTGCTATAAAATTCACAAGGGAATTTCAAAGTTTAGAGCTTGCTTCTTTTGATCAAATGATTCGTTTGAAAGCAAATCAAACCATTGATCCTCGCATCCTAATTGTTGAAATTACTGAACAAGACATTCGACAGCAGGGTCATTGGCCTCTATCCGATCAAGTGATTGCTCAGACCCTTGAAAATCTGAACAAATATCAACCCAAAGTCATTGGTTTAGATATCTATCGCGACGTACCCCAACCTCCGGGTAGCGAACAGCTATCCCAGGTATTGAAAGCAGATAATATCGTCGCGATCACGCTTCACGGAATCGTTCCTCCTCCCGCTAATATCCCTCCAGAGCGAGTTGGCTTTAGTGATCTGATTAGCGATACTGACAATACGATTCGACGCAGTTTACTATATGCCGAATCCAACTCAGAAAAACTCTACTCTTTCTCCCTTCGACTGAGTTTACGCTATCTTTCTGATCAAAGTCTTAAGTTTCAGGTGCACCGGGATGAGTTACAAATTGGAGAAACGGTCTTTCCTCGGCTGACAGAAACTTCTGGTGGATATCAACTCCCTCCGTCAGAAGCTCGGGGATGGCAAAGTCTAATCAATTATCCCTCGGAAACGATTGCTGAACGAGTCACTTTGACTGATGTTCTCCAAGGTCGAGTTGATTCAGCCCAGGTTCGAGACAGAGTGGTTTTAATTGGAACAACAGCCCCTAGCCTTAGAGATCTCTTCCCCACCCCATTCAGCGCCACGAAAACAGAGAATCATCAGATGCCAGGGGTTCTGATTCATGCTCAGATGGTGAGTCAAATTCTGGGTGTGGTTCTGGATGATCGGCCTCTTTTCTGGTTTTGGGAGGAGTGGGTTGAAGTCCTGTGGCTGTGGCTATGGTCTTTGATCGGGGGGTTGCTAGTGTGGCGGTTGCACCATCCGCTTGGGTTGGGAATTGGGGCGATCGCCGCTTTTACTGGGCTTTGGATAATCTGTTTTGTGACCTTTTGTCAGGCAGGATGGATTCCTTTCGTGGCTCCTGCCTTGGGTTTATTAACAGCCATGACTATTGTTCTCGCCTACAAATCCCTGCACAATATTTTCTACGATGCGTTAACCGGGTTGCCCAATCGTCGTTTATTTATCCAACACTTGGGGCAACTGGGTTATATTCGTCAACCTCAGCCCCCCCTGTTTGCGATTTTATTTCTCGATTTAGATCGATTTCGGATGATTAATCAGGGCTTGGGGCATCCTATTGGGGATCGGTTACTGATCGCCGCCAGTCGTCGCCTCAAGAGTTGTTTGCGCCCTGATGCACGGTTGGCTCGGGTGGGTGGAGATGAATTTGCAATCTTGCTGCCTGCGCTCAAACAGTTTGGGGAGGCTAAAGAGATGGCCGACCACATTCAAAAGCAGTTGACTCAACCTTTTCAGATTAGTGGGCACGACATTTACTCAACGGTGAGCATTGGCATTGCCTACAATCAATTTGAAGACTTGATCCAGGCTGAAGATCCTTTACAGGATGCTCAAACAGCCATGTATCATGCCAAAGTTCTCGGCAAAGCTCAACATCAAGTGTTTGCTAAACGGATGGGGTTGCAGGCCAAACAGCGATTGGAAACTGAAACCAACTTGCGTCAAGCGATTAAAAATCAGGAGTTTCAACTCTATTACCAACCGATTTTATGTCTTCAGACCGAGAGAATTATTGGGTTTGAAGCCCTTATCCGATGGTATTCTCCTCAAAATGGCTTGATTATGCCGGATCAATTCATCTCAATAGCAGAGGAAACTGGGTTAATTATTCCTTTGGGGCATTGGATTTTGCGGGAAGCCTGTTGTCAAATTCAAGCCTGGAATCAACAGTTTGCTTTCCCGATGCCACTGGTCATGAGCATTAACCTATCTAGTCATCAATTTGATCAGCCTGATCTGGTAGAACACTTTGAAACTATCTTGGTGGAAAGTCAGGTGGACTGCGCTTGTGTCAAGCTGGAAATTACAGAAAGTGCAATTATGACAGATGTGGAAGAGGCGATCGCTATTCTCAATCGCTTAAAATCCCTCGGGGTGCAACTCAGCTTAGATGACTTTGGGATTGGCTATTCTTCCCTAAGTTATCTGTATTGCTTTCCCATCGACACCTTAAAAATTGACCGTTCTTTTGTTAACCGTATGGAAGAAGTCCAAGTTAGTAAAGAAATTGTCAAAGCAATTGTGATTCTAGCCCATAATCTGGGCATATCTGTTGTCGCAGAAGGCATAGAAACAGCAGCCCAGAAACAAACCTTGAAAGCATTAAGCTGTGAATATGGACAGGGATATTTCTTCTCCAAGCCTTTACCTCAAGACGCTGCAACGAGGTTTCTCCAGCAAAAATTAACTAAGAATTGACGACTTAAAGCCCGAATTCTACACAGATGACCAAGCTCATGAACATTTTCTACACGTTTTGTGACCGTTTTGTGACCATTTTGTGAATGTTATATGAATATTTTGTAGATGACTTGTGAATACTTTGTGACGAGTTGCAAGATAAGTTAGAAGACTAGATTAATTGTGAATAACCCGTGAAAAATTGATCGATTATCTAAGCTGAACCCGCCCTTTTATCTCCGTAATCCTACTGAAGATCAGGGATTTTACAGAATTTTTACACATGCTTTACAAAAACTATACCCAACTTGGATTTATTTGACTTATTCTAAGGAGATAAGCAACAATGCAATCCTGTCTTTTGTGTCATAACCCTCGATCTCTAGAATTATTTCTCAGCTAGATATTCTGTCAGACAGAGCTAATCGTCTAAAGTTAGATGCTACCCAGTTTTTTTTAGCACTACTCTTAGAATGATTGGCAACCGCTAAAACCCTCAATCAGATGTGAACTTTCTTTGAAATTATCTCTTCTACAGGACTCTTTCACGATGTCTCTGTAGGCTTTATTGACTCAAATAGCAACAATGAATAGTAAGATCTATTGTCAATCTGGGTGCAACCCCTCTACTCAAGCCCAAGGACTGATTCAGTACCTGGCACGGGTTGCTCCGAAAGCCCTTCTAGGGTGGATGGTCGTTGCCCTGGGTTCAGTCCCGGCTCAGGCATTAGATATCCAAGCGACCTACAGCACAGGCGTTACGGATGAACAGAAAGTCGCTTTTGAATTGGCTAGCGCCATCTGGGAAGACTATCTCGTTGATGAAGTCACCGTCAATCTTTATATTGACTTAGTGGGTGATGAGTTACTCCCGGAAAACGTGTTGGGTGGTTCGCTACCGGCAATGCTAACTGGAGTTAACTTCCAAGATTTCGATTCGGCGCTCAATTCAGATATTACTTCTGGTCGAGATCGAACTGCTCACGCAAACATGAGCACCGACGACGAGAGCTATCATTTCTTGTCAGATGAGGGTGAAGAGGATGACGCTGAAACATCTTCTAGCGAACTCAATATGACCTACGCCAACGCCAAGGCATTAGGTTTGATCGATGCAAATGCCAGTGGGTTTGATGGCTACATTGGCATGAATCAGAACTTTAACTGGAGCTATGACTTCTTCCATAGCCCTGGGGGTGACGAAATTGATTTCCTCAGTGTTGCTCTCCATGAAATCGGTCACCAACTGGGTTTTGTCAGCTCTGTTGATGATTTTGCCAGCAATTCAGGCCAGGAAAAATCTGCCCAAACTCTAGACTTGTTCCGCTACTCTGAAACGAGTTTAGAGGAAGGAGTCGCTGATCTGACCACCAACGGTGAAGCCAAGTTTCTTTCAATTAATGGCACTCAAGCCGTTGCCACAGATGGTCTGCAAGCCTACAGTTCATTTAGCAGTTGCCAGGGAGTTTCTCTTGCCCCGAGCCAATGTCGGGTCGCTGAATTCTCCACAGGCAAAGGGGAAGATGCCGATGGCTATCAGGCCAGTCACTGGAAACAGCAGGAATATTTGGGCACTAACAAAACCATTGGAGTCATGGACCCAGCCATTGGCTATGGCATGACCCGTAGTATTACGGCCCTTGATCTGGTGGCATTTGACGTGATTGGTTGGAATACTACCCAGAGAATGCGAGATGGGATTAGTGCGGGTGAGATGGCCTATGACCTGGTTACTCTCTTTGCCCAAGCTGAACAGCAGGCCGCTGAAGCTATGGTTGAAACGATTGACACCAATGGTAACGGCGTTGACGATCGAGTCGAAGCAATGGTGCAAGACAGCGAAGTCTACAACCACTGTCTACTGTTCCCCTGGAGACCTGGATGTAGTGGTAGTACTGGTGGTTGGCAAGAGTTGCTGCAAGCGAATCTATTAGCTCAGGAAGTGATTCTAGTTACGGAACCCGAGAAAGTGCCTGAGCCGACAATTGTAGTGGGATTACTCGGATTTGGGGCTTTGAGTTTAATTGCTGGAGGAAAGCGCTCTCGGAACCACTAGGACTGTTTTAAGCTGGAGCTTTAGACCGGAACTCTCAATCGGAACCCTTTGACTCAACTGCTCAAAGCCTCAAACTCACTAGAGGAAATATAACGCTCTACCTATTTTCTTCACCCTATTTCAAGCCAGAGCATCTCGGATTGGGAGATCACAGATTGGGAGATCACAAATATAGAACTGGCATAATTTGAGGTCGGAAGATGCGATAACTTAAACAGCATTCTGTAAATTTACGGAGACAAAAAATCTAAACTAGTTTGATAATCAGTAAATTCTCGATGGCATTAAAAACTATCTTATGCATACAAAAAAATATAAAATAATGGCATAAATTGATCAAATACGAGTTATACTAATAGTAGTAAAGGTTCAGTTTGATTTTTCAACCCTCGTCAAAGTTGCTTCAGTCAAACAAAGATTTAGCACAGTTATGATGATTACCAAACAAGGCATTTCTCGAATGAACTCTATGCAATCTCAAACAACATTCAAGCAATTCACCCAAGCAGCTTCTAGAACCCTGATGGGACTTGTAGTTGTCGTCGGTTCAGTTTCAATTCAGGCAGCAGCCCTAAATCCAACTTCCCTAGAAGCCGATCAAACGACCTCTGACACTGCGAAGTCTATGGTTGAAGACAGTGATACCATGGCCAATCTCTGCTTGCTATTTCCCTGGATGCCTGGTTGTAGCGGTGGTGGCCCTTGGCGTGCAGACTCCTAAGCAGGGGGACAAGGGGGACAATTTAGGAAAGTTGAGGTAGTATCAGTCTAACGATACTCCCGCTCTTCTATCCCTTTTTTCCAGGAAGGATTCATCTGAGATGACTTCTAGGGTTAACTTCCAATTGTTCCTACGGAACGTCTTGCAAATCAGCAATGTGAGGGTTTTGATCCTGAGTAGTTACTTCTGGGTCAGCCCTGCTATTGCTCAAATCGTTCCTGACTCCACCCTACCGAATCATTCGGTCATTGTTCCTAGTGGTAGCCTCAACGAGATTGTAGGCGGTACGACTGCAGGCAGTAATTTATTCCATAGTTTTGAGCAGTTTTCCGTCCCCACTGGAACAACTGCTTTTTTTAATAATGCGGGTTCAATTGCTAATATCATCAGTCGAGTTACCGGAGGCTCAGTTTCAAGTATTGATGGTTTGATTCGTGCTAACGGTACAGCCAATCTGTTTTTACTCAATCCCAATGGAATTATCTTTGGCCCCAATGCAGCTTTGCAAATTGGGGGATCTTTTGTTGGCAGCACTGCCGAGGAGATGCAGTTTGCTGACGGCCTTGAATTTAGCGCGATCAATCCTCAGGCTTCTCCGTTACTGAGTGTTAATATTCCGATTGGCTTGCAATATGGGGCAATTCCGGGTGACATTACCGTTCAGGGGCCTGGGAACAATCTGACCTTTAACTTTGATGTCGGAACAATTGTTCGAGACGATCGACCTCTTGGTTTGCAAGTTCCGCCCGGTCAGACCCTGGCTTTGGTTGGAGGTAACATCCTTTTACCAGGAGGAAACTTGACGGCTGAAGATGGACAGGTTGTTCTGGGCAGTGTTAGCAGCGGCACTGTCAGTTTAGTTCCTGCAGATACAGATTCAGGGTGGTCATTTAATTATGCGGGAGTGCAAACCTTTCAAGATATTCTCCTCTCTGACACAGCCTCAATCGATACCAGCGGCAATGGCGGCGGCAGAGTTCAAATTCAGGGCAGACAAGTTGTCGTCAGTGGTGGCTCTGCCGTTTTAGCAAATACTCTGGGAACTACTACGGGTGGAGATATTAATATCAAGGCATCTGAGGTGTTTGCAGTGGCAGGAACAACTCCGACCGTTACGTTTCCTAGCTTGCTATCTACGAATGTTGATCCTGGAGCCATAGGACAAGGTGGAAACATTCAGATTGACACAGGAAGTTTAATTCTTGCTGGGGGAGGTCGGTTACAGGGCGACACATTTGGTTCTGGAGATGCAGGCAATATCTCTATTCGGGCTGGAGAGATCAATATCAGTGGCGGAACTGCTGGGCTAGGTTCCAGTGGAATATCGACTTCTACTCTTGCATTGGGTCAAGGTGGAGATGTGCAGATTCAGGCTGATCGCCTCTCAATCTCTGGAGGAGCACTGGTCTTTACGGGAACATTAGGGTCAGGAAACGGGGGCAATTTGACTGTTCAAGCAACTGATGTAGAACTTTTGGGAACTTCTCCTAGTGGTGGAGTTCAAAGCGGTCTATTCTCTAATGTTCTGCCTGGAGCGACTGGCCAAGGGGGCAATGTCACAATCGAAGCGATTCGCTTCCGAGCAGCGGATGGAGCCCAAGCTACAGCTCTTACTTTGGGAAATGGAGATGCGGGAAATTTGACCATTGATGCCGCCATCATTGAGGTTATTGGGGTGGGACAACGGGGAGGGAGTGCTTTACTGACAACCGTAGAGTCTGGCGCGACTACGGGGAATGGAGGAAACTTAACACTGAATGCAGGTCAACTGAGCGTCCGGGATGGGGGACAGATTGGGGTAGGAACAGCAAGTACGGGCCAGGGAGGAGACTTAACTGTTCGCGCAGCTCAAGTTGACCTCAGGGGCAGTTCAGAGTTTGGCCGCAGTGGTCTATTCTCCAATGCGATTGAAAGCACTGGAAATGGTGGCACGATTACTGTGAATGCTAATCAGTTATCGATTCAGGATGGAGCCACAATCAACGCGAGTAACTTTCCTAGCCTGGATACCAGTCGTCCTCCCGGAGAAGGGCAAGCTGGGAGTGTTACTATTCAGGCGAATACAGTCCTTTTGGGAACCACTGACCGCAACAATCCGAGTAGCATTACCGCCACAACCTTTAACGGCGGGGGCGGCAACATCACCCTAAACATTCGGGATGGGGCGATCGCCACTACCAACAGCCAAATTTCAGCCGAAACTCGTGGCTCGGGAAAGGGTGGCAATGTTATGTTGAGAACCAGTAATCTAACGGTTGATTCTGGTGCATCCCTCAGCACCAGTACCTTGGCATCGGGAAGTGCAGGGCTGATTGACCTCAACGCTAATTCTGTAAATGTGAACACGGGAGGGCGGGTTCTGAGCGAATCCCTAGTTGGAGCGACAGGAAATAGTGGAAATATTAACCTCAATGCTCTGACGTTAAACCTATTGAGCGGCGGGCTGCTCAGCACCAGTACAGCGTCCTCAGGGAATGCCGGAAACCTATACATCAATACGACTTCTACAAGGGTTGACCAGTCAAGTCGCATTCTGAGTGAATCCCTAGCCTCTGCAACTGGCGCCGGGGGAAACCTGAACTTAGCCACCAACATTCTGAACTTAATCAACGGAGGGATTCTAAGTACAAGTACCCTTGGAGTCGGTGATGCTGGAAATGCTATTGTCAACGCCAACACGATTACCATTGACGGATCAAGTCCAGCAACAGCGAGTGGGATCTTTAGCGGCACAGACTCCCAGTCCTCTGGGCAAGGTGGCCAAATTACCCTCAACACCAATACTCTGAATCTAGTTAATGGTGGTGTCGTCAATACAAACACTGAAAGCTCTGGCAGAGCTGGGAATATCACCATTTTTGCGAATACTGCAAATCTTGACGGTGGAGGTGGTGTATTAAGTGAAGCTCGTATAGGTTCAACAGGAGCAGGGGGAAGCGTTGGTCTGGAGATTAACAGCAGCTTGAACCTGACGAACAACGGTCAAGTTTCAACCAATAGCCAGGGTTTAGGTGAAGCAGGCAATATTAACATCAGCGCTCGCACAATCCAGATGAACCAAGGGGAAGTAACTGCCACATCGATGGAATCTGGAGGCGGCGATATCAACTTAACCACTGATTTCCTCGGCCTGAACAATAACAGCTTAGTCAGTACTAGCGTGTCAGACAGCACGGGCGGGGGAGGCGATGTCAGAATTAACAGTGATTTTGTGGTTGCCCAAGGCAATAGCGATATCCGAGCGAATGCAGTGCTGGGTCCTGGGGGAAATATCACCATTTCTACCCAGGGAATTTTCTTGGTTGATGGCAGTGAAATCACAGCCAGCTCCCAATTTGGAGTAGATGGGGTCGTTAATGTTTCCAATCCAGACACAAATCGTCAGGTTGCTACCACTCAACTCCCCGAACAAGTGACCGATGTTTCTCAACTAGTGGTAACGGGCTGCGCCTCTGAGCAACAAAACACCTTCGTCGTCACGGGACGAGGAGGATTACCCGAAGACCCTCGCCAAACCCTTGGGGGAGAAGTCGTTTGGTCAGACTTGCGGACGGATTTGCGGGACGCACAACCTGCTCAGGTTGAACAAGCTGAGACATCGGATGCAGCAAGGGGTAAGATTGCGAGTACATTGGTTCAAGCCGTAGCCGTTGAGGCTCAAGCTTGGATTGTTAACAAACAGGGAAATCTAGAGCTGGTGGCTCACCTTCCCAATCAAACCAACCCCCGCACTCCTATCCTACAACCGCTGTATTGTTATCATCCATGATTCAGATCCAACAGTTGATTCAACAGTGTATCCGACCTTCTATATCCAACACTCTATGAGACGGGCTAAACACTCATTCAGGCGAGGTTGCTGGGGAATTGCGTTGAGTGTTGTGACTCTTTTGTGGGTGATAACAACTGCTCCTGGAGACGCTACCGTTCCCTCAGCATCTCCAGCAGTCCAGACTGTCGCCACTGCAACTCAGACTCAGACTCAGACTGCAACACAACTCTTGGAACAAGGCCGCCAACTCTATACTGCCGGACGGCTTTCTGAGGCAAAAGTAGCTTGGCAGCAGGCCATTCAAGCGTTTGAGCGTGAAGGAGATGCCGTGGGTCAGGCTTGGGCCTGGAGCTATTTGTCCCTGGTTCATCAAGCCTTGGGAGAGTGGAACGCTGCTGAGACTGTAATGACAAAAAGTTTAGGGATTTTGAATCAGCCCCAATATCGAGGCGAGATTAACCTGTTGGCCCAGGCCCTAACCACCCAAGGACAGCTTTATCGGGCCCAAGGTAAAACCTCAGAAGCGTTAGAATCCTGGGAACAAGCAGAACAAGCCTATCGTCAGGCAGAAGACAAAGTTGGAACTTTGGGTAGCCAAATTAATCAGGCTCAAGCCCTGAGGGCTCTGGGACTCTATCGTCGTTCCCGTAAACTATTGACCGTGATCCAAGCTGACCTGCAAACTCAGCAAGATTCTTTGCTCAAGGTCAAAGGGTTGCAGAGTTTAGGCGTGACCTTACAACTTTTGGGAGATCTGGCAGAGGCTGAACAGGTTCTACACCGCAGTTTAACCGTTGCTCAAACCCTGAATGCCCCTTCAGAACGAGCAGAAATTCTATTAAACCTGGGAAATCTAGCCAAAGATCAACAACACCCTGAACAAGCCCTAGACTACTATCAACAGGCAGCGGCGATCGCCCCCACTGCAGAGCTAAAGCTAACTATACAATTGAACCAACTGCGGTTGCAGGCTAAGCCCCCTGGGATTGAAGGCCAGCCAGAACAGCAACCCAACCTAACCTCCTTAGTGCAAAGCATTGCCGCCGGTCTAGCTGCATTACCGCCCAGTCGCACCTCTATTTATAAGGCTGTTAACTTTGCAGAGAGTCTCATGAATGGCATCACTTCGAGCCCCATCCAAGATCGGAGGGAGGCCGAGTCTGTTGCTGACCATACGTTATCTCAGGCGCTTCAGCAAGCCAGAGCGTTAGGGGATGTCCAAGCCGAGGCAACTGTCCTGACACAACTAGGCCAACTCTACGAACAAACCTGGCGATTTTCTGCAGCCTTACCCCTGACCGAACAAGCTCTTCAGCTTGCTCAAGCTACTAATGCCGCTGAAGTAACCGCCCAGGCATCCTGGCAACTCGGTCGATTGCTCAAACAGAAAGGCGATCTAGAGGGGGCGATCGCAGCTTATCAAGTTGCTTTCGAGACCCTACAGGGCCTTCGCAATGACCTTGTTGCCGTTAGCCCCGACGTTCAATTTTCCTTTACTGAGACCATTGAACCCGTTTATCGAGAGTTTGTCTCTGTGTTGCTTGAGGAAACGTCGTTCCAGGAAACATCGGGCTTGGTTGTGAGTGTTCAGGCCAATTTGAATCAAGCCCAAGCGGTGATTGAAGCGTTACAACTTGCAGAACTCGATAACTTTTTCCGCGAGGCTTGTTTGGAGGCGAAGCCTGCTCGGATTGATGAAGTTGATCCGGCAGCAGCCGTGATTTATCCCATCATTCTGCCAGATCGCTTAGAAGTGATTGTGGCGTTGCCGGGAAAGCCTTTGCAACACCATGCCAGTTCTGTCTCTCAAGACACGCTGATTCCGATTTTGAGCAAAATGCGCCAATCTTTACATCCAGCCTACAGCCCAGACCAACGGTTAAAACTCTATCAACAAGCCTATAACTGGTTAATCCGTCCAGTTCAAGCAGACCTAGTCCAATCTCACGTCAAAACCCTGGTTTTTGTACTTGACAGTGAGTTAAGAAATCTCCCTATGGCGGCCCTACACGATGGTCAACAATATTTGTTAGAGCAGTATGGGGTTGCCCTCAGTCCAGGTCTGCAACTGCTTGAATCTCGTCCGACTGAATTAACAAAGGATGAAGCGATTACGGCAGGGTTGAGTGAAGCGCGTCAGGGATTTTTACCTCTACCGGGGGTTGAGCAAGAACTGCAACAGATTGCTGCCGAAGTTCCGGCTCAAGTCATTCTCAATCAAGCCTTTACCACTGCCAATCTAGAGGAGACCCTCGAAACTTCTCCAGCCCGCATCCTACATTTGGCAACCCATGGTCAGTTCAGCAGCGTAGCAGAGAAGACCTTTATCCTCACCTGGGACGGCAAAATCAATGTTAAAGATTTTGATGCCCTGTTGCGTTCTCGATCAACAGGCAATCAAACCCCCGTTGACCTGTTGGTGTTGAGCGCTTGTCAGACTGCCCAGGGAGATCGACGGGCTGCTTTAGGATTAGCAGGAATAGCAATCCGTTCAGGGGCACGGAGCACCATTGCCAGTCTTTGGGCTGTTTGGGACGATTCTACAACAAAACTCATGGTTGAGTTCTACAAGCAACTGGGTCAACCGGGAATAACGAAGGCAGAGGCGCTTCGCCAAGCTCAGTTGGGATTGCTGAACGGAGGAGAATATAGCCATCCTGTGTATTGGGCTCCCTTTGTTTTAGTCGGGAATTGGTTGTAGAAATTCACTGCAAAATACCTCTGCCTTGAGAAAAAATGATTGATTAACAATTGATCTAAATAGAAGTAGGGTAAGGCGATAATATTCTGTTTAATTGTGAAATTCTAGGGTCAATATTTTGTTGTCTCTAAGCCTAGGAGTCTTATCAAATTTGTTCAAACAATATGTATACTAATCTAGGCAACTGACCTGCATTAGCGCCACCTCTCCGACAAGAGATACAAGGATATGTGCATTGTGAATCTGTAGAGTCATGCACTGGATTCATCTCATTTCTATCTTCTACGTTTTCTGATTATGGGAGTCTTTCAGTCAATTTTTATTTGTAAAATCACGGTTTACAGAAGCTTTAACAACATTGGCAATAAATTTTCCAAAGCTTTACACCACTTCCGTATTTTCTCGAATAAACTATAGGTTAAATCACAAGTATTAGCCACAAAAGTCTCAAAAATCATAGGGTGCTGAGTACAATGAGCAAGTTCTTTTCAAATCAGAATTTTTTCCTGTCTTTCTTGGCAATAGGACTAGGAGTAAGCGCTTTTTCAGGCAAGCCAGGGTTTGCTCAAATGTTCCAGCCTCCCGGTGATGAGGCTCCGATTACCTCTAAAGGGGGAGGAACCCGCACAGATAATCCCTGCTTTTCTGATGCGGCAGGAAGTCCCTCGGCTATTCCTTTGCTGCCCACAACTCAAATAGGGTTGACCGTTGCGACTCACCCAGCCATCTTGGTTTACATTCCTCAGTCTTCGGTAAAGCAGGTGTTTTTTAGCTTGCAAGATGAGAACGGCAACCATTATTATCAAGCCCAGTTTGCAGTTCCCCATGCGGGGGTCGCCAAGATTAGATTTCCTCAGGAAGCTCCTCCTCTGGAAATTGGGAAGAAGTATATGTGGTCTTTGGCCCTGATTTGTGGAAGTCAGCTTGAGCCCGATAGCCCGACCATTACTGGATGGGTTCAGCGCCGAGAGACAACAAACCCGACTTGGACTGCTTCTCCGTCTCTAGAACAGGCTTCTGCCCTGGGTCAGGCAGGCTTGTGGTACGATATGATGGCATCTTTAGCTCAGTTGAAACAGGCTCAACCTAACGATCCAACTGTTGTTCGTGCATGGCAGACAGAGCTGACTTCGGTTGGGTTAGGAACATTAGCCAGCCAACCTGTGCTTAATTAACCCTCGATAAATCTGGGCTAGATGACCTTGGGCAGCAAAAGCGTTTGTAAAACCTGTTTGAAGAGTTACCTCAATTTTCCTCATTCAATCTCTTTGTTAAATTGAGGCTTACATGTGGATCTCCATCAACCAATGGGTCAGACGGTGGCGTTTTGTATTCACGATCTCTTCTAGTGTTGCTGCGTTTGTCATCCTAGGATCATCAGTTGGTCTATTTCAACTTTTAGAGTGGGCTACTTTAGATTTATTTTTTCGGTTACGGCCAGCAGGATCGATTGAACGTCGCATTCTAATTGTCACCATTGACGATACTGATATCAACACCCTGGGAACATGGCCCCTGAGTGATGGCTTGATTGCCGAGGTGGTTCGTCGGTTGGAGACCTATCAGCCCAGAGCGATTGGTTTGGATATCTACCGGAACTTACCCGTTGAACCCGGACATGAGGAATGGCTTGAGGTCATCCAGTCCACTCCTAATTTAATTGGAATCCAGAAAGCTGTTGGGAATCGGATCTCTCCCAATCCGATGCTGGCTCAACGGGATCAAGTGGCTCTATCGGATGTACTGCTAGATGCTGATGGCAAAGTTCGCCGCAGCCTGATTACGGCTGGAGATGGTACTGGAGCAATCATCCCCACCCTGGGGGTTCGGCTTAGCCTGATTTATCTTCAAGCGGCAGGAATCACCCTAGAGGAGATCGATCCCAGTCAAAAATCCTATCGCCTCGGGAAAGCTGTTTTTGTTCCTCTGCGGTCTGGTGATTTTGGTCATGAACAAGCTCACTTGGGGGGATATCAGATTTTATTGAACTATCATGGCTCCCAACAGCAGTTTGAAACCGTTTCGATCATCGATGTGCTTGCGGGTCGGCTCTCTCTTGAACAAGTTCAGAATCGGATTGTCTTGATCGGCTCAACGGCTGAAAGTACCAATGACTTCTTTGAAACCCCTTACTCTGATAACAAAACTACCGCCTCTGACACAATGGCTGGTATTGTCGTTCATGCCAACGTTGCTAGCCAGATGTTGAGTGCGGCTTTGGATGGACGTAGTGTGCTCAGACCCTGGCCCTGGTGGGCTAAGGGGCTCTGGATTCTCACGGGTGCATTGGCAGGGGCGAGCCTCAGTTGGGTACTGCCTCGCACAACCCAGGCAGGGATGCGACTCTTTTTTGCCGGGTTGGTGCTTAACTTCTTGTTGACTGGAAGTATTGTGATGGCCTGCGGGTACGTTGCTTTTTTGCACGGGTGGTGGATTCCTGTCATTTCTCCCTTGGCGGCCCTGACCAGCTCTACAATTTTGGCAACCAATTCCCGTCATCAGTGGGAATTAATTCAAGCCAATGCCCAGTTAAAAGATTACTCCCAAACTTTAGAGGTCAAAGTACAAAAACGAACTCAGGAATTAGAACAGGCTAGGATTGCTGCGGATGTTGCAAATCAGGCCAAAAGTGAGTTTCTTGCCAACATGAGTCATGAATTGCGAACTCCCCTAAATGGGATTTTAGGATACGCTCAAATCCTGCAGCGATCGCAAACATTACTCGTCTCAGAAAAAGATGGGGTCAATATTATCTATCAGTGTGGTTCCCATTTATTAAACTTAATCAATGACCTCCTCGATTTATCCAAAATTGAAGCTCATAAACTGGAATTAGAGCTGAGTAGTTTTCATCTCTCCTCTTTTCTTCTAGGGGTTGTTGAAATTTGCCGAATTCGAGCTGATGAAAAAGGAATTGATTTTATTTATGATGCCAATCCTAATTTGCCTTTAGGAATAGGTAGTGATGAAAAGCGGCTTCGGCAAGTATTGATCAACTTACTCGGCAATGCCACCAAGTTTACGGATCATGGAACCGTTACGTTCAAAGTAGAACTGCTAGAAGATGAACCGGTAGATTCTGTCTTAACTCATCCAGCAACTTTGCTCAATACTTCTGTAACACAAGCTCTAGCCATCCAATCCGAGCATCCAGTGGCGAGAATCCGATTCCAAGTGGAAGATACTGGAGTTGGGATGACACCTGCACAACTCGAAAAAATCTTCTTGCCGTTTGAACAGGTTGGCGATGTTCAGAGAAAGTCTGAAGGAACAGGGTTAGGATTAGCCATTAGCCGTAAAATTGTACAGTTAATGAATAGTGATCTAAATGTCGAAAGTCATGCTGGAAAAGGCAGCCGATTTTGGTTTGACTTATGTCTAGAAGTTTCTCTAGAACGGCAGCAAAATAAAAAATTTCAGGTGACTTCAAGGGAAATTGTTGGGATCAAAGGAAGCATACCTAAAATTTTGATTGTCGATGATCAGCCTGAGAACCGATCCGTGATCATTGACTTACTTAAACCCATTGGATTCCTCTGTGTTGAAGTCACCAATGGTCAGGAAGGTTTGGACATGGCGACTCAAATTCAACCTGATTTAGTCATTACAAATATTACAATGCCACTGCTAAATGGGTTGGAAATGATCCGCAAAATGCGCCAGTCTCCCTTACTGAAAAATATCAAAATCGCTGTTTTATCCGGTCGAGTTTTTGACGCTGAACAGCAGAAGTGCTTTGTTGCTGGAGCCGATGCATTCCTTTCCAAGCCCATTCAGGTTGATGAACTTTTTGCTTGCCTGCAACAGCATTTACGATTAGATTGGATTCGAGTTGAACCACCTGATCAGATCAGATCAGCAAAACAGAACGATAGATATTCTGCAAAACGATTAATAGAAACCCCAGCCCGAACCGCTTACTTTTCAAAGGAGCAACTCGAAACATTACTCGATCTAGTGAAGCGGGGTCATATTGTTAGTTTAGAAAAGGCTCTCAGCGAACTTACGCCTTCTGATCAAGACTCACTACTCTTCATTCAAGATATGCAAAATCTAGCTCATGATTTTCAGATCAAAAAAATTCGGAGGCTACTTGAGTCCTGTTTAGAAAAAATTGCAGTTGCCCAAGACTGAGCACAACGGGTTTCTAAATCGACAATCCAGTAAAATTTGATTCCCTCAAATCCCTCTTATTCAGAGGGACTCTGACAACTTATAAAAAGGAAGGACAGCAGACGAATATTGCTTTGGCCCGATGATATCTATGCTTCTAGGGTCAAATACGCTTGAGATTGCAACTCCAGAGCTGAAGCATTTCCAATAGAGTCTTGCATGAATTGATCCAAAGTTCGGCGGAGATCCTCTCGTCCGTGAAACTGTTCCAATCGATACAAAACTTGACTCTCATGAAACAAAATTAGAGTCGGTAGGGTCTTAAGCCGATAAGTACTGGCAAGTTTTAAACTTTGGTCAGCATTCACGCCCACAACCTTGACCTGCCCTTGCCACTGAGTCTGAAACTGACGCAACTGAGGCACAATGAATCGACATAATCCACACCAGGGAGCCCAAAAATGGACTAAAACTGGGGTAGAAGACCATAACACTTGGTGGGAAAACTGTTCTTCACCGATTGATAACTCCATGATCCCTTATCGTTTATTAACAAAAGTTGTTATAAATTAGCCCTGAACTTATGCTACCAGTCAATGCTACTTATGGCACGAATTAAAATCGGATGAGCTTGCCAAAGCAGGATGATGAAAACAGCAACTCCCAGGTAAGCCCAACGAAAAAACTCTTTCATTTCCAAGGTCTGTCGGCCCTGAAGGATTGCCAAAAAGGGCATGATTGAGGTACGCCCTTGCAGCTTTTCAAAGGCTTCTCCATATCGAGCCTGCAGACGGCGATCGCCATGCCAGACCCCAAATCCATGATGCAGCACCAGTCCCAAGGAAGTTACCAGGGTAAAGCTTGTTCCTAGCCACAAGGTATGAGCAATACACCAAATCACCTGTCCTACCATTTGGGGATGGCGAGTAATTCGAATAATCCCCGTTTCATGCAGATGAACCTGAGGTTTTGTCACGGCGGCAATTTCCAGTAGGTTAAACGTTGACGGATACAGAAACAGAAATGAAACCGCCGACAAACCCCAAACTAAAGGCTGAACCCCCAGAACTCCCTGCACATTCCAGAGCTGAATTCCATCGTACCGATGGTTAAAGAAGTAAATAACTAAAATAGTCGCTAGCGGTAAACTCACCAAGGCAAACAGTACTCGATAAAGTCGCGCCCCAATTTTGGTTTCTGCCCAGGGCCGCAGTGCAGCCAGCCCACTATGAGCAACTGCAAAACCAAGGAGCAACGCTAAGATAACGTAATGACTATCTAGAAACCCTTGAGCAGATATTCTGACCACTGCAATTGATAATAAAGTTAACTCCAACAAGAATCGTCCTACAGTATGCTGAGAGAATTTAGTCCTGATTTATTGTCTCTCATTCTTCCTCGCATCGTTACGTTGTTTCTCTAGCCTAGTGAGATTTAGCCCTATGCCCGACGGAAGGAATTTAAAATCGCTATAAAAAATGGTGTGAATAGTGTGCGGGTACCATTTAAAATTCGGCCTTAACCTACCATGTCAGATGTTCCATTTACGTTAGATCAGTTACGGATTCTGAAGGCGATCGCGGCTGAAGGAAGCTTCAAGCGAGCCGCAGACAGTCTATACGTTTCCCAGCCCGCCATTAGCTTGCAAGTACAAAACCTCGAAAAACAGTTAAACGTGCCGTTGTTTGATCGAGGAGGCCGTCGAGCTAAACTGACTGAGGCAGGATACCTGCTCTTAAACTATGGTGAAAAAATCCTCAGTCTTTGCCAGGAAACCTGTCGGGCGATTGATGACCTACAAAATCTTCAGGGTGGCACTCTCATTGTTGGCGCTTCTCAGACAACGGGAACTTATTTGCTACCGCGTATGATTGGGCTATTTCGGCGGAAATACCCGGAAGTTGCAGTCCAACTCCATGTCCACTCCACCCGTCGCACCGCCTGGAGTGTGGCGAATGGTCAAGTCGATCTAGCCATTGTTGGGGGAGAAGTCCCCGCCGAACTTCAGGATTCCCTGACTATCTACCCCTATCTCGAAGATGAACTGGCTCTGATCTTGCCTGTGTTTCATCGGTTTGCCAAGTTAGAAAAGATTGAAAAGGAAGACTTGTACAAACTTGAATTCATTGCCCTGGATTCCCAATCTACCATTCGTAAGGTGATTGACCAAGTGCTAACTCGCTGTGGCATCGATCCTCGACGGTTACGAGTTGAGATGGAACTGAATTCGATTGAAGCGATCAAAAATACGGTGCAAGCAGGACTGGGGGTTGCTTTTGTGTCTACTGCTGCAATTGAACGGGAATTACAAGCCGGATCTCTGCATCGGGCTCGGATTGACGGGGTTGTTGTTAAACGGATGTTGTCGGTGATCTTGAACTCTAATCGCTATCAATCCAAAGCGGCTGAAGCATTTTCTCAAGATATTCTGCCTCAGTTTACAACTCAACCCTGGCATCTCAATCCCATTGAGCTGCGACCCAGCCCAGATAGCAATCCGACAATTGATTTGGAGACCGAAGATGTCCCGGGCGCTGTCGAATAACCTAGTTCTATTGAACAGTACCGCTGCTGAACAATACCGCTGCAAGGATGTTTGCCCTGGGCGTGCTGTGATTTACAACATCTTAACTGAACTGGATTGATGTAATTAGCCCACTTTGGGACTGCTATAAATACATGAACCTCCCAAATCCAGCTAAGCTATCTATTGGAACGTCTTAGATATTAGTCTTAGAATTTGTCTCCGACCGTCTAAGGTTTGATCTCCTGAACGTTGATGGGGTCTCAATCGCCCAAACCTATGAAGATTTTATGTACTCGTCCCACTTGTCCTCGACCAGAAAACTTTTTCACTGACTTGGATGATCAAACGACTCTCAAAACTGTGCAACAAAAGTTTTGCATGACCTGCGGAATGCCGTTGATTTTGGATGGTCGCTATTTGCCAGAGCGATTATTGGGGCGAGGGGGATTTGGGGCAGCGTTTCTCGCCAGCGATCGCCGATCTCCGATGTTAAGAAAATGTGTGGTCAAACAATTCCAACCTGCGGGGGATTTAAGTGCAAAACAGCTTGAGTTAGCACAAAATTTATTTGAACGGGAAGCCCTTGTCCTCGATCGACTAGGGGATCAACATCCGCAAATTCCCAACCTATTAGCCTATTTTCCCCTACAAGCTCAGGAGTGGCAGTCAACTCAGCCTCAGCAGTTTTTTTACCTGGTTCAAGAATACATCGAGGGTCAGGACTTAGAAGCAGAGTTAGCAACTAAGGGACAATTCTCAGAAACAGAGACACTGGAAGTCTTGCAGGAAATCCTCAAAGTTCTCAAGTTTGTGCATGATCAAGAGGTGATTCACCGCGACATCAAACCCTCAAATATCATGCGCCACCGCAATGGTCGGCTCTATCTCCTTGACTTTGGTGCAGTTAAACAAATTACTCAAGGGGTTGGAATCGGGGAAAAGTCAACGGGGATCTATTCCATGGGATTTGCTCCGCCTGAACAGATGCGCGGCCAAAGTGTGTACCCCTCGACAGATTTGTATGCCTTGGCAGTCACCTGTGTAACCTTGCTGACGGGAAAAGATCCCCAAACGTTGTACGACAGTTATAGCGATCGCTGGCATTGGCAACAGCAGACTCAAGTCTCCGAGAATTTAGCAACTGTTCTCGATCGAATGTTGCTCCCCACACCGAGCGATCGCTTTGGGTCTGCCGAACAAGTACTTGAGGCCCTCAATCCTCCGATCTCCGTTGCTCCCGCCCCAGTTTCTCAAACAGTTAATCTTGCTCCCCAACCCGCTCCATCCCAATTACCCGCCCAATCATCAGCTCAACCACCCGTTCAGTCCCAGTCAGCTTTAACGCCTCCCCAACCCCAGCCTTTGCCATCTTCCCCTGTTCCCGTCCGTCGGCAATTTTCGACCCTGGAATGGCTAGGAGGAGCAGCCTTCACTGGGTTTGAGGTGAGTTTGTTGATTGCCGGGTTGTGGTTGAAGGGTGTAACGGCCCTGCCGCTGTTGGGAATGGTGGGTTTAGGGGCGATCGCAGGTTTGATTTTTGCCCAAACTCAACGGTGGATTGAACGGTTGGATCTAGGGATTCTGGCTGGAATTTCCCTGGGAATTGCTTTGATGTTTGTCAGTGACTTCCGATCGATGCCCTATCTGGCAATTCCGATTTTTACAGCTTTACTCTCTGTGGCAGCAACCGCAATTTTTCGACTGGTCTACATTCTTTTGAGTCGTTTACTTTAGTTCAGAGCAACCAATTTAAGCTTGCGTCAAATTTAATCTCAGTATTCAGTAGCGGTTGAGGCAGCAGCACTCAAACAATCTCAATATTTTAATACTTAGGATAAATTGCTACTATTAGCGGAACATTAGATCTCAACATGAACTATGCTCAAGCATACTGACTTTGATCTGAATCATGAGTTGAACCGTGCTCAAGTTCTGAGTGAAGCCCTCCCCTATATTCAGAAGTTTGCCAACCGGACAATTGTTGTGAAGTATGGGGGAGCAGCCATGAAGGAAAGTACGCTCAAGGATCAGGTGATGCGGGACATTGTGTTGCTGTCCTATGTGGGGATTCGACCGGTATTGGTGCATGGAGGAGGGCCGGAGATTAATATTTGGTTAGAAAAGCTAGGGATTGAGTCTCAGTTCAAAAATGGTTTGCGGGTTACGGATGCCGCCACAATGGATGTCGTAGAAATGGTGCTGGTGGGTCGGGTGAATAAAGAAATTGTTGCCTTAATTAATCAAGCCGGTGGTGCTGCTGTTGGTCTGTGCGGCAAAGATGCCAATTTGATTAAAGCCCGTCCCCAAGGCGCGGCAGATATTGGCTTTGTCGGGGAAGTGACTAGTGTGGATGCCAAGCTATTGGTGTCTCTGGTGGATAGTGGTTATATTCCAGTCGTTTCTAGCGTGGCGGCGGATGACGCAGGGCAGGCTTACAATATTAACGCCGATACGGCTGCCGGGGAAATTGCTGCGGCTCTGGGAGCAGAAAAGTTAATTCTACTGACTGATACGGCTGGAATTTTGGAAGACTACCATAACCCCGAGACCTTAATTGCCAAGCTAGACATTCAAGAAGCCAGAGGTCTGATTGAAAAGGGGATTGTTTCTGGCGGGATGATTCCCAAGGTCAACTGCTGTGTTCGCAGTCTAGCTCAAGGGGTTCGAGCGGCTCATATTATTGATGGCCGTGTCCCTCATGCTCTCCTACAAGAAATCTTCACGGATTCAGGTGTTGGGACAATGATCGTCGCTTCAGGATTTTCCCTGAGTTGATCGGAATTGATCTAGACAAACCTGATCTAGACAAACCCCTAGTCTTTGTCCCAAGGCTGAACTGGAGTTTCAGCCTCTGCATCCGAGTAATAGGGCTGTCTACCGAGGGAGTCTTCATAAAGTTCTGGATTCCCACGGTCTTGAAAGTCCTTGTCCTCAATCCGCTTGAGCGATCGCTCTCGAACAGGAGGTGCTGAAATAGGTTCTTGGCCCCCAGGCAAACGATCTAAGGAATGACGCTCAGCGAGGGTAGGAGGTGACTTGCGGGTGAAGGTTCTCCAGGCAACCTGAATTCCCGTGAATAGATTATCAGTCGCATGTTGAACCCGTTGAGCTTGTTTGCGAGCCCCATCCAGACTCCGATCAACCTGCTTGACCACTTGTCCAGCTTGCTGAACCCCTTGACTCACATCATCCGTGAGTTCGCTAATTTCGAGGCCGGTCATCCGAATCGCCTCCAAAGTTGGGGGAAATTCCCGGCTCAAGGTATCCGCCAACTTCTCTAAGCTGCTAGCAGCCCGCGAAATTGCCTGAACCGCAGGTAAAACAGCAACCAGTACCGCAGTCAGACTGACCGCAACGAGGAGAAGGGACAGGCCGAGCCAAAACAGAGGATCAATCACAAACTCTAATCAGTTTTCAATTGAGTAAACAACATCATGCCACTGTCAACCACTATAGCGACTTTCTGAGTCATCAACCAGGCTTTTAAACAGTAAGCCTCAGGTTCATTTGAAGGGTCGGAGTCAGATGGGGGGTATGCGTTTCAAGGAGACTGATCGTCCGATCGAGAAACCGTATCTAAAGGCGGTGCCTCAGTCTGAATCAGGACTTGTTGCTGACTCGCCGCCAGTCCAGCCGCGATCGCTTCTTTTAACCGAACTAGGGTATCATCCCAGTTTCGTGCAGTGGACTTGGACAATCGACCCGCCTGGATCTGAAAGGTAGTCGATAAGTCTTCCGATAGTTCTGGAAACGCATCAGCAGATTTCTTCAGAAGTCGTCGGGTCTCTTTCCCGGTACGAGGGGCGACTAATAGACCCACCACAGTTCCAATAGCTGATCCCAGTAACAGTCCAGTCACAAACAATCCAGAGCGTTGATTCGACATATTTACAGCATATTTACAGCGACGTATTGCCTATCTCCATTTTAGACAGTCTTTTGTCAGATTCTCATGAGAAATCTAATGCCGACCCTCAGGTTGCTTTATTCCTTTGAATCGGGGCTGCATCCAAATTGTAATACTTGTTGCGAGGAGGGCGATCGCTGCTGGCATGAGGGGCAACCATCCCCCTAATTTCCAGAGGGCCAAATAGCAACCACTATAGAGAGCAACGAAACTGATCCCTAGGAGCAGTCCACCCTTCCATACCAGTTGGAATTTTCCAGCAATCCCGATCCCAACTCCCGCCCAAACCCCAATCCAAATCACTTCTATCCAAGTGGGCCACCACCAAATCAGAGGCCGCCCATCTTTGACAGCACTCAGCAACTGACTGACTTGGTGAGCGTGAACGATCACTCCCGGAATCTCCTCCTGTCCCAGCAGAGTCTGATGTAAGTCGCGAAAGGTTCGATCCGTTGTGCCAATCAGAATAATTTTATCTTTTACCAGCTCAGGGGTCAGTCGATTGCCCTCAAGGGCTTCTGTTAATGTAATTTGGGGCGCAATTGCCGCAGTATTGCGATAGTTGAGCATGATCTGGTAGCCCACCGATTCTTTCGGCCCATGATATCCTGCTGCGCTGCTCTCAAACAGGTTCCTATTTCTGATCGTGACAGAGCCTAGACTCAATTGCTGATCATCCTGATTGGTGAGACTAATGTCGTCATCAGCCAAATAACGCATCGCGATGATCAAACTCAAAGAGTGAGTCGCTCGACAGGCGGAGGTTTCTGGAAGACTCATCCCGAGCAGGTGCTGCCGAATAATTTTGTCAGGGTCTGGAAGCACATCATTGAACCCAATCCGCTTACTGTGATCGGCTTGGGGGATTTCTATGGTTGGAGGGGTACCGGGGTTGTTTGCATCGTCCTCAACTTTACACATGGTGATCAGGCGATCGCTGCTTTGAAGTTGCTGGAGTAGAGTCTGATAGGAAGAATCTACTGGAATCTCTCGATAAATATCTATTGCAATCACCCTTGGTTCCAGGGGCACTAGTTTTTTTAAGAGTTGATCGAAGGCGGCGTTTGACAGGGAACTGCCCTGACGCTCTTGGGGGTCTTGGGCTTGAACGTCATTTCCGGTGACTGTGATCATCAATAATCGAGGATCGGCGCTCTCTGCAGGACGCGATCGCATTAAGTGATCATAGGCCCTAAGTTCTAGAGTTTCCAGTCCTCCCAGGAAACGGATTCCTAAAACGATAGCCGTGACCAGTCCCCCCAAGACAGGGGCAGAATTAAAAACTCGAAAATTGATGCGGGGGAAGGTTTGATCGGATTTTCCCCGTCGGAGGGTATCCCAGGTGGGGGGGACTGCCGTTGGATTTTGACAAATCACCGGGAGCCAACTGGCACAGGGAAATTCACCTTCTAGTCCCTGTAGGCGTTCCCGAGCTTCTCGAACCGATTGGTAAAAAGATTTGCCCCGAGAAAAAGCTGCCAACCAATGGGTGAGAAACTCCTGGGCCACTCGATCTGGCACGGGTTCCCGCATGACAATCAGTTGGGGAATTTGCAAGTCTGCCAGGGAACGTCCCAGTCCTAAGCCATCACAAGAATTGAAAATTGCCAGTTGCAATCCGTTGGCGATCGCGCTTTTTAGAGCATTTCGGAGTTGATCAATGGAGAGGCGATCGTGAGTGTTAATCTCGATGTACCCGGTTTCGGCGCGGCTGCTACTGGAGCTATGACCGGCAAAGAACAGAATATCCCAACCCTGTTCGTCCCATAGCCATCGATCGAGTTCATGGCGTTCGGGCTCCACCAAAAACACCGGATCAGCGTTCGGTAATTGTTCGAGTATCCTGCGGTCATAGTCAACTTCAATGCCTTGACTGTTGCCCAAAATTGCCAGAATTCTTACCTTTTTGCGGGGAGGGCGTTGAATCGGCTGAATTCGATTGAATTCCAAGGCACTGAGGGCAACTTCCGCTTGAGGATAATCCACAAAAAAATTCCACAACTGCCAAGGCAAGCGCCGCAGTTGGGCATCTTCTGTTTCCAAAATCACCCGAACGGCTTCCGTTGGCGTGAGCCGAGCCCTCAGTTGGCGTTCGATCCGGCCAAAGGAACCCGAATCGAGCCACTGATTTAGACACCGCTTGAGTCCCTGGTTAATCTGCTCCAAATCGGCATCAGAAATAGCAGAAGGCTCCTCTGAAGGCTCCAGCTCAATTCCCGGTGTACTTCTGTGACGAAATCGACGGTATTGATAGACGGCCTGATAGAGCGATCGCCATTGTTCATAAAGTTTTATTAATTCTGGAGCTGGGGGTAAACTGCCTGTGAGCTGGATAGGGGTCGTGATGTGTTGTTCTTGTTCCCACACTTGTGCAATGACATTCGGAAACCCCACTTGACAATTACCATTCCCAAACTTTAGAACAACGCATTGATTCATTGCGGCTGCAAACTAGTGTTCTGATAGAGATTAGACCATGGGAGTTGAAGATAGAAAGACAAACTACACAGACTTAAGCCATCAGCCATTCCCGATTTCTGTCAGGCTTAGGGAAAACTTAAATCCAGGCCGGACTAGTAGATATGGTTCGGTCAAACTATGCCAGGTTGGATATGCCAGGTTGAATATGCAAGGTTAGATTGAAAACCTGTAGATTTCTCATTTTATCCTTATTTGGGTTGAGATGACTTGAACTCAATCACTTTGGCTAGTCCTTTCTGTGATCTCTTTGCATTTGAAGTTGATCTACAACGCGGTTGAGTTCAACCGAGTGGGATGCTTTCAACAAGATGCGATCGCCCGGTCGTATAAATTCCTGTAGCTGTTCTGCTAAAGCTTGATGGGCATGACTGCCGTTAGTCTCAGCAATCTCAACTCGCTGTACCCCAGTTGCCCCCTGCGCCATGGCCTCTGCTTCCCCCGGTTCGGCAAAAATGAATAAGGCATCCAAGTTTAAGGCTTGGACAGCTTGACCAACCTGTTGATGAAGGCTGAGGGAGTGGTCTCCCATTTCTTTCATGGTTCCCAGGACAGCAATATGCCGTTGACCTGGGGTTTCTTTGAGCAACCTCAGGGCTGCAATCATTGATTCTAAACTGGCATTGTAGGTTTCATCGAGAATCACAATATCGTTCGCCAACTGCCATCTTTTGGCGCGACCTTCGGGAAGCTGGATCGAAATTCCTGAGGTTAGGGGGGCATATAGATCTTTAGGAGCCATCTCTTGACCCTTGAGCACTTTTAAAACCGCTAAGGCCGCGAGAAAGTTCAAGGCGTTGTGGGTTCCGGGCAAGGGCAAGGGCAAGTCCACGCCTTCTACCTGCAACGTTTGGGCATCTAAAAGTTTCCCGCGCAAATCTCCATTTTCTAAGCCATAGGTCAAGGTTTCTCCTGACCAAAACTGTGGCGCTGTATCCATCAAACGGGCATTATCTGCATTAAGAATAGCAATGCTGTCGGATGACATTTCAGCCAACAATTCGCACTTGGCTCGGGCGATCGCCGCTTCCGATCCTAGCCGTTCAATATGAGCTGTTCCAACATTCGTAATCAGGCCAATGGTCGGATTTGTAATTTGGGTAAGTTCGGCAATCTCTCTAGTCGCTCGCATCGCCATTTCAATGACTGCGTAGTCATGGTCTGATGTCAGTTGTAATAAGGTCTTGGGGACACCAATTTCGTTGTTATAATTGGCCTGGGTTTTGTGGATATTTCCTTGGGTTGCTAACACTCCAGCAATTAATTCCTTGGTGGTGGTCTTACCCACTGAACCTGTCACCCCTACAACTGGAATTGAAAATTGTTGTCGCCATCTATGGGCAATTTTCTGGTAAGCAACCAGAGTATTTTCTACAGGTAAAAGCGGTAAACCGACCTGGGTAGAGGCAAATTGAGATTCTACTACTGCACAGATTGCACCTTGGGCGATCGCCGTCTCGACAAATTTATGACCATCAAATCGTTCTCCTCGCAGTGCCACAAAAACTTCACCCGGTTTCAGGGTACGAGTGTCAGTTACAACTCCCTGAATCGGATGGTTTAAGATTGAATCTTCTAGGTATAAATCAGGAACTCTTAAAAGAGTAGAAAGTTGGAGAAGTGTGATAGGATTAGCCATGTTATAAGTCGAAGTGAACTAGATTTTACTATTTAAGCAGAGACAGGGTTGATGCAATAGTGCTTTTCTCCGATAGGGTGATGACGGGGTGATTGATCTAGGAACTGACACAAAGCCTTCAAGTTTATAGATTGTGCTGATTAAACTGTTACAAGAGAAGGTTTTTATAGTGGTTTCTCTGTAATGTTTTTTTTGTAAGATTACTTCGTAACATTACTTCGTAAACGCATCACGATTCCCTGGCAATCTGATTAAGGGTGGTTAAAAAGTAGTTAACCTGAAGTTGGAGTTCTTATAATAGAGGATAATGTACTTTTTCCTGAGTTGTCGGTGGACTCAACGGCGAGTCTCTCGGATCAGTGCCGTTGCATAAGTCTTGAAAGGTTATGTATATATAAGGAGTGTAGGGGAATTGAGGTTGTTTTGATTGTGAGAGTGGTCTGGCAATGAGAGTTATGGCTTATTTGATTGGGGGTCACTAGCCTCCTAGGTGATTACGTTCAGTTTATACAACACTTAACAATTGACCAATGGATGAGATGGGCGAGAACCGATGAAGAAACCCTTAGCGAACTCATACAACCGATTAGTTACTCCTGAAGAGCAGCGCCTGTATGATCATTGGACAAAGCAGGTCAGTCTCAAGGGTGCAGATGAACTTGTTGAACAGTTTCAATTGCTGTTTATTGTAGGATCTGGGTATTCTGATCGGCAAATTGCTCAAGCCCTGGAAAAAATCCTAAATTCCAAGCTGGCTGAAGAAGATTTTATTTTTATTTTAAATCGGTGCTGTTACATCCTTCTTGATGGTTGGCATTCAGCGCCAAATCGGCGGGAAGCTGTTGAGCAGTTGATTCAGCTTTTTGAAGCAGTTAACACTCACTCTATCAGTCTGCACTTGAACTCCCGGAGACAAAAGCAACTGCTTGAGTTTGTGCAAGCCTTTACTCGCAGTGATCAATATCTCGCTCTGAAACGTTTTGCTGAAGTGCTGTGTCAGTCTCCAGGCTATTATGGTCATCAATCCCAGTCCCAACCCCTGAGGAAACTGATTCGTCGCTATCCCTACCTATATCAGCACTGCCTACTCAATGAAGACAGTTCCTATGAACATTGCCAGATGATTCAACAAATTCAGGCCCATGACCAGCGCAAGTTTGAGCTTGATTTGTCTCGGTATGCAGCACATCAGTGGCGGAGGGCAGAAGTGGCTCGGGTGTCTATGGAAGCGGCCAAGAATATTAAGTCTCCGCTTGATAACCCAACTTTACTCACGAATCGTGAATTGGTTCTGGCGTTAAGACAATTTGCTGGGAAAGTTGAGGGAAATTGCACCTACCGGGATGTGGCAAAACGGTTTGTGACTCACACCAGTTCTGCCCAAACATTTCAGGCATTCAAAGATGACTTGTACGACTACCTACTGCCCAGCAGCTTTAGTTCGGCTTACGCTAGACGGCAATTTGGCAATAGACTCTACAAGCAACTACACAATACAATTCCCTATAGTAATGATGAACCCTACAGCGAGTTCTTACTGTTGCGAACCTGTAGCCAGATTTTAAATTTCTTGGTGATTGAAAGCCCTCAAAAACCGAGTCACTCTGTATTTATTGACCTGATTGGAAATACCAGTCCAACGTTTACAGTGAGTTTGTTGCTGAAGCTCGTGTTGATTTGTCGTAGGGCCAGACCCTACCTTGAGAAACGATTCTCTATTCTTTTTAGTCACTATGAATCCTCCTCCCAGGATGGAGTTTTATGGTTGGTCAAAGTTTTAGAAAACCTGAACATTGCTTTGACGGTGAACTTTGGTAAGGCTGACCTTTCATTTGTTAATTAGTGCGTTAGGGCTAGATAACGTTAGTCAGAGACTCTAACTTTGATTTTGAGTTTTATGATAAAATACGGGCGTAATTCAGGCTTGGTTACATTACACTGTTTTAGCTACAAGATAGTTAAGTTTTTCTTGACTTCTGTATCGACAAGTATGTTTCTAAAACTGGGTTTTATTATTTGAGTGTAGGATTGGAGTCATTCCATGTCGATTTACGTTGGTAACCTGCCTTATAATGTTACCCCCGAAGAACTTACGACTGTTTTTGCAGATTACGGAACAGTAAAGCGAGCAACAATCCCAACGGATCGCGAAACAGGCCGTTCTCGCGGTTTTGGGTTTGTCGAGATGGCTACTGACGAGGACGAGAACACTGCAATTGAAGCGTTAAATGATGCAGAATGGATGGGCCGTCGTCTGCGGGTCAATAAGGCTAAGCCTCGAGAGGAAAATAATGATAGCGGTGGCGGTCGCGGAAATAGTCGGCCACGAGGAGGTTTTCGAGACTCGTATTGAAGTTAACTCAAATTGAGGTCAACTCACAGAATTTTGATAGTGAAGAGCGGCTTCACGTCTAAGATGAAGCTGCTGTCACTCAGTTATGGCCGTTTTTGTTCAGATGTGATCGCAAGTGATTCCCGTGAGGGGCTTCATGGATTCGATGCAGCGGGGTAATAGTTTGACAAACTTTTGTTGGCCTGTGAACAGTTGACCACCAAACCTAAGACATGATGACGAGACAGGTTTAGGGAGTTTATCGTTTGGTTCAAGAGAGATTTTTCTGTCTTTTTTAACCGGGTTACCAAGAGTAAACCATCTGTTTGCGGGGTAATAATACTACTGTCAATCACATCTACACAGGATGGCGTATCATAAATTACCCAGTCAAATTCAGTGCGAAATTGCGCCATTAAATTCCGCATTTTATTTGAGGATAAAAACTTGGTTGGATCGGGTGGAATTGGGCCTGAGGTGAGGATGGATAAGTTTTCCCACCGAGGCAGGCTTTGAATGACATCACTCGGGTTCAAATCAGCATTAATTAAGTTGCTCAATCCAGCTTCATTGGGTAATCCAAATTGGGTATGAATTTGCGGTAAACGCAGGTTGGCATCAACCAACAAAACTCTACGGTTCATGGCAGCAGCAGCCTGGGCTAAGTGAACAGCAATAGTAGATTTGCCATCATTCTGCACCGGTGAACTCACCACAAAAGATTTAATCGGTGTGTCAGAACTCAGAAACCCAATATTCGTTGACAGGGTACGGAAGGCTTCTAGAAAAGGCAAAAAACTATAGCCTAAAATATAAGGAATTGTTGATTCAGTCAATTCTGAATTTAGGGCATTCTCTGAACCCAAAGAATTCTCTGTATCCCCTTGAGAGACTGCGATTAATTGATGCCATTCCTTCAGTTTCTTGGTGTTTGGAACTATTCCTAGAATAGGCAGTTTAACCTGTTCTCTAATATCACCTGCAGTGTAGAACACATCATCAATTCGTTCGACTAACAGGGCTGCCCCAACCCCACCTGCCAATCCTGCCAAAATTCCCATCAGAATTTCGCGGGGAAGATTTGTGGGGATTCCTGAAACTCTAGGCGGCGATAAGACTTGCCAAGGCAACTCTGTTTCTGCACCTTTAATTTGGAGGGATTCACGCTTCTCTAAAAATCGATTCAAGCTATTCGTTGCAATACTTAATTCTTGCTGCAATTCAGCATACCGACGGACAATGGCAGGCATTTGTTCAAGCTGACGACTGACCTGAATCTCCGCCTGATTAATGCCATCAAGTTTTAATTGCAACAGGCGCATTTCATTGAAAATTTGAGCTGCATTTGTTCCCAAGACTTGTTGGGCTTCTCGTTGGGCAAGGGGCAATAAATTCTGGCGTTGAGTCAGGAGATTTTGAACGATATCACTATTCGTCCGATATCGACTCTGCTCTAGGGCAATTTGAGTCTCGATTTGACGAATTTGCCCCACTAACTGTTGATAACTCTCGGAACTCAACAGCAATCCACTAGCCCCGCCGTCCTCTTGTAGCAGCGAATACCGAGCTTTTGCTTCTACCAATTGTTTTTCCAAGTCTTGGCGAGCACTCGCTAGATTATTGGCTTGGGCCGACAAATTTTGGGCCTGAGTATCGGGTTCAATAAAGTTGTATTGTTGCCGAAACCGTTCGAGGCGAGTCTGCAACGTATTAACCCGTGCAAGTAATTGAGGCAATTGTTCATCAACAAATTCTAATCCCTGGCGAAGATTCGTTTGTTGTTCCTGCTGAGAATAAATTAAGTAACCTACAGCCAGTTCATCTAACACGGCTTCAACGGTTGGTTGAGCCCCCGCTTGATAGCGGATTTCCAGGATTTTGGTTTCTCCTTTACGATTGATTGTCAGTCTACCTGTTTGAAATAGCCGTCGTTCTTGGTCTTGATCAAAGATTTTTGAAAGTAACTCTGGACTGGTCAAAATCTGAATTTGGGTATCATAGTCTAAGTCAGTTTCTTGGGTTCGGCTGCCATCTTCAGTCAGTCCCGCCAACTTGTCACTGCTTTTCACGGGCTCAACTAAGAGTTGGAAACTCCCTTGATACATCTCCGGGGTATTCAACGCACGCCAAATCATCACAGAAGAGACGGCAAAGGCGACGCTAACAATTAAAAAAACACGCCGTTGAACGATAGCAAGAAACTGACGAATTCCCCCACCATCGTCGGGTTTACCTCCTCCAAATCCAGTCATCAACTGAGGTGGAAGTGGCGGCAAAGAGCGGGAAGATTGACCTGGAAAAAATTGATCGGAATTGGAAGAAGTTCCCATGGCAATAAACCTATAGTTCAGATAAAAAATGAACAGAATAACCCTGAATTAACCCTGAATTAAAATAGGCAATTAAAACAGACGATTAATAAATTGAAAGATGGTAGTAAACGGAGCAAAAATAGACATAATTGGACTGATATCATCGGCAAACGCAGCCAATCCCGAAGGACGAACCACAATAATATCGTTGTTCCGAAGCGTCGGGTTATTTTCCTCACCAATGCCAGTGGCAAAGTCCACTTCAATTTCCCGCTTTTCTACGGTTCCATCTGGAGACAATCGAATCAGTTCAACAGAACCTTTATTGGCTCGATTGTTAAACCCTCCAGCCGCCAAAACAGCCTGACTCAAGGGAGTATTAGGAGGCACTTCAATGACCCCCGGCCTCAGGATTTCCCCCACGGCATTGACCCGAATAGTACTGGGAGATAAAGTGCTGCGAGCCAGTTCACTAATTTCAGCCGGAGTTGGTTTTTCGGCAGTCGGAATAATCACCGTATCCCCATCTTTTAGAATCAAATCTTGACGCAAATCTCCCTGTTGCAGTAAAGCAAATAAATTCACATTAATCACCTCTTGCTCGCCATTCTTTCCAGGTCGTTTGACTTGAATTTGGCGAAGATCGGCTACCGATGTAATCCCTCCAGCTTGCTGAATAGCTTGGGTAACGGTCAAAATTCCCCCCGCCTTGCTGTCCGCCGTTAACGTGTAGGGGCCAGGGCGAGAGACTTCTCCCACAATGGCCACTTTGACAGGTTTGGACTCTGGAGAATAGAGATTGTTGTTGACGATTGCCGAGGCATCAACTCCTTCCAGATCGGTCAAGGTCGGAATCACAATGGTGTCTCCATTTTCCAGGATTAAATCTTGGCGGAGGTCGCCCTGTTGTAGCAGCGCAAACAAATCCAGGTTAACGGTTTCCTCTGAACCCATTCGACTGGAACGCCGAACCTGAACATTTCGCAGGTTGGCCGTTGAGGTAATGCCCCCAGCTTCTTGAATGGCCCGAGTCACGGTCAACACACCACTTGTAGTGCCACTGGCCAGGGTGTAAGAACCCGGTCGAAACACTTCTCCCACAATAGCGACTTTCAGAGGTCTTTCTTCATGGTTGTAGAGATTCGTGGCCACCAATTGGGGAGATTCCACCAAGTCCGTTTGGCTGACGGTGGGAATGAAAATCCGATCCCCATCTCGCAGGACTAAATCTTGACGCAACTCCCCGTTTTGAAATAAATCCCAAAGGTTCACCAAAATCGTTTGTTCCTGGCCAGAACCCAGCGATCGCCTCACTTCTACTTCCCGGACATTGGCCGATTGGTTAATGCCGCCCGCGAGTTGAATTGCTTGACTGACGGTCGGAAACTTACTCGGGTCAACGGGAATGGCATAGGCTCCAGGTCGGCTGACTTCCCCCGCCACCGCAATATCGACGGGACTGGTTGCCAACAGGCTCACGGTCACACTCGGATTTTTCATGGTGCGGGCATAGCCAGCTTCTAGGGTGCGCTCCAGTTGTTGCAACGTCATGCCATCGACTCTGATTTTGCCTAACAGAGGTAAGTTAATCAAACCATTCACCAGCACCGAATATTCGCCGTTGTGTTCTGGAAAAGTTGGCAGGGTAATTTGAATGCGATCGCCTTTTCCCAGGGTGTAGTCCTGATTATCTGCGATTTCGATCGCCAAGGTGGTCGCTTGGCGGCCTGTAGCGTTGGGACGTTGGGGTGGGGGAGAGTTGGGGCGTTGCGTTGGGGGCGGCACCGGAAGGTTAGCCAAGGAGGTTCGGGGAAGAGTCTGGGCCTGGGTTGGATTTGAAGGGGGGTTGGCCGGTGAATTTGAAGCCGAACTAGAGCTTGTGACTAAACTCGGCATTCGTCCCGATTGCACTAGGGCTTGGTAAACAAAGGCTGAAATCTCAGCAACCGTGGCAGTTTTCTGGGGGTTTAAAATCCGACGATTGGGATAATTAACCACGAGGCGATTTTCAACAGCAGCGGCGATCGCATTAAGTTCGGAGTTGGGAATCTTGGCTGCATCAGTAAAATATCGATTGAGCTGTTCGGGCTGAACTTGCTGTGCCTTGAGATTGAGCAGTTGCACCAGAATCGATAAGGCTTCAACCCGCAAAACTTCTTGGTCAGGATCGGGTGACTTTGCCAAGGGATTCACCCCAAAGGCATTTTCCAAAATCGTCCCAAATTGCCCTTGGGTGACCGGTTGCTCTGGATCAAGGGTTTCGGCAAATTCGGGTACAATTCCCTTGGCGACTAAGGGTTCAATGAAGCTCCGGGCCCAGTGATCTGCCCATCCTGAGCCAGTTTGCCGCTCCTCCAATTGAGAAGTATTTGCGGGGGCCAAGACAGCAGCTTCATCCGGGGGCAAGGGATCGGAACTAGGCACAATCCATCGCGCTGCGTAAATCTCTGGATTGGATTCCAGAGCATTCGGGAGTGAACCCAATCTTGTTGCAGTGGCGAATGGGGTGCAAGAGCCGAAGGTGAATAAAGTACACAGCGTGAGGAGTGAGATACGCATGAACGAGCAAGAGTGGGTTGAAGAACAGAAGAACGGCTAGATTAAGCCACCTACCTTACTATTCAAACCCTTGAAAGGGCATCAGGACATCTGGGAGATCCCGTAATTCTCCGGATTTCCTCGACTGGAATCGTAAAGTAAAACGGTACGGTCGGGTGTTGCTGTGCGTCAGTCTTGCCCAATGATGAGTAGAAAATATGAGTTTAGCCAATAGTTCCGCCTTAAGTTGTGTTGCCACGGCTGTAGGGTGTGCCATAACTGGAATAGCCGTCAGCGATCAACTCAGTCAGGCAAATCCCGAACAGCCTGTTGACCAGGGCATTCATCAGAGTCACTCCAAGCTGGCTGAGTTCATGGCAAAGGCGCGGGGATCAGAGCCTGTTGCTCCTCCCGGAATTCTCCCGATAGAGGGAATGAGTGCTGCGCCCCAGACTTCAGATCTGAGTGACTTAGATCTGAGTCGCTTAGAGGATCAGCCCAATCCTTTGAGTTCCCCAAAATCAACGTTGCTCGCCCTGCGTCTACCTGAAATGCCGCAGTCTGTGGCCGCCAGAGTCACTCGACTAGGAGAGCAAGGGAAATTTTTACCCGATTACCTCAACTTTGATACCGAGGATGATCTGGAGTTTGCAGACATCACTGAACCCGAATCTTTTGAACCAATTGAGTTTGAGCCTCTAGAGATTGCAATCCGCTACACCCCTGAAGAAGTTGCGATCGCCACTGTTCCGGCCCCACCTCCCCTGCTTGAAACCCAAATTGAAACTCAAGAGGTTGCAGCCCAGTATATTGTGGAACCTGAGGTGGTGATTGCCAATAATAAACCAATTCAGCGATCGCCCCAGTCAGAAGGGGCTGCATATATTGTTGATCCCCAAGAGGTGACTACGGCCAAGTCCGAATTGATCAAACCTGATGCCGGTCAGAATAGTTGGCCAGCGCCACCTGCGATCCCTGCGGATGCTGCAGTCAAGCTGATTCAATCTCAGAGCTCATTGCGCCCAATCTCAAGCCCGATCCCAGACCCAGTTGTTTCAGATCTAGGTAATTCAAATCAGTCTTCGATCCCTGACTTGGTTCATGAGACGACTTTACCGTCAAGAGTTGCTGTTGCTCCAGTAACCCCGATTGAGGTAAACGAGGCAAAACCGATGCCGAGCTTGTTGAAAAAGTTGGTGGAGTCCAATGATTCCAGTTCAGATGTGATGAATGACATTAAAGGGACTCAATCTGCCCCATCTCCAGCACGATCAGCAACCTTTAGGTTACCTCAAGCTGAAGCAAATCAAAGGGGAAATTCTTTGGACTCAGTCCCAAGCCCAAGGTTTGAGCAGGGCGTTGAAGAGAATCAACCTAAAAGTGAGCCTGTTTTCAGTGCAACCAATTCACCAAACTCACCAAACTCACCTGAACTTCAAGCCATTCCGGTTGAGCCAACTACTGAATAACGTTGCTGAATGACTTTGCTGAATGACGTTACAACGCGATCGCCCCATGGAGAAGTTGTGTTTGATCAACTTTGATGTTGTTGTGGCTGAAGCCAAGAAAGATACAGGAAAGATAACTGTGTTGGGGAGAGCAATGTCAAATTTAGCAATCTGGTTCACCAAAGCCAAAATACCTTACAGAACAAGGATTGAATCACTGTGCGACAACTGAAATCTACCCTCAATGCTCCGGCTTCTCGCCTGATCATCGCCACAGCCTCTCGCAACCGGTTTCTCCTCACCATTAACTTACTGACCAGTTTATTGAGTGCCTTGCTAGAAGGAAGCACCCTGGGGATTATTTACTTGGCTATTTCTCTGCTTTCAGAGGGGCAAAATCGGCAACTTCCTCCGGTTTTGGAGCGGTTATTGTCCCTGATTCCCCTACCCCCTGAGTCACTGTTTTTGGGATTGCTCGGAGTTGCTGTGGTCATGCAGACCCTGTTAGCCCTATGTAACTATGGTAATAAATTGAGTGCAGCCTATCTGTCAGCTCGAGCCCAACCCCAGGTAACGGGTCAGGTATTTGAGCAGATTATGTCTTTTAGCTTTGCCTGCGCCAGCAACTACAAAGTCGGTGATTTAGTGCACTTTGCCAATAGTGCTGCATATGCTGTTGACAGACAGGTTCAGATTTTGAATGGATTAGTGGTTAGTTTTGTATTTAGTATTATTTACGCCACTATTTTAGTTAACCTTTCACCGATATTAGCGCTAGTCGCAATTGTACTGGCGATGGTCATGGTTGTTGTGCAGCAACAGTTGTTACCCCGTCTGCGTCAGGCAGCAGCAAGGCTAAATTCTGTTCAGGTGGAACTCTCTAAGTACATGACTGAAAACATTCAGGCCTTGCGATTGTTGCATACCTTTGGGACTCAGAAGCAGGCAACGAATGAAGTTGGAGGGCTACTCCGAAATGTACAAACCAACCTACAGCAGCGTGCCCGCATCATCTATCTACCAGAGCTAATCCTGGAAATTTTGCCCATTCTATCCCTGGCCGTCCTGGCAGCCCTAGCCTATGTGATGACTGATACGCCGGAGACAATCTTGCCGATGTTGGTCACTTTTCTATTAGCGTTGCAGCGACTATCAGTCCGTTTTCGGGGTGTTTCTGGGGCATTTAGCCAACTCGCAGACAACAGTGCCAACGTTCACCGACTGGATAGTATCCTGGCGGTCAATGACAAGCAGTTTGCTTTAGTTGGAGGTGAACGGTTTGAGTCGTTGCAAACAGATATTTGCTTTGAGGCCGTGAGCCTATCCTACACAAATGACCAGACTCTGGCCTTGGCAAATCTAAATTTCAAGATTCCTAAAAATCAGGTCACGGCTCTAGTGGGACAGTCTGGGGCAGGCAAATCTTCAATTGTGGATTTGCTAATTGGGCTATATCAACCGACTTCGGGACAGATTACGGTCAACAACAAAAGCCTGCAACAGTATAACCAATTTAGTTGGCGGCACCATGTAGGGGTCGTCAGCCAGGATACGTTTATTTTCAATACCAGCATCTTGGAGAACTTGCGCTACGGTGCGCCGGAAGCAACTTTTGAACAGGTGGTGAAAGCTTCTCAGGCATCCCAGGCCCATCGATTTATTCTGGATTTGCCCGAGGGCTATGAGACGACGGTAGGAGAACGGGGATATCGCTTGTCTGGAGGACAACGGCAGCGGTTAGCCCTCGCCCGAGCAATTCTGAAGCGGCCTGAGATTTTGATCCTGGATGAGGCCACCAGTGCTCTGGATAGCGAATCTGAACAGTTGATTCAGCAGGCGTTGGCGGAGTTTCAGCGCGATCGCACGGTGATTGTTATTGCCCATCGACTGTCTACGATCGTTGAGGCAGATCAAATCCTGGTCTTGGAGCAAGGGCAACTGATGGAGTTTGGCAATCACCGAACTTTAATGCAAAAGCGGGGACGCTATGCCAATTATTGGAACTTGCAAACTCAAGGAGTCGCTGTTTAAAGCTTATGGAATTAGAAGCTTAAGCAAACGGTTCAGCTCTGGACTTGTTGTACCAGCCATTGGCTGAATTGGGTGATCGCCCGTTGTACGTCCTCAAAGACAGAACATGCATTCTCTGCTAACGCGACAACTTGGGGCGATCGCAGTTGATCTCCGTATTTATGATGGACAATGTGCCGAAATTTACGATACTGATCTAGGTCAGATTGTAAGGCTGGACTCCAGAGCACGGGGCGGTTCTCAGTTGGTTCAGCCACTTGTTGCAGAAGGGCTTCATGCCAGTTGTCTCCCTGGGGTAATTGTTCATCCAATGTGACAGCCACTCGACGGCTAATCCGTTCACACCGTTTGTAGAAATCAATCACATAGCTAGCAACGGCGCGAATATTGTACTCGTCTAAGTTGGTTCCTGCCCGATCCAGGGCCGCTCTAATATCTGTTGCATTTTTTTCCAGTGCAACCAACTCATCTTCAAGGTGTTCTTTGAGCGCCAGGTAAAGGTTTTGAGGCATGGGTTTTTCCTGCAAAATTCGGGTTCGAACCCTAGGGCTAACAGTCTCCAACTGAACTAAATCAATTTTCAACCCCTCTGGTGCTAACTTTTGTAGGATCTCTTGGGCTTCTAACCAGTTTTCCCAGGAGAGTCCAGCAACGGCAATGTCAATATCGGACTGCCCATGCCAGACACTATCTCCCCGCAGGGAACCGAACAGGATGACTTCTGTTGCACCAAACTGATCCTTCAGGGTTTGTTGGCAGCGAGTAGCAATTTCCAGAGCCATCTGTCGGCGCTGTTCAAGCTGAGCTACTGCTGTTGTGGAGGAAACTGAAGTCAGGGCCGAGGTCATAACAAAGGTATCCAAAAATATCAGAATCAATGCTGGACTTGTTGAACGAGCCATTGGCTGAATTGGGTAATCGCCCGTTGTACGTCCTCAAAGACAGAACCTGCATTTTCTGCTAACGCGATAACTTGGGGCGATCGCAGTTGATCTCCGTATTTATGATGGACAATGTGCCGAAATTTACGATACTGATCTAGGTCAGATTGTAAGGCTGGATTCCAGAGCACGGGGCGGTTCTCAGTTGGTTCAGCCACTTGTTGCAGAAGGGCTTCATGCCAATTGTCTCCCTGGGGTAAAACGCCATCTAGAGTGACAGCCACTCGACGGCTCATTCGTTCGCACCGTTTGTAAAAATCAGTCACATAGCTGGCCAGAACTCGAGTCATAAACTTATCCGGCAGCGTTGCCCCCGCCTGTAAAGCCTCTTGGACATCAGTGACCGTTGCCTCTAATCCAACTAATTCGTCTTCAAGGTGTTCTTTAAGCGCCAGGTAAAGGTTTTGAGGCATGGGGGTTTCCTGCAAAATTCGGGTTCGAACCCTAGGGCTAACAGTCTCCAACTGAACTAAGTCAATTTTTAACCCCTCTGGTGCTAACTTTTGTAGGATCTCCTGGGCTTCTAACCAGTTTTCCCAGGAGAGTCCAGCAACGGCAATGTCAATATCGGACTGCCAGTGCCAGACGCTATCTCCCCGCAAGGAACCGAACAGGATGACTTCTGTTGCACCAAACTGATCCTTCAGGGCTTGTTGGCAGCGAGTAGCAATTTCCAGAGCCATCTGTCGGCGCTGTTCAAGCTGAGCTACTGCTGTTGTAGAGGAGATTGAAGTCAGGGCCGAGGTCATAACAAAGGTACTCATACAGCAGGCATTAAATTGATCGTAGCAACAGTTGTCCGGATGCGGTGTGTAATTTCCTGTTTATGAATTTGAAAAGATTCTGAAATTAATGATGAAATCTACAAGAATTCTTCACTTTAGAAAGGATTTAAAAAGTTTCTTGATGACTTTTTCCGGATTTTTCACAATTCTTGTGAACTTTTAGATAAGGATGACATGGCTGTTGCAAAGATGACCACCTAATGTGTTGAAGATTTTTATGATGGGTCAGACCAAAGTGGAATTAAAGCAGATAGTTAATGGCATCAAAGAATATACACGTTCTCAGTTGGTATGGACTACATCTCTAGAGAAACTACAGGGAAACCTTGATGATTTATCCATATCTCCCCCTGAACAAATTGAGACTCCTGAAGTAACTGGAATGTCTTTTTATGAACCAGCTAAACATTTGCGACGTGATATTTATACTACACCATCTATTTATTCAGTTATTTTGCCAGGAATCATTTATTATCCTAAGACTGAAATTTTACTAACTCGATCAAGAAAGGTAATTTCAGATTCAAGCAGTACTATAGAAACAAAAGAAAGCTTTGTTAATTCAGTTAACTTAAAAAAAATATATTTTAGTAATACAGAAAAAATCAAAGGATTTTGTACTGTATTTCGGACTTTTGCTAATGGCAGCAATTATTATCATACATTAATTGATAATCTTCCCAGGCTCTATTTACTTCATCAGGATAGTTATCAAAAGCTGAGTGAAATTAAAGTTCTGTGTAACTCTCAGCCAACACCAGTAGAAAGTTTCTTTTTGAAAAGGCTCTTACCTGAAAATGCAGTCATAACTATAGTAGATTCAAATCAAGTCTACTCGATAGAGAGTTTCATCTTTCTGAATTATCTAAGTCGCAGGTTTGCTGGATTTTTGCCATCAGAGTACTTAAATTGGTTTATGAAAAGAGTAGGGCCAGAGCGACCTAGAGAAAGAAAAAATCGTATCTTTATCTCAAGGGCGAAAAAGTCAGAACATGCTTCACGTTGTATCTTGAACGAAGATGAATTATTTAGTATGTTGGAAAAACATGGGTTTCAAAAGTATAATCTTGAAACCATGGCAATTGAAGACCAAATCGACCTTTTTTATGATGCAGAGTTTGTTGTTGGAACCCACGGTGCAGGACTAACTAATTTAATTTTTTCTAATCAAATTAATGTTTTGGAATTACATACTATGAAAAATATTCTACCCCATTATTATTATTTGTCTAAGTCACTTGGGCATCACTACAATTATTGGTCTGCTCAAGAATTAGATAGAGATAGTAATTTTGAGGTTAGCACTGCCGAACTCGAAGAGATTATCAAGTCTAGTTCGTCAAAATAAAATCCAAGTTTTTCTGATTTTTACAATTAAGTTTTATCAAAGGAAAATATGAAGAACAGCACCATGAAACTAGCTTACTTTGGGCATCACAAATCAGGTTCAACTTGGATCGAAACTCTGGTTAATCAAGCTTGTAAACAAATTAACCTCGACGTTAAAATCACCAGCACTCCAAAGCTATTTAATCTTGATTTACAACAATGTTTCCAAAAAGATAAGTTTGATTTGATTTGTTATACTAACGCAGACATTAATTTCGTACAACCTGTTCTAGATCATCTGAAAGGATTTCATGTGATTCGAGATCCCAGAGATATTATTGTCTCTGCTTATTTTTCCCATCGTTATAGCCACTCGACTCAATCTTGGCCTGAACTCAATGATTACCGCAAACAGCTAGAACAGCTCTCCAAAGAAAAAGGTTTACTGCTCGTGATGGATTATTTATCTAGCATGAAAGTTGATGGAGTAGAACTAGATATCTTTGGGCAGATGGCCAACTGGAACTATAACTTGCCTAATATACTTGAGCTGAAGTTTGAAGAGATGATTGCCAATCCTTATAGTAAGTTTCTAGACATTCTTCAATTTCTAAACTTACTTGATGATTCACCATATGTTTCAGTTAAATCTCTTTCCTCTTATCTCTTTGGTGAAACTTTAAATCGAGGGATTCACCGCCTCAATCCATCTTTTAAAAAGACTATTACGTTCAGCTCTAAAATCTATCCTTGGCAAGCTTTAAACATTGTCTATGAACATGATTTCTCACGGTATGCAAGAGGAAGAAAACCAGGTCAAGAAGACGTAAAATCTCATAATCGTAAGGGTGTTGCTGGAGACTGGAAAAACCACTTTGAAGAAATTCACAAGCAGGTTTTTAAGCAAAAGTATGACTCATTGTTAGTTCAACTCGGATATGAACAAAATGACAACTGGTAAAAATTTACAAACTTCTACTCTAAATATTTGCATTGTTACTCCCTATTATGCCACTAAAAATTGTGTGAATAGTGGAATTGCTAACCATTTTTATGAGCTTGCTCATGGATTAATTCAGTTGGGTCACGAGGTTCATATTTTGTTTTCGACTGAGCAAGAGTTAACTGAAGACGACATCTTAATTGATAATGCCGAAGGAACTCCAGGCAAGCTGTATCTCCATCCCATTCATGTTGATCTTCCAAACTGGGTTGAGCAGTTTTTTAAAGGGAAGTGGGCACAGCATTTACTGATTAAAAAATTATGGGCAATTCTGTATACTCAGAAAATCCTGAATCAAATTGTTAAAAAGCATCAAATAGAAGTTATTGAAACAATAAGTTATGACTCTCTCTGTTTGACTTATTTGTTTCAAGTCAATCATAAACCTGTGTTCACAAGAGTTGCTACAACTCTGGCACAAATTAATAGAGATCATTATGAGTTTTCTTCAAAAGCAGTTGCATGGATTGCTTGGTTAGAACGCTGGATGATTCATTTTAGCGATCATTTAGTCACCCATACCCTAGCCCACCGAGACGAAGTCTGCAAAGATTTTCGGATCAATCAAAAGCGCTTTGAGATTATTCCTCATGGGATTAAACTTCCTCAGATAAACATAACTTTAGCTGAATCTCAAGGCAGTTCAAGTTGCCTCAATATTTTATACGTGGGTCGTTTTGAATACCGAAAAGGCACTGATATTTTACTAGAAGCAATTCCCTCAGTCTTGAACCAAAGGAATAATATCTACTTTACTCTGGTTGGGAAAGATCCAGATGATTCTTATCAAAGGAATTTCAAAGAAAAGTGGCAGGAAAAGTTTGATGAAAATGTCTCTTTTGCTGGAGCTGTTAATCTAGAAACGCTGCATCAACTCTACAAAGAATGTGACATTTTTGTAGCTCCCTCCCGCTATGAATCATTTGGTTTAATCTATGTTGAAGCAATGAGTTATGAAAAGCCCGTGATTGGCTGCAAAGCGGGCGGTATTCCAGAGGTGATAGATGATGGAGTAACAGGATTCCTAGCTGAACCCAACAACCCCCAGGACTTAGCCACAAAAATTCTGCAACTCGCCAATGATGCTGAATTACGGTATCAGATGGGTCAACAAGGTCGTCACCGGGCTGAGAAGCTTTTCAGTCGAGAACAAATGGCCAAGAAAACAATTGAAAACTATTATCAACTTTCTTAAAAATGCAGTTAATGAAACAGTTCATTCTAGTTTTTTTAAATAAAAACTATTTTTTAAAGGACAAATTCCTTTGGTTTTATTACTTTAGACAGGGTGTTAAATATAAAATTAATGGTCATTTTAATATCATAAAAATTGCTTCTGAAAATGGATTGCCAATTATAAAAAATACTGTATTTGATGTGTCCGGAGACAAAAACACTGTAGTTATTCAAGAAGGAGCTTACATCAATAATCTGAAAATCAATATTAAAGGAAGTCGTCATCAATTAATGATTGGCAAAAACACCAGGATTGAAAGTGGATGTTTTTGGTTTAATGAAGAAGAAGGAAAGATAGTAATTAGCTCAAGAACAACAATTAGACAGGCCGAAATTGGTATTGCAGAATCAAAGACATCTGTGTACCTAGGTGAAGACTGCATGTTGGCTGATGGAATTGATATTAGAACAGGAGATTCGCATTCAATTATTAACTTATCTGATGAGAAGTGTATTAACCCAGGCAAAGATATCTATATAGATAATCATGTTTGGATTGCAAAATATGTTCAGATCTTGAAGGGTGTCTTTATTGGAAAAGATAGTATTATAGGTATTCGATCAGTCGTGACAAAAGACATACCTGCTAATAGTTTAGCTGTTGGAGTACCTGCCAAAGTGTCTAAGTCTGGAATTACTTGGTGTAGATAAGAAGTTTCTCTAACAAAAAGAACCAATGATGAAAATAATTAGTGTGATTATCTGTACCCATAACCCTCGTCCTCAGTATATCAATCGAGTCTTGGAAGCACTAAAATCCCAGACATTATCTAAAGATAGTTGGGAACTTTTGGTGGTTGATAACGCTAGTGAAAAGTCTCTTTCTACTGAAGTGAACTTAAATTGGCATCCAACAGCTCGTTGTGTTCGAGAAGAAAAGCTGGGTCTAGCAAATGCGAGATTGTGTGGGTTTAAAGAAGCAGTTGGTGAGATCTTTGTCTTTGCTGATGATGATAATGTTTTTGATAGTAACTACCTGAAAAATGTGATTGACATTTTTGAAAACTATCCAACATTAGGAGCAATTGGTGGCAAGACAATACCAGATTATGAAATCAAACCAGAACCTTGGATTTCAGAAATTAGTGGGTTGTTAGGACTCCGTGATTTTGGAGATGAAATCCAAGTTTATTCTTGGGAAAATACGCTGACTCAATCCACTTTACCCAAGCAATATCCTGCATTTGCTCCAATTGGCGCAGGTTTAGTTTTACGGCGAGCAGCAGCAGAAATCTATGCCCAACAAGTCGTTTCAAGTCAGAATAGACTTGCCCTGGGTCGTACAGGCAAAAAACTCATCTCTGGCGAAGATAATGACATTGTTCTAACTCTACTGGGGGCAGGTTGGGGAGTTGGATATTTTCCTCAACTTCAGTTGCTTCACTTAATTCCTTCGGGTCGTTTAGCCAAAGATTATCTAGCCCGATTAAATCGAGCCATATCCCGCTCATGGGTTCAAGTTTTGGATGCTCATGGACTTCGACCTTGGCAGAAAGTTGCTCGCTGGACAGTTTTACCAAGGCAAATCAAGGCATTTTTGACTTATCAACCCTGGAGAGATGCACAATCCTATATTCGCTGGCAGGGAGCCTGTGGAGCGTTTGAAGGATTAGGAGAACTGAAGGATTAAGTCTTTATGATGATTATCCTGTAATTCTCCGGATATCGAAAAAAAACTCTGTTTAAGAAATTAGAAGTAAGCGAACTTATAGCAATGCTTGTAGATTTATCCGTTGTTATTCCTGCCTACAATCGAGTGGATTTGCTAAGGTACACTTTAGAGAGTGTTGCTAGAGCAATCCAATCCCTAAAAGTTGAGATCTTGGTAGTTGATGATGGTTCAACAATTCCTTTAAACAATCAACTAGAAGAATTTAATCATTTACCAATACGCTTTATCCGTCAAGATAATCAGGGATCAATTGTAGCAAGACAAACAGGCTTAAAACAGGCAACTGGAGAGTACATCTTATTCTTGGATTCAGACGATCTTGTTCATCCAGATAAGCTAATAACTCAAGTGAGTCAAATGCAAGAACAAGGAGCTGACATTTCTTACACAGATAATGCGGTAACTACTCTAACAGGCTCCTATGACTCACTAGTTTTTCAGTCAACTGGGATTTTACCTACTGTTAAAGAAGCGGCAGAATTTTATCTAAAAGTTCAACCAATGCCTCATAGTCCGATTTATAGACATTCCTATATTCTGCAATATTTGGAAAATCCCTTAGTTCCTCAAAATCGAATCTTTGATTCAGTTGGAGATGTTTGGATGTATTATAACTTGGCGATTTATCCAGCAAAAGTGATTAAGGTGAATGGTCACTATACAGTTGGCACTCAACATAATGAGGATAGATTTACCCAACATTGGGAAAGATTGGGAGTCGCATCTTTAGCACTAATGTTGGAATTTATCAAAAACTGTCCCAACAACGAAAAAACATTAACAGCACGTCAATATATTGGTGAGTGTGCCTTTATATCTTGGCGGAGATTGCCTAATCATTTTAACTCAATATTTGAAAGTAAAATTCTCGCTGTTTGGAAAAGCTCACCTAAACTGTCCAATTCAAGATTAGGAGGCAAAAACTTTCAACTTTTAACTAAAGCAATTGGTGTTGAAAATGCTGGTCGTGTTCTGAGATATTTTCAAAGACCTAGTTATTCAAAAATCCGGACAATTAATGAAACAGAACTACGTCAACTAGTGAGTTGTTTGGCCTAGATTAGCTTAAGGAGAAAGATGAATCTATCATTAAAGAAAGTCGCGAAATCTCTAAATTTAGGGGTCATTGCTTACCAGGTTTACTATACTCCTAAAGGATTAATTCAAAAATACATTCATCGAGATCCAATTCGACGGGCTGGAGATGAAAAAGCCCGTCAGCAGATGGAGACAGCAGCTTATCAACTACAACCCATTAAGATTGAAAGTTCAGAACCATTATTGAAAATCTACTTCCTAACTGGAAAAAAATTTTGGTATCAAACCTGTTTCTGTGCTTACTCAATGATTCAACAATCTGGACTTAATCTATGTCCGGTCATTTACGATGATGGCAATCTTTCTAGTCATTATGTTCAAGAAATTAAAAGAATTTTCCCAAATGCAGAAGTATTTTTAATCCAAGAGATCGAAGAACAGATAGAGCAACATCTGCCAGAGTGTAAATTCCCTTCCCTTAGAGAACGCCGGGATCATTACCCTAATATGCGAAAGCTTACAGACATTCATGTTGGGTCTAGGGGATGGAAGTTAGTGCTGGATTCGGACATGTTATTTTTTAACAATCCTATTCAGCTTATTGATTGGTTGAAATTTCCTCAGTATCCATGCCACATGGTCGATGTAGAAACATCCTATGGATATTCAAATCTCCTAATGCAATCGTTAGCACAAGCCGAAATTCCTGAGCGTTTGAATGTTGGAATTTGCGGCTTAAACAGTGATGAAATTGACTGGGAACAGCTTGAATTTTGGTGTAGAACTCTAATTGAGAAGGAAGGAACTCATTATTACCAAGAACAGGCATTAACAGCAATGTTAATGGCAGGTCAATCTTGTGTAGTTGTGCCCGAAAAAGACTATGTTGTAATGCCGAATCAAGGGGAAGTTATTAATCCTCGAGCAATTCTGCACCATTATGTAGCTGATTCAAAGCCTTGGTATTTTCGTTATGGCTGGAAACATGTTTTTAAAAGTCATTTGTAAAGTTACACTTACTAAAAGTCATGCTTCTCAGAAAAATTCAGGCTTTAAGTTAACCTAAAAATACCTGTAAATTAGACATGAAACCCTTAGTTTCCATCTTAATTCCCTGTTACAACGCTGAAAGTTTTCTCGCTGAGACCTTAACGTCTGCACTCACACAATCCTGGAAGAATATAGAGATTATTGTTGTTGATGATGGCTCAAAAGACAAAAGTTTAGCTGTTGCCAAGGACTTTGAGTCATCTGTTGTTAAAGTTATTCATCAGGAAAATCAAGGTCAAAGTGCATCTGAAAATCGAGCTTTACAGGAAGCACAAGGAGATTTTATTCAGTATTTAGATGCAGATGATCTCCTAGAACCCAACAAAATTGAACGTCAAATTCAGCTTTTAAAGGATGGTGACTCTGAATTTGTAGCATCAGGGGAGTGGGCAAGATTTTATCAATCAACTCAAGAAGCTCTGTTTATTCCTCAACTCCTTTGGGCTGACTTTAGTTCAATTGATTGGTTAATTCATGCCTGGGAAAATCACTTGATGATGCATGGAGCAGCATGGTTGATTCCTAGAAAGGTTGCTGAGAAAGCAGGCCCTTGGGATGAAAGATTATCACTCATTAATGACTTTGATTATTTCAGCCGGATTCTACTGGCCAGTCAAGGAGTAAAGTTTTGTTGGGGTGCTAAAACCTACTACAGATCTGGGATTTCTAGTAGTTTGAGCGGCTCAAAATCTCGTTCTGCTTGGGAATCTGCTTTTTTATCCTTAGAAAAAGGAACCAATAACTTATTAACAAGTGAAAATACGGCTCGGACGCGCCACGTTTGTGCTACAGTCTTTCAACGTTTTATTTACGAAGTTTACCCAGATGTTCCTGATTTACAACAAAAAGCACAAGCTAAAATTCAGGAATTAGGTGGATCGAATCTGACACCCGAATTGGGGGCAAAATCAAAACTTCTCTCTGCTTTAGTTGGTTGGAAGGTTGTAAAAAGGCTGCAAAAGATAATTTAGTAAATATCATGTTTTTTTCAAAATATTTCGATTTGAATTGATCTACTAAATGATTTTTAATATTAAAACGATTGAGGATTTAAAGAATGGCTATTTGTCGTATTTATCTCTGTACCTATCAACGAAATCATCTTTTAAAACGTGCTTTAGAGAGTCTTTTAGATCAAACCATGAAAGATTGGGTTTGTGAATTACATAATGATGATCCACAAGATCTTTTTCCACAGCAATTGGTTGAAAAAATTGCTGATCCAAGAATTTCAGTCGTTAACCACGCAAAAAATCTGGGGGCAACTCGAACATTTAACTTAATATTTCAACCAGCTTCTGAACCATTTGTTAGTTTATTGGAGGATGATAACTGGTGGGAAGCTGAATTTTTAGAAAAAATGCTTGAGGCCCTGGAAAGATATCCATCCGCTTCAGTAGCCTGGGCCAATATGCGCCTTTGGAAAGAGGAAAATGACCAAACTTGGACAGATACGGGAAAAAATATCTGGGATGAGATGACGATTATTTCAGATAGCTACAAACTTTTTGGTTGGCCAAATCTTCATAACATCCGAGGAGCCTTACATTCACAAGGAGCAATGTTAGTTCGATCTGAATATAACTATGTTGTTCCTGAAGAAACATTATCTACTGATATAGAGGCAGTAAGAGAGAGAATGTTTCAGTATCCAATTCTGTTTGTTTCTGAACGATTAGCAAATTTTGCTGTCACTAAAAATACTTCCCCGAGTAAGAACCGTTGTCACTATGTTCAAAGTCAAGTTTTACTCGCTGGAAGCTTCTTTAAAAATGTTCGTTTTTCAGAAGAGACATTGTATGAGATCTGGAAAGAAGCTCGATCGAAGACCGCAAAATCTACGGGAACTTTGTTTTTTTCTGCTTTGATTTTCCCAGAATGTAGATATTTACTAAAATACGCGATTTTAGAAGATTGGACATTCTTTATAGCAACTTCTTTAAAGAGACCACTGGTTTTCTGGCAGGCTTTAAAGTCAGTAGTTTCCAATCAAAATCTATGGAATTTTTTGGATCAGCAGACTGCACTAAAAGTTCAAGAAGCACAACATTCAGGATTTAAGGAAATATAGAATAGACCTTGATTCTTAGGACTGAATTTTCATGGCTAAAATTCTAATTTTAATTGGTGCTCACTTGTGTACTGCGCCTCGCCCTCAAAAGGAAGCAGATGCTCTAGCGGCAGCCGGACATGAAGTTACTGTTCAGGGATTTTGGTTTGACCCTGAATTGGTGGAGCGCGATCGCCTGTTAATTCCTCAGAAAAAATGGCAGTTCAAACCTATTCTTGACTTTCAACCTAATCATCGAATTAACAACTGGAAAATTCGATTTGAATCAAGATTGGCTAAGGTAATATACCAAAAATGGGGTAAATTTTCCCCTGGATTATTAGGTTACGGAGCAACAGCTATGTTGAAAGTTGCTCGCCAAGCTCGAGCTGATTTAACGATTGTTCATTCTGAAACTGGGCTTTGGGCAGGGAAGCAATTATTGAATGCAGGCTACCGAGTTGGGGTGGATTTTGAAGATTGGTTTTCAGAAGATTTACTCCCTGTTGCTAGGACAACTCGGCCTGTCAAACAGTTGAAAATACTGGAACAGTTTCTCACTCAAAACTGTACCTATTGTTTGACAACTTCTCACGCTCTTGCTGAAGCTTTAGCAAACACTTATCATGCTCCAAAACCCACTGTAATTTACAACTCTTTTCCCTGGGCAGAGCGAGAATTAATTGATGGTAAAAATAAAGATCGACACAATTTAAGCTTGCCGTCCTTACACTGGTTTTCTCAAAAAGTTGGGCCGGGACGAGGACTTGAAACTTTATTCCAAGCATTAGCTTATTTAAAAAAACCACTTGAAATCCATTTGAGAGGAATCTGCCCAGAATCAACTCGAACCTGGATTGAAAATCAGGTTTCCTCAGAGTGGCGAGATCACATTTTCATTCACCCCACTGTTCCTAATCATGAGTTATTGTCTCGGATTGCTGAACACGATATTGGCTTAGCCTTGGAGCAAACTGAAGTTCTGAGTCGCAACTTAACGGTGACCAACAAGTTGTTTCAATATTTACAGGCGGGCTTAGCGGTGATTGCGACGGATACTCAAGGTCAGCAAGAGATTTTCTCCCAATTTTCAACCATCGGTCGGATGATTCCCTGTGAAGATCCAGTCGCACTAGCTGATGCCCTGACCGAGTTGTTGACCCATCCTGAAAAACTTGCCTCGGCAAAGGCAGCAGCGTTGGCAGCAGCAAAACAATTTAGTTGGGAAAATCAAGCTGAGAACCTGTTAAAGTCTGCTGATCAAGCCTTAAAATCAGACCTTAAAACTAAACCTTAAAGCATGACCGCTGCCATTTCAGAGAGATGAAAGTTGGGTATGAACTTCATGGCGTCTCTTCAGTCCGACGCATTTGAATCAGATCAATCGCGAGCTGAATTGCTGCCGTCATACTCCTTGCATCAGCAATTCCCCGGTTTGCAATGTCAAACGCCGTGCCGTGATCGGGAGACGTACGCACAAAGGGCAAACCGAGGGTTGTATTCACCGCTCGATCAAACGCCATCAACTTTACAGGAATCAAACCCTGATCATGGTACAGGGCAAAATAGGCATCGTGGGCATTGGTGGCTGTTCCAAACCAAGCCTGACCGGGCTTCACCCAGAGAGTATCCGCAGGAACAGGGCCATCAAGCAGAACCTGAGGATGGCGATCGCGCATCTGCTCCAGCCAAGGGATTAACCGATCTCGTTCCTCAGTTCCCAATTGTCCCTGCTCTCCGCTGTGGGGATTCAAGCCCGCCACAGCAATTCTAGGATGGGTTAAACCAAAGTCGTGTTTGAGACAGGCGATCAGTAGCTCTAACTTTTGGGTTAACCGTTCTGGAGTTAACTGCTCGGAGACTTGAGCCAGAGGAATGTGAGTTGTCGCTAACAAGGTTCGAAGTATCCAATCAGTGTGGGGCGATCGCGCCACAAACAACATCCCAAACCGTTCAACTCCAGCCCGTTCTGCCAGGAGTTCTGTTTGTCCTGGGTAGTTTTGCCCTGCGGCTTTCCAGAGGGTTTTAGCAATGGGAGCAGTGACGATTCCCTGAAAATTCCCGGCCAAAGTCTGGGCGATCGCTTGGTCTAGGTAGGCAAAACTGGCAGCCCCAGTTGTCGCGTTTCCCTCTCCCAACTGCACCTTGAGAGAGATTTCCGGTTCAACCTCAAGGATGGAGAATTGTTCTGGATCGGCCAACACCAAGGACTGCTTCCGAAGATGATGGTAAGTTTGGGACAGCACAGAACGGTTACCAACCAGGGTAATCTCACAAGCTTGAGTCAGGCTGGGGTCAGCCAGGGCTTTGAGGACGACCTCAGGGCCGATTCCTGCCGGATCACCTAACGTAATTGCTAAACGAGAGGGAGAAGGAACGTAGGATTTTGCAGTCATTGGGGGTGGAATTGTGGGCTTATCAGTAGCGGTGGCACTTGGCCAATATCAACCTCAAGCAAAGAGTTTGGGACTAGAAAATAGAAAAAGAAAACCGTCTTGCCCCCCGATCAAACCAGTTCACTCTGGCATCTATTATAAACCGGGAAGTCTGTTGTAATGCTCCTTCCCCAGCAGCAACAGCATCCCTTGAGATCGGTCGGGTGATCGCCAAGAGAATCCCTAAACTCTGACTTCCATCAGAACTTTTGGATGCAAAAATTACTCGTAGTCCTGACTTCAGCTAGACTTTAACTCAAGTCAGGACGATCAATGTTATGAACTGGCAGTTGATCACTACAGCAATCCTCAATCAATCACGAGAAAACCAGAGAGGGGTTTGGAGAGTTCGTCCCAAGGGTCAATGCCCCAAACCCCCCCTGCCCACAAATCATTGAGGAATGTATATCAATCAACTGTTACTGTGGCAGCCTGAGTTCAGACCCAGAGCTTAACTCTTGTTTTTTGTTAACCGGACTTCAGCTAGACTGCGTACCTGAAAACGTTCTCTGAGCCGATTAAAGTAACATCCTTCACCAGAGCAATGAGTTCGTCATTACCATCGAAGGACTGGTTCGTGTTGCTATCCCGATAGATCCCGGTACCACTGACTCCGTTGATTGAGAGAGGATTTTGAAGATACTGGTTTGAGTTTCCGGCTAGGACAATTAAATCTTCATTAGAATTAAAGTCCATAATTAAGGCGTAGTCTTCCTGACCTACGGTAGATGCGTTGCCATCATCGTAGTAAGGTTGGTTCTGATCCCCCAAGACGAACAGATCGGTTTCACTCTCTCCGCCGTTCAGAGCGTCAACTTCGCCTCGACCCGGATTGGAACCGCCAGCATCTACACCATTCAAGGTATCGCTGCCGCGATCGCCCCAGAGGAGATCATCGCCAGCGCCACCGAAGATTAAATCATTGCCTTGACCCCCGAACAGGTCATCTGCACTCGCTTCACCATTCAGCTCGTCATCGTCTTGGTTCCCGTAGAGTAGGTCTCGATCTGCACCCCCAAACAGTAGATCCTCACCAATATCTCCAAACTGAACATCCTCCCCGGTGTTGCCCACCAGGGTATCATTGTCCTTGCCGCCGAAGATCTGGTCATTTTCCCCTCCGCCATCAGCAAAATCGCTGCCGGGATTGCCACTCACTAAGTCGTTTCCGACACCGCCAAACAGGTTGTCGTTGGCTGAGAGACCGTACAGTTCATCATCTCCTTGGAGGCCACTGAGAATATCACTCTCTGGTGTTCCCTGCAGAATATCATTTTCATCAGAACCTTCCTGAGGAGAACTAGATAGATTAGGAGGGTTGGGCTGAGACGTTGGTGTTGGCAATGTAATCGTAATATCTGGCTCTGGCTCTTCACCCGGTGTGGGATCGGAGCCCCGAGGGCTGGGAGAGGGTTGGGTGGGTCGGATGACTGGGGTTGGGGTTGGCGTGGGTATGGGCGTGGGCGTGGGTGTGGGCGTTGGGGTTGGCGTGGGTGTGGGTGTGGGTGTGGGTTCTGGATCAACATCAACAACATTGTTAACCAGCAGGGTAAAGCGTTCACTAATGCTCAAAGAACCTGAATCAGTGGCCGCAATCGTTAGAGCAACTGTTAGTTCAGTCTCATAGTCTAAACTAACGTCTGCTTTGAGTTTAAGCCGATCATTCACGACCTCAAACCGAGAGTCACTGACATCGTAGCTAAAGCTGTCACTGTCCTCGTCAATGACTGTGAGTTCTCCAATAATGGCTCCGCTTTCATTCTCATTGATCCTGTTTCGGGAGAGGAGAATATCAGTGGGGGCATCGTTGATCCCATTCACCGTCAAACTAAACGCGGGCAAGTTAATGACTGACCCACCGTCACTTACGCTGATCACAACATTTTCTGTGGTTCCAACATCCTCACTCGTGGGGTTTCCGCTGAGTTCACCAGTGGCAAAGTTAAAGGTGGCCCACTTAGGTCGATTCTGAATGTTAAAGCTCAGCACATCTCCATCAGGATCACTGGCTGTAGGAACGAAACTGTAAGATCCGCCCTCATCAACACTTGTCCCCGGAACCCCAGCAAAAACAGGAGATTGATTCTCGGTGTCAACGTTAATCATAAAGCTCTGAGTGCCAGTGGCTCCTGATGCATCCCGAACCCGTAGCTCAATGATTTGAGGATTCTCAACCTCTGCGCTGGTCGGAGTTCCGGCTAAGGTGGCTGTGCCATCTCGGTTATCTCTTAGGGTCAGCCAAGCTGATGGCAGGTTAACACTGGTGAACGTCAGCGTATCCCCTGAGTCTAGATCCTGAGCCGCAATTGTGTAGGTGTAGAGTTGGTCTTGAACAGCGCTAGTTGGGGCATTGCTGACAAAGGTTGGTGCATCGTTAACGGGATTGACCGTAATGGTAAAGCTCTCTGTTGTGGTCTGACCGTTGGAACTGGCCTCGATTGTAATTTCTGCTATGCCAGTTTGATTATCTTGATAGTCCAAGGTGAGAGTCTCACCGGACAAACTGACATTAACCAATTGAGGGTTACTGTTGGACTGAACCGTTTTAGTAATGATTTCATCACTGTCGATATCATCGAAGATCCCAGATAGATCCAGGGTGGTATTGACAGTATCTTCATTAACAGCAATGTCAGGAATGGGATTGACAGCCCTGGGAGGATCATCTGTAGGACTCACGGTAACCGTAAAGGTGTCCGAAATCGTTTGACCATTGGTCGTGGCTTCCAAGGTGAGTTCTGCTGTTCCAGCTTGATCCGGTTGAACCGCCAAGGTCAGAATCTCCCCAGAAATCACGCCATTTACCAATGCAGGATTGCTGTTGGCGGTGATGACCTGAGTGATAACGGCGGCTGGATCGGCTCCAATGAATACTCCTGATAAGTCAATGATGGTGTTGGCTGGATCTTCATTCAGCACAATTTCCCCCAACGGACTGGAGAGACTGAGAGCATCCTGTAGGTTGTTGACCGTAATCGTCAAAGGAGTCTCAAAGGTTAGCCCTTGACTGTCCTCCGTCTGCACCCGAATGTTGTAGGTTGCTTGTGTTTCAAAGTCCAGGATAGTTTGGGCTCTCAATTGCCTGCCAACAATGGTGAATGTATCGTTGTCCCCATCTTGAGGCCCAGAAACAAAACGATAGGTATGGGTATCATCGGCATCACCGTCCGTGGTAACGAACCTGCCCACTGTTGTGTCAATGGGTTGATTTTCGTTGATCGTGCTGTCATCAAGGCTAATCCCGGTGGGTGGATCACTAATTGAATTAACCGTAACGGTAAATATGTCAGTGGCAGATCGGCCATTGGCAAAGGCTTCAACGGTAATCTCCGCCGTTCCTACCTGATTCTCCAGATAGTCCAGGGTGAGGGTATTGCCTGAGATGTTGGGAGTGACTAATCCAGGGTTGCTGTTGATTTTAACCGTCTTAATAATGGCTGCACTCTCCGTGTCAA